>NZ_JAWOUN010000001.1:0-695901 GCF_033339395.1 Vibrio sp. 397 | reverse complement strand
ATTGGCGCTGGACTAAACAAAGGCCCCCTTTTAGGGGGCTCACACAAAGCCACCTTCTTTAGAAGGTGGTAATTTACTTTTTTAAATTTACTTATTGGATTAAAAGACCATTTGTTAATAATTTTGTAAATTACAAATAATAATGGAGATTGGTTAGATGTTCGTCGAATAAATAAAGGTAAACTTATCAAGTTATTGTTTTATAATGGTATTTTGTTTTTTTTACATTGGTATTTAGAAAATTTGACAGCCAGAATAATCTTTTGCACTCTTAGCTCCAGATTTTGAGGAGGTGCTGTATAACGTTTTGTTAACGCTCTACCTCAAACATATAAAAAAAGGGAACCGGACAAGGATATCCCGAACTAAGAAAAGGCAGTGGATTAATTATGAAAAAAACTCTATTAGCACTAGCTGTAGTTGCGTCTGCAACTTCAGTGAACGCAGCTGAAGTATTCAAATCTGAAGAAGGTTCTGTAGATTTCTACGGTCAGCTACGTCCAACTCTTCTATTCACAGAAAAAACTGATCACACAGCAGAGCTAAACACTAGCTCTTCTCGTACTGGTGTGAACGCGGTTTACGTTGTTGACGAAAGCCTAAAAGTTCTGGGTGAAGTTGAAATCGGTGTTGCTCTAGGTGACAACTACGACGCAGGTGCTGATTCAAGCGAGCGTACAGATGACTCTGTATACGTACGTCGCCACATCATCGGTTTTGATATGGGTGATATGGGTACTCTTCGCTTCGGTAAAGAAGGTACTTGGGCTGATGACGTATACTTCGCAGATTACTCTTACTTCTTCGGTGGTAACGCAGCGGAAACTGCATACGGTCACGCTTGGAACAACGATTCTCAAATCAAATACGCTTACGAAAATGACGCGTTCTGGCTAAAAGCTGGTTACGCGCTAGGCGAAAAAGATTCTAACGAAGAAGTACTAGAAGTATTCGTTGGTAAATCTTTCAACGACCTATCTCTACACGCTGGTGTACTTACTGCGAACAACGACATCAACGTAACTAAAGAGAAAAAACTAGTTCTTAATGGTGTAGAGCAAACAGTTTCTCACACAGAGCGTACTGATAACGAAAACCTATCTTTTGAAGTAACTGCTGAGTACGCACTAAACGAGCACACTCTAGGTGCTACGTACTACTACAACGAAAACGAAGATAAGCTAGGTAAATCAACAGTTGATTCACACTACATCGTTGTAGCTGGTATGTTCGCTGTTGCTCCTAAAACAACTCTATACTCTGGTTACGAGTACCTAGCTCAGTCTACTGACGAAGCAGGTAAAGTAGACGCAGACTCTTCTTGGTTCTACGCTGGTGTTGAATACAAGTTCTCTAAATGGGCACGTGTATTCGCAGAAGCGGGTTACACTTTCGAAGGTACTGACTTCGACAACAAAGACACAGACGACGCAACTAACTTCGGTGTTGGTGCTCGTTTCTACTGGTAATCAATACCCAGTTTGATATTGTAAGACCCAGCTATATGCTGGGTCTTTTACTATGAAGATAAGGATGAAAAATTCTATGCAGTTATCATTAAAAGTGGCAATGGCACTGTCTATTTTTGCCAGTACAAACCTCTACGCTGCAACGACTTTAGTGGTTCCAGAAGACGTGAAGTTATTGGCCGTCAACATGGAGAAGCCAGATCTAGAAGGTGGTCTTTTTTCTAGTGAGAAGACAATCGAACTACCTGACGGAACGAATCAAATTGTCTTCAAATATCAACCTACATTCGAAATTAACGAAAACCTTAAGACGGTTTACAGTGATGTAATCGTTGCTAAATTTGATGCTGAAAACGAAAAGCTAACGTTTGAACTGCCAGAGTTTAAAACTCTTCGCCAAGCGCAAAACAACATCTCGCCTCTAGATTGGCAATTACTGGATACCAAAGGCCAACCTATTGCTTTGGTCGAAGATGTATTAGAGTCAGATGGTGTTCAAATTGGTCGTAATTACCCTCAAGAATCTCGCAACTACAATATTGCTGGCGGTATCGCGAGTGTTGCCGTTAGTTATGTAACTGTGAATCAGCATCAACAATCAGTAAGTGATATCGAGCCTCGAGTTGAGACTAGTGATACCCGTTCAACAGCCGCATCGAACGACAGCCCAATGGTTGATGTATTAAAGACGATGTACCAGAAAGCGTCTCCGGCGGAAAAAGAGGCCTTTAAAAACTGGCTTGCTGAGCAGTAATCCCTTAGTTCATTAGATAGGGCTTAACTGAAAAAGTACGAATCTAAAAAGCAGGCTTTAAGCCTGCTTTTATCTTTTCTGCTTATTAGAGAGAGATTTCTCTCCATTCACCAGGCATTAGGTCGTTAAGGACGATATCACCCATCGAATGACGAATGAGGCGCAAAGTAGGGAAGCCAATGTGCGCAGTCATGCGACGCACCTGACGATTTCTTCCTTCAATAATGGTAATGGCTAACCAAGTGGTAGGGATATTTGCGCGAAAACGAACCGGAGGCGTTCTGTCCCAGACTTGTGGTTTTGGAATAACTTCAACTTCGGCTGGTAGAGTCATACCATCTTTTAGCTCTACTCCCTTTCTCAATTTTTCAAGATCTTGCTCCTGAGGAGCGCCATCAACTTGAACCCAATAAGTCTTCGGCGATTTTGACTTTGGCTGCGTTAGCTTCGCCTGCAAGATGCCATCGTTAGTGAGTACCATCAAACCTTCGCTGTCTCGGTCCAATCGGCCAGCCGCATAGACATTTTTGATTGGGATATAGTCCGCTAACGTTTTGCGACCATCGCCATCGGTAAATTGACTGAGCGTATCGTAAGGCTTATTGAAAATAATGACTTTACGATCTTTAGGGGCCACTTTTGGCTTTTGGCTTTTTGTTGGGCGATTAGGGCGGCGGTCTTGCTGAGTACGAGTCTTCGAGCCATTGCGAGCTCCTGAGTGTTTAAAATGGCCCGTTTTAGACTGGTTACGACTGCGACCTTTTTCCTGACCTGTACGAGATGACATGTTAACTACCCTGCAAAAATGTAAATGAACTGTGTTTGAAAGTTTTAAGTTTTCTCATGATCGGATATGATTTGCGCGCCTAAAACTAACAAACGCGCACAGAATGATAGACTAATTCGTGTTATTTGTTTAATTATATCAGTGCACTCATGGATTCAGAGCTTAGAGCTTCAAACTACAACAAAGAGTGCGAACCGCATGTGGCGTTAGTGAGGAGACATGTACTGCTAACGCGCAGCAATGCGTCAATTAAACCAACTCAGACGCTGAGTTGATCAGCCAACAAGTTGATTAAAAAATAGGGAAATTTCATGCCTACAGAAAAACCTACAATTATCTACACCATCACTGATGAAGCGCCGGCGCTAGCAACTTATTCATTACTACCAATCATTCAATCATTCACAGCATCGTCTGGCATCAATGTAGATACTCGTGATATTTCACTAGCAGGTCGAATTATCGCTAACTTCCCAGAGCATCTAAAAGAAGAACAGCGCATTGGCGATGCGTTGACTGAGCTTGGTGAACTAGCTCAAACTCCAGAAGCAAATATCATCAAGCTACCTAACATTTCAGCTTCAGTTCCTCAGCTTAAAGCGGCGATTAAAGAGCTTCAGGCGAAAGGTTACGATTTACCAAACTACCCAGAAGAGCCGAGCACGTACGAAGAGAAAGCGATTAAAGCGGCTTACGACAAAATCAAAGGTAGTGCGGTTAACCCAGTACTTCGTGAAGGTAACTCAGACCGTCGTGCTCCGACTTCGGTTAAGAACTACGCGAAGAAAAACCCACACTCAATGGGTGCATGGTCAGCAGAATCTAAGTCTCATGTTGCGAGCATGTCAGACAATGACTTCTTTGGTAGCGAAAAGTCTACAACTATCTCTGGTGCAACAGAGGTCAAAATCGAGTTTGTCGGTAATGATGGTACAGTTAAAGAGCTTAAGTCTGCGTTCCCATTACTAGATAAAGAAGTCATTGATACTTCAGTAATGAAGAAGAAGGCGTTGGTTGAATTTTTCGAGAAAGAGATTGCTGAAGCGAAAGCACAAGACGTGCTGCTGTCTCTTCATATGAAAGCGACGATGATGAAAGTTTCTGACCCTGTCATTTTCGGCCATGCCGTAAAAGTTTACTACAAAGACGTTTTCGATAAGTACGGTAAGCTGTTTGAAGAGCTAGGCGTTGATGTAAACAATGGCATCGGTGATGTTTACTCAAAAATTGAGTCTCTACCTGAAGCGCAAAAAGCAGAAATTGAAGCGGCCATTCAAGCGGTTTACCAAACTCAACCAGAACTTGCGATGGTTGACTCTGATCGTGGTATCACAAACTTACATGTACCAAGTGACATTATTGTAGATGCTTCTATGCCAGCAATGCTTCGCTCTTCGGGTCAAATGTGGGGACCAGATGGTAAACAAAAAGACACCAAAGCGATGATTCCAGATCGTAGCTACGCAGGTATTTACCAAGCGGTTATTGATTTCTGTAAAGAGCACGGCGCATTTGATCCAACCACTATGGGTAGCGTACCTAACGTTGGTCTAATGGCTCAGAAAGCTGAAGAGTATGGTTCTCACGACAAGACATTCATTCTAGACGCTGCGGGTACTGTTCGCGTTGTTGATGCTTCAGGTAACGTACTGTTAGAGCAAGCGGTTGAAGAAGGTGATATCTTCCGTATGTGTCAGGTTAAAGACGCACCAATCCAAGATTGGGTTAAACTAGCAGTGACTCGCGCACGTGCAACAGGTGTTCCAGCTGTATTCTGGCTAGATGAAAACCGCGCGCACGATGCTGAGCTCATCAAGAAAGTAAACGCCTACCTACCAGATCACGATACTGACGGTCTAGAGATTAAGATCCTATCTCCTGTTGAAGCTTGTAAGTACTCACTAGAGCGTATGAAAGCGGGCCTAGATACTATCTCTGTTACAGGTAATGTTCTTCGTGACTACCTAACAGACTTGTTCCCAATTCTAGAGTTAGGTACGTCTGCTAAGATGCTATCTATTGTTCCATTGATGAATGGTGGTGGTCTATTTGAAACAGGCGCTGGTGGTTCTGCTCCTAAGCACGTTCAACAAGTAGAAAAAGAGAATCACCTTCGTTGGGATTCTTTGGGCGAGTTCCTAGCGCTTGCTGCTTCGTTAGAGCATTTAAGTGTAGCGACAAACAATCCTAAGGCTCAGGTTCTAGCAGATACACTAGATAAAGCGACCGGTGAGTTTTTAGACACCAACAAATCTCCGTCACGCAAAGTGGGTGAGCTAGATAACCGTGGAAGCCACTTCTATCTTGCACTTTACTGGGCGAAAGCGCTTTCAGAGCAAACGGATGATGCGGATCTTGCTGCTGAATTTGCACCAATTGCAAAAGCGCTGTCAGAGCAGGAAGAAACGATCGTTGCTGAGCTAAATAATGCGCAAGGCGTGAAAGGTGAGCTAGGAGGTTACTACTTACTAGACGATGCATTGGTTTCTAAATTGATGCGTCCAAGCGAAACCTTTAACGCAATCATTAACAAGTAAGTTCGTGTTAAAAAACACGTCGTTTTCGGCGTGTTTCCTATCCTATAAGTGCGTTGTAAGTGTTCCTTTTGTAACACGTGCTCTAAATAGTAAGAAACCCGCTATCTTGGCGGGTTTATTTTTCTCTTCAAAACATCAACGTGGCGTTTCGAGAGCAATATTTTTATATTTCGACAGCGCTCTAATTATTTGGCTTGGCCTTCAAGAGGCACGACGCTACTCGCGTGACAGCCTTTGGGACCTTTTTCAATCTCGTAAGAGACTTGTTGGCCTGCTTTCAGTGTACGATAACCGTCCATCTGGATAGTTGAGTAGTGGGCAAAGATATCTCCCTCTTCTTCATCTGAACAAATAAACCCAAATCCTTTGGCATTGTTAAACCACTTTACTGTACCTGTAGCCATGCTTTACATCCCTCATGCATTTTTTACTGATGTTGTTACTGCAACCAAGTTATACCTTTAACTTGGTACTACCGTTGTCAGCGAATGCCAACAAACGTCAAATCAATGATAAGTCACATTCATCAAACCACTTAAAGAAGAGAGGTTTCAAAATGATGATTTATGCATCGACACTTTCCACTGTAGTCAATGAATTTCGACAGTCAATAGCAGTGAGCAACAAACAGAAACATAATTGAAAACAAATCACTTTTGAGATTAACAAATTTGCAAACAGTTTTTCGTATATACGCAGAAGTTTAGTCAATTTGACTATGAGGTGGCTCATACTGAAAAAGCCATACTGTCCGTGTTGCCTATGGGAGAAGAATCCTCTGACTGAATAAAAAATGAAGTTTTCGTGATAATTACCGTATTCTCAATGAGGAAGTGTGATCCAGATAGAAGATGATGGGGTGGTTTGCAATAGTCCGAAAGCAATAAATAGAAAGTTCTTTTATAAGAAAAAATGTGTAACTTATCGACAAGCATCTTTTATTTGCGCCGTATCAAGACGTGCATTAGTCTCTATATTAGGTAGCAACTTTTATCGATCAAAGATCGAATTCGGTGCCATAACTCACTACACCGCGCTGCACGCTTGTGGTAGATTGTTTTTATAGGTCGAAAACATCAACCCTTTGATACGATATCTTTAGATTGCCATGAGTAAAAATTTTGAATGGGTCACTCCGGACTCTGATCTTCTGGAGCGAGAAAGTACGAAAGTCCAGCCTCCTAAGCTGTACAATGTCGTACTCAATAATGATGACTATACACCTATGGATTTCGTCATAGAGGTGCTTGAGCGATTTTTCTCACATGATATTGATAAAGCAACTCAAATCATGCTTCAGGTCCACTATGAAGGAAAGGCAATTTGCGGCACATACAGCGCAGAAATTGCCGAAACAAAAGTAGCGCAAGTTACGATGTACGCAAGGGAAAATGAACATCCGCTACTTTGCACTATGGAGCAAGCGTAAACAAAGAAGACTTGCTCGAACAACCCCAGTTGTTTTTTCGGGAGGTACTTATGCTAAATAAAGAACTAGAGTCAAGCCTTAACGGTGCATTTGCTCGGGCGCGCGACAAACGCCACGAGTTTATGACTGTCGAACACCTCCTACTTGCATTGTTGGAAAATGATGCAGCTAAGGAAGCCCTGCTAGCTTGTAAGGCGGATCTTGACGCTTTACGCAACGAACTCGATATTTTCATCGATCAAACTACGCCTCTTATCCCAGATAGTGATGAGACGCGTGAAACGCAGCCGACTTTGAGTTTTCAACGTGTACTACAACGCGCCGTCTTTCATGTACAGTCGTCTGGTCGTAATGAAGTAACAGGCGCCAACGTGCTTGTTGCTATCTTCAGTGAGCAAGAGTCGCATGCCGCTTACCTACTGAAGAAAAATGACATCTCCCGATTAGATATTGTTAACTTCATCTCCCACGGTATTACTAAAGCATCAGGTGCAGGTGAGGATTCATCATCAGACTCGTTTAGCTCAGAAAGTGTTGAAGAGCCTAATTCTGAAGAACGCCTAGAAAGCTTTGCGACGAATCTTAATCAAGTCGCTAAAGATGGAAACATCGACCCACTCATTGGACGTGATAAAGAGTTAGAGCGCACTATTCAGGTGCTTTGTCGACGCCGCAAGAATAATCCACTACTAGTGGGTGAGGCAGGGGTTGGTAAAACAGCTATTGCGGAAGGTCTTGCATGGAGAATTGTCGAAGGGCAGGTCCCTGAGGTTATTCAAAACAGCGTGATTTATTCACTAGATATTGGCTCTTTGCTCGCTGGTACCAAATATCGCGGTGATTTTGAAAAGCGCTTCAAGGCGATTTTGAAACAACTTGAAAAAGAAGAGGATGCCATTTTGTTCATCGATGAAATACATACCATCATCGGTGCAGGCGCGGCATCTGGTGGTCAAGTCGATGCAGCAAATCTTATTAAGCCTCTTTTAAGTAGCGGTAAGTTGCGTTGTATTGGTTCGACGACATACCAAGAATACAGCAACATTTTCGAGAAAGAGCGTGCGTTGTCTCGCCGTTTCCAAAAGATAGACGTTGTAGAGCCTTCATTGGATGATACAACTAAAATCTTGATGGGCTTGAAGCCGAAGTACGAAGCTCACCATGAAGTACGTTATACCAATAAAGCACTGCGTGCCGCGGTAGAACTGTCGGCTAAATACATTAATGAACGCCATCTACCAGATAAGGCTATTGATGTCATTGATGAAGCTGGTGCGCGTAGTCGTCTTGCTCCTGCAAGCCGTCGTAAAAAAACGGTCGGAGTGGCTGATATCGAATCAATGGTTGCCAAAATGGCGCGAATTCCAGAGAAGTCGGTTTCTTCTTCAGATAAAGACATTTTGAAAAACTTAGATAGCAAAATGAAGATGTTGGTATTTGGTCAAGATAATGCGATTGATGCATTGTCCGAGGCGATTAAGCTGACACGTGCAGGTTTAGGTGTAGACAACAAACCTGTTGGTTCATTCTTGTTTGCAGGCCCAACAGGGGTTGGTAAAACAGAGGTGACGGTGCAGTTATCTAAGCTTCTAGGTATCGAGCTACTTCGTTTTGATATGTCTGAGTATGGTGAGCGTCACTCCGTAAGTCGCTTAATTGGTGCGCCTCCTGGTTATGTCGGTTATGACCAAGGTGGTTTGCTAACCGATGCTGTTATTAAGCACCCACACTCAGTCGTATTACTTGATGAGATTGAAAAAGCGCACCCTGATATCTTTAACCTGTTGTTGCAAGTCATGGATAACGGTACGCTAACGGACAACAATGGTCGCAAAGCAGACTTCCGTAATGTCATTCTTGTTATGACAACTAACGCAGGTGTGGCGGAAACCGAGAAGAAATCAATTGGTTTGATTCAACAAGACAACAGTCACGATGCAATGGCGGAAATTAAGAAGGTGTTTACTCCTGAGTTCCGTAACCGTCTTGATAACATCATCTGGTTTAACAGCCTTGATGAAAGCGTTATCCATCAAGTGGTTGATAAGTTCATTGTTGAACTGCAAGTGCAACTTGATGCGAGAGGCGTTTCAATGGAAGTATCTCAAGACGCTCGCCATTGGTTAGCACATAAAGGTTATGACAAAGCTATGGGGGCTCGCCCAATGGGGCGTGTTATCCAAGAACAGCTTAAGAAGCCTTTGGCTAACGAACTGTTGTTTGGATCTTTAGTTGACGGCGGTACAGTGAAAGTAACGCTGGTCAACGATACGCTTGAGTTTGAATACTTAAGTGAGAAAGAGACAGCGATGCATTAATCGTTAGTCGGTAACAAACGCAAAAGCGCACGAGAAGATCGTGCGCTTTGTTATCTGAACTAAATCGGAAAAAATTGTGCAATAAAAAACGGAGCAGCTTGCTCCGTTTTTTATTGCATCCGAAAATCAGAGATTAACGAGCGCGGAAGACGATGCGGCCTTTTGACAGGTCGTATGGAGTCATCTCTACAGTTACTTTGTCACCCGTTAGGATACGGATGTAGTTCTTACGCATCTTGCCAGAGATGTGAGCAGTCACAACGTGACCGTTTTCAAGTTCAACACGGAACATAGTGTTTGGTAGAGTGTCAAGGACTGTGCCTTGCATCTCGATTACGTCTTCTTTAGCCATTTAATCCTCTTTAGAAATTAGGCAATATTAGCGGGCTATATTCTGCCGCTAAATAGTAATTATGTAAAGTTGAGGCGTATTCTACCCTCGCCAACGCTGATTTACTAGCCTTTGGTGGCGTTGAAAGCGTGTTTTGTAGCTCATTGCTGGGCTCTCATCAATCTGATATCCCAAATATAGCCACTGTTGTTTGTTTTCTTGGCAGTATTTAATTTGATAAAGCACCGCTAATGTCCCAAGAGATAACTCGTAGTCAGGGTCAAAGAAAGTATAAAAAGCACTCGAGCATTGTGGCATCAAATCTGTCACTGCTATGGCGAGCAATTGATCTGATTCATCGTAAATGTGTAAAAACGACGTTGTCAGCCAGCTGGTTTGAGCAAATCGAGCAAACTCATCACGCTTTGGTGGGTACATAGTGCCGTTTTTATGCCGTTTGCAGATGTACCGACTGTAAAGCTCAAACCATTCCTCATCCATTTCAGGTTTCATTTCCCAGCGTAAAGACAGTGCTTTATTAAGCAGCCTCTTCTGACTTTTTGATAGTCTAACGTCTGGAATCGAGACTCGAATTGGCTGGCAAGCGGTGCAATGCTCGCAATGCGGTTTATATATGGTATCTCCGCTACGACGAAAACCGTTAGCCATGAGCAACTGGTAATTTTCTTCAGTATGCAGCCTTTCATCAAGCGCCACCGCAACCCGCTCTTGCCGTTCAGGCAAATAACTACAAGGGTGATTATTCGTCAACCCTATTCGAATATGTTGTATATCCGTACTCATACTGAATCCTGCAAAACTTGGGGCTGATAGGCATCAAATAGTGTTTGCTTTTCTCTTAAAGATAGTAGTTTTTGCATAAATTCGTCACGCTCAAGTTCAAATGCGCCAAGTGATGCCAAGTGAGAATTCATAACTTGGCAATCGATTAATTGACCTTGCTTTGACGCCAAATGGTTGCATAAGTACCACAATGCAATTTTGGATGCGTTATCTTTTAGGCTAAACATCGACTCCCCGCAAAAAAGTTGGCCCACGCAGATGCCATATAGTCCGCCAATCAGGTTGTTGTCATGCCATACTTCTACAGAGTGACAGTGACCAAGTTTGGCTAACTCAATGTAGGAAGCTTGCATTTCCTCGTTGAGCCATGTTTCCTCTGCAGGGCGTGTTGAAGAACATAGTCTAATCACTTCTTCTGTCGCGAAATTGAGTGTTACTTTATAGTTATGTTTACGCTGAAATTTTTTGAGACTTTTAGATGGCTTAAACTGCAATGGGTCAAACACAGCGCGCGGAGAAGGGCTCCACCATAAAATAGGTTCACCAGGACCATACCAAGGGAAAATGCCTTGATAGTAACCATTGAGGATTCTCATGGGGTTTAAGTCACCACCAAAAGCCAGCAAACCATTGGGGTCGCTGAGTGCTTTATAGGGTGAGGGAAAGTTGAACGTTTCATCGAGTTCAGTTAAATAAATAGCCATAAGAAGTCGTTACCAACATTGGAGTCAGAGGAGTTTATGATGACCTGGTTAAGAAATATCGTAAAAGTATGGCTTGGGATCATACTGTTTTTACCACTTGTCGCCAACGCAGCCTATGAAAGAAATGTTGCCAAGCCAGTTAATGAAGTAGTTTACGGGAAGATTGACTCTGTCCGTTATATTACTCAACAAGAGGTTGTTCAATCGAAAAGTAACGGTTGGAAGACACTACTTGGTGCCACTATCGGTGGTTTAGTCGGTAATCAATTTGGTGGCGGTACGGGAAGAGAAGTCGCGACGGCAGTGGGTGCGCTTGCAGGTGCCGCAGTTGCTCAAAACCAAAGTAATTACCAATACACGGTTGAATATAAGTTAGTTGAGCTACTCATCAAAGTGAAGGGTGATAAGCTAATTAATGTCATCCAAGATGTTGATAAAAATATGTTATTTAGTCGAGGGGATGAAGTTCGTATCTTATATTTTGATGATGGAGTCAGGGTTGATATCACTTATTAACCCTAGGTTGTTTTAGCCTAACGAAGCTTAATCAGGCATGTACAGTCGGGCTGGCTTATCGTCAAATAAAGTCGAAATAGTTTGCTGTTTCGCCGTACTTCTTTCGCTCTTATTTACATCGCTGGCAATGCCTTTAATTCTGTATCTTTAGGCTGCTTGAGGATATTCATAAATTAGCGCCGATTTACTCTGGTTTTGTCGTGTTTTTTTGGGTAGTCTGAATTCACGAAGAATTGTTTAGCCCTCATAAAAAATCGTATGTTGAGGGCACAAAGGATTATCAACTTTTAATGGAAAGCCTAACGTTACAACCTATCAATAAAATTCAAGGGGAAGTGAACCTTCCTGGCTCTAAAAGCGTTTCTAATCGAGCTCTTTTACTTGCTGCTCTTGCTAAAGGCAGAACTCGCCTTACTAATCTCCTCGACAGTGATGATATTCGTCATATGCTGAATGCGCTGACTAAACTAGGCGTTCAATACCAACTTTCCGAAGATAAAACAGAATGTCTCGTTGAAGGCCTTGGGCGTCCGTTTTCTGTCTCAGAACCAGTAGAATTATTTCTCGGCAATGCTGGCACTGCGATGCGACCATTAGCTGCGGCTCTTTGTCTTGGAGAAGGGGAGTATGTACTGACGGGCGAACCTCGTATGAAAGAGCGTCCAATTGGTCACCTTGTCACGGCACTGAAAGATGCTGGTGCGAACGTTGAGTACATGGAAAACGAGAACTTTCCACCTCTCAAAATAATTGGTACTGGCCTAAAAGCAGGTACAGTTTCTATCGATGGGTCCATTTCAAGTCAGTTCTTGACCGCTTTCTTAATGTCTGCGCCATTGGCTGAAGGTGAAATTCGCATCAACATCGAAGGCGATTTGGTTTCTAAGCCTTATATCGATATCACCCTGCATATTATGAAGCAGTTTGGGGTCGATGTGATCAACAACGACTATCAAGAGTTTGTGATTCCAGCCGGTCAGCAATACATCGCTCCAGGTGATTTCTTGGTTGAAGGTGACGCGTCTTCTGCTTCTTACTTCTTGGCGGCGGCAGCCATCAAAGGTGGAGAAGTTAAAGTAACGGGTATCGGTAAAAACAGCATTCAAGGTGATATTCAATTTGCTGATGCGCTTGAAAAAATGGGTGCAGAAATTGAATGGGGTGATGACTACGTAATTTCACGTGTTGGTCAATTAAAAGGCATTGATATGGATTACAACCATATCCCTGATGCTGCAATGACCATCGCGACAACAGCGTTATTTGCCGAAGGCACTACCGCTATTCGTAACGTTTATAACTGGCGTGTAAAAGAAACAGACCGTTTGTCAGCTATGGCGACTGAGTTACGTAAAGTTGGTGCGGAAGTGGAAGAAGGGGAAGACTACATCATCGTCAAACCTGTTTCTCAGTTAAAGCATGCAGCGATTGATACTTACGATGATCATCGTATGGCGATGTGTTTTTCGCTGGTGGCACTTAGTGATACGCCTGTGACGATTAACGATCCAAAGTGTACGTCGAAAACGTTCCCTGACTACTTCGACAAACTTAAGGCTTTAAGTTGCTAAATATTCTGACCTAAAACAGGAAAGCCAGAGTGGATAACACTCTGGCTTTTTTGTTTCCCAATACTATTTAACCAGCGTAAATTCCTTAGAAAGGTGATGCGCTAAGTATTTGAACATATTGAATACTGCAGTCGTATTTGAAGTTGGTAAACCTTTGTCATCAAGGAAGTATTCACCTTTAAAAACTAAAACACCTTCTTTTTCTTCTACGCTTGTTGCTCGCATCCCCTCGATGTAATCATCGTGCTCTTGGATGATTTGGTTAGCGATCAAAAGAAGGTCGAACTCTTCGATAAACGTTCTATCAGACATATTCTTTCTACCATCCTATTCAGTTAAGAACGCTGAGTATACCTACAACTAAAATGGGTTTGCATGATTAATTCAGTCAATCGTTCAGTAAGACTAAACAGATCAATTTTTAGAGTATAAGCATGATGCGGAGGAAGATGGCAGAGCATTGAACCAAACTATTTTGTGATGGGTAACAAAATTTATTGCATTGGATTAGCGGATGCTAAGTTTGCCTGTTTAGATATGCCGCTCAATACCTTTCAGAACCCTGTCTCTTTGAAGTATAAAGACGATGAATTGTCAACCAATCGGATCTGAATTTCAAAAAAGCAGTTGATCTTCTTTTCATCTCGCACAATAGTAAAAAAAGAAGCAATGAAATAGAACATTATGCGGGTGGCCTTTAAACAAGGTTTCTACCCGCATTATTATGAAGGACGTTAGAGTCAGTTATGGGTAAATCACTCGTTATAGTGGAGTCACCAGCCAAGGCAAAGACGATAAATAAGTACCTTGGTAAAGACTTTATTGTTAAGTCTAGTGTTGGTCATGTGCGTGATCTGCCTACGGCCGGTCAAAGCACTGGTGAGAAAAAAGCCGCAGCCATCTCAACTAAAGGGATGAGTCCGGAAGAGAAAGCGCGCGTTAAAAAAGAGAAAGACCGCAAAGCGTTGATCAAAAAGATGGGGATTAACCCATATCATGACTGGGAAGCGAATTACCAAATCCTTCCAGGCAAAGAAAAAGTTGTCAACGAACTACAAAAACTCGCCAAAGACGCAGATTGCGTTTATCTCGCAACCGATTTGGACCGCGAAGGGGAAGCAATCGCATGGCACCTTCGTGAGATCATCGGTGGCGATGAAGAGCGATACAAACGTGTAGTTTTTAACGAAATTACGAAAAACGCGATCCAACAAGCTTTCCAGACACCTGGCGAGCTGAACATGGATGGTGTAAATGCCCAACAAGCACGTCGCTTCATGGACCGTGTCGTTGGTTTTATGGTTTCACCTTTACTTTGGAAAAAAGTGGCTCGTGGTTTATCTGCTGGTCGCGTGCAGTCTGTTGCGGTGAAACTGTTAGTTGAGCGCGAGCGTGAGATTAACGCGTTTGTACCAGAAGAATTCTGGGACATTCATGCGAATACGAAAACGAAAGACAAAGCGGACTTTAAACTGCTTGTTGCTCAGAAAGACGGTTCTGCGTTTAAGCCAGTTAATGAGGCAGAAACCAAAGCAGCGATGTCTGTACTTGAGAATGCAAGTTACGAAGTATGTAAGCGTGAAGACCGCCCTACAAAGAGCAAGCCCTCAGCACCTTACATCACCTCTACGCTTCAACAGGCAGCAAGTACACGTCTGGGCTACGGCGTGAAAAAGACCATGATGCTAGCTCAGCGCCTCTATGAGGCCGGTTACATCACTTATATGCGTACTGACTCGACTAACCTAAGTGCCGAGGCTGTGGACGCTGTACGTGACTTTATTGGTTCTGAGTTTGGTGATAAGTACCTACCAGCGAAACCATTGACGTACGGTAGCAAAGAAGGAGCACAGGAAGCGCACGAAGCGATCCGTCCTTCAAATGTGGGTGTTAAGGCGGAAGACCTGCAAGGTGTCGATGCTGATGCGCACAAACTTTACGCTTTGATTTGGAATCAGTTTGTAGCGTGTCAAATGACGCCAGCAGAATACGATTCAACAACCATTAGCGTAAAAGCGGCAGAATACACGCTTAAAGCGAAAGGCCGTATCCTTAAATTTGACGGCTGGACTCGTGTACAGCGTCCAATGGGCAAAAACGAGGATACAATCCTTCCAGCGGTACAACTTGGCGATAAGCTAAGCTTAGAGTCACTTGACCCTAAACAGCACTTTACAAAGCCACCTGCGCGCTACACTGAAGCAGCACTGGTTAAAGAGCTGGAGAAACGAGGCATTGGTCGTCCGTCGACTTACGCATCGATCATTTCTACGATTCAAGATCGTGGCTACGTGAAAGTTGATCAGCGCCGTTTCTACGCTGAAAAAATGGGTGAAATTGTTACTGACCGCCTTGATGACAGCTTTAACGATTTGATGAACTACGACTTTACTGCGCGTATGGAACAGAAATTGGACCAAATCGCTGAAGGTGAAGTGAACTGGAAAGCTGTGTTAGACAACTTCTTTGCTGATTTTACTGGCGATCTTGAAAAAGCGGAGCTAGATGAGTCAGAAGGCGGTATGAAGTTAAATCACATTGTCATGACGGATATCGAGTGTCCGACGTGTAGCCGTCCAATGGGCATCCGTACTGCTTCGACAGGTGTGTTCTTAGGCTGTTCAGGTTACGCGTTACCACCAAAAGAGCGTTGTAAGACAACCATCAACTTGGGTGACGAAGAAGGTATTATTAACGTTCTAGAAGAAGACGTTGAAACCGCAGCTCTTCGTGCTAAAAAGCGTTGTCCGATCTGTGAAACAGCGATGGACGCATACCTGATTGATGACAAGCGTAAGATGCATGTTTGTGGTAATAACCCGAACTGTGAAGGCTACCTTGTTGAATACGGCGAGTTCAAAGTAAAAGGCTACGATGGTCCAGTTGTTGAATGTGACAAATGTGGCTCTGATATGGTGCTTAAGAACGGTCGCTTTGGTAAATACATGGATTGTACGAGCGAAACGTGTAAGAACACTCGTAAGATTCTTAAGAATGGCGAAGTCGCGCCACCGAAAGAAGATCCTGTTCATTTTCCTGAGTTACCTTGTGAAAACTCAGATGCGTATTTTGTGCTTCGTGATGGTGCTTCGGGGCTATTTATGGCGGCAAGCAACTTCCCTAAATCGCGCGAGACACGTGCTCCTTTGGTTGCTGAACTGGCGCGTTTTGAAGAGCGTTTACCTGAGAAGTTCAAATACCTAGCAACTGCGCCGCAAGAAGATCCTGATGGTCGTCCTGCTGTTGTACGCTTTAGCCGTAAAACAAAAGAGAACTACGTTCGTTCGGAAGAGAATGGCAAACCATCTGGTTGGACAGCGCTCTTTGTTGACGGTAAGTGGGAAGTCACTGATAAGCGTAAAAAAGCGAAAGCATAAAAACGTACGATCTAAGTAATGTAAAAAGGCAGCGATATCGCTGCCTTTTTTGCGTTTTGTTTTTGCGTAAAGGCCACTGTGTTGTTCGTATAGATCTTTGCTGCTTTGACTGAGTTTTGCTGACGCGAGAAGATCCCAGTATCAATATTTCGTAGTCGCTGATGTATTTTTTATGTAAAAAATATTCGTTGTAACTTTCATTTTGCATTCACATATTTGTTATACATTGGGCTAAAAAATCGGCGGTGTAGTGAATCCGTTCGTAAATTGTTTTCACAATGTAATCGTTTGCTTTTCCATGTGTGATCTAGATATCGTCTTGAGTACGCAAGAGCTGTATGGTACACAGAATGGCGTATTAAAAATTGTAATTTAGAACCCGCTTAGATAATTTATTACAAAAATTAGTGCAACTGTGTGCATTGTTTGCGTCAAAAAATAAGGAAAGAGTGGACGTTGCATACTGGAAGTGCCGTAGCTTTTTTATCCGTGTTGTAAGAGTTCACAGAAACTCAGAGACGGTTGCTAAATGTATTCGCTTGACTCCCCGAGTATGACTCATTCAAGCGAGTACCAAATCCAAGCTATAACGATATGGAGAACAACAAATGGCTGGTGTTTTGGGAATGATTCTTGCTGGCGGTGAAGGCTCTCGTTTGAGACCTTTAACGGAATCTCGCAGTAAACCTTCGGTACCGTTTGGTGGTAGTTATCGATTGATCGATTTTGCTCTAAACAATTTTGTTAATGCGGATCTGATGCGCATTTACGTCCTAACCCAATTTAAATCTCAATCTTTATTCCATCACTTAAAAAAGGGGTGGAACATCAACGGCATTACAGACCGCTTTATCGATCCTATTCCCGCTCAAATGCGTACTGGTAAACGTTGGTACGAAGGGACGGCGGACGCGATCTATCAAAACCTGCGTTTTATGGAATTAGAGGAACCAGAGCAAGTTTGTATTTTTGGCTCTGACCATATCTACAAGATGGATATCAAACAAATGCTGAACTTCCACTCAGAAAAGAAGGCTTCTCTGACGGTATCTGCATTGCGCATGCCACTAAAAGAGGCGTCGCAATTTGGGGTTATCGAAGTGGATAGCGAAGGTCGTATGATTGGCTTTGAAGAAAAACCAGCAAATCCGAAATCGATTCCTGGGGACCCAGATTACGCTTTAGTTTCAATGGGTAACTATGTTTTTGAAGCTCAGGTACTGTTCTCAGAGTTGGTCGAAGATGCGGATAATGAAGCTTCATCACATGATTTTGGAAAGGACATCATTCCAAAGATTTTCCCTAGAGGTGATGTGTTCGTGTATGACTTCAGTACCAACAAAATCAGTGGCGAAAAAGAAGAGGTGTACTGGCGTGATGTCGGAACTATTGATGCGTACTGGCAAGCGCATATGGATCTGCTAGAAAAAGATGCACCATTTTCGCTGTACAACCGTAAATGGCCATTGCACACCTACTACCCACCATTGCCACCTGCGACATTTACCGACTCTGATAATGGTCGTGTGCAGATAATCGATAGTTTAGTGTGTAATGGCAGCTATGTTAGAGGCTCAAGAATCGAAAAGTCGGTGCTTGGTTTTCGCAGTAATATTGCTTCTGCTTGCGATATCAGCGAATGTATACTTCTTGGTGACGTAAAAATTGGCGAAGGCTGTGTTTTACGTCGTGTGATTGTCGACAAGGATGCCGATATTGCTCCTGGTGCTCAGATTGGTGTGAATCTTCAAGAAGATAAAAAACACTTCCACGTGTCTGAGGAGGGCATTGTTGTTATTCCGAAAGGAGCTCGAGTTGGCTACTAACAACTTATCTATTCTGTTTGTAGCTTCTGAGGTTGAAGGCCTCATTAAAAGTGGTGGCTTGGCAGATGTTGCCAAGGCACTACCGGAAGCCCTTCAAAACCTACAGCAAGACGTAAGAATTACCATCCCTGCGTACAGCAGTATTGATAAACTCGCAGACGCAGAAGTTGTATTAGAAACAGAATTAACATCATGGCCGCATACGGAGTATCGAGTTTTGCGGCTCATGTTAGGTCAAAATCCTGTTTACCTGATTGATTGTCCGCCGTATTTCAATCGACCATCAATGTATGCGGAGAACAACCAAGCGTATACTGATAACGGCGAGCGCTTTGCGTTTTTTAGTGCAGCATGTCTCGATATGTTACCCAAGCTCGCCTTTCAACCTAATATCATACACGCGAACGATTGGCACACAGGTCTTGTTCCATTTTTGCTCAAGCACAGGTATGGCAATGATCCGTTTTTTGCTCATACTAAAAGCGTCATTTCAATTCACAATGCGGTCTTTAAAGGCGTATTTAGTTATGAAGACGTGCAGTGTTTGCCAGAGTTTCATTGTAGAAACGTTCCCGATGCTGCGGTGAGTGCAACGCATATTACGATGCTTAAAGCTGGTGTAATGAATGCAGATAAGATAAACGCGGTTAGCCCTACGTACGCAGAGGAACTAAAAACAGAGCTTGGCAGTCACGGCATGGCTTGGGAGTTTCAGCAACGTGCGCAGGACTTAGTCGGCATCTTGAATGGTTGTGATTACAGCGCTTGGAATCCGGAAACTGATACCTACTTGCCGGTTAATTACTGCGCCGACCAGCAAAGTATGTCGCAAGGGAAGAAAGCTTGTAAAAAAGCATTACAACAACGACTAAATTTGCCCGAAAAAAATGTAGCTATGTTCGGTATGGTTTGTCGGTTGACCCAGCAGAAAGGCGTTCATTACTTGTTGCCTGCTTTGGCCGATTTTTTGAAGCACGATGTTCAGCTAGTTGTCGTTGGGACCGGAGACCCTGTTCTTGCCGCTCAGTTACGAGAGGTTGCCGCGCAGTTTTCTAGCAAATTTGCCTTTGTAGAAGCGTATGACAATGAACTTGCGCATATCGTTGAAGCTGGTTCTGATTTCTTCTTGATGCCTTCTGAGTTTGAACCATGTGGCTTAAACCAAATCTATAGTATGGCTTATGGGACATTACCGATAGTACGCGGTGTTGGTGGCTTAAAGGACAGCGTTAGCGATTATGATGTAAACCCATCTGAAGCAACGGGGTTTGTTTTTTTCGAACCGACACCGCAGGCATTGTTGTTAACGATGCTAAGGGCACTGTTGCTCTACGCTCAAAACGAGCCTGAAGTGAATAAAGTACAGTTGCACGCGATGCAACAAGACTTTTGTTGGCAAAAGGCCGCAGAATCTTATTTGCAGCTTTACCACTCAGCGTTAGTTTGACTTAAAATTGTAACGAAAGGCACCGAATGAGGTGCCTTTATTATCTTGAGTAAGGGGAGTGTGGTAGGATGGCTTTTTACTCAATAGCACGATCTTTTTGATACTCAATATGACCCAGCCGCTACTTTTTCATAAAACCTATTTGCACCCTACTAGTAATGAGTGGGTTGTATTTGTGCACGGTGCTGGTGGTAGCTCTTCTATCTGGTTCAAGCAAATTAAAGCTTACAAGCAACACTTTAACTTATTGCTGATCGATTTAAGAGGTCATGGAAAGTCAAATCAGTTACTTAAAGAGCTCATTGCTAGTCGTTATACCTTTACGGAAGTTACCCAAGATATTTTGAAAGTATTGGACCATTTAAAGATCCAATCCGCTCATTTTGTCGGTATGTCGCTTGGTACTATTATTGTTCGAAACCTTGCTGAATTGTCATCAGAGCGCGTACGTTCGATGGTGCTCGGCGGTGCTGTCACAAGGCTTAACACTCGTTCTCAGATATTAGTGAAATTAGGTAATTTTTGTAAGCATATCCTACCGTACATGTGGCTCTACAAACTGTTCGCTTATATTGTTATGCCTCAAAGAAGCCAACGAGAATCTCGCCACCTTTTTATTCGCGAAGCCAAGAAGCTTTGCCAAAAAGAATTTAAACGTTGGTTTATTCTTGCTGCTGATGTAAATCCGTTAATGAAATATTTTAAAGATCGAGAGTTACCCATTCCGACTCTCTACTTAATGGGCGACAGGGATTACATGTTTATTAAACCTGTCAAAGAAATGGTTGCAGCACATAAACTCAGCATTCTACGAGAAATCCCGAATTGTGGTCATGTATGCAAT
The DNA here is from genome assembly GCF_033339395.1 of Vibrio sp. 397. NCBI lineage: Bacteria > Pseudomonadati > Pseudomonadota > Gammaproteobacteria > Vibrionales > Vibrionaceae > Vibrio > Vibrio sp. 397. Next base: position 675,187 of record NZ_JAWOUN010000001.1, on the reverse strand, counting down.
GTAGAGCGTCCAGAAGACTTCAATCAACACTCCATCGAGTTTATTAAACAGCAAGCTGTATGTGCTTAGAACTGAGTACATCCACTGAATAGGAGAGCCGCTATAGCTCTCCTAGTTGATATCCACATTGCCAACATGCACCAAATTGCCCTTCGTTTATTTCATGACATTTTGGGCATTGCCAATCTTGATACTCATGCCTATCGGATTGTTTTCGATATGCTTTTACTATTTCTTCAGCTTTCATCTTTTGTGCCGTGTCAAAAAGCCACACATAAGGATCGGTATCATCACCAAACGGCAGTTCTCCTTTTAAGCCGAAAATACCTTCTCCACGAACTTCACAGTAAATTTCTTCCACTTTAAGCAGCTCACATACAATGTGTGCTTCTGCTGGGTTTTTAGCGATAAATATTTTCATCAAAATACCCACTTCACCAATTACGAGTTTTGCTGACTTGGTGTCGGCCTTACTTTATTCATAACCCATTTAGTGATGATTGGAAATAGTCCCAATAGCGCAAAAGACGCTAATACTGCGGGTGAAACAATGCCCGATAGGCTTTCAATTGTTGCTAATTGAGTACCTGCATTCAGATATACGGCTGTGCCTGGCAGCATACCTATTTGGCTAGTGAGATAAAATCTACCTATAGACATCGGTGTTAAGCCCATCAGTAAGTTGATTAGAAAGAAAGGGAATACAGGGATTAGACGCAAGGAAAATAGATAAAAAGCTCCGTCTTTTTCGACACCTTGATTAATTGCGTTGAGTTTATTTCCGAATTTGTTTTGTACCCAGTCACGCAATAAGTATCGGCTGCTCAAGAAGGCCAGTGTTGCCCCCATAGTGCTAGCGAAAGAAACAAGTAGCAAGCTTGTCCAAAAACCAAATAAGGCTGCACCAAGTAAGGTGACTACTGCCGCTCCTGGGATAGAAAAAGCGGTAATTGCAATGTAGGTAAAAAAGTAAATCGCAGCCGAGAATACAAAATTCTGATCGATATATGTAGTTAGTGCTTCTTGTTGGGCTTTTGCATTCTCTAAGGTTAAATACTGGCCAAAGTTAATACCTAAAAAGACGATAGCCGCTAGTAGGATGAGACCTAATATCAGTTTCTTATTCATAATTTTGATTCCAATTTGGGATATATGTAATAAGACAGTAGGAAAACCGAAAAAATTTCACAAAAAAACCGCAGATTAGACTGCGGTTTTACAAGATAGTTTTTAGGCCGACTTTTATTGGAGGCCGTTCATCAACTCATCTCGGCGAGCTTGAGGTACCACACTCCAATGAGTGCCGTTGATAGCACCTTCTAGTGCCCATAGCAACTCAATGTTGACGGTTGCAGAGTGCGTATCTCTTATCGCTTTATAGGCGTTAAGCGCACCTTCCTCTTCAAGCTTCTCTACGGATTCGATGCCGGCTTTTTTTAGCATGCGCTCGGTAGCCAGTCGTAAGTTAGGCAAATCTTTCAAACGGTTAGGCTTTGTACTTGCTTGCTGTTCTTTCTCAAGCTTTGCCTTTTTCAATGATTGATTCGCTACTTCGATTAAGCGTTCGCTTGATTCCCATAAATCGCTGGAAATAGCGTAGTACTTTGTAACGACTGGGAAGCCACGTTTTTTATAAACGTAAGGCTTTAGCCCTTGTTTCTCGAAGTCAGATGAAGTTTTTTGGTCTGCTCTGATATGAAGCTGATTGTTTACCACTAGTGCAAACATTGTTTCATCAGCGAATAGTCCGAAGCCACCAAACATTGAGCGCGACTTGATATTACCAAGTGCCTCAAATAGCTTCATAGAGTCTTTGAGTATCGGTTTATCCATGTTTTGTTATCTCGGTGTAATTAATATTACGCCACCAAAAGTCAGGTCCGAGAGAGTAGCAAACATGCGTAAAAACAATGTCATTACAGAGTAAAGTCATTGCTTACACACTTGCCATCGGTAACCCCGCTACCTTCCATATCGTAATATGGTTCAGGCCGGAGGCTTTGCGTCCCACTCTTTCGAATGGTTTGCCCTGTGCGTGACACAATGAGCATACTTCTTATATTGAATTAACATCACGGTTTAGCGTTAAAAATGTGATTTTGGTTCAATAAAAATGATAGATTGAATGCTCTATTTTGCATATGGAAAGGTGCAAATTGGCCTTTGAAAAGGAGTTCTTAATATATATTACATTTATATAAAACAGGGAGTTAACGTTAGTCAATTGTTATTAGAGCGGTGTGAAGTATTAGAGAATGCTTAATTTTTCCAAAAAAAATAAGCGCCCCTGTAGAGCGCTTATTTAACACGGTTAAATACAGTAAAATTTAGTTCATTTTTTTCACAGTATTTCGAATTACAAGCTCAGGTTGCATTTCGAAAATTCGTTTTTCGTGTTCTTTATCTTTGATACGCTCAAGTAGAATTTCGAATGCATTTTTACCAACACGACGTTTAGGTTGGTGGATAGTCGTTAGCGGTGGAGAGAAGTATTCTGCAAGCTCGATGTTGTCGTAGCCGATCACTGAAATATCTTCAGGAATTTTGATCCCGTTTTGTTGCAAGCGGCTCATTAGGCCTAGAGCCATTGTGTCGTTAAAACAGAATACCGCCGTCGGGCGCTTGTCCATTGCGGTAATTTTATCTGCAACTAATACGGCCGTATCACATTCAAAGTTACCTTCAAGGATCCAGTCTTCATTTACAGCTAGGTTCGCTTCGCTCATTGCGCGACGGAAACCTGCAATGCGCTCTTGGCAAGCAAGCTTTTCAAAATGACCGCTTAGACAAGCGATATCCGTATGGCCATTGTCAATCAGATGTTTGGTTGCAATGTAGCCACCTTCTTCTGAGTTATCCATGATCTTGTCTGCTTGTGAGCTCTCTGGGCCCCAATCCATGACCACTTTAGGAATGTCCGCATGACGGTCAAGCATCTCTTTTAGTTCTTCGGTTAAGTCAGAACACATCACTAGGATGCCATCAACGCGCTTTTCAGCCAGCATACGAATGTAATCGCGTTGTTTTTCGTAAATCCCGCCTGTGTTACATAAAATCAGAGTATAGCCTTGGCGGTAACAGTAGCTCTCAACGCCATCAATCACTTCTGAGAAAAATAGGTTAGTTGATTGAGTTACTAACATGCCAATCGTACGAGTTGAGTTGCATTTTAGGCTGCGTGCAACGGCACTTGGCGCGTAATTTAGCTCGTCAACGGCTTTCATTACTTTTTCTTGCGTTGCTTCTGCAACGAAACGCGTTTTATTGATAACGTGCGAAACTGTCGTAGTGGAAACGCCGGCTAAGCGAGCAACGTCTTTTATCGTGGCCATAAATGGTGTCCTGTATCGAGCTACTGAAATATGTCGTATTGGATGTACCTGATGCTCTAATGGTTTCACACCTAGCAATCTAAAATTGGCGCTAAGTGTCTCGGCAGCGGTTGATCCAAGTGCGACAAAAGGGTGCGTAGCAGCATCGGTCGATGAATTTTATCTTTTTTCTATCTGATGAGAAATTGCCATCAACCTGTTAAGAAAACACAAAAACCGCTATATTTCAGCGGTTTACATATAAATCATATTTAATCGTTTGCGCTCACATTTTAGCCCTATGTGGACTGACTAGCAATGTTTTCAGCAAGAGATTTGTGTATTTGAAGTCACATTTTGACTGCTAAATAACCAAGCGTCTTTGCGCTAAGTTAAGGCAAACGAATATTATACCCAAGTTACTTACAATCGGTCACTTTCAGGCATACAGGAAGCCCGATAGGCAGGCTCCCTAAAAATAGGCGGCAATTATTCACCAAGAAGGTAGGCGCTGTCTAGCTTACAAAATGCAACTAATAGTTTCGCGACACTCGAGTAAAATCCAAATTCGTCGAATTGTTTACATTTGTCTGAAAACTGAGGTAACCAAGACATCAATTGTTGCTGGATAAAGTTGTTTTGTTTAACGAAGGCTTCTTCCATGTGTTTTTCTTGTTCAAGCTCGTTTGAGCGGATAATCATGTTCCCGAGAAAGTCGAGCTCAACGGCTAAGTGATCCGCAGGTTCCTTTAGGTTTTCGTCTACTTGAACGCCAAATTCAGCCATCAACTTTTCCATTTCCTCAGCTGGCTTGTCATTCAGTAAACCTGATTCACCAATGTACATGGATGCGTAAGGAAGAGCGCCGTATTTTTCTGTCTTCAAAAACAGTTCACAAAAGTCAGCTGCAAGCTCTAGTTGTGCATCTTCACGATCTTGTAACCGATTCAGCGCATCAACTAGGCTATCAACGGCTGGTTTTAGCGACTCATTTTCACCTAAACCTGCGAGAAAACTGCGAATTTCAACACTGTGATAGGCTTCCAATTCTTTCTCTGTTAGTTCTTTTGCGAACAAGCTCGAAAACCACCAGTAAATTTCAGCGCGTTTTTCATTAAAAGCTTTCACTTCTTGCATTTTGGGCTCCTGAATGATGCTTCAAGTCATGCATCACAAAGTCAATTAGGGATATCCCCTAAGTGTAATCAATTAAAATGAATAGCAGTAACTATAATTGTTATGTTTTATGGTCAAAAATGACCGTTTATTAATAGCAATGGGCAAGCTTGTTTTGAATCAATAAAAACGCTAAATCTTGCGTTTTAATGTATCTATGACTAGAAATGTTACTAGTTATGAATAGAATACGTCTTGGATAATAAGAAGACAGAAAAGTGGTGTAAATGAGCTATCACGTATTAGTCGTAGAAGATGATGTTGTAACTCGTAGTAAGCTTGCGGGATATTTCCAAAATGAGGGCTACCAAGTCAGCGAAGCAGAGAGTGGCGCAGAAATGCGTGAAGTTTTGCAAGCGGGCGATGTAGACCTGATCATGCTGGATATTAACCTGCCTGGTGAAGACGGCCTGATGCTTACTCGTGAGTTACGTAGCCAATCGGATATTGGTATCATATTAGTAACAGGACGCACGGATAGCATTGATAAAATCGTAGGCCTAGAAATGGGTGCTGACGATTATGTGACAAAACCTTTTGAACTGAGAGAGCTGTTAGTTCGCGTTAAAAACTTGCTGTGGCGTATTTCAGCAGCGCGCAGTGGCAGCTCGAAAGCGAATGAAACCAGTGAAGAGCACATTGTGCGCTTTGGGGAGTGGACATTCGACATTCAACGTCGCGCACTTAGCCGCAACGGTGAGCCAGTAAAACTAACTAAAGCAGAGTATGAACTTTTGGTGGCATTATCGTCTTACCCTAACCAGGTGTTAAGTCGTGAGCGTATTTTGAACATGATCAGCCATCGAGTGGATGCGCCGAATGACCGCACCATTGATGTTCTTATTCGACGTATGCGCGCAAAAATGGAGTTCGATCCTAAGAACCCACAGATTTTTGTAACGGTGCACGGCGAAGGCTATATGTTTGCTGGTGACTAGTTTGAACATAACTCAATCGTAAAAAGAAAAGGAGAGCTTCGGCTCTCCTTTTTTGTGGCTTCAAGATAATACTAGTTTGCTTCAACCATTGGTGTTTGGCCGACAGTATCACGCAACCTTTGCCAAATACTGCCCAAGTACTCATGCCAATAAAGCTCTGTTTGTTCTAAGTAACGCGCTTTAGGTGAGTATTTATCCCAAGGTTGACTTATCTCGCTAATAGCTAAGAAGTTGGTCGGGGCTGGGATTGGTTTAATGCCTGCTGCGTTGAACTCATACAATGCACGGCTCATGTGACTCGCAGAAGTGACTAACACAATCTCCTTTTGTTGAACGAATGCAGCCGCTTGACGCGCCTCTTCCCACGTATCTTTCGCATCTTCTAATAAAATGATATCGGATTTCGCGACTCCCAACGCAAGGGCAACGTTCGCCATCATTCGCGCGTGGCTAATTTCAGATCCGCCAGCATAGCCGGATAAGATTAATTTCGCGCCTGGATACATTCTTAAAATACGAATGCCCTCAGTTAAGCGCATTAATGCTGCACGGCTTAACTGCGAGGTGGGTGGAATTTCGTCATCGATAACATGACCATTCCCTAAAACCATCACGTAGTCGATGGTGCCAGAAACTGGCAAAAAGGCTTTATGCTCTCGCTCTAACGGCATAAGAAGCTTGGTTGAAACAGGTTGGAAGGCAACAAGAAAAATGCCAACAAAAGAGAATAGAACAACGAAGCAGCCAGTTTTACGTTTTGTAGTAAAACTAATGAGAGCAAGACCCAACAAGCCTATCAGCAGCAATGCCGGAAGGGGCATAAGCACGGCTGACACTACTTTTTTCAGCTCAAACATACATAAATAGTCCGAAAAAACATCAATTGATAATAAAAATGAGGGTATCCCTCTTTATTCCTGCTTTCCTTGTGCCAGAATAGCGGCACAATCCGTTATGATAACTCAGCAGAAGTGACAGAAGACCGCAATTTCGACGATATCGCCCACAAATTTGCAAAAAATATTTACGGCTCCGATAAAGGGGAGATCCGCCAAATCATTGTGTGGGAAGATTTTCTACAGATTCTAAGTGAATTAGATGCTGACCAGCAACCCCTAGAAGTGTTGGACGCTGGTGGTGGTTTGGCACAAATGTCGCAAAAGCTTGCTAAGCTCGGACATCGAATCGCTTTATGTGATCTATCTTCGGAAATGCTGCAGTTGGCTAAGCAGGATATTGAAAAAAACGGTTTGCTTGAGCAGTATCGCCTGATTCATTCGCCTGTCCAATCCATCGGTGAACATATGGATGGACGGGTCGATCTGGTTATGTTCCACGCTGTGATGGAGTGGCTGGTTGATCCTAAGGCCGCACTTGAAACAGTTCTAGAACAAGTAAAACCGGGAGGCATCGCATCAGTCATGTTCTACAACCACCACGGTTTAGTCTATAAAAACGTGGTTTGTGGCAACATTCCTCATATATTAGACGGCATGCCTCACCGAAAAAGATTTAAACTACAGCCGCAAAAAGGCTTAAAACCTGAAGAAGTCTACCAGTGGATAGAAAATTCAGGTTTTAATATTTGTGGCAAATCTGGTATTCGCTCATTTAGTGATTACATAGGCAATATGGAATACATGGGTGATTACGAGTTTGAAGATGTGTTGGCGCTAGAAAAACAACTTTGTCGACAAGAGCCATACCTCTCATTAGGCCGCTACATTCATGTGTGGGCTAAAAAGAACGATAAACAGGAATAACAATGAGTGAGATGACTCTCAATGCTGCAGAGCAACCAATCGATGAGCTGGTTGGCTGGGTTAAGCAGCACGATTTCTCGTTGAACCTGACCACAGAGCGATTGGCATTTTTGATAGCCATTGCCGTACTGAGTAATGAAAGGTTCGATGAAGAACTGGGTGAAGGTGAACTGCATGATGCATTTGCCATCGTCACTCGACTATTTGATGAGACCGGCGAAGCCTCCGCTTTTCGTGCGAACAATGCGATCAACGAGATGGTTAAGCAGCGTCTTATGAGCCGTTTTGTCAGTGAGATTACTGACGGAGCGAGCATTTACCGCTTGTCGCCATTAGCGATAGGAATAACCGACTACTACGTGCGTCACCGTGAGTTCTCAAAACTGCGTCTATCTATCCAGCTATCCATGGTAGCGGATGAAATGGCGAAAGCAATTGAGGCAGCACAAAAAGGTGGCACACCGGGTCACTGGAAGAAAAACGTATACGGTGTTTTAAAATATTCTGTAGGCGAAATCTTCGATCAAATTGATCTCAACCAACGTGTTATGGATGAGCAGCAACAGTCAGTGAAACAACAGATTGCTGACCTGCTTAACAAAGACTGGCGTGAAGCGATCAACAACTGTGAAGCACTTCTGTCAGAAACATCAAGCACGTTGCGTGAACTTCAAGATACGCTGCAAGCCGCCAGTGATGAACTGCAAACTCAGATCCTCGATATTCAAGAAATTGTTTACGGTGACCCTGAGCTGGAGTTTATCGAAGAAGCCTTGTTTGGTCTGCAAATGAAACTAGACCGAATCACAAGCTGGGGCCAGCAAGCGATCGACCTTTGGATTGGTTATGACCGACACGTGCATAAGTTTATTCGTACTGCAATCGATATGGATAAGAACCGTGCGTTTAGCTCGCGTCTGCGTCAATCCGTCAAAGATTACTTCGATGCGCCTTGGTATCTGACTTATGCAGATGCGGAGAGGCTTTCTGACCTTCGTGATGAGGCCCTAGTACTGCGTGATGACGAGGTAACGGGTCAAGTTCCGATGGAAGTAGAATACGAAGAGTTTCAACAAGTCAATGATGAGCTGTCTGAACGAATTGGTGACATGCTAAAAGCGCATAAAGATCAAGGCACACCAATCGACTTGAGTGTGGTACTGCGAGATTACCTTGCACAGCACCCTTACACTCATCATTTTGATTTAGCTCGCATTATCGTCGATCAAGCTGTACGTCTAGGGTATTCAGAATCGGATTACCAAGCGATTCAACCAGACTGGAAAGCAATCAACGAATTTGGGGCAAAGGTACAAGCGAATGTCATCGACCGATACTAATGAATACATGTCAGAGAATCTGGCAAAAGCAATTTCTAACCCTCTGTTCCCAGCGCTAGACAGCATGCTTCGAGCAGGGCGTCATATCTCAAGTGAAGATCTAGACAACCACGCGTTGTTGTCGGATTTCGAACTTGAGCTTTCTTCTTTCTACCAACGCTACAACACCGAATTGGTGAAAGCGCCAGAAGGTTTCTTCTACCTTCGTCCACGTTCAACATCTCTGATTGGCCGTAGTGTTCTTTCTGAACTGGATATGCTGGTGGGTAAGGTACTGTGTTTCCTTTACCTAAGCCCAGAGCGTCTTGCGCACGAAGGCATCTTCACTAACCAAGAGCTGTACGACGAACTGCTTGCTCTAGCAGATGAAAATAAGCTGATGAAGCTAGTGACGAACCGTGCTACCGGTTCTGACCTTGATAAAGAAAAGCTGTTTGAAAAAGTACGTACGTCACTTCGTCGTCTGCGTCGCCTAGGCATGATCATCAACATCGGTGAGACCGGTAAATTCAGCATCAGTGAAGCGGTATTCCGCTTTGGTGCCGATGTACGTATTGGCGATGATATGCGTGAAGCGCAATTGCGTCTGATCCGTGATGGTGAAGCGGTAGTGCACACCAAAGAGCCAAGCCAAGGCAGCCTATTGTCTGAAGAAGATCAAGACGACCAAGCCCAAGAAGAAACAACAGAAGAGGGTGAAGCATGAGCATGATTGAACGCGGTAAATACCAATCGCTGACCATGGTCAACTGGAACGGCTTCTTTGCCCGTACGTTTGACATCGATGGTCTGGTCACCACGCTATCAGGTGGTAACGGTGCAGGTAAATCAACCACAATGGCGGCGTTCATCACCGCATTGATTCCTGACCAAACGCTGCTGCACTTCCGTAACACGACAGAAGCAGGCAGCAGCCAATCGTCTCGCGACAAAGGTTTGTACGGTAAGCTACAGCCGGGCGCATGTTATGCGGCGCTAGACGTGGTGAACTCACGTAACCAACGCCTATTGTTTGCAGTAAAACTACAGCAAGTTGCGGGTCGTGATAAGAAAGTAGACATCAAACCGTTTGTGATCCAAGGTCTTCCAAGCCATGTGAAACCAACGGATATCTTGGTTGAAAGCGTATCTGCGACTCAAGCTCGTGTACGTCAAATCAACGAAGTAAAAGAATCGATCGCGGAATTTGAAGGCGTTCAGTTCAAAGCGTTCTCTTCTATCGTGGATTACCACGCACAAATGTTTGAATTCGGTGTGATTCCGAAGAAACTGCGTAACTCTGGTGACCGTTCTAAATTCTACCGCCTGATCGAAGCATCGCTTTACGGTGGTATCTCAAGTGCGATTACCCGTTCGCTACGTGACTACCTTCTGCCACAAAACGGCGGCGTGAAGAAAGCGTTCCAAGATATGGAATCGGCGCTGCGTGAAAACCGCATGACGCTAGAAGCGATCAAAACCACGCAAGCAGACCGTGACTTGTTCAAACATTTGATTACAGAGTCGACCAACTACGTGGCAGCGGACTATATGCGCCATGCCAACGAGCGCCGTAAAAAACTAGAACAGACATTGTCTTTGCGTTCAGAGTTATTTGGTTCTCGCGAGACCTTGATTGAGCAAAACAATCTGCTTAACCGCGTTCAAGAAGAGCTGGAACTGCTGATCGAATCAGAATCTTCTTTAGAGCAAGACTACCAAGCGGCTTCTGATCACTTGCAACTGGTGCAAAACGCGCTGCGTCAGCAAGAGAAGATCGAACGCTACCAAGAAGATCTTGAAGAGCTGAGCGAGCGTCTTGAAGAACAAATGATGGTAGTGGAAGAAGCGCAAGAACGCGTGATGATGGCTGAAGAGCAAGCTACCGTTGCAGAAGAAGAGGTGGATAGCCTTAAGACGCAACTTGCTGATTACCAGCAAGCTCTTGACGTTCAGCAAACTCGCGCCCTTCAATATCAACAAGCAGTTCAAGCGCTGGAGAAAGCGAAGAAGCTACTTGGCGATGACAGCCTAACGGCGGAATCGGCTCAAGCGCTTGTCTCTGAGCTTAAGAGCAAAGAATCAGAAAACACCAATGCGTTGCTATCGGTTAAGCACAAGCTGGACATGTCTTCTGCAGCGGCAGAGCAGTTTGAAACCGCGCTTAAACTAGTACAAAGCATCGTTGGTCAAGTTGAGCGCAAAGACGCGTCTGAACATGCGAAAACCGCAATTGCGAAAGCGCGTGAGTCACAACAAATTGCACAAAGCGAACAACAATGGCGAGCACAACACCGTGATCTCGAACGCAGCCTTAACCAACAGCGTCAAGCACGTGAACTGGTTGCTGAATACAAAAAGCAATATCACGTTGAACTAACCGATGAGGTTACGTTTGAACAAGAACGTGAACGTCATGCGACGCAAATCGAATCACTAGAGATAGCTCAAGAAGAAGTTCGTGATCAGCGTGGTGAACAGCGCCGTCTAGAGCAAAACGCGGCGGCAGAAATCAGTAAGCTTGAAGCAATAGCACCGGCTTGGATTGCGGCGAACGATGCGCTAGAGAAACTGAGAGAGCAGAGCGGTGAAGAGCTTGAGGATCGCCATGCGGTAATGAACCACATGCAAGTTGTCCTTGAACAAGAAAGGGAGCTGTCTTTAGCTAAAGATAAGCTTGCTGAGCGCCGTAGCCAGCTAGACGCTGAGATTGAGCGCCTAGCTTCTCCTGGTGGTTCAAACGACCCTCGCCTGAAAGGTTTGGCAGATACGCTGGGCGGTGTATTGCTGTCTGAGATCTACGATGACATCACGATTGATGACGCGCCTTACTTCAGTGCGATGTACGGTCCGGCTCGTCACGCTATCGTTGTTTCTGACTTGTCAGGCATCGAAGAAAAACTGGTAGAGCTAGACGACTGTCCAGAAGACTTGTACATCATTGAAGGTGACATCGATGCCTTTGATGACAGCTCGTTCGATGCAGAAGAGTTAGAGGGCGCGGTTTGCGTTCGTATGAACGATCGCCAAATGCGTTACTCTCGCTTGCCTGAGATCCCATTGTTTGGCCGTGCGGCACGTGAGCAGCGTCTAGAGTTGCTGCGTAACGAACGAGAAGAAGTGGTAGAGAAACACGCGAAAGCGGCGTTTGATTCTCAGAAAATGCAGCGCTTGTACCAAGCGTTTAACCTATTTGTGTCTAACCACATTCAGGTTGCTTTTGACGCCGATCCAGAACAAGCACTGGCAACTATTCGTGATAAGCGTAACCAAATTGCTCGCGTGTTGGCGGATCTGGATGCGAAAGAGCAACAACAACGTTCTCAGCTTCAAACCAGCAAGCAAGCGTTGTCTTCTCTGGACAAGCTAGCGTCACACATGGTGCTTGTTGAAGATGAGTCATTGCAAGCGCGTTTTGATGAGCTAGAAGAGAAAATCGCTCAGCTTGCAGAGGCAAAGAACTTCTTAAACAACCATGCAAAAGCCGTCACGCAATTAGAGAATATTGCGTCTGCGCTTGATGCTGACCCAGAGCAATTCGATGCACTAGAAGCAGAATACAAAGCGGCAGACGAGCGGCTACAAGATCTTAAGAAGCAAATCTTTGCACTCTCGGATCTCGTTGAACGTCGTCACTACTTCGCTTACTCAGATTCAGTAGACCTACTGAACAAGAGTAGCGAACTGAGTGAGCAGCTAAAAGCTAAACTGGTTCAAGCTGAACAAATGCGTACTCGCTCTCGTGAAGAGTTGAAGCAATCGCAAGGTCAAATGAACCAATACAACCAAGTATTGGCTTCTCTGAAGAGTTCACACCAAGCGAAACTGGAAACGGTTCAAGAGTTCAAACAAGAGCTTCAAGAGTTTGGCGTGAACGCTGACGAAGGTGCAGAAGAGCGCGCAATGCGTCGTCGTGACGAATTGCACGAGCGTCTACACACGTCTCGCAGCCGTAAGAGCGAATACGAGCGCACGATCACCTCTACTGAACTAGAGATGAAAGGCTTGGCAAAACGTCTGAAGAAAGTTCAGAAAGAATACGTTGAGCTGCGTACGTTCGTGGTTGCTGCGAAAGCTGGCTGGTGTTCAGTACTTCGTCTGGCGCGCGAGAACGATGTTGAGCGTCGTCTACACAAGCGTGAACTGGCTTACATGTCTGCGGATGAACTGCGTTCAATGTCGGATAAATCATTGGGTGCGCTGCGTCTAGCTGTTGCGAACAATGACGACCTGCGTGATGCGCTGCGTCTATCAGAAGACAATGCACGTCCAGAGCGTAAAGTTCTGTTCTACATCGCGGTTTACCAACATCTTCGCGAGCGCATTCGTCAGGATATCATCCGTACTGATGATCCAGTTGAAGCGATCGAAGAGATGGAAGTGGAGCTAGCGCGTCTAACAGAAGAGCTAACGCAACGTGAAAACCGCCTAGCGATCAGCTCTGAGTCGGTAGCGAGCATCATCAAGAAGACGATTCAGCGTGAGCAAAACCGTATTCGTATGCTGAACCAAGGCCTGTCGAACATTTCGTTTGGTCAGGTGAAGGGCGTACGTCTAAACGTGAAGATCCGCGAAAGTCACGAAGTGCTACTGAACGGCCTAGCGACACAACAAGAGCAGCATAAAGATCTGTTTGAATCGACTCGCTTTACCTTCTCTGAAGCAATGGCGAAGCTGTTCCAACGCGTGAACCCACACATCGATATGGGTCAACGTTCTCCTCAGGTTCTGGGTGAAGAGCTACTGGATTACCGTAACTACCTAGAGCTAAGTGTAGAAGTGAACCGTGGTACAGATGGTTGGCTACAGGCTGAGTCTGGCGCGCTATCAACAGGTGAAGCGATCGGTACCGGTCAGTCAATCCTTCTGATGGTTGTTCAAAGCTGGGAAGAAGAGTCTCGTCGTCTACGCAGCAAAGACATTGTGCCTTGTCGTTTGCTTTTCTTGGATGAAGCAGCGCGTCTGGATGCGAAATCGATCGCGACATTGTTCGAATTGTGTGACCGTCTGGATATGCAGCTTCTTATCGCGGCGCCTGAAAACATCAGCCCAGAGAAAGGTACGACCTACAAACTGGTGCGTAAGGTGTTTAAAGATCACGAACACGTACACGTGGTTGGTCTGCGTGGTTTTGGTCAAACGGATAAGCCTAAGACTGAAGCACAAGAGATGATTGAAGAGTTTGAATCGTAAACTTCGAATCTAACAAAACGCCCGCAATGAACGCGGGCGTTTTTGTATCTGTTTGCGAGGCAGGCTTCGAACAACATAAGACAAGCCGAGACTGTAGGACGGCAGTCTCGGCTTATTAGCGGAACTTAATGAGGAAGCGACGTTTATTCCTCTGGAATATCGTCCCTGACTTCGATCATTTCAGCAAGCTCTTCAAGTGCTTGGACAGAAAGCTCAGACAAGCGTTGTAGGTGTTGGTCTAAGCTCTCTTGTTCTTCAAGCTCTGGTTCATCATTATTTGTTTCTTTTATTAGCATTTCTCAACCTCTCAAGTTGAGTAAGGGGAGCTCTCATCATACTCAAAAGGCAAAGTAGAAAAGAAACGATCTATGTTGATTTTGTTAGCTCGATCATTGATTCAACTTATATATGAGAAGGATGTGTTTAATAAGGAGAGCAAGTGCAAGGTTTTTGGATGCGGGAACAAAAACGCCAGTAATCATGACAATTACTGGCGAGTAATAACGAACATTATGTCGAAGGGTTAGAACAACGGCTTCACACCGAACTGCTCTGCCGCGTAAGCGACGCGTTCAATCGGTTTTGGATACTCAGCAGGTGTGCCAAGGCTCTCTATGTGTTTCAAACGAGGAAGCAAGCCTGCACCATTAGCGATTTGGATTGCCAGACCAGGGCGAGCGTTAAGCTCTAAAACCATAGGCCCTTCATCTTTATCCAGCACCATATCCGTACCCATGTATCCCAAACCTGTCATTTCCCAGGCACTTGACGCAAGCTCCAGCAAGCGCTCCCAATGCGGTACTTGAAGGGTCGAAAGGTCTTTACCTGTATCAGGGTGATGAGTCACTGGATGATCGAACTGCACCGCTCTGACGGCTTTACCTGTCGCGATGTCAATGCCTACTCCTACCGCACCTTGGTGAAGGTTTGCTTTGCCGTCGGAAGCCGCTGTAGAACAGCGCATCATCGCCATAACTGGATAACCTTTAAATACGATGATCCGAACATCTGGTACGCCTTCATAACTGAAGCCATCAAAACAGTCATCAAACTTGATTAAGTTTTCAACCACAGCAACGTCATTTTTACCACCAAGAGAGAAAAGGCCAGCAAGCGCATTACTAATGTGACGCTCGACCTCATCCCTACCAATTGTAGAGCCGGAGGGTTTGGTATATACCCCGTTTTTGTGAGACGTAACAACCAGAATGCCTTTACCGCCACTACCTTGTGCAGGTTTGATTACAAAACCAGGCCAGTTCTCAACCATTTTGTGGATAGTCTTAACTTCAGCTTGGTTATGAATGACACCGATCAGGGCAGGAACTGTTGCTCCTGCTGCCTGTGCAATAATTTTGGTCTTTAGCTTGTCATCGACAAGTGGGTATTTAGAACGATCATTGTAACGGCCAATATAGCTGTGGTTACGCTTGTTCATCCCCATAATGCCTTTATGGCGAAGCTTAGACGGCGAAGTAAAACTTTCGAACATCGTTTAGTCCTCCGCTAGTGGTTTGAAGCGTCGTAGCTCAGTGAGGCGGTAACCTGTGTAAGTACCTAGTAATAGAATACCGGCCAGAACAATCAACTGTAGACCAATGAAGTTAAAGGTTAAGTGTTGAATGTATGAGTTCGTCATTGCAAGGTAAACTAATACCGCTGTCAGCAATGAACCACCACCTTGCAGAGCAACTTCCTTCGCACCTTCTTCTTCCCATAGGATTGACATACGTTCAATCGTCCAAGACAAGATGATCATAGGGAAGAAGGTAATTGTTAGGCCTTCTGTTAAGCCCATTTTAAACGCAACAACGGTGAACACCGAGATGATCATAATAACGGTAATAATGACCGCAGATATCCTTGCTACCAGCAATAAGTTCAACCTAGACAAATAGCTTCGAATAATCAGGCCTGTACCTACAATTAGCAAGAAACCGACAATACCCGTTAATAGTTGAGTTTGAACAAAAGCAACGGCAATCAACACAGGCATAAAGGTACCGGATGTTTTCAGGCCGATAATCACACGCAAGAACACAACGATCAGAGCACCAATAGGGATGAGCATGATGGTTTTGAACATAGCTTGCTCTTCCAAAGGTAGGCTATGAATTGAAATATTCAGTAATCCATCTGCTTCTATTTTGTTGTTTGTAGCTTGTTGTGGTGTCATTTCTTGCTTAATCATCGAGAAATGCACTTGGCTATTTTTACCACCAACAAGGTCAAGTAAGGATACGTTTGATTCATCCCACACTAACAAGTTGGGTTTCACTGCTTTTTGTTCGGATTTTGGCGAAAACAGTACCCAATCTTTACCTGACCAAACCTGAACCATTGGTTGAATTGTTTGGCGTCGACGACCATCTTCTAGTTCGATAACACCGACGGTTTTGCTCTGTATACCTGCGGTAAGCAAAATGTTATGCAGTGCATCAGTACGGCTGAAATCGTTCAGTAGTAGCGACGAGTTTTGGCTATCAGGGTCATTAAGCGCTTTGATAAGCTCACGAGTAAACGTCACATTATCGGCTGAGCGACTCATCGCACGTTCGATAAGGGCATTTGCCGCTGCTGCTTGTGGCGCTGAAAGCGTTGGTGGCGTAATGTCTTCCGTTGGCGGTAAAGGAGTGACTTTAGCCTGAGGGTCTACTAAGAACTGGGCTTTGTAGTATATGGTTTGTGGCCCTTGAGCTTGGCGAATTGACCATTCTGCACGACGGCCTGAATCGTCATTGATGTAGGAAACGCCATAACCTGATGAGGAAGCAGATTCACCGATAAGTGTGTAACCACTTTGTGTATGAGGTGCTGCAAGTGACGCTTTTACTTCGTTGCCGTTAGCATTGAACTCAATACGAGCTTCTACATCCCATACCTGGCGAGTTTCGCCTGGCGTCCAAGGCACGCCGTAGTTTTCATGTCTGAAAACACTCAGAGCAATGCCCGCAATCACCAATAAGATGATAGAAAGGTAAAACGGTATTTTTGACGTCATAATCTACCTTATTATTTTTTATCTTCGTCCGTTTGGATATAGGTACGACTTACATCGACAAGTGCTATGTCGCGCATAAATTCTCTACCCAGTAAAATAGGATGGTTCATATGTGAGCGATCTGCCAACGTAAATTGCGCTTTTTCATGAATTTTTCCAACGCGCACCCAAAGTTCTACCACAGCGCGGCGTTCTAACTCTTCACTGGTAACCTGGCGGATTTTGACGTAGCGAATGACAGGAGCTTCGATCCAAGTACTTTTCTCTTCTTCGGATTTACTGGTGTCTGCTAAGTGGAATCGGACCCATTTTTTGCCATTTCTTTCGAACTCTTCAATATCAACGGCATTTAAAGACGACGTCGCGGCACCAGTGTCGATACGTGCATCAAAAGTTTGCTTAATCGACTCTACAGTGACCTTTTCGATAGAGCCAAGGACAATATCGTGAGTTGGGGTTGGTTCCACAGGAGCGGGAGATTGGACAATAATCGGCTCTTTCGGTTTTTTTACTTCTGCCATTGCTTCATCGCGAAATGTAAGAAGTTCAACCTGTAGTTTATCGACTTGTTCTTCAAGGCTGTCGATATAGTCCGATTGGTTGCTGAGCTGTAGCTCTAGGTTGGTAATGCGATTATTGACATTCGCTTCTGAATTTTGAATCGCCGCTAACGTTTCTTGGTGGTACTGTTCGCCTTTGGTTAGTGAGCATCCAGATAGTAAGGCGATGGCAACAATCGGGGTCAATCGTAATAACATTGAAAACCTTGGGATTGGATTAAGTTGTTTATTTTTTAGGAGTTTAGCTTATATCGATAAAGCCTCACAAGTAAGAATGTTTCTCTATTACTTATTGTTTGAGGAATAGTGATGAAAAGCCAAAAATCAAGGACATAAAAGCGCATCCTTATTTAGAGCGTGCTTATATTTTGACGTGAAAAATGGATTCAAAAAACAAACTCGCTCATTACGAGGAAAGAGGGTAATGTCTTAACTCGTAAAATGAGTTAAGACAATGTCAGGAATCTCAGCGAATTATGATTTGCGAGCGACAAGAACCGCGCGGCGAGGGGCAGGATAGCCTTCTACAGTTTTGCTTGGGTCGTTCGGATCTAAGTAGTCAGGTAGAGAGTTATGCGTCATCCAATCTGTGGTACGTTGTTCGTCTACGGACGTGATGTTTTCATCAACGATACGAACATCTTCAAAACCGACCAATTCTAGCCACACTTTTAGGGCTTTTGCTGAAGGGAAGAAATAGACATTACGCATTTGCGCGTAACGAGAAGTCGGGACCAGTACTGCATTCTCATCACCTTCAATCACGAGTGTTTCCAATACGAGTTCACCACCAGATACCAATTGATCTTTTAGTTGCACTAAATGATCGAGAGGCGAGCGGCGATGGTAAAGCACGCCCATGCTGAATACCGTATCGAACGCTTCTAACTTAGGTAGTTGTTCAATGCCCAATGGCAGTAGGTGTGCACGTTGGTCATCGCCCATTAGTTTACGAATTGCTTCGAACTGAATCAGGAACAGGTGAGATGGATCGATACCGACAGTTAAGCGTGCACCTTCGCCTAGCATGCGCCACATGTGGTAGCCGTTACCACAACCTACATCGAGTACGCTGCGATTCTTTAATGGTGAAATATGCGGAAGCACGCGGTCCCATTTCCAATCACTGCGCCACTCAGTATCAATATGGATGCCGTGTACGTGGTATGGGCCTTTGCGCCAAGGATGGAATGTACGAAGTAAGCTTTCTAGCTTTTTAAGTTCCCCTTGAGGCATCGGCTCATTGTTTGAAATCGTGACAGAATCAACAATGTCGATGTTGTCCGGTCTACCCGCTGGGATTTTGTTCAGGGCTTTCAACCAGCGACCAAAGTCACCGTGCTCTGCATTTTGCCAATCCGTTAGCTGTTGTGGAAGCACATTAAGCCAAGGTTGAAGACGGGTGTCTTGTGCAATCAATTGGTAGAAATTTGCAAAGTTAAACATAGTTAGTTAATCGCTGAGTTGATGGGTATAAATTATTAACAAAAGCCGAAATCGGCATGGTTCAGGCTTTGTATGCATGGTCTATTTAATCGCGAACATGGAGCCGAAGTTAAAGCATTGGAACCAAACATCGTAGCTAGAAAAGCCAATTTTAGCGAAACGCTCTTTATGCTCTTTCTTTGAATCTGGGCGCATTACATTTTCTATCGCGCTGCGCTTTTGGCTGATTTCTAGTTCGCTATAACCATTCGCACGTTTAAAGTCGTGGTGAAGGTCAATTAATAGTTCATTCGACACTTCATCTTCGAAGACGAATTTCTCAGATAGAATCAAAATGCCGCCCGGACGAAGGCCAGCGTAAATTTTTTCGAGCAAGGAGTAACGATCTTCTGGAGAGAGGAATTGCAAAGTGAAGTTCAACACCACCACTGACGCGTTTTCAATTTCGATATTGCGAATGTCTGCTTCTACTACATCCACAGGAGTGTCACTGCGGTAAGCGTTGACGTGAAGTTTACAACGCTCAACCATTGCAGGAGAGTTGTCCACTGCGATGATTTGGCAACCTTCTTGTTTGATATGGCGACGCATAGACAATGTTGCAGCACCCAAAGAACAGCCAAGGTCATAGATGTTTGAGTGAGGTTTTACAAAACGCTCTGCCAGCATACCGATTGCAGAAATGATATTGCTGTAACCCGGTACCGATCGTTGAATCATGTCAGGAAATACTTCCGCTACGCGTTCATCGAACGTGAAATCCCCAATTTTATCGATTGGAGCCGAAAAAATAGTATCTGGATTGCTCTTAGGGTTCATAACTAAGTCTCTGCATACAAGCCGCCTGAAAATGTCAGGCACCAAAAAAGGCGCGTATTTTATGGGAATTTCGCGCCTCTGTCATGTGTTGCGTTAGAACATCTGTAACTGCGAGTTGCCATCGTCAGCTGGGAAAGGTGATAACTCAGGGAGTGTGATACGCTTTTGTATGTCTTTATATAGGTTTGCGGCCAACTCTGGCGCAATTATATTGTCTGCGGTATGGATCATGACATATGGCTGTTTACCTTCGGCAATCCATTGTGGCAACTTGTTGAGCCATGGTTTAAAAAACTCGTAATTTTGTTGTTCTTCTGGATGACCAATAAAGCGAATCAAAGGATGTGAAGCGGTAGCAATGGCGTGAACAGGGACTCGTGGTTTTTTCATTTGTGCATCAATAATCGCCTCATTGTCGGGCTTAGCGGCAAAGACTGGGCGGCTATCCATAATAATGCGGTCAATATTATTCTCTACTAACCATTGGTTAAGTGCTCGCTCTTCTTCGCCTTTGGAGAAAAATGCCATATGGCGAACCTCAACACCGAGAGGGAAGTTAGGTGGAAAGCTCGCGCAGAACTTTTTCAGTCGATCAAGGTGCTCAGGACCAAATGCGGCTGGTAATTGAATTGTCCATTGGCCTACACGGTCATGCAAAGGCTCCATGACTTTCATGAAGTCTCTCAGTTGTTCGCTGCAACCTCTTAGCATTTGCTCATGAGTAATGGCTTTAGGAAGTTTGAAAGTAAAGCGAAAATCATCGTGGGTTGCGGCTCTCCAGTTTTGCACTGTATTGAGCGTCGGTGTGGCATAAAATGTCGTGTTGCCTTCCACGGTATGAAACACTTGCGCATACCTTTCTAAACGTTCAGCGGGCTTTGTCCCGCTGCCGTAAAAACTTTGTTGCCATTGATTGTGCGACCACATCGTCAATCCAAGTCGAAGAGGTAAGTTATCCATTATTCTTTACTGCTTGCTACTCGTGTGAATACTTTACGAGAGTTTTGCTGAAATAGGTAATTTCACGCTATAATCCTCCCCAATTTTTTCGCTTTGGTGCGCTTTTGAACATTTGTTGTACTAAAAAGCACCAGTGAATGATAAAACACACGTAATTGTATGTTGAGTAGTCGATTTTCGTGGACATTCAGCGTATAACTGAATCTTTACTCTGCTTAGCAATGAGGCTGACAGAGCGTAGTTAACAACATTTGAGAGATTGGGAATTTCATTATGCGTACCCATTACTGTGGTCACCTGAACAAGTCCCTTGCAGGACAAACTGTAGAACTTTGCGGCTGGGTTAACCGTCGTCGTGATTTAGGCGGTCTTATTTTTATTGATATGCGAGATCGCGAAGGTATCGTTCAGGTAGTTGTTGATCCAGATATGGCGGATGCGTATGAAGTGGCGAACACACTTCGTAATGAATTCTGTATCAAACTAACGGGTGAAGTGCGCGTTCGCCCAGAGAGCCAAGCAAACAAAGACATGGCAACAGGTGAAGTTGAGATCCTTGCGAAAGGTCTTGAAATCATCAACCGTTCTGATGTTCTGCCTCTAGACTTCAACCAAAAGAACTCTGAAGAGCAGCGCCTGAAGTACCGTTACCTAGATCTACGTCGTCCAGAAATGAGCGACCGCATCAAGCTACGAGCTAAAGCGTCTAGCTTTGTTCGTCGTTTCCTAGATGACAACGGTTTCCTAGACATCGAAACACCAGTCCTAACAAAAGCGACTCCAGAAGGCGCTCGTGACTACCTAGTACCTAGCCGTGTTCACAAAGGCAGCTTCTACGCGCTTCCTCAGTCTCCACAGCTATTCAAACAACTTCTAATGATGTCTGGTTTTGACCGTTACTACCAAATCGTTAAGTGTTTCCGTGATGAAGACTTGCGTGCTGACCGTCAACCAGAATTCACTCAGATCGATATCGAAACGTCATTCATGACGGCTGACCAAGTTCGTGCAACGACTGAGAAAATGGTTCGTGAAATGTGGCAAGAGCTACTAAACGTTGACCTAGGTGAATTCCCAGTAATGCCGTTCAGCGAAGCGATTCGTCGTTTCGGTTCTGACAAGCCAGACCTACGTAACCCACTGGAACTAGTAGACGTTGCTGACCTAGTGAAAGACGTTGAGTTCAAAGTATTCTCAGGTCCAGCAAACGACGAAAAAGGCCGCGTTGCCGTTATTCGCGTTCCAGGTGGTGCTTCTCTGACTCGTAAGCAAATTGATGGCTACGGTGAATTCGTTGGCATCTACGGTGCGAAAGGTCTAGCTTGGATGAAGGTTAACGACCGTGCAGCGGGCATGGAAGGTATCCAATCTCCAGTCGCTAAGTTCCTAAATGAAGACGTGATCAACGGCATTCTAGATCGTACTCAAGCGGAATCTGGTGACATTATCCTATTTGGCGCTGATAAAGCGGGCATCGTTGCAGAAGCAATGGGTGCGCTACGTTTGAAACTAGGTAAAGACCTAGAGCTAACGGATGAGTCTGCATGGGCTCCACTATGGGTTGTAGACTTCCCAATGTTCGAAGAAGATGACGAAGGCAACCTACACGCGATGCACCACCCATTCACATCGCCTCTAGGTGTGACTGCAGAAGAGCTAAAAGCAAACCCAGCTGCGGCAAATTCTAACGCTTACGATATGGTTCTAAATGGCTACGAAGTGGGCGGCGGCTCTGTTCGTATCCACAACGCAGATATGCAAGAAGCCGTATTTGATATTCTAGGCATCACACCTGAAGAGCAACAGCTTAAGTTCGGCTTCCTGCTTGATGCGCTGAAATTCGGTACGCCTCCACATGCTGGTCTTGCATTTGGTCTAGACCGTCTAGTAATGCTGCTATGTGGTACAGAGAACATCCGTGATGTTATCGCGTTCCCTAAAACAACAGCAGCGGCGTGTCTACTAACAGACGCACCAAGTATTGCGAACCCAGCAGCGCTAGAAGAGCTAGCAATCGCAGTAACTGCAGCGAAAGAAAAAGACGCAGAATAAGCGCACAACATTTGAAGAAAACTCCCGCAACTGCGGGAGTTTTTGTTTAAATAAACCCAAGAAACTTCCAAAGCAATTTCCCAAGCAACGCTTTTAGAACATGTTTTGTTATTAAGCGTCAAAATACATTAAAAGGTGAATTATGGCTGGTCATAGTAAATGGGCGAATATTCGTCACCGTAAAGCAGCGCAAGATGCGAAGCGCGGCAAAATTTTTACTAAATTAATCCGTGAAATCGTTGTTGCGGCAAAAGAGGGGGGCGGTGAGCCAGAAAATAACCCACGTTTGCGAGCAGCAATTGATAAAGCACTGTCTAACAACATGACACGTGACACTGTCAACCGCGCTGTCAGCCGAGGTGCTGGTGGTGAAGGCGACGACAACATGGAAACCGTGATCTATGAAGGTTATGGTCCAGGTGGTACGGCGGTCATGGTTGAATGTATGACGGATAACCGAAATCGTACGGTATCTGGCGTACGCCATGCATTCTCAAAGTCAGGCGGTAATCTGGGGACGGATGGTAGCGTCAACTATCTTTTCGACAAGAAAGGCGTGATTTCATATGGCCCAGGTTTAGATGAGGATGCGGTAATGGAAGTAGCATTAGAAAGTGGTGCTGATGACATTGAAACGGCAGAAGATGGCTCGATTGATGTCTACACGGCCCCAGGCGATTTTGGACTCGTAAAAGATGCTCTTGATGCCGCAGGGTTTGAGGCAGAGAACGCGGAGGTGTCGCTGATCCCATCTACGAAAGCAGATTTGGACGCGGATACTGCGCCAAAACTACTTCGTTTGATTGACGCTTTGGAAGATCTGGACGACGTTCAAGAGGTTTATCACAATGGTGATATCTCTGACGACGTTGCGGCTACGCTAGATTAAACTCAAGGTGTCGAGAGCGGTATTTGCTCCGAAGTTAGCAAGTAATAATAAAAAGACTGAGGCCGAATTAGGCCTCATTTTTAGGAACATTCATGTCAATTATTTTGGGCATTGACCCAGGTTCGCGCATTACCGGCTATGGGGTCATTCGTCAAAATGGACGCCACTTGCAATACCTTGGTAGTGGCTGCATTCGTACTTCAGAAAAAGAACTTCCGGGTCGGCTTAAACAGATTTATGCAGGCGTCACGGAAATCATTACCCAGTTTCAACCGGACGTTTTCGCGATCGAGCAAGTGTTTATGGCCAAAAACGCGGATTCAGCGCTAAAACTTGGCCAAGCTCGTGGCAGTGCAATTGTTGCTGCGGTGAATGCGGAGTTGCCGGTATTTGAATACGCGGCTCGTCTTATTAAGCAAGCTGTCGTCGGCACTGGTGGCGCGGACAAAGCGCAAGTTCAGCATATGGTTCAGCAGATGCTTAAATTGCCCGCCAAGCCTCAAGCGGATGCAGCCGATGCTTTAGGTGTGGCGATTTGTCATGCCAATACTAACAAGACTCTCGTTGCATTAGCGGGCAAAGCAACCAGTGCTAGAAAAGGGCGCTACCGTTAAAATTAACTGGATGTCTATCCAGTTCTTTATTATCCTGTCGCAAATTCATTTCCAAAGAGTATTTATAGTGATTGGACGTCTTCGTGGCATACTGATTGAAAAGCAACCACCTGAAGTATTAATTGAAGTTAATGGCATTGGCTATGAAGTCCAGATGCCAATGAGCTGTTTTTACGAACTGCCAAATGTTGGCGAAGAAGCCATTATTTATACTCACTTTGTTGTCCGTGAAGATGCGCAATTGCTATACGGTTTCAACACGGTAAAAGAACGAGCACTTTTCCGTGAAGTGATCAAAGCCAATGGCGTTGGTCCTAAACTCGGTCTTGGTATTCTCTCTGGTATGACAGCAACGCAATTTGTTACTTGTGTGGAACATGAAGACGTTTCTACGCTGGTTAAGCTTCCAGGCGTTGGCAAGAAAACCGCAGAGCGATTGGTTGTTGAAATGAAAGACCGCTTGAAAGGGTGGGGCGCTGGCGATCTATTTACACCATTTACGGATGCTGCTCCTGCGGATTCTAGTGCGACATCCAACAACGCGGAAGAAGAAGCAATCAGTGCGCTTCTAGCTCTAGGTTACAAGCCGACTCAAGCGTCGAAAGTGGTATCTCAGATCGCTAAACCGGACATGAGCAGTGAGCAAATGATCCGTGAAGCTCTAAAATCAATGGTGTAACGCTGGTTGCACAGTGAACATTTGTTCAAGATAACTCATTCTCTAAGGTTAATGCCAATCGCTTAACGATGTTTTTTGTGTCATTCCAGCGAGCCTGGCGAGACTGAGAATCTAATAGCAGCACGCTGAGCGGTTAATGAAACAATTTGACCATAAATCGCTCGGATAGAAGATCCTGTATCACGCTCCTTCGTCGCTGTACAGGATGACGAGATATAGAAATATGCCACTTGCTGTTAAACGAGCGGCATTATTCTCTCAGGTAACCATTTTTCAAGGTAAAAAGATGATTGAAGCCGATCGTTTAATCGCGCCAGAAAACCCTGCCTTTCGTGATGAAGATGTCATTGATCGTGCTATTCGGCCAAAAAAATTAGCGGATTACCAAGGTCAGGACCATGTCCGTGACCAAATGGAGATCTTCATTAAAGCTGCTCAGTTACGTAGCGAAGCACTTGATCACCTTTTGATTTTTGGTCCCCCAGGTTTGGGTAAAACCACACTTGCGAACATCGTTGCCAATGAAATGGAAGTGAACATTCGCACTACTTCAGGCCCTGTACTTGAGAAAGCAGGCGATTTGGCCGCGCTGTTAACCAACCTCGAAGAAAACGATGTGTTGTTCATCGATGAGATTCACCGCTTGAGCCCGATGGTTGAAGAGGTGCTGTATCCGGCGATGGAAGATTATCAACTGGATATTATGATCGGTGAAGGTCCGGCCGCTCGTTCTATTAAGATCGATTTACCACCGTTTACGTTAATTGGTGCGACGACCCGAGCGGGCTCTTTGACGTCACCATTGCGCGATCGCTTTGGTATTACTCAGCGCCTTGAGTTTTATAAGATAAAAGACCTCCAAGATATTGTGCAGCGAAGCGCGGATTGTTTAGGTTTATCAATGGAACCTGAAGGTGCATTGGAAGTGGCAAGACGTGCGCGTGGCACACCACGTATTGCTAACCGTTTGCTACGCCGTGTTCGTGATTATGCGGAAGTAAAAGGCAATGGTCACATTTGTGCCGATGTTGCCGATAAGGCGTTGAATATGCTTGATGTGGACGCCGAAGGCTTCGATTACATGGACCGTAAGCTACTACTCGCGATTATGGAAAAATTTGGTGGTGGTCCGGTCGGGCTCGACAACATGGCAGCGGCGATAGGTGAAGAAAAGGACACTATTGAAGACGTTCTTGAACCTTATCTTATTCAGCAAGGTTATTTACAACGCACTCCGCGTGGAAGAATCGCGACAGATCGTGCGTATTTGCATTTCGGAATTGAAAAATAAGATTCCCTCGCTGGGCCTTTGTTGCCCAGCGCTTCATTAAAGTTGACCAAACTCACATTTTTTGAATTTTTTCTCATACTGGTTTAGTAAGTAAAAAGCATTGATTGTTAACTCGATGTTTGCTTGCAACTGGTTAATTTCTCTCCTGATTACTCTCTCTTAACATCCGTATCCAATACTGGTTGATCTAGATCAATGTGATGGATTTTTGTGCAAATTCCGCGCATAAACATTGATGTATATCAAAGCGCGTTACGGCTATAAACCTTTTGAAACAATCTGTTTTTACAAGTAATATTAGCCCCAGCTATATTAGCTGATGCTTAACAATTAACTAACCAATGAAGCACATTTTTGCAACAATGAGTTGTGATAATTCAACATTTTTCAAGTGTAAATAACACCTGAATATGGATTGCAATATGTAGAGAGTGTCATTCAGCCGACACATAGGAGTTACCATGATTGACGTAGTTGATCTATCGCGGTTGCAGTTTGCACTGACAGCGATGTATCACTTCCTATTCGTACCATTGACCCTTGGTATGGCCTTCCTTCTGGCCATTATGGAATCGATGTACGTAATGACGAACAAGCAAATCTATAAGGACATGACCAAGTTCTGGGGTAAGCTATTCGGTATTAACTTTGCACTTGGTGTGGCGACTGGCCTTACCATGGAGTTCCAGTTTGGTACGAACTGGTCTTACTACTCCCACTATGTAGGTGATATCTTCGGTGCACCGCTAGCGATCGAAGCACTTGTCGCATTCTTCCTGGAGTCAACTTTTGTTGGTCTATTCTTCTTCGGGTGGGATCGTCTATCTAAACGCCAACACTTAGCTGTTACTTGGCTTGTGGCGCTGGGCTCTAACTTCTCTGCTCTTTGGATTCTTATCGCAAACGGCTGGATGCAAAACCCAGTAGGCGCGGACTTCAACTTCGAAACCATGCGTATGGAAATGGTAAGCTTCTCTGAAGTTGTACTAAACCCAGTTGCTCAGGTTAAGTTCGTGCATACGGTTGCTTCTGGTTACACTTGTGGCGCAATGTTTATTCTAGGCATCAGTTCATACTACCTATTAAAAGGTCGTGACATTGCGTTTGCTCGTCGTTCGTTTGCTATTGCTGCTTCTTTCGGTATTGCAGCTATCTTATCTACCATCGTTCTTGGTGACGAATCTGGCTACGAGCTTGGTGAAGTTCAAAAAGTGAAACTCGCTGCAATTGAAGCAGAGTGGCACACTGAACCTGCACCTGCCGCATTTACGTTATTTGGTGTTCCTAACCAGGAAACGATGCATACCGATTACGCAATTAAGATCCCTTACGTAATGGGTATTATCGCGACACGCTCTTTTGATGAGCAAGTAACAGGTCTTCGTGATTTACGTGATGAACACGTCGATCGTATTCGTGACGGCATGTACGCTTATGAACTTCTAGAGAAGCTTCGTGCGGGCGACAAGTCAGAAGAAAACATGACTGCGTTTGATGAAGTGAAAGGTGACCTAGGTTACGGCCTACTTCTAAAGCGCTACACAGACAATGTTGTTGATGCAACAGAAGAGCAAATCCAAGCTGCTGCGGACGACTCAATCCCAACAGTATGGCCGCTATTCTGGTCATTCCGTATCATGGTTGCTTGTGGCTTCATCATGTTGTTTGTCTTTGGTGCGGCGTTTATCCAAACGTGTCGTCAGAAGATTGAACAGAAACAATGGATTCTACAAGCTGCACTATTTAGCATTCCACTACCTTGGATTGCAATTGAAGCGGGTTGGTTCGTCGCTGAGTACGGCCGTCAGCCTTGGGCTGTAGGTGAAATTCTACCAGTGCATGTTGCTGCTTCTACGCTAACTGCAGGTGAAATCTGGACTTCACTCTTCGCAATTCTGGCGCTATACACGGTATTCCTGATTGCAGAAGTCTACCTAATGTTGAAATTCGCTCGTAAAGGCCCAAGTAGCCTGAAAACGGGTCGCTACCACTTCGAGCAAAATGCTGACTCTGTTGAAGACAAAGTTAGTCGCCAAGTAGAAGCGTAAGGTAAGGAGATAACAAGATGTTTGATTACGAAATCTTGCGACTCATCTGGTGGGTACTAATCGGTGTTCTACTAGTTGGTTTTGCAGTAACAGACGGCTTCGATATGGGTGTAGGCGCGCTTGTACCTATCATCGGTAAAAACGACACGCAACGCCGTGTCATGATTAACTCAATTGCTCCTCACTGGGATGGTAACCAAGTTTGGCTTATCACTGCTGGTGGTGCACTGTTCGCAGCTTGGCCTTTGGTTTACGCAACGTCATTTTCAGGCTTCTACTTAGCGATGATTTTGACACTAGCAGCGCTATGGCTTCGTCCTCTGGGCCTAGACTACCGCTCTAAAATCGAAGATCCAAAATGGCGCAATAGCTGGGATATCTGTATCTCAATCAGTGGTTTTGTTCCGCCAATCATCTTTGGTGTAGCGTTTGGCAACCTTCTACAAGGTGTACCATTCCAATTGAGTGAGTTCTTGATGCCAACATACCATGGCTCATTCTTTGGTCTACTAAACCCATTTGCACTGTTGTGTGGTCTAGTAAGCTTGTTCATGATTTTGATGCAAGGTTCTACTTGGCTACAAATGAAAACAACAGGCGAAGTGCATGTGCGTGCGCGCAACGTTGCTCAGTTGGCTGGTTTACTGACGGTTGCTGCGTTTGTAGCGGCTGGTTTCTGGATCCAAAATATCGATGGCTACGTCATTGTTGGCGGTATCGACACTAACGCTGCTTCTAACCCTCTAAACAAAGAGGTTATCCGTGAAGCTGGTGCGTGGATGAAGAATTTTGAAAACTACCCATTACTATGGGCTGCTCCTGTACTAGGTGTTGCAATGCCGCTTCTCGCTGTATTGGCATCTCGTCTTGAAAAATGTGCGATTTCGTTCATTACTTCAAGCTTGGGTGTTGCTGGTGTTATCTTTACTGCAGGTTTTGCGATGTTCCCATTCATCATGCCTTCAGACTTAATGCCAAGCCACAGCTTAACAATGTGGGATGCAACGTCATCTGAGCTGACTCTGAACCTAATGACAGGCGTTGCGTTTGTTATGGTGCCAATCATCCTTGGTTACACATCTTGGACTTACTACAAGATGTTTGGTCGCCTTGATGACCAGTACATTGAAGACAACAAAAACTCACTTTACTAAGGAGCATTTACTATGTGGTATTTCGCATGGATTCTAGGTGTACTACTTGCTTGTGCATTCGGTATCATCAACGCTCTTTGGCTAGAGCACTCAGAAATGATGGATAAAGACAGTGAGTAACCTCGCTGATAAGGTAGCGAAACTTCACGCACCAATGGATAAGACTCTGCTACGAGTCTTATCTCTCATCCTTGGCTTTATGCACGTAGGATTGGTGATGTGGGACCCTGAAGCCTACCATCAAGCAATTGGTGGTTTTAACTCAATCATCGCACCAGCACTGATTTGGTCTGTATGTTCAAGCATGGTGTATGGGGTGGGCTTCAAGCCAAGAAACTGGTACTGGCAAGTTTTGTTTAGTCCTTATTTCTCGTTAGCTATCTTAATTTATCTAACGGCACTTTATTTCATTTAGGCTGAAATATGCTGTAATAAAGTCGGTTACTAAATCATCGAATAAAAGCTAGGTATCTCGCCTAGCTTTTATTTTTTCTACAAATTTCAAAAATATTTCCTTAGCTCGGTACCAATTGCTGTCGCTTCAGTTATAGTAATTACTTTAAAGAATTGAATATATTGGTACTCCCTTGCAAGGCACATCAAATCTCTTTCACTGGCCGATCACCGTGTACTATGAAGACACTGATGCGGGCGGTGTTGTATATCATTCTAATTATCTAAAATTCTTTGAGCGCGCACGGACAGAGATGTTACGTGCTAAAGGCATTTCTCAACATGTGTTACTGGAACAAAATATCGGCTTTGTTGTCCGACACATGGATATCGATTTCAACCAAGGGGCTAGGCTGGACGAGCATCTGACAGTCGTAACCCGAGTGTCAGAAATAAAACGTGCTTCTCTGCAATTCTGTCAAGAGTTGGTCAATGATCAAGGCAAGATATTGTGCAAGGCCTCGGTTAAGGTAGCATGTATCGATAATAAGAAAATGAAACCAATAGCTATTCCAACCTTTATAAATTCGGAGCTAACAAATAGTGACTGCTGATATTTCCATTTTAGATCTCTTTCTTCAGGCCAGTCTGTTGGTAAAGCTTGTGATGCTGACGTTGCTTGGCATGTCAATTGTGTCATGGGCAATGATCATCAAGCGCAGCAAAGTGCTTTCTCAAGCATCAAAAAATGCAGAGCAGTTTGAAGACAAATTTTGGTCGGGTACTGATCTTTCTCAGCTTTACCAAAAAGTAAAAGCGCGTAAAGACGAAATTGAAGGCACAGAAGAAATCTTCTACGCAGGTTTTACAGAGTTTGCTCGCCTACGTAAGAGCAACGCAAATTCACCAGCTTACATCATGGAAGGCACTGGCCGCGCAATGCGCGTTGCTGTTTCTCGTGAAGTAGATGAGCTAGAAACAAGCTTACCGTTTTTGGCAACAGTCGGTTCTATAAGCCCTTATATCGGCCTATTTGGTACCGTTTGGGGCATCATGCACGCCTTTATTGCGCTGGGTGAAGTAAAGCAAGCTACGTTGTCTATGGTTGCACCGGGTATCGCCGAGGCACTTATCGCGACAGCGATGGGGCTATTTGCGGCTATTCCGGCAGTAATGGCGTACAACCGCCTAAGCAATAAAGTGAGTAAACTAGAGCACACTTACGCAACATTTTCTGAAGAATTCCACAGCATCCTTCATCGTCAAGCGATGGCTGGCCGAGACAGCGCGGATAAGGAATAAAGCATGGCGGGTTATCAACCTAAAAAGCGAAAAATGACAGCGGAGATCAACGTTGTTCCGTATATCGACGTAATGCTCGTACTGTTGATCATTTTTATGGCGACCGCTCCATTTGTGACTCAAGGCGTCGACGTTGATCTTCCGAAAACATCGACCGCAGAATCTATGCAAGACCTTGCTGGCGAGACTGACAGTAGCTTTATTATCATCGAAATTGATAGCGAGGGTAATTTAGGCCTAAGCGTAAATGATGAAGAAGTTCAGCGAGGTTTGTCGTTGCAAGATGTTATTGTGCGAGTGAAAGCGGAGCGAGAGGTTAAGCCGGATTCACCAGTTGCGGTAGGTGGCGACGCGGCAACACCATATGCCGATGTTGTTCTATTGCTAGATGAACTAAGTCGAGCTGGTATCCCTAAGGTAGGTCTAATGACCGATATCAGGGAATAGACATCAATTATCTATGAAAGATCACAAGAAGAAACCCAACCAATACGCCAAACCGATAGCAATATCGGTTGGTTTGCATGCAATTCTAGTTGCAGCCCTGCTTTGGGGGACGGACTTCAACATGTCTAAACCAGAGCCTACAGGGCAAATGGTTCAAGCTGTTGTCATCGATCCAAAACTTGTGCAGCAACAAGCGAAAGAAATTCGCCAGCAACGCGAAAAGGCAGCGAAAAAAGAACAAGAGCGTCTTGATAAACTGAGACGCGAAGCAGAGCAGCTAGAAAAAAACCGCAAAGCTGAAGAAGAGCAAATTCGCAAGTTGAAAGAGCAGCAAGCGAAAGATGCTCAAGCGGCACGAGAAGCAGAAGCTGCACGTAAGAAAAAAGAGCAAGAGCGCAAGCAGGAAGAAGAACGTGTTCGCAAAGAAAAAGAGCGAGCTGCTAAGCTAGAAAAAGAGCGCAAGGCAAAAGAAGAAGCCGTGCGTAAAGCTGAGCAGGAGCGTTTAGCAAAAGAAGCGGCTATAGCAAAAGCTGAGCAAGAACGTTTAGCTCGTGAAAAAGCAGCAAAAGAAGCGGAAGAAAAAGCACGTCGTGAGCGTGAAGCTGCTGAAAAAGCTGAACAAGAGCGCATTGCAAAAGAGAAAGCGGCAAAAGAGGCAGCGGAGCGAGAGCGTAAAGCGAGAGAAGCAGCTGAGCGTGCCGAGCGTGAGCGTAAAGCTCAAGAAGCCGCGTTAGATGATATTTTTGCGGGTCTCGAGAGTGAGTCAGAACAGAATCAGCAAGCGAAAAATCAACATGTGCAATCTGAAGTTGACCGCTATGGTGCAATTTACAAACAATTAATAGAGAGTCGTATCATTAAGGACGATTATCTTGTGGGAAAGTCGTGTAGGCTTAATGTGAAGCTAGTTCCAACTGGGACTGATGGTATTGTGAGTAATGTTACTGTGTTAAACGGTGACTCTCGTCTTTGTAGTGCAGCCAAAAGTGCAGTAGCCCAAGTTGGCAACTTTCCGATGCCTAAAGATAGAGATGTTATTGATAAAGTTAGAGATATCAACTTAACCGTTGAATACTAGAATAAGGAATAAGACGTGATTAGACGCCTTTTACTAGGAATGTTTGTACTGTTTAGCAGTATGACAAATGTGGCGAATGCCGCATTAGAGTTGGTCATTACCGATGGTATTGATTCAGCACGACCAATTGCTGTTGTTCCGTTTAAGTGGGAGGGCACACAAGCGCTTCCAACGGATGTTTCTGCTGTTATCGCCTCGGATTTACAACGTAGTGGTAAATTCAGCCCAGTTCCAACGAGCAAAATGCCACAAACACCGTTCAGTGAATCAGAAGTTAATTTTGATGCTTGGACCAATTTAGGTGTGGATGCGCTATTGACTGGTTCAATCAAGCAAAACGACCAAGGTGACTACGTTATCAACTATCAACTTGTTGATATTGTGCGTGGTCAGTTAACAGGTGGGAAGAGTAAGGCGCTTGGTAGTGACGGTGAATTAGTCCTGTCAAAAGATCATGTGCTGTTCAATAAAGTAGCCACTGTTCAAGGGCCTCGTATGCGTGAGTACGCTCACCGTATCTCTGATTTGGTGTATGAGCAGTTAACTGGCGACCGTGGCGCTTTCATGACTCGTATCGCATATGTGGTAGTGAACGATAAAGACCGTTTCCCTTACCAACTTCGAGTCGCTGATTACGATGGCTACAATGAGCGTCTGGTTTTACGCTCTAAACAACCATTAATGTCACCAGCGTGGTCCCCCGATGGTAAAAAGCTTGCATATGTTAGCTTCCAAAATGGCCAAGCAGAAATCTTCATCATGAACATCTACACCGGTGAACGTGAGAAAATTACTTCATACCCACGTCACAATGGTGCGCCAAGATTTTCGCCAGATGGCAATAAGTTAGCGATTGTTCTTTCTAAAACAGGCTCGCTTCATGTTTATACGTTTGACCTTAACACTCGTAAGCTGACGCAAATTACGCGTGGCAGATCAAATAATACGGAACCGTTCTGGCATCCGGATGGAAAATCGTTGATTTTCACATCGGATAGGGGTGGTAAACCACAGATTTATCAAGTAAATTTGGGCAGCGGTTCTATTGACCGTTTGACTTGGCAAGGCAGCCAAAATTTGGGTGGTCAGATTACTCCTGATGGGCGATTCCTAGTTATGGTGAACCGCAGCAACGCAGGATTTAATTTGGCGAAACAAGATTTGGAAACTGGTGCTCTTCAAGTCTTAACTAAGACCTTGCTTGATGAGTCTCCTAGTATTGCCCCAAACGGTGGCATGGTTGTGTATAGCTCGATTTACAACAAGAAAAACGTACTATCGATGGTGTCAATTGATGGTCGATTCAAAGCTAGATTACCGGCAACAAATGGGCGTGTTCGAGCGCCTGCATGGTCACCGTTTTTGTAGTAATAAGTTTGATTAATAAAGGAAAATAAGATGCAACTGAACAAGGTTCTAAAAGGGCTACTAATCGCGCTTCCTGTAATGGCTGTTACAGCGTGTAGTTCAAGCGACGACGCTGCTTCTAACACTGGTGCAGCAACAAACAACAATGGCGCAGTGGAAACAACAGTAGCTACGCCAATTGATCAAAGCGGTCAGTTGACAGAGCAAGAGCTAAAAGAGCAAGCGCTACGTGAAACTCAAACAATCTACTTTGCTTTTGACAACTCAACAATTGCAGCAGATTACGAAGAGATGCTAGCGGCTCACGCTTCTTACCTAAGCAAGAACCCAGCACTTAACGTAACTATCGAAGGTCACGCTGATGAGCGTGGTACTCCTGAGTACAACATCGCTCTAGGTGAGCGTCGTGCACAAGCAGTAGCGAACTACCTACAAGCACTAGGTGTTCAAGCTGACCAAATCTCAATCGTTAGCTACGGTGAAGAGAAGCCACTTCTTCTAGGTCAATCAGATGAAGTTTACGCTAAAAACCGTCGCGCG
The DNA here is from genome assembly GCF_033339395.1 of Vibrio sp. 397. NCBI lineage: Bacteria > Pseudomonadati > Pseudomonadota > Gammaproteobacteria > Vibrionales > Vibrionaceae > Vibrio > Vibrio sp. 397. The sequence goes on along the minus strand of NZ_JAWOUN010000001.1, from coordinate 640,846 downwards.
GTTCTAGTATACTAATTCGAGGTAATCCTCATGTTCAGTAACACTAAGCGCGCTGTTGCGCTTACGTTACTGGCAAGTGCAGCGAACTTTGCGTTCGCTGCACCAGCTCCAGTATCCGATCTCAACAGCACATCATCCGTCTCTAAGAGCCGTTCATCTGAAACGGAAGTAGAGCGTCTAGAGCGCTTGCTACAAAACCGCAATCGCGTTCAGCTCCAAATGCAACAGCAAATTGACCAAATGTCACAAGAGATCAGTGAATTACGTGGTCAATTAGAGCGAAATAGCTACGAAATGAAGCAAATGTTGCAACGTCAACGAGAGTTGTTTGTCGAGCTGGATCGTGTTCGTGGAGAGATAAAATCCGCGCCTGCGCAAGAAGCGAAACCGGCTAAAACAGGTGGTCAGTACACACCAAATGTTGATGAGCAAACGGCATACCAAAATGCAGTCGACCTCATCCTCAAGAAACGTGACTACACTGGCGCAATTGCAGCGTTCCAGCAGTTCCAGAAAGATTATCCTGATTCTACATATTCAGCGAATTCTCACTACTGGCTAGGTCAGTTGTACTTCGCTAAAAAGCAGGATGAGGATGCAGTGAAAAGTTTTGCCGCTGTGGTGTCTTACAAAGACTCCAATAAGCGAGCCGATGCGTTGCTTAAATTAGGCGAAATCGCTGAGCGTAATAACAATGCAGCTCAAGCGAAAAAGTACTACCAACAAGTGGTTGATGAATACCCAGGTAGTGCATCTGCAAAACTTGCCAGCTCTAAGCTGTAAGACGTTATGTTTTGAAAAGGAAGCTTCGGCTTCCTTTTTCTTTTCCATTTTCTGTTGGTGCAGAACGGCTAAGTCGATAGCAATGATGCAGAGCCTCTGACCTTGTGTTGCACCGAATTTCGCTACTCGGAAATGCTACCTGTAACAAAGATATACGGCTAGACCGCTAGAAATCCCCGCGACAAGTTGGTTTTTGAAAATTAACGAGGTTACAATACTCGGATTAAAGGAAGTTGCGTAGAGTAAGAGCAATGAGCCATATATTAGATAAAATCGACACTGTTTACCCATTCCCACCGAAACCAGTTCCATTAAGCGAAGAAGAAAAAGCATCTTACATTGAGCGTATTAAAAAGTTACTCAAAGAAAAAGATGCGGTACTTATCGCGCACTATTATACCGACCCTGAGATTCAAGCCCTAGCTGAAGACACTGGCGGGTTTGTTGGTGACTCGTTGGAAATGGCGAAGTTTGGTAATCGTCACCCTGCAAGTACATTGATTATTGGTGGTGTTCGCTTTATGGGCGAGTCGGCCAAAATTCTGACACCAGAAAAGCGCATTCTAATGCCAACGTTGGAAGCGGAATGTTCGCTCGACCTTGGCTGTCCTGCGGATAAGTTCAGCGAGTTTTGTGATGCTCACCCTGATCATACGGTTGTAGTTTACGCAAATACTTCAGCAGCGGTTAAAGCCCGTGCTGACTGGGTCGTTACATCGAGCATTGCGCTTGAAATCGTGGAACACTTAGACGCTGAAGATAAGCCAATTATTTGGGGACCAGACCGTCACCTAGGATCGTACATCGCTAACAAAACTGGCGCAGATATGCTGCTTTGGCAGGGTGAGTGTGTGGTTCATGATGAGTTCTCTGCTGATGCGCTACGAAAAATGAAGAGCGTGTATCCAGATGCGGCTATTTTGGTTCACCCTGAGTCACCAGCAAGCGTCGTAGAACTTGCCGATGCCGTTGGATCAACGAGTCAGCTGATCAAAGCAGCGAAAGAGCTTCCTCACAAACAAATGATCGTTGCGACAGACAAAGGCATTTTCTTTAAAATGCAGCAACTTGTGCCAGAGAAAGAACTTATCGAAGCGCCAACCGCAGGTGCAGGCGCAACATGTCGCAGCTGTGCACACTGTCCTTGGATGGCAATGAACGGTTTGAAAGCAATTGAGAAAGCGCTTAGTGAAGGTGGTGAAGAGCACGAGATTTTTGTTGACGAAGAACTGCGTGTTAAATCCCTTATACCGCTTAACCGCATGCTAGATTTTGCTGAGCAGCTAAATATGCAAGTGAAAGGTAATGCTTAAAAAGTAGGCGTAACTGAAAGTAAATCTCAAAAACCAGCCGAATATGGCTGGTTTTTTTGTGTCTTACTATCAATGAGTTACTATTGATGCAATCAATGAATATCGAGGTCATAAATTTATGGCGGTGTGGTTAGTAGTTAAAAAGTGGCTTAGTTCACACCTTTTTAAATTGAGCAACCGAAGCCTTCTCATCTTTAGTGGCTTATATGTGAGCCTTTCATGGTGGCTGCTGGTTCTCGCTGGTGAAACCGCATTAACAGACAGTTTCGCTAACTTTATCTATTACCTCATGGTTACGGCGAGTACGGTGGGTTATGGCGACCATTCTCCAGTAACAGATTTGGGTAAATGGGTTGTCGTACTATTTGTAATCCCCGGCGGTTTGAGCTTATTCGCCGCATTATTGGGGCGTGTCGCTGGAGCAGCGATGGACTATTGGCGAGCGGGTATTTTAGGAAAACGGAGAGTAAGAGTGGAAAACCATATTGTATTGTTGGGCTGGAATGGATCGAGAACGATGCACCTTATTCGCATGTTACAACATGAAGAAGAGGGAAAGCGTCCGATTGTTTTATGCAGCCGTTCAGAAATAGAGAACCCGTTACCTGGCGAAATCAGTTTTATCAAAGTGACCAGTTATACCGATTCGCAAGAAATGAAAAACGCCAATATTGCCGAAGCCGCTTGCATTATTGTGGATAATCTCTCGGACGACATTACCTTGTCAGCCGCTCTATACTGCGCATCTGTAAACCCTTCCGCTCATTTGGTCGCTTACTTTAAAGATGAAGCGCTAGGCCGACTTCTAAGTCAGCATTGCCCGAAAGCGGAATGCATACCTGCTGTTGGCGCAGAAATGTTGGCAAAAGCGGCGGTTGACCCGGGCTCAAGTGCGCTTCATCAGGAGCTTTTGGCTTCAACACGAGGTATGACGCAATACTCAGTTATTTATCCTGAGGGTCAGTCTGCCACCACTATTGAGAATCTCTTCGTTTTTCTCAAAAGACGCCATCATGCCACGCTGATTGCTTTTGATATTGGCGATGGTATTCAACTCAACCCAGATTTAGATGCTGAAGTACCCGCGAGTACCAAGCTGTTTTACATTGCAGATGAACGTATTGAAGATTTTGCCTGGAAAGAAATGAACAAGGAACAATAATGCACATGATTGCCGGCCTGTTAGCAGGCTTCCCAAACTTTTTACTCTATTTCTCTGTTTCTATTATTTTTGTATTGGCGTTTAAGTTCATCTACGTCAAGTTGACGCCATACGATGAGTGGCATCTGATTAAAGAAAAACAAAATACAGCAGCAGCGATTGCGCTAAGTGGGGCTTTCCTTGGTTACTGTCTCGCGATTTCGGGGGCGGCAAAAAACTCGGTCAATATCGTCGATTTTATGGTGTGGGGCGTTGTTGCAATGCTTGCTCAAATTATCGCATTTGCAATTGTACGCTTTATTTTACTTCCGAAAGTGGCAGAGCGTATCGAAAAAGATGAACTGCCAGCCGGTATCGTATTAGCAGCAGTTTCTGTTTCGGTTGGCGTATTGAATGCCGCGTGCATGACCTACTAGGAGGAACGATGAAGCGGAGTTCTAACGTTAAACGTTCTTCCATGGACAAAAGCTTAAAGCTTGGGAAAATTCTTCCCTTTGCTGCCTTTGGTGGTATTTTCTTCTTTGCTACGTACGAGTCAAAAACAGAAGGGTACATTTTTTCTGATGCCGATGAGTGTAAATCTAACTCGCCTGAGTTTAGTGAACAGTGTGACATTGCATACCAAGAAGCTTTAGCTCGTGCCGAACAAAATGCCCCTCGCTACCGCAGCGAGTTCGAATGCGAGAATGATTTCTACGAGGATGATTGTTACTACAGTTCCAGTTCCCGAGCTTATGTACCTAACTTTGGCGGTTTTTTTTACAGTCGCTCATTAAGCGGGTTGAAAGGTTATAACAAGAGCTATTACTCAGAGCCGATGTACCGTTATAAATCCAAATTCTATAATGGAGCAGGACAATTCTTTGGCTCCTACCGAAATCAGCCGACCAAAGTTGCGACGAATAGCCTTAATAAACGTGGTGGCGGCACCATTGGCAGGGCGATGTCTCGAGGCGGGTTTGGTAAAGCGGTGTCGGTCAGTCGAGGCGGTTAAAAAGAACTATGTTTCGACGAGAAATACAAGAGCGCGAAAACTGGCGTGAATTAGCACGCCAGTTTGGTTTTGGTTTCCATACCATGTATGACCAACCGTATTGGGATGAGAGTGCTTACTATCAATTCACGCTGGAGCAAATTGAGCGCGATATAGAAGCGCCCACTGAAGAGCTGCATCAGATGTGCCTGGCTATTGTGGATGAAGTCGTTCGGAGTGAGCGGTTGCTGACGCAATGTGCGATCCCTGAATCTATGTGGGAGCAGGTCGCTTCTTCATGGAGACGAAGCGAACCTTCGCTTTATTCGCGGCTGGATTTCGCGTACAACGGGACCTCGCCTGCAAAATTACTGGAAAACAATGCGGATACGCCAACCAGCTTGTTTGAAACTGGCTTTTGGCAGTGGGTGTGGCTAGAAGATGTTGTAAATAAAGGTCGAGTTCACCAGAGCGCGGATCAATTCAATATTCTTCAAGACTTTTTGATCGAGCGCTTTGCCGAAATAGCAAAATACCAACCAGGACAAACACTTCACTTTAGCTGCTGCAAGTACACTGAAGAAGATAAAGGGACTGTCCAGTATTTAGAGGATTGCGCGCGAGAGGCAGGGTTAGCAACGGCATTCGTGCATGTCGAAGATATTGGAGTGGCGGAAGATGGTCTGTTTGTGGATGCTGACGACAGAGCGATTCGTTGGATGTTTAAGCTTTACCCTTGGGAGTTTATGTTTGAAGAGGAATATGCGAAGTACTTAGCGACTGCGAACGTAAACTGGTTAGAACCGATGTGGAAGTCGATTCTATCCAATAAAGCACTTTTACCGTTATTGTGGGAGCGCTTTCCTAATCACCCGAACCTTTTGCCCGCTTATTTTGCTAACGATTCAAAAGCGAACACTATGAGAGATTGTGTCATCAAGCCACTATTTTCTCGAGAGGGCGCGAACATCGAGATCGTCATCGATGGAAAACGTTTTGTTAAAACGTCAGGGCCTTATGAATCTAAATTCAATATCGTCCAGCAATACCATCCACTACCTAAGTTTGGGCAAAACCATACGTTAATTGGCAGTTGGTTGGTCAATGATAGAGCTGCCGGTATTTCGATTAGGGAAGACAGTAGCTTAGTGACTCAAGATATGGCGCGGTATATTCCACATGTAATTTTAACATGATCAAAAAAGCTCTCCATTTGGAGAGCTTTTTGTCTATTCAGCCGTTCAATCTTGATGGTCGACAGCGTTGCGTCTATTGTTCTTCAGCTAATGCAACACCGCGCTGGGTAAGACCACATAACATCACTGGCATTGCATTGAAGATCTCTTCAAACTGCTCTAAGCCTTCCATACCTTGTTCGGCCAATGTTTCAATGGTTGTTTCTGGGTCGTAAAGCATAGTAAGAGAAAGTAAAACACCACCGAGTAGGGCATTATCTTCGCTATCCTCAGGCATCAACGTTTCCCAGTCATCACGCGCAAGTTGCCAGCCTTGTAATACACCTTCACAGAAATCGCGAGCCTGACTTGTTACAATGTCTTGCTCATCTAGCGCGCACCCTGCAGGCCACTGCCAAGTGCCTTCTAGGAGAGCGGGACGAGTTTGGTTCCACATTTGTACAATCTCGTCAATGTACTGCTCTAGTTGTTCACCGTCAGTAAATGGCGCTGTTTCTTCTCCACCCCATAAGAATGGCAACCACTCTTGAGGCATTAATACGTTTGGCGCTGCAGCCATCGCTGTTACAAAGCCTTGAGTTTTTGCTAGGTTTAGTAGTTTACCGTCAAGTTCTGGGAGAGAAAGGATGTCTTGTAGTTTCAAAATAGAATACCATTTGTTAATGGGCTGGTTGATTGCGCTCATCTTACCAATCAATTAGTGATAAATCGATATTAGGGAATGATTCACACATCTATGGAAATTCGCTCATCACTTAGAAAAAAAAGCATTCTCGCCCTAACACTTTACCTGTGCTTCTTTATCGCCACTATCGGTTCTGTCGCCTATTTGGTTGTTGAGCCACCGGTTAGACAAAAGCTAGAGCAAAACCTAGAGTTACGTACCCAACTCCTGGCTCTTGAGATAAAAGAGCCCCTCCTCAGTTCTACAGGTGTATTGAGCAGCTTAGTAGGGCTAGCCCAAGGGACTGAAAATATTCAATCTCTCAACACAATAATTCCACATATACTTCAATTGAGTGACAAGATGCTTGTTAGTGGTGGCGTATGGCCTAAACCCGAACTCAAAGCAGAACAATGGAGATATAAAAGTCTATTCTTCAATAAAAACAGTGATAGTGGTATTGACCAAATTCACTCCTACAATAACCCCGAATCTGGCGGTTATGATAATGAAGCCTGGTATGTCGCTGCCGCCGATGCTCCGGTAGGTTCTGTTAGTTGGTCTACGGTTTACATCGATACCTTTACTCAGGTCCAGATGATTACCGCGTCTTCTCCGTACTACCAAAACGGTCGATTCGCTGGAGTTGTAACGGTAGACCTATCACTTGATGCACTTTTTCAGTTTATTCGAGAGCACACGAACCAGCATTCTTTGGGGGTAGTGGTTCGCGATGCTGACTCAAACGTGATTATTGAACACAACTTTCAACTGACGGACGAAATTTATGTCAGCGAGCTTGATTTCGGAGAGTTCGATTGGCGCATGGAAGTTGTCAACGCAAAAGCTAAAGTCGCCGATCAAGTGTTTGAACAAGTGATGAGCGTTGAGGGGAGGATCATTCCATTTTTGCTCTTGTGTGTCTTGGTCGGTTACTACTTACTGAATCGCTATATTGTTGAACCAATTGTTCGCATTGCCGCTAAGATTGATGACTCGAAAACTGGTGGGATCATAGATATTGACTACGATAGCGATGACGAAATCGGACAGCTTATCGAGAAGTTCAATGAAAAGACGATCTATTTAGAGCAGGAGAGAATAAAAGCTCAGGCTTCGACAAACGCTAAAACGGCATTCTTAGCCACATTGTCCCACGAGATTCGCACACCAATGAACGGTGTACTAGGAACTGCCCAGATACTGTTAAAAACACCACTTACCGATGAGCAGCGTAAGCACCTGAGAACACTTTATGATTCAGGTGATCACATGATGACATTACTCAATGAGATTTTAGATTACTCAAAAATTGAACAAGGGCATGTTGAGTTTGAAAATAAGCCTTTCCCAATTGAGTCGATTATCGGCAGTATCAAGAGTGTTTATCAAACGCTATGTGCAGAAAAAGGTCTTCGCTTTAGAGTAGTCTCGCATTTACCAACGGGTCGTTGGTACAACAATGACAAAGCCCGTTTGCGTCAAGTACTGTTCAATCTACTCAATAACGCTGTTAAGTTCACCGATCGTGGCATCGTAGAGGTAGAGCTAGCCGAGAAATCGAGTAAGGCTGGCACCAAGCTGATACTAAAGGTAAAAGATACAGGGATTGGTATTTCAAAAGAGGCACAAAAACGCATTTTTCGTCCTTTTGAGCAAGCAGAGTCATCAACGACTAGACGGTTTGGTGGTACAGGGCTTGGTTTAGCAATAGTCAAAGAAATCGCGGAACATATGGGTGGGCAAGTGGTTGTAGAGAGTCAGGAGGACGCTGGAACGACTTTTACTGTCGAAATTGCCCTTACACCTTGCAAGCAGGGTAAAGTAGAGTCAATCAATACACATAAATTGAACTGTAAAGGGTTGAAAGCACTCATTGTTGAAGACAACCGAACAAATGCGATCATTATGGAAACTTTCCTCCGAGCCAAGGGCTTTGAGTGCACAAGTGTCGAAAATGGTCAGCTTGCAGTCGATGAGGTTGCGATCAAACCATTTGATTTGATACTGATGGATAATCATATGCCTGTTCTAGATGGCGTTGGGGCCATATCAGCCATTCGAGCAATGAGTTCACCTGCTAAGTCGGTACTGATTTTTGGCTGTACAGCGGATGTGTTCAAAGAAACACAAGAGCGTATGATTAATGTAGGAGCAGACCACATAATAGCGAAACCAATAGTGGAGTCTGAATTAAATGATGCACTGTATCTTCATGCGACACAGTTATATCAGTACCAATCGGACTTTGATGGAAATGCAGCAGATAGCTTTAATGCTGAAAAGTGGTTACTCAACTTCTATGTCGCTCTAGATAATGGACATCTTAATGAAGCACTTGAGGCTATTTCAGCGATCATTGCGGAGGCTCCCCTTGAACTCAGTGGCGACGTTTCTTCAGTCGCCGAACGGATAAGAAGTAACTTAAAGCGTCAGCAATCCCCGGACCAAGATGATATCGATACATTAACGATTTTGCTGGCCTCACCATAACTGAATCAATATGGCGCAACTGTGAATTGTTCTTACTATTCATACGTCATCCAGCGTCGTCACAAACTCTTCTAACCTGCAATGAACAGGCTTGCAGTTTTACTTTTACGAGTAAAGCAGCAAGACCTTCTACTGTGATTATATCGGTAATACTCTGAATTTTCGCAGCTTGGTAGCATAAGCTATAGGAGTGACTGTTTACAGTCCGAGTTTTGTTCTAACTTTACGTCAAAATAATTATCGTAACCCCTTTTTATGTAAGTGAAATCCGTGTTTTTGTACCATTTTTACGTAATTTTAGGCGTTTTTACTCGCCATTGGTGAAAAAAACTACTTTTACTTTAAAAGTTGGTTATAAATTTACAACTTAATTTTAAATACAGAGCCATAAGCTAGTTTTTGTGTGTTCTAATTGCATCATTAACTGGCTTGATGTCTTTTTAGTGGTTAATAGTTTTATTATCTTTATTAATTGCAGTGTTTGATTTTAAGGGTTTTGTAAATGAAGTCTCGTGGACCATTTTGTATTCGTCACGCCGCAGCGGATACCTTTGCTATGGTTGTTTTTTGCTTTATCACAGGGATGATTGTCGAGATTTTGATTTCAGGGATGACATTTGAGCAATCTCTAGCATCGCGTACGCTATCGATTCCAGTGAATATCGCCATTGCTTGGCCGTATGGGGTTTTTCGTGATTGGATGCTGCATCAAGGTAGTAAGGTGTCACCGTCTTCCTTTATGAAGAACATCTCTGATCTGGTCGCTTATGTACTATTTCAATCTCCAGTTTATGCGGGTATTTTATTCGCAGTTGGCGCGTCTACAGATCAAATTGTGACCGCAGTGGCAAGTAACGCTGTTATTTCTTGTGGCATGGGTGTGTTGTATGGGTACTTCTTGGACATGTGCCGCCGTTGGTTCCGTGTTCCCGGTTATTCTCAAAGCATGTAAATGCCCCAGTTTTGCTCAATTTAGTTACTTAGTGAGCAATCGATTCGAAAAGGGCGCTTTTTTTTATGTTTAGCCTTGACCATCAGGCACATAATCATTAAATTAGCGCCTCGTTAGCCAATGACGCTAACCAAAATTTGATTCGGTGAGTTGTCCGAGTGGCTGAAGGAGCACGCCTGGAAAGTGTGTATACGGCAACGTATCGAGAGTTCGAATCTCTCACTCACCGCCACATTCTATAAGCCCTTGTCGTGTAAGAACTTCTTATAATACAGGGGTTTGGTGTTTTAATGTAAGCTGCCTACTGGTACAAAGAGTAGGTACAATGTCGAACATCATGGCAAGTCCTTATAAGCATCCTCAAACTGGTGTTTACTACTTTAGAATGGCTGTCCCCAAAAAGCTGGTTCCTATAATCGGTAAGACAGTCTTCAAGAAATCTCTTCAAACGAAAAACCTTTCTGAAGCAAAGCAGCGATTTCCTCAGCATCTTGATGATGCGCTCAAGCAAATCGACTTCGCTAATTTAAAGCTATCTAATTCATCTGATATTGAGCTTAATGTCCGTGATTGCGCGATCATTGCCGAGCGTTGGTATCTGCGTGTCAAAGATGAGGTTGATGGTAATGGTAACTATGATTGCTATCTTCGATATGAATGGTATGGCGTTGAGGGCGATAAGCGTCTCCACGTATTCGGCTTATCTGACACATTTGAGTTTAGTGGTCTAGATGCGTCAAAAGCTACTGAAGAGGAATACCAAGAGCTTTTGGAAGGCTTGAAAGATTTCATTGAAGAACAGCTAAAGATAGAAGGTTTAGTTGTATGTGAGACAAGCGCTTCATATAGACGTTTGGTTTACGCTTTTTACGATTACGCCCGTCGAGTTGAGTCTCTCTGTTTGGCTCGTCACAAGCGAGACTTTGGGTATGAGCCAGTGACCACTCCAATCGCTAGTGAGTCCCTTTCAGTGTCTAAGCCTGATAAGATACCGTCTAGGGCTTTGAAACCATCTCAGAACTCCATTTCGAGCCTATTGAAGCGTTACCTTGAGTCTGCATCTATTAATGGCAAAGCTTCTCAATCCTTGGCAGAGGTTGAGTCTCAGATAGAGCGTCTTATAGAGATAATAGGGGATCTAGATGTTGCTGATGTAACGAGAGGTCATATCTCAAAATACAAAGATACCCTGTTACAATTGCCTAAGTCTAAAGCTAAAGAGATTAGAAACAAATCAGTACCTGAGCAGCTTGAGCTTGTTAAAACAAAAGGGCTTGAGACAATCTCTCCTTCAACCGTTAAGACTATTCTCAGAAAGACTTCTCCTGTATTTGGCTATGCTGTTGAGCTTGGTCTGATAGACGTCAACCCGTACAAAGGCGTAACACTTCCTAAAGTACAGAATAAGTCTGCGGTAGCGGAAGCTAAAGGTTTTACTCCTAGTGAGATCAATCAGTTATTTAAGCTAGATATATTCACTGATGTCACTGCTAGTAAGCCTTATGGCATGGCTTGTTATTGGGTGCCTCTTCTATGCAGGTATACGGGTTCTCGGATTGAAGAAATGGTTCAACTTAGAAGTTCAGATATACAACGATCAGACGAAGATATTCACTTTATTTATGTTCGTGAGGGTGAAGAGCAGAACGTAAAAAACGTTAAGTCTGTTCGACAAGTACCGATTCATGAGCACCTCATTGATTTAGGCTTTTTGGATTATGTGGCGTCCTGTGGAGAGTTTCTATTCCCTGAGCACAAGCCAAACAAACACGGTAAAAGGTCTGGTGCTATTGGTAAATGGTGGAGTAAACAGGTCAAGACGGTAGGCATAACCAAGCAGCCATCACACTCGTTTAGGCACTCTTTGAGAACAGTTTTGCGTGGTCTAGGAGTGGTTGATTCTGTTAGTGATGCTATCACTGGTCACGCTCCGGCTAATATCGGTGCAGCATACGGTACGGTTGATATGAAGGCTAAGAAGAAAGCAATAGACTGTTTGCCTAGGTTGGCTGTCCCACGTCTTTGGTAGCTTTTCGTTAATGTATTTACACTGTTGTGTACACCTAAAGTCTCCCCACTGTTCACACGTGTACACTTTGGTCTTAAATAGCCCGTAGGCCTTGTGGTATAAGGCTTACGAGCTCGCAATGTCATTTCTAAAAGTCGTAGTTTTCGGTTACGTTAGGAGCTTTATTTCCACTATTTTTATCTTGAATACTCCCTTCGATAGTCCCAGCTTGTTCCAGCCACTTACTCCGTTGAGATATCGAGATACCTAATTGAGATCCCCTAGTGACCTTTCTTAAACCTTCCCTGAAGATATCCTCTCCAAAGAACTCAATGAGGCGGCTGATGCTATTTGAGACGTCTTTAATTTGCTTTTGCTCCCACTGCTCATCATCTTTGTCAGATATATTATCTTTGCCCTTAAAAGCATCTGAGAGGCGTCTAATCTTCGGAAACCCCTTAGAGTCCCAGCAGCTTTGGGGTAGGTAATAACGTGACTCCAAGCCAAACTGGAGGCCTTCAACAAAGCTCTCTAAGTCGTTCATCTCGATGTCAGTCCCTAATGCTTCTTTACAAGCTTTTAAGCCGTTAGCAATGTGTGCAGCCTGACCACGACTACATCCAACAAGCTCACATACTTGAGAGACGCTCAGGTCAAACTCTCGGTTAACAATTAGCTTGCGAAACTGAGCTTGCATTACTTCATCCTTAGTAACTCCAACCCCATGCGCTTGATTGACATCTTGGGCTGCTGAGAATGCCTCAGCGTAAGTACGGTTTTCTATGATCAACGAGTTAATCATCAATTCAGCATCAGGGTTTTCTTCAAGGTACTTCAAACAAGCTCCAGTGCGGTGGAAACCATCCACTACGTAATACTTATCATCAACCACAAAAACAGTGATAGGCTGCCTTATAGGCTGTCCATTACGAAGGTCTTCAAGAATCTCCTTGCTTTGACTCTCTTGCTTAATCTCTTGCGCTGAACGTACTCGTTTGTCTTTAATGAGCTCAACGTCACGGGCTTGCATCGCGGGATCGAGTATGAGAGTTCGAGGGTCTAAATACGCAAATCTGCTATCTGCCATGAATTGATTCATAGTGTGTTATGTACCTGTAGGTCTATGACTGATTATTAATGTTTCTCTTTTTGGTTTGATTGGAACCCTAGGAGGGGGGAGGGTTCGGGGTAATACATATCGAATATGATTGCGGCTAGTAGTAATCTTTACACCAAATGAGCGGATCGTTTTTTCATTTTTTTGTGATTACGGTATTTTAAGCTTTTACCAAGGCTCTTTGGACTGTGGATAAGGAGACTCCCACTTCGGAGGCGATCTTTCTTAAAGACATTCCTTGTGAACGTAGCTCAGCGATACGCTGGTGGTTAGTTGTGTTAGTTGGTCTACCTTTATACTTCCCTGCTGCTTTAGCTTTCTCAATGCCTTCCTGACGTCTTTCCTGAATCATTGCTAACTCGAATTGAGCTACAGCTCCTAGCATGTTCAGCATGAGCTCAGACATATGATCGCTTCCACCAGCATTAAAGCTTAGGTTTTCCTTGTGGAATCTCACGCTAACACCTTGGTTAGTCCAGTCGTTTATTAGCTGCTTTAAATCAACCAAATTACGCGCTAGGCGGTCGATGCTATGAACGTGGATTGTATCTCCTTCTCGAACGTAGTCTTTAAGAGCTTCTAACGCTGGCCGTTTAGTTGAGCCACCACTGCATTTATCTGTAAAGCTCTTATCAAAGGTGATACCAGAATCTGTAAGTTGACGGTCTGTATTTTGGTCTGTGGTCGAAACTCGCAGATAAGCTATGTGTGCCATTAGGTGTACCCGTTTAACTCTTAGATGTTAGAAATTTTATTGTGGTCACAATGCAAATTCAACCCTATTGGGTACTGTTTGATCAAGGTTTGACCGTAGTCGTTTGGGTATACCTAACAACTACACGGTTAGCTAACCATAACTAGTTAGGCTGACAGTTTCGTTGTGCCTGAGAGTTTAACAATATGCAGTTATTGAAATTCTCTTTCTTAAAACTCTATACAGTATTAATTTCTATAAAAATTAGTGTTTTAATAAATAATGTGGATCAAATTGAGTATTAAAGGAAATATTGTGAAATTTAGTGGAAAACTAGCAGTTGCAGGAATAGTCATATCTGCTTTAGGGATAGTGATATCAACAGTTCTCAGTTTGGCAGCGTTAAGCCAGAGCAGGTCTATTGCTGTTGAATCGGGCTCTTTGAAGAAAGCAGACATTCATGTATTTCTAGGTCAAGCTGAGTTGTTACCTAACAGGCGTCAACAAATTGTATTTGGGGTCAAGAAAGATGAGGTAGAGAGTGGTTTAGTGATTGCTCCATATACTATAGGTATAGAAAACGCAGGTGATGACAAATTAGAAAATACTTATATAACCTTTCGGTACAACAAAATACTAGATAGAGAAAATCTAGAATACCTTGAATTTAAAGCTGTTGGAGCGATTGTAGATGGTGCCTTTTCGAGGAAGTTCAGTAGCGCTGGTGCAGCAGATTATGTGACATACAATATCCCAGTCATCAACCCTTCTGTAACATTAGGAATAGATGAGCCATTCATTTTGTATGAAACTGAAGTGGTTGAAAGTGTTGAGGTTGAGGGTCATGCAACAGTTACATATAGAGTGGCGTACTCGATAAATGTCAAGGTAAGTGTAAGTTCAAGTTCATCAGAACTACAAGACTATGATTTAGATATTAGCGCTATCTCATCTCAAAACCTAGATGAGCTTCAAGACAAGTATGAAGCAGAAGTACAAAGTGAAATTGACAACCTTCGCTCAGCTCTTTCCTTCATTGATTATCTGAGTGTTTTGCTCTTTGATAATGACATGAAGAGTACAGTGTTAATCTACCCACATAACCGATTGTATCGAGGAGATAGCTACTCCATCTATTATCCCGATGTAGACCAGATAGACTACAGAACTGTTTGGTATAGGCCTGCAAGATGGAGAAATCTATTTAACTAGCCATTAATAGGCGATGTAATGGAAATCCATGGTTGGATGAGTAGTAGAATATAGCCTGTATTATAAGGGGTCGAGTTACCAAGTGTGCCCCTTCAACTTGATAAGGGATGGTACAAAAAACTGGTACAAATTCTTAAAGTGGTGTATTGTTAACTTGTTGATTTTAATTGTTTTAAACTTGGTAGCTAGCAATCGAGAGTTCGAATTTCTCACTCACCGCCACATTATAAAAGGTCTGATTTATTAGGCATTTTTTCGTATCTACACTAAAGTAATGCGTCATTGAAAGTACACAAGAGTGCTCAAGGTGCAAGCGCCATTCTATCTACAAGCCAACTATTCACATCTCACCTCTATACAACGCCAAAATTGAAGATGCTATACAGAGGCAGCCATAATCTGATTGGTGCGGGTTAGCACATCCGCTTTAATCTAGAATTTAGCACCCATATCACATGAGGTATGAATACGGCCACAAGAATGAACGTAGTGCTACTAGATGCTAAGCAAAACAGCCATGAACACGAATACAACAGCAATCATACCAAAGAGATCTGTGTTTAGATTGAGGTCATCAGGGTTAAATTTTTCAATGCTTTGCGTCGTTTTGCATCTTATCTTCATGTTCTTGTCCTTATTTCATGTACGATTTCAACAGCAACATAACATGCAATTGAGTGTTCACAAGTCATAAAAAGCATAAGTATACTTGCACCTCATTGAGCGCAAAAAATACTCAAAGCGTTTTAAAGTGGCGGTCTACCTTTTGTAACATCAAATATTCTTTCTGTTTTGTGCCTGTATCGCTATAGTTGAGAAACGGTTATCTCGTTCTAGTTAGGAACAAACTACTGGCTGCCGCTACATTCTCTCAGCGTTCCCACTCAGTCGCCTTGGGTAGATACTTTAGTCGTTGAGTACTGCAAAAAAACGCCGCATGAGCAGCGGCGCTTTGTTGAGGAATTCCCTTTCCTACTTGTAGCTAAGTTCTGTCGCTTTGCCTTTGAAGATCCGGTATACCACAAAGGTGTAAAGCAATATCACCGGCATAACAATCATCACACCGTAGCCCACGATTATTAACGTCGCAGGCGAGGAGGCAGCTTGTTGTGCGGTCATTAATCCCGGCACAACTTCTGGGAAGAAGCTATACGCAAGCCCGAGAAAGCTCAACGCGAAAATGACAGTGACACCAAAGAAAGGCCAGCGCACACCCAGATCATTCACCATTGGAACCTGACGCAAATAGCGATCAACTAGGAAGATGGTTGCCAATACAATTAACGGAACTGGGGCAAGCAACAAGATTTCTGGGAAGCTGAGCCAACGCAAGGCAACTTGTTGATTTACAATTGGGTTTACAACGCTAACCACCAAGATTCCTAAGGCTGCTAACCAACCAGCACGGCGAGACCAACGGGCCGAGCGTATTTGCAAATCACCTTCCGTTTTTAGTACTAACCATGCGCCACCGATGTAAACGTACGCCGCCGCTACACAAAGTGCGCTTAACCAAGCAAAGCCAAATGCTTCGGTTGATTGTTCAAATCCCATGATGTAACGACCCACCATGTAGCCTTGGGTTAGCGCGGTGACTAACGAGCCAATTCTGAAGCACCAATCCCAGTGAGGTTTATGATCCGAGTTCGCTTTGGCTCGGAAGTCGAACGCCACGCCACGCATGATCAGTGCGATAAGCATAATCGCGGTCGGCATATAAAGTTCCGTCAAAATCAAGCTATGAGCAGTAGGAAAGGCAATCAGCAGAATACCGACGGCTAACACCAACCACGTTTCATTCGCATCCCAGAAAGGGCCGATAGACGCTATCATTCGGTCACGTTGCGCTTCATTATCACTCGGTAAAAGGATACCGACGCCAAGATCGTAGCCGTCGAGCACGGCATACATAAAGACCGAGAAGCCAAGCAGCAGAAGATAAATTTCTGGTAGATAGTCGAGCATGATTAGGCCTCTTGTTGTGTCAGTGGGACTTCATGGGCTGCAACGTCTTTGCGCGCCAAATAGAATAGGGTATGGATGTACGCAACCAGCAATGCAGCATAAATGGCTAAGTACATAATGAGCGAAGTCATCACGCTACTGCTCGCAACCGTGGTGACGGCTTCGGATGTTCGCAATACACCGCTGACCAACCAAGGTTGTCGACCAATCTCAGTAACATACCAACCCGCCAGTGTGGCTATCCAACCAGAGAACGTCATGGCTAATACCGTGTACAGGTAAGGTTTAGGTAGCGCTTTTTTACGTGCTAGCTTCACCGCGCCATACCAGCTAACAAGCAACATAAGGACACCAACACCAACCATCACGCGGAAACCAAAGAACAAGGGCTTCACTGGCGGGTGGTCAGGTGCAAACTCGTTAAGTCCTTGGATTTCCCCATCTAAGTCATGCGTAAGAATCAAACTCGCCAGCTTTGGGATGCCCACTTCAAAATCATTGCTGCGAGTTTCTTCATTTGGCATCGCAAACAGAAGAAGAGGCGCGCCTTGCTCGGTCTCCCACACGCCTTCCATCGCTGCGATTTTTGCAGGTTGATGTTCAAGCGTGTTTAACCCGTGAAGGTCACCGACAAAGATTTGAATTGGGATGAATCCAGCCGCCGCGAACAGCGCGACTTTTAGGCCAAGTATGGCTGAGCGGTGATCTGGCTTTTTCATTATTTGATAAGCTGAGATACCCGCAATCAAGAAGCTGGCAGTCAGCGCCGATGCTAATAGCGTGTGCAGAAGACGGTAAGGTAAAGAAGGATTGAAAATAACTTCCTTCCAACTGGTTACATGTACAATTCCGTCAATCACTTCATAGCCACTTGGTGTGTGCATCCAGCTGTTAAGCACTAGAATCCAAAACGCGGACATACTTGTCCCAACAGCAACCAGAACGGTGGCGAGAGTATGAACCCATTCCGGCACTCTTCCTCGTCCAAAAAGCATCACGCCAAGGAAGGTGGCTTCCATAAAGAAGGCGGTCATCACTTCGTATCCGAGCAATGGTCCTGCTACGTTACCGACTCGTTCCATAAAGCCTGGCCAGTTGGTACCAAACTGGAAACTCATCGTAATGCCGGATACCACACCTAAGGCGAAAGTAAGAGCGAATATCTTGACCCAGAAGTAATAAACATCGAGCCATACGGGGGCTTGGGTGCGGTTATATCGCCACTTGAAAAACACCAACATCCATGCCAACGCGATGGTTATGGTCGGGAAGAGAATGTGAAAGCTGATATTGGCCGCGAACTGGATCCGCGACAGCATGAGGGTATCTAACATCTTGGTTCCTCAAAAACGTGCCATACTAAAAATCGTGTCTATCTGTAATTTAGTTACGAAAAGTCGGGCAGTTTGGATTCATGTATCGAGAAATACAGGTGATTCTGTTTTCTTCTAACCATGATTTATATCAACTAAGGGAAAGAAAGGAGTGTAGGAAATTGTCTCAAAATGCCACTAATAGTCGCGAGAAGTGAGTAAAAGAAAGCAAATGTAACTGAAGGAGCATGGATTAAGATTAGTTCGAATTATCCTTATGATGGTTTCGATAATCCTGAAATAAAATTACAAAAACAATATTTTTAGTAAGGAAAATTGCCTTGCCTTCACTTTGAACCTCCATACTATTTATACACTAGTCATGTCGAGATCATCTCAAACACAGCAAACTTACTGGCAGTTAAGGTGGGAAACTTTAGCTAATTGATAAACTTAAAATTGCACTGCTAATGACATATGCATCATAAGTTCGTTAGCACTCGACCAGAAGTGCGATAGGCTACATTTTTATACTAGCGAACGATTTGGCGCTAGGTAATTCGGCTTTCACTAGACCAACAAGTCGACTGCGGAGCATTTTCGATTTCTGATGAGTTTCAATCCAAACTGACACTTACTTTTCAGCAAGTGTGCTAGTGTCTTTCTTATTATTTATTAAATAATTAATAGATGCCGATATGGTAAAGAGAGTTGTGGACAGCTATCTCGAGCAGTAGACTGGCGCTAGCCAGAGAGTCTGACTTTGAGGGGGGCATTCTACATGAATTTTGGATTCTGCCACCGCAAAGCTGATATTGAATTTGATGGAGATGGATAATGAATGACAGTTGGGCTAATTTCTTTCCTTACTTTGCTGGAGCTTTTAAGCTTATTGTATTAGGGATAGGAGCCTACTTAGCCATTAAATGGCATTTTGACGAAGAGCGAAGGGTAAGAGAAGCGGAAGGTGTGGTGTTTGATAACCCAAGTCTCATGAAAAAGTTTGCGAAGACGCTAACTCTGCCATTCCTTTTGTGTCTTCTCGTTCTTCTTGTTATATATGCTACCAACTGGTTCCTGTATTGACGGCTTTATTGTTTGTTGTAGTAAAGCTGAATGCTGCCGCCTCTGAGAGTCGAGCCGTAGTTGAAGTTAACGCCTATGCCGAAATTGTCCAACCAATCAAAGGGCTTTGGTGCATAAAATAGCCATCCTATAGAAGCTTCGTAGTAATGCGGACTTCCCAGTTCATCGCTTAAATCATGCGAAAGGTCGACTCTTTTAATCCCGGTAAATAAAGCCTGCTCACCGTGATAAATATTGTAGTAACCGGTGATTTCATTAGATAGGTACCAACCTTTAGGGTTGCCTATATTGCCGTTATTTGCGCTTCCCCAGCTGTGCCCAATGAATGAATTCAATGTCGAACTGGCATGCCATTTCCCCCAAATTGTGGGAGACGTGTATTTGGCTTTAATGGATGGTTGAACTATTGCCGCCCATGCTGAAACGTTAACGGCACGGCCGTCTAGGATTCTTCCAATGATGGATGAAAGTTTATTATCGGTAGAGAATGAGTTTTTATAACGCATAAGGTGAGTCGTCGTTCTGGTGCTAAGGGTGACGTTTTCACTTGCTTTGTATAGATACCCATAACCAATCGATGCACCGTATGTCCTTTCCTTGAGAAGATCCTTACTTGTGCCGAATAGTTTGAGATCATTCTCTGTTTGTATCGTAAATGCCTTAAACGACAGCTCATGTAAGTCCTCGCTGCCCTCTATGTCAAAGTTAGTCGTGTAAGGGAGAACATATACGGATTTGCTTCGACGTTCATTGATTGACTCGTCAGTCCCGAACTCTGGGTTGGCGGTATCAAATAATGCATTCGGATCAAAGTCGCCAATACCAAACGCAATTGCGTCAGTGTCGGACAGCAAAACCGCGATAGAAAAACGTTGTTGGAGAAGGTTGCTAATTTCCTTATCTAGTGGATCCGCTTGAGCTGTGTTAGGAAGAGAGAGTAGGAGAGCGAGCGAAACTACTCGCCACTCCACTGAGGCGAAGTTGGGTTGGAACATTTTGGCTCTTTCAAATGGTTCATGCATGGAGTTTTTGGACGTACCGGTACGCTAACATTAGTTTAATCGTTGAATGGTCGGTGTAACTTTGAGAAATCTATGTTTTCTCATATTGATATGAAAAAGTTCCTTAAACGAGTTTAGCTTCAATGTGTATGCTGCACCAGATTTGTTTAGCAACATCATTCTTTTCTGAAGATGTAGCAAGACTTTGTGACTAGGTTGCATTATTTTCTTTAATGCGTCTCTTGAGAGGAAAATAGCAAACTTTTTTATTGCCTTGGCGCTCAAGAAAATCTGAATCGTTCACTGTGCTACTGGTTAACTTCGAAAACTTGTAAGCATCCTGTCTGCCAACATCACGACTAACATCATCAAGGAGTACCCTTAAATACGTCAGATAAACAATGGTTTTTTTGAGCTTTAGAAGAAATGTTCGGACCTTTGCATATTCCGCGGTGGTGCTCAATCCAAGAACTGTGTTTTGTATGTGTTCTCAGTAAATCATTGAGTCGATCTATTCTTCAAAATGTGGTCCCTTTTAATTCACTTTCTGTTACATATTTTTCGTTTTGAAAGAGCATTTTAATTTGCATCTTTTGAAAAGATCTCTTTGTTAAATTTTGTATAAAATCAACTAATTGTTGAAATTAGAACCCTTGTCAAAAAGTCATTAGATTTCATGTTGAATAGCCTCTTTTACCTAATAGTATACTCTATTTGTTTGATATAATTTCCGGCAGTTTGTATACCATAAATAAAGAGAGTCTATTCATGTTCCAGAACTTAACGATCAAGCAGAAGATAGTGATTCCGCTGTCATTGATTATTGGATTGTTTATTGTGAGCTCTGTATTAAACGTTATGACAAGTTGGAAGCAATCTGAATTGAGTGAGACACTCAACGAACAGATCGTGCCGAACTTATTAACGATTGAGGATGCTTACCGCGATCTTTACCAAGCTACATCTGCAATCCAAGGTGTTGCTCTTTCTGATACTCAAACCGATATTGATCACCACATCGGTGAATACAAAGACAACGCATACAAAGCGCTGCCGCGTATGGAACAAATGATTGAGCTATCGCAAGCCGGTGTGACGCCTTCTACACATGGTAATGAAGTTCGAACGCTTGTCTCTTTGGGTGAAAAATGGTTAGCAAGTTATGAGGCGATGCTACGTTTACCTCAATCTCAATGGCGTGGTTACTACAATGAGCACAAACATACCTTTGAAGACCAATTTATCGAGGTTAGAGCGCAGCTTAACGTTGTAAAAGATGCAATAGAAGAAAAGCAAAGCCAATTGAAGGACGAAATATCAGCGGCTGCAACAAGAGCAGAACTCATTCTTGAAGCGGGCATTGTGATTGTTATTCTGGCCGCTATTGCGATGGCGTTTTTGTTGTTGCAAACGGTTGTGAAGCCTATCAATGATATTAAAAATGCGATGATAGAAATTGCGTCCGGTGAAGGTGATCTAAGTCAGCGAATCGATGTAAAAACACAAGACGAAATTGGCAATTTAGCAGACGCATTTAACCAGTTTGTGTCCAAAATTCAAATGACAGTCGCTCAGGTAATTGAAAGCTCAAATACCTTACGTAACGAAATGGCAAATCTTAGCTCGTTGACCACGACCATCGCGAATTCGACCGTTTCTCAGCAAAAAGATAGCGAGGCGGTAGCGGCGGCAGTGCATGAAATGCAAGTCACCAGCAGAAATGTAAGCGATAGCGCTAACGAAGCTGCGGTTGCGAGCCAAACAGCGAATGATGAACTTACCAATACCAATGTTATTTTGGATCAAACGGTTAGCTCAATTCGTAGCCTCGCAAGTGAAATCGAAAGCGCAAGCCACGTCATTAACACATTGGATCATGATGTGAGTAACATTGCGTCCGTACTGGATGTAATTCGTGGTATTGCCGAGCAAACAAACTTATTAGCGCTTAACGCAGCCATTGAAGCGGCTCGCGCTGGAGAGCAAGGGCGAGGCTTTGCTGTGGTAGCGGACGAGGTTCGTTCTTTAGCCAGTCGTACGCAACAGAGTACGGGAGAAATCCAAACCATGATTGAAAAGCTACAATCTGGTGCAGGACAAGCTGTAGAAGTGATGCGCGGTAGCCAAAATAGCAGTGATGAAACGATCAAGTCCGCTGGCCGAGCGAGTGAATCCCTTTCTGAAATCTTGAACGCGATTTCACGTATGAACGAGATGAATACACACATTGCAACGGCTGCGAGCCAGCAAAGTACAGTAAGTGACGAAGTAAATAGCAACGTACAAGGCATTGCAGACAGTAGCACTTCAATTGTGGAAATCGTAAACCAAGCGCAAGCTTCTTTAGCCATGTTGTCAGAGCAAACTCAACGTTTAGATCATCAGGTCAGTCAGTTCAAAGTATAAGCTTGAGAACAGCAATCTCACTGACGAAATAACCCGCTTCTTAGCGGGTTATTTTTTAGATAAGTGGCGAACCTGACTTGTGAAATTTCGACTATATTTACATTCCTTTCTCACTTTAGTTCGTATACCAGAGTGGGCAAATAACCCTAGACAGCGGTAACAAACTCTGTACAGCGTGATGATGCTTTTATCATCACTTTTGCTGCTTTTTAACCATTGCAATTGCACACAGGAAAATGTGATTTCCAACCCAAAATCTTCAAATTTGAGAACTTCATAACACCTTTACCATAAACGTTTTTCGTAAGCGTATAGAACTGTAAATTTTGTTGTATGTACAACACTGGGTATTTATCATCCTAATTAATTTGTTCTGGATATACATCCATTAGTCATTATTAAGTCATTCTAGAAGCTTTTAATAAGGAATCTTGAAGGCTTGTCGGTAGATAAGAGAGAAAAATTAATGAGACGTAAAACCACGCTATCTCTGCTGATTGCGTCGAGCCTTTTTGTGGTTGGATGTCAACCTAGCGAAGAAGGATCGAGCCAAGGTGGGGGGCCTGCGCCCGTAACCGAAGTAGAAGTGTTAACAGTGCAGCCAACGCGCCAAGCATTGACAGTAGAGTTGCCGGGTCGTAGCAGAGCATTCAAAGAAGCAGAAGTTCGTCCGCAAGTCACTGGCATTATTTCGGAGCGAAATTTTGTTGAAGGTGGCCTTGTTGAACAAGGACAGTCGCTATATCAAATTGATGATTCATCATTTCAGGCGGATTTGCTGAGCGCTGAAGCGGAATTAATCCGTGCGCAAGCTGCGGCAGAGTCGACCTATGCCACGGTGAAGCGTTACAGAACCTTGATCACCAAAAAATCCATCAGCCAACAAGACTTGGATGAAGCAGAAGCGGCATACAAAGAAGCGAAAGCGCAGGTCCTAGTCGCAAAAGCCAAGATCAACACAGCAAAAATCAACTTAGATTATACGCAAGTCAAAGCTCCGATTAGCGGGGTGATCGGTAAATCGAGTGTGACAGCGGGTGCGTTGGTTACGGCTAACCAAGCTGCCAAATTAGCGACCATTCAGCAGCTTGACCCTATCAATGTTGATATTGTGCAATCATCCGCGCAACTGCTGCGTTTGAAAGCATCACTCTCCCAAGGCCATATGCAAGAAGATGACTCTGCGCAAGTTACATTGATGCTTGAAGATGGCAGCACTTACGAACACAAAGGCACAATGAAATTTACTGAGGTCAATGTGAACGAAAGTACGGGCAGCGTGACGCTTCGTGCCGAATTCCCAAACCCTGACGGTTTGTTGCTACCTGGAATGTTTGTTCGTGCGACGGTCATTACTGGTGTCGACCCTGATGCGATTCTAATACCACAAAATACGGTATCTCGTGATGCGACAGGTAAAGCGACAGTGATGACGGTTAATGGCGAGAACAAAGTGGAAGCTAAACCAGTGAAGACTGCCGAAGCGATCAATAGCCAATGGCGCATTATTGATGGTTTGAACGCGGGTGATAAAGTCATTACCGCCGGTTTACAAAAGGTAGGGCCAGGCAGTTCGGTAACTATCCAAAACGGTGAACAGGAGTAATCATGGCACGATTTTTTATCGATCGTCCGGTATTTGCTTGGGTTCTCGCGATTCTAACGATGTTGGCGGGGGTAATGTCATTATTCAATTTACCCGTCTCGCAATACCCAACGATTTCACCGACGACGATCACCATCAGTGCTCGCTATCCAGGTGCATCAGCAAAAACCGTTGAAGACTCGGTAACGCAGGTTATCGAGCAAAACATGACAGGATTAGATTACCTTCGCTACCTATCATCGAGCAGTGATGCATTTGGTAATGCGACAATTACCCTGACGTTTGATAGCGAAGCTGACCCTGATATCGCGCAAGTACAGGTGCAGAACAAACTGCAATTGGCATTGACTTCATTGCCGATGGAGGTACAAAACCAAGGTATTGTCGTCAATAAATCCAATACGGCATTTCTCATGGTTGTCGCAGTTTATTCTGAAGATCCTGACTTTACAGAAAACGATATCGGCGACTTTGTTGTAACGAATATTCAAGACCCGATAAGTCGTGTAACTGGCGTAGGACAAGTGCAGGCGTTTGGTGCGCAGTATGCAATGCGAGTTTGGCTGGACCCTTTTAAGCTTACGCAGTTCAACTTGACCGCGATCGACGTAGCAAATGCAATCAGTGAACAGAACGCGCAAGTTTCTTCAGGTCAACTTGGTGCGGCACCTGCGCAGGAGGGTCAGTTGTTGAATGCTACGATTTCTTCTGCAAGTCGTTTGAGCAGTGTAGAAGAGTTCCAAGACATCATTCTTAAGTCCGACGCCAGTGGTTCGAATGTTTATTTGAAAGATGTAGCTCGCGTTGAGCGTGGTGCAGAAAGTTATGATATTCGAGGCCAATATAATGGCTTCCCAGCATCGGGGTTAGGTATTTCATTAGGTACTGGCGCAAACGCGCTTGAGACAGCCAATGCGGTAAAAGAGCGCTTAGAACAACTGAGTGCAACGTTCCCAGAAGGGTTGCAGATTGCTTACCCATTTGAAACAACGCCATTCGTCAAAGCCTCGATTCAAGAAGTGGTTAAAACGCTATTAGAAGCTATTCTTCTTGTGTTCTTAATCATGTACCTGTTCTTGCAGAACTTCCGTGCGACGATCATTCCAACGATCGCAGTGCCTGTCGTATTGCTCGGAACCTTCGCTATTTTGTACGCGACTGGATTTAGCGTAAACACGTTAACCATGTTCGCGATGGTTCTGGCTATCGGTTTGCTGGTGGATGATGCCATCGTTGTGGTGGAAAACGTCGAGCGTGTGATGCATGAAGATGGGTTGGAGCCCAAAGAAGCGACCAAAAAATCGATGGGGCAGATCACTGGTGCCCTGATTGGTGTGGGATTGACGCTTTCAGCGGTATTCGTCCCTATGGCGTTTATGTCTGGTTCTACCGGGGTTATTTACCGTCAGTTTTCGATAACTATTGTGGCGGCTATGACGCTTTCCGTTTTGGTTGCGATAATTCTGACTCCAGCATTGTGTGCTACGTTGCTGAAAAAAGGCGATGCTGAGCTTCTAGAAAAGAGAGGCTTCTTTGGCTGGTTTAACCGCAAGTTTGATGCGATGACAGCTGGCTATGAAACCGGTGTTGCTAAACTTCTAAAACGCACAGGTCGCATGTTGGTTGTATTTTTGGCAATGAGTGCAGGTGCTGGCTGGTTATTTATGAACCTTCCGACGTCATTTTTGCCAGATGAAGACCAAGGCACGGTATTCTCAATGGCCATTTTGCCGCCTAACTCAACACAAGAACAGACGGAAAAAACACTTGAGAAAATGCGTGACTTTTACCTAGTAGACGAAAAAGACAATGTAAAATCTGTCTTCTCCGTTGCTGGATTTAGTTTCGCAGGTCAAGGCCAAAACATGGGGATGGCATTTATCGGCCTGAAAGATTGGTCTGAGCGTGAAGCGCCTGGCGCTGATGCGGCTTCCATTACGGGCCGAGCGATGGGGTACTTCTCTACCATTAAAGAAGCTTTGGTGTTTGCGTTCGCCCCTCCAGCGATTCAAGAGCTAGGTAACTCGACAGGTTTCGATTTCTATCTCCAAGACTCGTTGAATAAAGGGCACGATGCATTAGTTGCGGCTCAAGGACAACTTCTGGGCATGGCAGCACAAAACCCGAAACTTGTCGGTGTTCGTCCAAACGGTCAGGCAGATGCGCCAATGTACAAAGTGAACATTGACCACGTCAAACTTCGTGCTTTGGATGTCAGTATCAATGACGTAAACCAAATCCTGTCAGCTGCATGGGGCGGAGCTTACATTAACGATTATATTGATCGCGGTCGTGTGAAGAAAGTGATGGTGCAAAGTGATGCGGAATACCGCATGCAGCCAAAAGACTTCGATTCATGGTACGTACGCAACGCTAAAGGAGAGATGGTGCCTTTCTCTGCTTTTGCGAGTGGCGAGTGGACCTATGGGTCTCCTCTTTTGCAGCGCTTTGATGGTTTGCCAGCAATGAATATTCAAGGCGGTGCAGCTCCTGGTGTAAGTACTGGTGAAGCCATGGAAGAAATTGAAGCAATGGTAGAAAAGCTACCAGAAGGTTTCACGGTGAACTGGAATGGTATTTCGTATGAAGAGCGCCTTTCCGGAAACCAAGCGCCGATGTTATATGCGCTGTCTATCCTCGTCGTATTCTTAGTTCTCGCCGCTTTGTATGAAAGTTGGTCAGTACCTTTCGCCGTGGTGTTAGTTGTGCCTCTTGGTGTGCTCGGTGCTGTGCTCGCGGTAATGACGCGAAGTATGGACAACGATGTATTCTTCCAGGTGAGTTTATTAACGACGGTCGGCTTGGCAACCAAAAACGCGATTCTGATTGTTGAGTTTGCAAAGGACTACTATGAGAAAGGCGCTGGGCTTATCGAAGCAACCCTGCATGCCGTTCGTGTTCGTCTGCGCCCAATTATCATGACATCGCTTGCTTTTGGTTTGGGTGTGGTACCACTTGCTATCAGTTCAGGTGTGGGATCGGCAGGTCAAAACGCAGTAGGTACCGGCGTACTTGGTGGCATGATCAGTGCCACGATATTGGGTATATTCTTCGTCCCAATCTTCTTTGTAGTGGTTGAGCGATTGTTTGATCGACGTGCGAGAAAAGAGTCGGAGGCAGAGTTGTCTGAGACCAGCACTAAACCCACTCAGCAAAGCGAGTAGGACTTGGTTGTTTTAACTGAGTTATACTAGTGATAATTAACACGATTAAAGGGCGCTTCGGCGCTCTTTATTTTATGTTTTCACTTGGTGGTTACCGTCTATGACGCGAGCCTGAAAGACGGCGTGTTGTGTGCAGTATCAGCACAGCCTTTTCGACCGAATGAAAGCCTAAAGAAGAAAAACGACGATGAAAGATCAGAAAATTTCCCCAATTTCCGTTTTGGATCAAAGCCCTATGTTTGTCTGCGGTGTGATGCAGCGCATGTACCGCAATCGTGCCCAAGCCGAGCTCTCTCGGCAAAATTTGATGACACTAGAAATGGCAAGTGCACTGGCCGCTTTAGAAG
The DNA here is from genome assembly GCF_033339395.1 of Vibrio sp. 397. Lineage (NCBI taxonomy): Bacteria > Pseudomonadati > Pseudomonadota > Gammaproteobacteria > Vibrionales > Vibrionaceae > Vibrio > Vibrio sp. 397. Next base: position 613,391 of record NZ_JAWOUN010000001.1, on the reverse strand, counting down.
AATTTCAACCTATGAGCCAGCAAGCGTTGGCTGATGCGGTTCGAACTGAGCGAAGTGTAGCAAAGCGGATGGTGGACAATCTGGAAAAGAGAGGGTTTGTTCAAGTTTCTAAAAGTAAATCGAATCAGCGCCTTAAAATGCTAAGCATGACAAAAGAGGGGGCAAATGCTTTAAAGCAAGTTCATCAAATCATGACGAATTTACAGAAAGAGTTTTTTTCTTGTTTGTCGGAATCTGAAGCGAGTGAATTTTTTCGTCTGGTAAGAAAGCTCACTTTTGCGAATCACGACCAGTAACTTACATCAATGCCGTCTAGCGTCTTTATTTTATCGCTGGCCAATTATATTAAGTTGTAGAACTTAAGAAATAGGATGCCCAACGTACAGGTCACGGTAGAAAGCACCGTAGTGAGTGCGATGATATTTGCAGCTAACGTGGCATTGCCTCCCATGGAACGCGCCATGACATAGCTGGCAGCAGCGACTGGAGAGGCGTTCATAAAGAAAAGAATACCTAGATCAATTCCTCGAAATCCTACTAAGTAAGCTCCCATGGTGATGATGACTGGCGCTACGATGAGCTTGTAACTGCTCGCAAACCAAGATGGACCTTTCTCTTTTCTCATCAAGCTAAAGTCAAGTGAGCCACCCGTACACAACAGCGCCAAAGGCAATGTCATTTTGGACAAGTAGTCTCCTGCGTCAATAACCACATTCGGTACTGGAATAGCGAGTAAATAAAAAGCCATTCCTAGAACAATGGAGATTATGAGCGGATTCCTAGTCAGTGTTCGGCCCATCATCTTTGCTGCTTGCGAGGCAGACGTTGCCCCCTTGGGCGATAAGCAAATTACCGCTTGGACGTTATAAATAAATGTGGTGACCGCGACATAGAGCGCTGCTAGCGCCACACCTTGAGAACCATACGCATTGGCAACGTAAGCGATACCAATAATACCTGTATTTGCTCGGAACCCACCTTGGATGAGAACGCCTTGGTCAGGCGATGCTTTGAACAGAAGTTTGACGGAAAGGTAGGTGAAAATGAAAAACGAAATACTAGCGATGACGCCGAAATTGACGAATCCACTTGCCGCGGAAAAGTCGTGTTCTGAAGCCACAATGCTGACAAATAACATTGCAGGCAAGGTAACTTGAAACACCAGTTTAGATCCTACTTCGATAAAATTATCGTTGATTAGACCAAAGCGCTTAAAAAGAACGCCAAGTACCAACATCAAACAGATAGGTCCGGTTATCGACAAAGAGAATTGCAACTGATGTAAAACAGCTTCCATGTAAGTATCCGCAGCAAAAGAAAAAAGTGTTCCTGTTGCCTATTAAGCCACAAACCCGGAGGGTAGGACAGTAACGTGATGAAATTTTCTTCTGTTGTAGGTTCCGGAGTCATTTACACTCCAAGTTATGGACGAGGTCCCAATTTAACAAAGCGGTACTGGTCCTACGTGAGATATGTTGGTTAACTCGTTGTCGTGATGCATCCACATGCGTATTAGATGTGAGGGCTGGTCATCGTAGTTATGGATAGGAGTTCATCAATGAAAAGGAAACACAACAAAACTGTACTGTGTGCGTTTGTCTCTGGTTCGGTATTTGGTGCGGTTTTGGTCATTGCGATGTCTTTACCAATGTAATCCTCTTAATTGGCTGTTGGAACACTCACTCTAATTCAGTACAAAACAGATTGAGTTCTGCGGTATGTGCTGTTAGTTTAAAAAACATGAAAATACACGTTCGCCCTTCATTAACAACCTTCTCTTGGTGGCGCTCTAAATAGAGCGGCGCGGAATACTTACATTCTTAAGCTGCTGGATGGTAGCTAAGAGTGTTTGGTCTTTTTATCTCCAGTAGCGATCTATTAAATACTTGGAGACAAATATGAATACCCATAAAAATACATCTCAGCGTGAAATTATACTTACCGGAGATCGAGCAACAGGTCCATTACACCTCGGGCACTATATTGGTTCATTGCAACAACGAGTCAAATTGCAAACGGAGCACGAGCAAACGATCTTGGTCGCGGACATGCAAGGGTTGACGGATAACGCGCATAATCCATCAAAGGTATCCTCTAATATTCTCAATGTCGTTGCAGATTATTTGGCTGTTGGTATCAACCCCGCTCAAACTACGATCACGTTGCAGTCCCAAATTCCAGCGTTAGCCGAGTTGACAATGTATTACAGTAATCTTGTTTCTATCGCACGATTAGAGCGAAACCCCACGGTTAAAAATGAGATTCAAAGTAAAGGCTTTGAACGCTCTATTCCCGCAGGCTTTTTAACGTATCCAATTTCTCAAGCTGCTGATATTACGGGGTTTCATGCGACGCTAGTACCAGTGGGTGATGACCAGCTGCCGATGTTGGAGCAAACTAATGAAATCGTGAGAAAAATAAACCATCTGGGTGGAAAAGAGGTTCTTAGAGAATGCCGTCCATTACTCAGCGATGCACCTCGTTTGCCGAGTACTGACGGTAAAAATAAGATGTCTAAAAGCATGGGGAACGCAATCAACTTAGGGGCCTCCGAAAAGGAGATTTCTTTGGCAGTGAAATCTATGTATACCGATCCCAATCATCTGAAAATTGAGGACCCTGGCCAAGTCGAAGGGAATATTGTATTCATCTACCTCGATGCTTTTCATCCTGATAAAAATTATGTCGAACAGCTAAAAGACCATTATCGACGAGGTGGATTAGGTGATGGTTTGACCAAGAAAGTGTTAGAAGAATGCTTACAAGAGATGCTTCGCCCTATTCGAGAAAAGCGCGCTATGTATTTGAATGATAAAGCGCAGCTGATTGATATTTTAAAACAAGGTAGTGAGCGTTCTCGCGAGAAAACCGAAAAAGTGCTATTTGATGTGAAAGATGTATTTGGTTTAAATTTGTTCTGAATTAAAAGTAGAGAGTTGAACATAAGGCACGACGGCTGGTTAGCAACGTGCCTTTTTAAGTTCCCAGTCAGTCAAAGCGCATTGTTAAGAAGAAAAAAATTCACGACGAAAATCCGCGACTTCTTGTTGGTAATAGCTTTGCCATTCCGGTTCTGACAAATTTGAATGGCTAGAAGCTCTTTGCGTTCTTAGCTTGGACTCAAGTTGTTGTAATGCTTGTTGGTAATCTTTGACTTGTTTTTTTTGTTCTGTAATTTGCTGCTGACGAGCATGAATGTTTTTAGTTTCTTCTTTCGTTAAGTAAGTTCGTTCTAGCTCTGCGATGAGCGCCAAGCGATCTGGTAGGCTTATACTATTAGGAATCAGGGTGACCGCACGCTCATATTTTTCCTGGTCGCTTGTTAGCCCGATAGCACCTGCATGTTCTTGCCAGTCAATGGTGAGTTGCTCGAAAGCTCGCAAAAAGTTATCTGGGCTTTGAGTGTCCAGCTTTTGGGCTTCTAAGTTGAAATCGTACAGCGCGAACTCATCCGCGAAAACAACATCAGCCAATTCTCCCCAGATGCTTCTTGCTTCGTTCTTCAGCTGTGCAATACGCGATGCCAGTGATTGTTGCTCATCAAATAACAAATTTCCTACACTCTCTTGCCATTGGCTGCTGAGCTGAGGGTAGTTCGCCAAAAGCTGGAATCGAGCTAAAGATAAATGCGCCTCAAACAAGGCGATCTGCTCTTCACAACTACGGTTCAACATACACTCATGCCAAAACGTCTCAAGTTCAGCGACAAGTTTCCTGCCTTTGAGTTGAGTTAATCGCTCAGTCGTTATTTGAACTGTGGAAGGGAGCTTAGCTGTTTGTGGTGAAGTATCTGTATCGGGAACGATGCTGCTTGTTTGTGGTGATGTACTGGAGACACTCTGATTTTTTGTCTTAGGGGAAGGAGAGGAAGCGAGCTCTTCTTTTTGAACATCGTGACTGAAAGTTAAAAATATCATGCCCGCCATAATGGCGGACATGATTATCAAAGCGATTTTCTTCATGGCTTGATTGTTGCGCTTACTGGGAAATGGTCAGAAAGGTTATAGTGTTTCCATAAACTCTCTGCGGTTGTGCGCGGCACGTCTACACGGTTGTCATTGAATGATTTCACCCCGTATTCACTACTCACCATAACATAGTCAAGGTATTCCACGTTTTCGCCACCTGATAACGCTTCACCTGCGAAGTTATTGATACGGGGATCAAAGGTTGACTCCGTGTAACCAGAGTAGTGAGGCTCTATGGCACTTAAGTTAGCGATCATTTGTTGGTAGTCACCAGGGAACTTTCTTTTGTTGACGTTAAAGTCGCCGCTGTATACCACAGTTTCGCTTGAAGGAATGTCAAGAGATTGGGCGAGTGCGCGGATTTGTTTGAACTGGCGCTGACGATACTCACGGGCGGTGTCTGTATCGAAAGATGCGGTATGGGTAGCAAACACATGGTAAGCCTGACCACCTTTAATTATTTCCGCATAATTTACGCCTTTATCGGCAAAGCAGTCTGTACCAGAGCAATCGGGAAAGACATATTGCGCTTCGTTCACGATAGGGTAGCGACTAACTATGATTACGCCACCATCATGAATATTAACGCCTTCTTTATCTAACATCTTTGTTTGGTAAGGATATTCCTTGGCTAACTCACGTAAGAATGCTTCACGACCGCTGGCAAACACCTCTTGCAGCGCCAAAACATCGTAACCTTTTACATGTTGAGGAATCAGTTCGTAACGATCTCCAATGTGCGATGCAATAGCCGTCAACGCCCAGATGTTATAAGTCATCAACTTAAGGTTTTGTTCTTCGTTGTCGACAGACTTCGCTACCTTGCTTGGCGTGATGGTGTAGTAAAGATCATCATATCGAGCGGTACTGTCTGACTTAAATGCCAGTTCGGTTTCTCTCGTACCAAAAGCGTTAGTGTTGGCACGATGAATGTTACGATCATCTTTGAGAGATAACTCGACATCGGCTGCGGATAAGCCGTATTCAATGGTCGAATTGTACCAATGGCCTTCCATTATTTGATTGAGTGTTATGCTTTCACCTTCGGGGCTAGAAACCACCGTTTCAAAACGGTAAGTTTGATTTGATTTCACGCCCTCCCAGCGGTTGAAGCTTAATACAGATTTAGTTTCCCACGGACCAAGTACCTGCACATGTTGTTGCCACTCGTCTCCGTATTGAAGCAAATCACTACCTTCATGTTTTACTTGAATAGTTAACGGTTGATCAGAGTTATTCGTTAGGTAAACGTCGGTATCTGCAATGCTGGGTAACGCTATCAAGCTACTTAATAAAAGGCTCCACTGCGAAAGTTTCATCTTATTTTTCCATCATTTGAACTAGAGTAATCATTCTTGTTTATAAATGTTACTTGCATGTTAAATATGGATGACATCTAAGCCAGTGTTGAAAATTGTTATCAGAATGTGATCTTTATTCAATGGTGAGGGTGGAGGTATTGAGTGTGTTGCCGTTGAAGCGGTGGAAAATAATACCAACAGTCAACGAATTGCATTCACTGCAATCAAGCTGTCATCTTTGCTCTATAAGTTGTGCGGCGTCATTCATCTAGCCATATGGCTAGAACTCAAATTGATAGATGGAGCACCATGGCTAGAGCAGTAAATCCAACCGATGAAACCATCATTAAATTGTTACAAGAGCAAGGTCTGATTAGAAGTGAAGCAGAAGCGCGTTTAAAGAAAGAGGTGTACCGCTTGCAGCCTAATGAGATAGCAAAAGTAAAAAATTATGCCCAGCATTTTGGGATAAACGCGAAAGAAAAGCTCATCGATGAGATCTTGGATCTGCGCCGAGAAGCGCTCATGAAAAGATGTAGACACAATAAGGAGCATACGAGCCTATCTCTAAAATAGCATGTGATAAAACTATCAATTACTGGTCAAGATTTGATCTCTCAAGCCGATGTATATAAGAGCGTTCAATGATATCGAGCGAAAAAACAGTGTGTTTTAGAGGTTAAGCTTTCACTTAAGTGAGAGGTTTGGAAAGGCTGCGGGGAGAAAGTGCATGCGTATTAAAGACTTAAGTGTCGTAAAGAAAATATCGGTTAGTTATTTAACCGTTTTTGCCGTGTTTGGTTTAGTGTCAGTAATGTTGGTGCAAGGTTTGTTAACACTGAATAAAGACATCTCAGTGTTAACAGATAAAAGTTTACCTTCTGTTGAGATTTTGAAAGGTATCCAAGTTGATATTACTAAAGTGCGTAAAGATGAGTTCTCTTTATTGCCAAACGCAAATCACCCCAAAATTGGTGAGTGGTTAAAAGGCCTCGACCAATGGCGTTCTGATGTGCAGGCTGGTATTGCAGAATACGAAAAGCTCGACCTTAATAAGCGTGAAACGCAGTCTTTTAGCGTTTTTAAAGAAACTTGGAATCAATACATCAAAGAAACGAAGACTTACAACGCACTGCTAAGCCAAGGTGATGCTGAAAGTGCAAATGATGTGATTTTATCGAGTTTCGATACCTACTCAAAAGCGTTGAGCAGCTTGGATGATACCCTCGCGTTGAACGATGAGTTGGTGAATTTGATTGGTGAAGAAGTACAAAGTGAAGCGGCATTTACACAATACAGCGCTGCTGTTGGTGCGCTCGTCGTCGCATTGGTCATGGTAATGTCTGCCATGCTGCTTTCTCGAGTCATTTGCGGGCCTGTTGATCGAGCATTGGAATTCGCTTCTAAAATCGCCAAGGGTCAATTGAATAATCAAATCGACGAAAGTGAATTGAGCAAAGACGAGTTAGGAACGTTGCTTAAAGAGCTTGTCGGTATGCAAACAAACTTACATTCGCTGGTTTCTGAGATTAATGACTCAACGATTCAGCTAACGGCAGCAGTAGAGGAAGTGAGTGCTATTTCTTCTCAGACCGCCTCTGGTATGCAAAATCAACAAATTGAACTTAGCTCGGTGGCTTCTGCGATGACAGAGATGCAAGCTGCTGTAAGTGAAGTGGCACAAAATACCGAAGTTGGCGCAACCTCTGCTTATTCGGCTGCGGAAGTGGCAAAGCAAGGAACGGCGACGTTACAACAAACTATCGCAGTAATTGAGCGTGTATCACATACGATCCAAGAATCAGATGAACTGGCACGTGAGCTTGAATCGAGCTCAAACAATATCAATGTGGTCGTCGATGTGATCCGCGGGATTGCCGAGCAAACAAACTTGTTAGCACTGAACGCCGCAATTGAAGCCGCTCGGGCTGGTGAACAAGGACGTGGGTTTGCTGTTGTGGCAGATGAGGTTCGTTCTCTGGCGCAACGCACTCAAGACTCCACTTCACAAATTGTGGAAATTGTTAATCAGCTACAAGAGAGCAGCAGTAAAATAGGGCATTCAAGCCGTGATTGTCAGGAGGGTATTTCTCAGTGTGTTGAGCAAGTTAATGACGCTGATAGCCAGATAAAAGAAATTGAACATTCTGTCGATAACATAGCGCAAATGAGCACACAAATCGCAACGGCGTGCAGTGAGCAGAATTCTGTATCCGAAGAGCTGAATCGCAGTGTGGAGCATATTAATAGTGCTTCAACAGAGATGGCTGAGGGAGCTTCACAAACGGCTGTGGCTTGTCAGCAGATTAGTAGCCTGGCGCACAACTTGAAAACTCGAATGGGTTCATTCCAGCTCTAGTTGTTGTGTTTCAGCTTTATTCCTAACCTCATTGCTACAATAAATAAGCCGGACGAAATGTCCGGCTTATTTATTCTCTGTCTATATAAGTTCAGAGTATGCTCAACCTTGGGAGAATATGCTCGCTAGGCTGGGATACCACTGTGAAACTTAAAATCTGTATCTGGCGTAGAAATTAAATCTGCCTCTATACGTCCAAAGTAGGCGATGCGCTCGCTGATATCTTTGCCTGCGATTTGCTCCGCTAATACAAGATAATCCTGGTAATGGCGTGCTTCTGAACGTAATAAAGAAATGTAGAACTTTGCGATATCGTCATCCATATGTGGTGCTAGTTTGGCAAAACGCTCACAAGATCGAGCTTCGATGTACGCACCAATGATGAGTTTATCGATCAGCGTTTCCGGCTCATGAGTCTTCATATGCGAAATCAGTCCTTTAGCATAACGACTTGCTGGAATATTTTTGTACTCAATTCCACGACTTTCCATGATCTCTAAAACTTGATAAAAGTGGTGTAACTCCTCTTTTATCAAAAGCACCATCTTATCGATCAAATCTTGGCTATATGGTGAGTCGGACTTAGCCATGATTGCCTTAGAAATATTGCTCTTGCCTTTTAAAGTTTCCAATGAGCCTACGTTACGGTAAGCAAAATCTTCGTAGGGCTTAAACCAGTCAAGTAGAGCATGTGAACTGGATTGATCAACGGCATACTTACGAATTAAAAACATGGCAGATTGGCCAGCTTTTAGTTCGCACAGTAGGTGGTCTAACAAAATGGTTTGAAGGTTCTCTGGTTTCTTTGCTTCCTCTACCCATTCATCAGGTGTACTGCATTGCAGAAATTGGTTAATGGGAGCAAGAAGATCTTGATAGGCGTCTAGATTCATCATTTTAGTTTTAGTACTTCACATTTTTATTGGGCATATCCGTTGTCTTGCGGATAGAAAAAAGGCTGCAATTGCAGCCTTTTTTGACCTGAAGTGAATGTTACCACTTTTTCTTCTCGCCGAAGAGAGCTTCCATGTCATTGTCACGCTCTTTGTCAGCAATCTGCTGCATTTCGGCATCGCTTTTATCTTGGCGCTTTTTATCTAAGTCACCTAACATCTCTTCAAGCTTTTGTTTCGCTTGAATAGAATAAGGATCGCTCTTAGTGCTCAAAGCATCGATACCTTTACGCAGCAGTTGAAGCGCGGTGCCTGGTTGGCCACGAGCGATAGAGTCGTTTGCTCTTTTGATGACATTTTCAATGTTGATGCGAATTTGCATCGTTTCCAAGCGCGCATTTTCGGTGACGTAAGTCTGGGTATCCAATCGGCCTTTGTTGTGCTCGTTACGGATAGTGTCGCGAAGTCGTTTAACCAGCTTAAGCATGATGATAGCTTGTTTATCACTACTCGGCATCTTGAAAGTGGTACTCTCGCCAGTAGGACCATTCTCTTTTAGCTGCGTAATCTGCTGCTTCATATTTTCGATACGTTGAGCAAGTTGCTTGTTCTTCGGATCCAGCTCATGCATGCTCTCTAGCGCGTCAAGAATACGATTGTTTAGACACAGCAACAGCTCTTTACTAAAAGGGATATGGTGCGCATGACCAATCAACTCTTCAGTACCATCTATCAAGGCTACATATCGCGCTGATTCCTGCCTTTTTGCGGTTTCAACTTTAACCTTATATTGCAACATAATGTTATAGCCTAGGATTAACACCAGTAGGATGGCTACCAAAGCGATTATTAAACCAATATTCATATCTTTGCGTCTGCTTTACTTTTCTGCGGCTAGCGTTAAAGAATACATGAATCTTATCTTACTCGGCACCTTATTTGTTTGATTATTTTGTCTCTCCCACGTTTTAGTTACTGATAGAAGTCACATCATAAAACTTCGGTCATTTATTGGCTCAACTTTGTGCATATTGTTTCTTTCTTGAAGATTATTAGTATGTGATTGAGGTATAAGTTAGAAATTGCTGTTCATTTCGATTTGAACGCGTTATAACTAATTATTATATCGCTCGCTTGAGTGGCCAATAAACTCTCTCATGAATAAGTAAGGGATTACGATGAAACTGCAGCAGCTGAAGTATATTGTTGAGGTTGTAAACCATAATCTGAATGTATCTGCAACGGCGGAAAGCTTATATACCTCTCAGCCAGGTATCAGTAAACAGGTTCGGTTGCTGGAAGATGAGTTAGGCATTCAGATTTTTGAACGTAGCGGTAAGCACTTAACGCAAGTGACGCCAGCTGGTGAAGAAATTGTACGTATCTCTCAAGAAATTCTCGCTCGTGTAGAAAGTATCAAAGCGGTGGCTGGAGAGCACACCCATCCAGAAATGGGGACGCTGAATATCACCACGACACATACGCAGGCTCGTTATGCACTGCCAGATGTCATCAAAGGTTTTACTTCTCGTTATCCAAAAGTGTCGTTACACATGCACCAAGGTACACCGTCACAAATGTCTGAGGCGATAGCTAAAGGCACAGCGAATTTTGCGATTGCGACAGAAGCGCTTCACTTATATCAAGATGCCATCATGCTGCCTTGTTATCACTGGAATCGTTCAATAGTTGTGCCTAAAGACCACCCACTAGCGAAGAAAGACAAAGTAACGATCAGTGATCTTGCCGCTTACCCATTAGTCACTTACGTGTTCGGTTTTACTGGCCGTTCAGAGCTGGATACAGCATTCAACCGCGAAGGTTTAACCCCGCGAGTGGTGTTCACTGCAACTGATGCAGACGTCATTAAAACTTACGTTCGTATGGGTATTGGTGTGGGTGTGATTGCAAGCATGGCTGTGGATGAAGAGCAGGACGGTGACTTGGTTGCAATAGATGCGAGCCATTTGTTTGGTGCGAGCACCACGAGCATCGGCTTCCGCCGTGGTACATTCTTACGCTCTTACATGTTCGATTTTATGGAGCGTTTTGCACCGCACTTAACGCGTCCAGTGGTTGAGCAGGCGATTTCGTTGAAGTCTAATGCAGAAATCGAAGAGATGTTTAAAGACATCGAGCTTCCGGTGAGATAACACTTCATTGATGTTTCGATTCCCTCTACAATGCGCTCGTTGTAGGGGGAGCTATGAAAACGCAATTTCAATTTATTAATGACTGCTTAATCGAAAACCAATCTTTGTGGCGATTCGAGCCTTTTAAAAGCAGCATTCACACATCATTACCTTGGCAGGAGCAACATCCTCGACTGTGCCAATGGCTAGCGTCTCTTACTCCCTCTCAAATCGAAGAATACAAAGCAGCACCAGAACTCGCGTTAAAAGCACTTAGTCCGTTTTTGCCTGAGCTTGAACAACTCGCAAAACTGACTCATTTAGAGCTTTTGTCGTTAAACGGCTTGGAACTCGCTCGTGGTTTAGATAACGGTATTCCGGGACGTAAGTTGGAGCAAATTAGCTCGATGGGTGAAGCTGCAATTCAACAACACTGTGGCGAAGAATGGCTAGAATGGTGCTCAGGTAAAGGTTACTTGGGGCGAATCCTGACCACGCAAACCGATCAGCCTGTAACCAGCTTTGAATACCAACAAGCACTGTGCGATTCGGGACAACAAGCAGCCAATGAACATCATTGGAAGATGACGTTTATTCAAGGCGACGCGTTTGATAGCAAAGCGAAAGCCGTGTTTAAGCCAACGCAACACGCAGTAGCACTGCATGCATGCGGTGACCTTCACGTTCGTCTAATGCAGTACGGCAGTGAAAATGGGATTGCTGCGATGACCATATCACCTTGTTGTTACCACTTGATTCAGTCGGAACAATACCAGCCGATGTCGGAATCGGGCAGGGCTTCTTCTCTCTCATTGTCTAAGCAAGAACTGCGTATCCCATTACAACAAACGGTGACGGGAGGAGAGCGCGTGCGTCGTCATCGTCAGCAGGAAATGATGTTTCGTCTTGGGTTTGATTTGATCACGCGACAAGCTTTGGGAATGGCAGAGTATCAGCCTGTGCCGAGTATCCGTAAGTCGCAATTAAGTGATGGTTTTGAATCGTTCTGTCGCTGGGCAGCGGAGCAAAAAGGCATTGTTCTTCCTCAAGAAATCGATTTCTCTCATTTTGAAAAGTTAAGCGAACAACGCTTCTGGCAAATGGAGAGAATGAGCTTAGTGCAACTTGTTTTTCAACGTCCGTTGGAGATCTGGCTCGCATTAGATAAAGTGCTTTATCTTGAAGAACGTGGTTACCGTGTTAGATTGTCAGAGTTTTGCCCTAAATCGGTCACACCTAGAAATATTTTAATTTGTGCATATAAGATTTAGTTATTCTTTATAGCCAAACGCTCTATATGAAAAAGCCCACTTATGAGTGGGCTTTTGTAAACAAAACGTGACAAGTTATGTTTTATTTTGTCATTAATTAAACATAGCGATAGCTTGAGTTGGTTCAACGTATTCCAAGTCAAAGCTTTCTGCTACTTCTTTACATGTTACTTTTCCGTGAATAACGTTTAGACCTTCAAGGAAGCCTTTATCTTCTAGAAGTGCTTCGCGGTAGCCTTTATTTGCTAACTTCACGATGTATGGAAGTGTAGCGTTGTTGAGTGCAAATGTTGAAGTGCGAGCAACTGCGCCAGGCATATTTGCTACACAGTAGTGAACCACTTCATCAACGATGTAAGTTGGATCTGCGTGAGTTGTCGCGTGTGAAGTTTCGAAACAACCGCCTTGGTCAATTGCCACGTCAACCACTGCCGCACCAGGCTTCATCTTAGCAATATGCTCTTTAGTGACCAGTTTAGGTGCTGCTGCGCCAGGAATTAGAACGGCACCGATAACAAGGTCCGCTTCTAGAACATGCTTCTCGATAGCGTCTTCAGTAGAATAAACCACTTTTGCGCGACCTTGGAATTCTTCGTCAAGCTTACGAAGTGTGTCTACGTTACGGTCTAGAATAGTGACGTCAGCGCGAAGGCCAACCGCCATACGAGCGGCGTTTGCACCAACAACGCCACCACCAACGATAACGACTTTTGCAGGTTCAACACCAGGTACGCCGCCTAGGAGTAGACCACGACCGCCATGCGATTTTTCCAACGTTTGCGCACCAGCTTGGATAGACATCCGACCTGCCACTTCTGACATTGGTGCTAACAGTGGCAAACGACCCATATTATCTGTTACAGTCTCATAGGCTATACAGACAGCTTTGCTCTTGATTAGCTCATCAGTTTGTGGAAAATCTGGTGCTAGGTGTAAATAAGTAAATAAAATTTGCCCTTCGCGGAGCATTGCTCTCTCTACTGCTTGGGGTTCTTTTACTTTTACAATCATGTCTGCTTGCGCAAATACGTCAGCAGCATGAGGGAGAATGGATGCGCCGACAGCGATGTAATCATCGTCTGAAAAACCAATGCCGGCACCTGCATTGGTCTCAACTAAAACTTGGTGACCATGTGAGATGAGTTCTCTCACGCTAGCTGGGATCATACCAACACGATATTCGTGATTCTTGATTTCCTTAGGTACGCCAATGATCATCCTGTATCCTCTTTCTATAATGGTTGTATTAACTGTTAGTAGGGTGTTATTGTCGAATTAATAACTAGTATAGTTATAGATTTGTAAAATTTGGCACCAAATATTAAAAAGTTGTAGTATATTTTTTTGCAAGGAAGTAATAAGGTGGAATAAAAAATGGCAGACAACTATAAAAAGCCGTCCAAGGAACTAGACCGTATCGACCGCAACATTCTTAATGAGCTGCAGAAAGACGGTCGTATTTCAAACGTTGAGCTTTCAAAACGTGTGGGACTTTCTCCAACGCCATGTTTGGAGCGTGTACGTCGCTTAGAGCGTCAGGGTTATATCACAGGGTATACTGCATTATTGAATCCGCAGTTCCTGGATGCATCACTATTAGTATTCGTTGAGATTACGCTAAACCGTGGTGCGCCGGATGTGTTTGAGCAGTTTAACTCAGCTGTTCAAAAGCTAGACGACATACAAGAGTGTCATCTTGTTTCAGGTGACTTTGACTATCTTCTTAAAACCCGTGTATCAGATATGGGTGCTTACCGCCGACTATTGGGCGATACGTTACTACGTCTACCTGGCGTAAATGACACTCGCACATACGTTGTTATGGAAGAAGTGAAACAATCTAACCAGCTTGTGATCAAAACTCGTTAATTTCTTGCAAAGAAAGCGGTATATGCTTCCGCTTTCGCCAGAGAGTAATTGGGTTTTTCTCCTTGATATGGTTAAATCAATTTACCGAGCGGCTTGATGCCGCTCGGAATGTTTTGCAATTTCCTATTTCATTTCCATATTCAAGTTGATTTATGTTCAAAGAGAACGCAAAGAAAGTCGAAACCATTATCAAAACCAGTGAAGAGCCCCAGTCTTCACGCCTAAATGGCTTCCAACGCTTAAAAGAGTGCTGCTTTATCGTTGGCGTTCTTAGCTCGGTATTGCTTGCGGTTGCACTATTTACCTTCAGCCCGGCCGATCCTTCTTGGTCCCAAACCGCATGGGGAGGGGATATCGATAATGCTGGTGGCCTTTTCGGCGCTTGGCTAGCCGATACTCTATTCTTCACATTTGGCTCTCTCGCTTACCCAATCCCTTTCTTGCTAGCGGCGGCTGCATGGGTGATTTGCCGTAAACGAGGAGAAGATGAGCCCATTGATTTCATGCTATGGGGTACAAGGCTGCTCGGTCTTGTCGTCCTTATTATGACCAGTTGCGGTCTTGCCGATATTAATTTTGATGACATTTGGTATTTTTCATCCGGAGGTGTGGTCGGGGATGTGTTGTCTAGCCTCGCTTTACCTACATTGAATGTACTCGGTACCACATTGGTACTGCTGTTCTTGTGGGGAGCGGGCTTTACGCTCTTCACTGGCATCTCATGGCTTAACATCGTGGAATGGCTTGGTGATCGTGCGTTAGCACTAATTGCCGCGCTTGCAAATAAGGCAAGAGGTTCAGAGCAGGAAGTTTTAGAACCTCAGCTTGATGAGTTTGTAGAAGATAAAGTCTCTACGCCTAAACATAATGTAGACCATGAAATTGATGATGAGCCGCTTCCTCATTTAACGGCGTACGATGTCGATGAACCGAAAGAGCCGGCGCCAGCGCCAGCGCATGAGTATCCTATTTATATGCCGCAAGCTAAACCTGATAAGCCTGCGGAACAGGCGATGGTAGAACCGACGTCACCACAACGCAAGGCTACGGTTAATGCTGCGCCAGTTTATTCTGAACCTGAGCCTCAAATACAACCTATCCATACGGTTAACACTGATAACGTTGATCCGCTCTTGGAACGCACCAAGCAACTGAATGTTACGATAGAAGAGCTTGAAGCAGCGGCGCAACAAGCAGATGACTGGGGAACTGAAGAGCAGGCAGCCCCATCACTTGCAGACACTTACTCTTCCTATGTAGAGCAACATACAGCTACAGAAGAACCGATCAGTGTTGAACCAGATTATGCGCAGTACGAACAATTTGAAGCAGAGCAAGTACAGCAGCCAAGTATTGAGCATCCTGTACATGAAGAGCCTGCAATTGATTCTGCTGTATTAGATAGCATCACGGCGCAAACAGAGTCGAGCCAACATATTGAGCCTACGATCTCTGACTTTGATGTGTTAGATGATGAAGACGAAGTGGAGTCTCAGCCTGCGCAGCAAGTACAGCCAACAACGCCTCATCAGCAAGCAGCAACACCTTCAACAACATTTGAACCTGCTCCTCAAAAAGTGGAAGTAGAAGAGGTCCAAGACAACGACCAAGACGTTACCGCATTCCAAGATATGGTTTCCAATGCACAAGCCAAAGTCGCTGCAACACAGAACCCATTTTTGGTACAGAAAGAAGAAAACTTGCCAGTTCCGGAAGAGCCACTCCCAACGCTCGAGTTGCTTTATCATCCAGAAAAACGTGAAAACTTTATCGACCGTGATGCGCTAGAGCAGGTCGCTCGATTGGTAGAGAGCAAACTCGCTGACTACAAAATCAAAGCCGATGTGGTTGGTATTTATCCTGGTCCAGTGATCACTCGTTTTGAGCTTGATTTGGCGCCGGGGGTGAAAGTAAGTCGTATTTCTGGTCTTTCAACTGACTTAGCGCGTGCATTGTCTGCGATGGCGGTACGTGTTGTGGAAGTAATCCCTGGCAAGCCTTACATCGGTTTGGAACTGCCAAACATGAGTCGTCAGACGGTCTATTTATCTGATGTCATCAGTAGCCCTCAGTTTGAGCAAGCAACGTCACCAACAACGGTTGTGTTAGGTCAAGACATTGCGGGCGAAGCTGTGGTGGCAGATCTTGCGAAGATGCCTCACGTGCTAGTAGCAGGTACAACAGGTTCTGGTAAGTCGGTGGGTGTGAACGTGATGATTTTGAGCATGCTGTATAAAGCAGGCCCAGAAGATGTACGCTTCATCATGATTGACCCGAAAATGCTAGAGCTTTCTATTTATGAAGGTATCCCTCATCTTCTTTCTGAAGTTGTGACTGATATGAAAGACGCATCAAACGCTCTACGTTGGTGTGTGGGCGAGATGGAACGTCGTTACAAATTGATGTCGGCATTAGGTGTACGTAATGTGAAGGGCTTCAACGAAAAATTGAAGATGGCAGCAGAAGCGGGCCACCCAATCCATGACCCGTTCTGGCAGGAAGGCGACAGCATGGATACTGAACCGCCATTGCTAGAAAAGCTGCCTTACATCGTCGTTGTTGTTGACGAATTTGCTGACCTGATGATGGTGGTAGGTAAGAAAGTTGAAGAACTGATTGCTCGCTTGGCGCAAAAAGCGCGCGCGGCAGGTATTCACTTAATTCTTGCGACTCAGCGTCCATCGGTTGATGTTATTACCGGTCTAATTAAAGCGAACATTCCAACTCGTGTTGCGTTTACGGTATCGACTAAAACGGACTCTCGTACAATCCTAGATCAAGGCGGCGCAGAATCACTACTTGGTATGGGTGATATGTTGTATCTACCGCCGGGATCAAGTCATACAACTCGTGTTCACGGTGCATTTGCATCAGATGATGATGTTCATGCTGTTGTAAACAACTGGAAAGCGCGTGGTAAACCGAGCTACATTGAAGAGATCATCAGTGGAGATCAAACTCCAGAAAGTCTATTGCCAGGTGAGCAAATGGAAGCGGATGAAGATGTAGACCCACTCTTCGATCAAGTTGTTGAGCACGTGGTTCAATCACGTCGAGGTTCGGTTTCCGGTGTTCAGCGCCGATTTAAGATAGGTTACAACCGTGCCGCCCGTATTGTAGAGCAGCTTGAAGCGCAGGGCATCGTAAGTGCTCCGGGTCATAACGGTAACCGTGAAGTACTGGCACCTGCGCCACCAAAAGATTAATGAACTTGTGTTACTCACCTCAGTCCAACTGAGGTGAGTGGTTCTAATAATAGGTATCTGAATGAAAAAACTATTTTCAGCGAAACTTTTCTCTGCGCTTGTTTTAAGCTTTTCCCTCTTTTCTACCGCACACGCAGCATCTCCTAAAGATGAATTAAACAAACGCCTTTCTATGAATGATGGCTTCAGTGCGGATTTCTCTCAGCAGGTTATCAGCCCTGAAGGCGAAACGGTGATGGAAGGAGAAGGTACGGTTGAAATCGCTCGCCCAAGCCTGTTCCGTTGGAGTACAACATTCCCCGATGAGAACCTATTGGTCTCTGACGGTAAGACATTGTGGTACTACAGCCCATTCATCGAGCAAGTGAGCATCTACTGGCAAGAGCAAGCAACAGAGCAAACGCCATTTGTTTTGCTAACGCGTAACCGAGCAAGTGATTGGAATAACTACAAAATATCTCAAAAAGGTGACCAGTTCACTCTCATTCCTACCGCAGTAGACTCCACACAAGGTCAATTCCAGATTAATATTGATGCCAAAGGTGTGGTGAAAGGCTTCAACGTGGTTGAGCAAGACGGTCAAAAAGGTTTGTTCACCTTTAACAACGTGAAGCTGGGTAAACCAAAAGCAGACAGATTCACATTCACAATTCCAAAAGGTGTGGAAGTGGATGACCAAAGGAATTAATTGGTAGTGAGTAATTACACATTAGATTTCTCGGGGGACGAAGATTTTCGTCCCCTTGCTGCTCGTATGAGACCGGAAACGATCGAACAATACATCGGACAGCAGCACATTTTAGGCCCCGGTAAGCCACTGCGCCGTGCGCTAGAGGCGGGTCACATTCACTCTATGATCCTTTGGGGACCACCAGGCACAGGCAAAACGACATTAGCGGAAGTGGCTGCAAACTATGCCAATGCTGAAGTAGAACGTGTGTCTGCGGTAACGTCTGGTGTGAAAGAAATCCGTGCTGCAATCGAGAAAGCACGTGAGAACAAAATGGCGGGCCGCCGCACCATCTTATTTGTGGATGAGGTGCATCGCTTCAACAAATCTCAACAAGACGCGTTTTTACCGCATATCGAAGATGGCACGGTTACCTTTATTGGTGCGACGACAGAAAACCCATCGTTTGAGTTAAACAACGCATTGCTGTCACGTGCACGTGTCTACAAGCTAACGTCTCTCGATAAAGATGAAATCTCACTGGCGCTGAATCAAGCGATCAGTGACAAAGAGCGTGGCTTGGGCAATACACCCGCACACTTCGCTGATAACGTATTAGACCGCCTAGCAGAACTGGTAAACGGTGATGCTCGCATGTCTCTCAATTATCTTGAGCTGCTCTACGACATGGCAGAAGACAATGCGCAAGGTGAAAAAGAGATCACGCTTAAGTTGCTGGCTGAAGTGGCAGGGGAGAAAGTCTCTCGCTTCGATAACAAAGGTGATATCTGGTATGACTTAATCTCTGCGGTCCACAAATCCATTCGTGGCTCTAACCCAGATGCGGCGCTTTACTGGGCTGCACGTATGATTGCTGCGGGTTGTGATCCTCTTTATATTGCCCGTCGATTACTTGCGATAGCATCAGAAGATGTCGGCAATGCGGACCCTAGAGCCATGCAAGTGGCACTCTCCGCGTGGGACTGTTTTACACGCGTTGGCCCAGCAGAAGGTGAACGTGCGATTGCACAGGCGATCGTGTACTTAGCATGTGCGCCAAAAAGTAATGCTGTTTACGTGGCGTGGAAACAAGCGCTAGCGGACGCTCATAACTTACCTGAATATGAAGTGCCGCATCACCTTCGAAATTCGCCAACCAGTTTGATGAAAGACATGGGTTATGGGGCTGAGTATCGTTATGCTCACGATGAGCCTGGTGCTTACGCAGCAGGTGAGCAATATTTGCCGCCTGAAATGGGCGATCGTAGGTACTATCAGCCGACAAATCGTGGTCTGGAGACCAAAATCGGCGAAAAGTTAGATTACTTGGCTACTTTAGACGCAAATAGCCCACAAAAGCGCTATGAAAAGTAGGCGTTTTTGGATACATTTGTTTAGTAAATTTTTTTAACGCGTACGCTTGGAAAGTGCGCGTGATTTCACAACAAAAAGCATAGGATTAACAATGCTGGATTCTAAATTACTTCGTACAGAGCTGGATGAAACAGCTGCTAAACTGGCGCGTCGTGGCTTTAAGCTAGACGTAGATACTATTCGTAAACTTGAAGAACAACGTAAGTCCATTCAAGTAGAAGTAGAAAATTTACAATCCACGCGTAACTCCATCTCCAAGCAAATCGGCCAAAAAATGGCGGCTGGCGACAAAGAAGGCGCAGAAGAGATCAAGAAACAAATCGGTACGCTAGGTAGCGATCTTGATGCGAAGAAAGTTGAACTTGAGCAAGTAATGGCTCAACTAGACGAATTCACGCTTTCTGTACCAAACATCCCAGCAGATGAAGTGCCAGATGGCAAAGATGAAAACGACAACGTTGAAATCTCTCGTTGGGGTGAGCCAAAGTCTTACGACTTCGAACTGAAAGATCACGTTGACCTAGGCGAAATGGGCGACGGTCTAGACTTCGCAAGTGCAGTTAAGATCACTGGCGCACGTTTCATCGTGATGAAAGGCCAATTTGCTCGTCTACACCGTGCAATCGCTCAGTTCATGCTGGATCTTCACACTGAAGAGCACGGCTACACAGAAATGTACGTACCTTACCTAGTAAACTCTGACAGCCTATTCGGTACTGGTCAGCTTCCTAAGTTTGGTAAAGATCTTTTCCACACTGAGCCGCTAGTAGAAAAAGTAAACGACGAAGAGCCACGTAAACTGTCTCTAATCCCTACTGCAGAAGTACCTGTAACGAACCTAGTTCGTGACACGATTTCTGACGAAGCGGATCTACCAATTAAGATGACAGCTCACACGCCATGTTTCCGTTCAGAAGCAGGTTCTTACGGTCGTGATACTCGTGGTTTGATTCGTATGCACCAGTTCGACAAAGTTGAGCTAGTACAAATCACTAAGCCAGAAGATTCAATGAACGCACTAGAAGAGCTAACAGGTCACGCTGAGAAAGTTCTACAACTTCTAGAGCTTCCTTACCGTAAAGTGGTTCTATGTACAGGTGACATGGGCTTCGGCGCTCGTAAGACTTACGACCTAGAAGTTTGGGTTCCTGCTCAAGAAACTTACCGTGAAATTTCTTCATGTTCTAACATGTGGGATTTCCAAGCTCGTCGTATGCAAGCACGTTTCCGTCGTAAAGGCGAGAAGAAACCTGAGCTTGTACACACGCTAAACGGTTCTGGTCTTGCTGTAGGTCGTACAATGGTTGCTATCCTAGAAAACAACCAAGAAGCAGACGGCCGCATTGCAATCCCTACAGTACTTCAGAAGTACATGGCGGGCGCAACGCACATCGGTTAATTCATTAACCACTAGAACACCAAAACCCAGCCTTAGTGCTGGGTTTTTTGTTATCTGCGTCGAGTGAAAATTGATTATTACTAAGCTGCAATAGTGTTTTCGAATTTACCCTAATTATCTTGTTATTTGTAATCGATATAATCATCCACCCTACCACGGTAAGTAGATTTTCTCATTCAAGTAACGAGGAGGGCTTATGGCCGTAGGGTGGGCAAATGACGATAGCGTCAGCCAACAAATTCAAAACACAATAGACGACGAGATTTCCCGTGTTCGTGGCAGTATCACAAGGGGTGAAAGCGCCCATTATTGCGATGAGTGTGGTGATGAGATCCCAGAAGCACGTCGTTTTGCTATGAAAGGCGTTCGTTTGTGTATCGAATGTCAGTCAACAATCGAATTGGTGTCTCAACGCCAAGCATTGTTCAATCGACGAGCGAGTAAAGACAGTCAACTCCGATAACTTTACTGTTCTAATAAATAATGAGACGGTTTGAGTCTCATACTCAAACCGTTTTCGTATTGAATTGGACTATGAAGCGAAGCAGTCTTTACGTTGCAACGCCGCATCAATCGCGTTAACTAGCTTCTCAATATCTTCCGGCTTGCTGATGAACGGCGGCATCATATAAATCAGTTTGCCAAATGGACGAATCCAAACTCCGTGTTCAACAAACAAGGCTTGGATGGTTTCCATATTCACAGGGCGATGCGTCTCCACTACGCCAATGGCACCTAGCCAACGGGTGTTTTTCACCAACTCGTATTCTTCAAGTTTTGGTAGTAACTCAGAAAACAGCGTTTCAATTTGTTGGGTTTGTTGCTGCCAATTACCTTGCTCAATCAATTCCAAACTTGCGGTGGCAACAGCACAGGCGAGTGGATTCCCCATAAAGGTTGGACCGTGCATAAAACAGCCTGCATCACCACCACAAACGGTGTCTGCTACGTGTTTGCTCGCCAGGGTCGCAGAGAGGGTCATGTAGCCTCCAGTGAGTGCTTTCCCGACACACAGAATGTCTGGTTGAATGTCTGCATGTTCGCAGGCAAACAACTTACCGGTACGACCAAATCCGGTAGCGATCTCATCTGCAATCAATAACAAGCCGTATTTGTCGCAAAGCCTACGCACGCCTTTGAGAAATTCTGGATGGTAGATGCGCATGCCGCCTGCGCCTTGAACAATAGGTTCTAGGATCACCGCAGCAAGTTCTTCATGGTGCGTTTCAATCTTGTGCTCGAAGTCGGTAAGGTCCTCTGGCTTCCATTCATCCCAATAACCACAAGTTGCTGACTCCGCAAAGATATGCTCAGGCAAAAAGCCTTTGTAAAGAGAGTGCATTGAGTTATCAGGATCGGTAACCGACATAGCCGCAAAGGTGTCGCCGTGATAACCGTGTCGCAAAGTAAGAAACTTCGGTCGGCGTTCGCCTTTTGCATGCCAATATTGCAGTGCCATTTTTAAGCTGACTTCTACGGCAACGGAGCCTGAATCGGCAAGGAATACATGTTCAAGGTTATTTGGTGCAAGGGACAATAGCTTTTTACACAAACTGATTGCTGGCTGGTGGGTAATCCCGCCAAACATCACGTGAGAGACCTGATCGATTTGCTGGTGAGCGGCTTGATTTAAATGCGGATGGTTGTAGCCGTGGATCGTCGACCACCAAGAAGACATGCCATCGACCAGCTCAGTACCGTCTTCCAATTTAATATGAACACCATTTGCCGATGCCACTGGGTAGCAGGTCAGAGGTGTCAATGTCGAAGTGTAAGGATGCCAGATATGCTGGCGGTCGAAGGCGAGATCCATGTGCGATTCCAATAATAATTGAGGTTAAAAAACAGACAGGTGTAAACTTTGATCTTTTGCGTTGTGTTGACAGTTTATCGAGACTCAGTAGACTGTCAACACAACAACAAAAGTGACTAAAGGAATACACGTGGAAGTTCGTCATAACTGGACGCATGCTGAAGTGCGCGATCTCATGGAAAAACCATTCATGGATCTCCTATTCGAAGCGCAGCTTGTACATCGTCAATATCAACAAACCAACCATGTTCAAGTAAGCACGCTTCTGTCGATTAAGACAGGTGCTTGTCCAGAAGATTGTAAGTACTGTCCTCAGAGTGCTCGTTACACCACAGACATCGAGAAAGAGCGTCTGATGGAAGTAGAACGCGTACTCGATGCTGCGCAAAAAGCCAAAAATGCTGGTTCTACTCGATTCTGTATGGGCGCAGCATGGAAAAATCCAAAAGAGCGTGACATGCCGCATTTGACCGACATGATCAAAGGCGTGAAGGGCATGGGTTTAGAAACGTGTATGACATTAGGCATGTTGACACCAGATCAAGCAAAACAACTGGCAACCGCAGGTTTGGATTACTACAACCACAACCTAGATACGTCTCCTGAATTTTACGGCAACATCATTACCACACGTACTTATCAAGACCGTTTAGATACTTTGTCTCATGTTCGTGATGCTGGCATGAAGATCTGTTCCGGTGGCATCATCGGTATGGGTGAAAGTGCTAACGACCGAGCAGGTTTGTTGGTTGAATTAGCTAACTTGCCAGTGCATCCTGAAAGTGTGCCAATCAACATGCTCGTGAAGGTGAAAGGCACACCACTGGAAGAGGTGGACGATGTTGAGCCATTCGATTTCATTCGCTTGATTGCGATTGCGCGCATCATGATGCCTCAATCAGCGGTTCGTCTATCGGCTGGCCGTGAAAACATGAACGAACAAATGCAAGCGCTGTGTTTTATGGCGGGTGCAAACTCAGTCTTCTATGGCTGCAAACTTCTGACGACTCCAAATCCTTCTGAAGATAAGGACATGATGCTGTTCAACAAGCTCGGTATTAACAGCCAAGAGGTGTCTCAAAAACCTGATGAAATCGAAGAAAACGAGTTACTCGATCGCGTCGTAGAGCGCGTTGCTGCTCGTCCAACAAAAGACGACCTTTTCTACGATGCCAGCGTTTAAATCTCGTATCGAGTCCGCCCTTGCTGAGCGTAAAACGCAAGGGTTGAATCGTTCTATGAATGTGGTGTTTGCCGGTAACCAGTCCGTTTTGGAACACGAAGGCAGACGCTACATTAATTTCTCAAGTAATGATTATTTGGGCTTGGCCAATGACCAAGCGCTTGTTCGGGCTTGGCAGCAAGGTTTAAGCGTATACGGCAGTGGCAGTGGGGCATCACCAATGGTGACTGGCTTTAGTGCAGCACACAGCAATTTAGAAGCCGCACTAACTGAATGGTTGAGCTACGACAGAGCAATTCTGTTTGGTTCTGGATTCAGTGCTAATCAAGCCTTGTTGTTCACCTTGTTAGAAAAAACAGACGTATTGATCCAAGATCGTTTGAATCATGCTTCACTGATGGAAGCGGGGATGTTGTCACCAGCTAAGATGAAGCGTTTCAAGCACAATGACATCGAGCACCTGAAGTCGCTGATTAATAGCGAAGGCAACCATCTAGTTGTGACTGAAGGGGTATTCAGCATGGACGGTGACTGTGCACCACTCGCTGATATCGCTGCTGTCGTTGATAGCCACAATGCATGGTTTGCTGTCGATGACGCTCATGGAATTGGTGTTCTCGGTCAATCCGGTGGTGGTTCTTGCGAGTTGGCAACGGTTAAGCCTGAGTTATTGGTCATTACCTTCGGTAAAGCGTTTGGTATGTCTGGCGCGGCTATTTTATGTGACCACGCAACGGGGGACTTTTTAACTCAGTTTGCTCGTCACCATGTGTATTCCACGGCGATACCGCCAGCACAAGCGTATGCGTTGACTCATGCAGTCTCGATGGTTCAAGAGCAGTCTTGGCGACGTGAAAAGCTCTCTGAGCTTAGTGAAGTGTATCGAGATAGCCTTAGCGACCTTGAGGGGTTTGTTGAGACTCAAACTTCGATTAAGCCCTTTTTGATTGGTGAATCTGAATTGGCTTTGCGAGTAGCAGGTGCTTGTCGCCAAAACGGTATTTGGGTGACTGCTATTCGCCCTCCGACGGTGCCTAAAGGAACGTCTCGTCTTCGAATCACACTCACTGCCAATCACACTAATGAACAAGTTAAAACGCTTTCAATCGCATTGAAGCAAGCATTAGGAGCGCTGTAATGGATAATGCAACTACCGCATTAGCGCAAACGCTCGCGTTAGAGAGTTTCCATCAAGATAAAGACGCGATTGCCTCTTCGTTTGGTAAAGCAGCAGAAACATACGATAAACATGCGGCTTTTCAACGTGATGTCGGGCATCAGCTGCTTGATAAACTTCCTGAAAACTTGACGGGAAAACGTGTATTGGATTTAGGTTGTGGCACGGGTTATTTCTCCCAACTACTTCAACAACGCGGTGCGGAAGTCGTCTGCGGCGATATCTCTCAAGCCATGTTAGATAAAGCAGAGCAGCGTTGTGGTGCAGTACGAATGCATTACCAAGTTGCTGATGCTGAAAACTTACCATTTGACGATGATAGCTTCGATTACGTGTTTTCAAGTTTAGCGCTGCAATGGTGTACAGATTTAAGTTACCCACTAAAAGAAGTGCGCCGCGTGCTAAAAAATGGTGGGAAAGCGTGGTTCTCTACACTGGTTGATGGATCACTGTATGAGCTGCGTGCATCATGGGAAAAAATTGATGCATATCAACACGTCAATAACTTTCTAACGCTCAATCAGGTAAAAATTGCGTTAGCGCAATCTCGATGTGACAGCCATCAACTAGACTTGACCACCATCACAGTTTGGTACGACTCTGCATTTTCAGTTATGCGTGACCTCAAAGGTATAGGTGCAAATCACGTAAGCGGGCGCTCACACGGTTTAACTAGTCGCGAGACTTTGTTAAAAGTTGAGCATGCGTACCAAGCGTTTAAAAACGATCAAGGTCTTCTACCTGCAAGTTATCAGGTTTGTTTTGGAGTAATACATCTATGATTGATGCTTTTTTTATTGCTGGTACGGATACTGATGTTGGAAAGACGGTAGCGTCTAAAGCCATTTTGCAAGCGATCGCCGCAAAAGGACTAAACACTATTGGTTATAAGCCAGTGGCAGCAGGGAGTGACAAGACTGAAGCCGGATGGCGTAACTCTGATGCTTTACACTTACAAGACGCCGCAACACTCGATGTGGCCTATGATGATGTGAACCCATACGCTTTAGAGTTGCCTGCTTCTCCCCACATTGCAGCGAAGCATGAATATGTCGAAATAAGTTACGATGTTCTGAGTCAAAAACTGGCTCAACATAAGCAGCAAGCCGATGTTGTTCTCGTTGAAGGTGCTGGAGGCTGGCGTGTGCCAGTATCCGATACGGACTGTTTATCTACATGGGTAAAAGAAGAGCAGTTACCTGTTGTACTGGTGGTTGGCATTAAATTAGGCTGTTTGAGCCACGCTTTACTCACAGCAGAGAGTATTAAAGCGGATGGTTTGAATCTTGTTGGCTGGGTGGCAAACCGCGTCAACCCAGGCACAGAGCACTACGCTGACATTATCGAGATGCTAGAAGCACGTATCGATGCACCTAAGCTTGGGGAAATTCCATATATTCCAAGTGCTAAACGTAAAGAGCTAGGCAAGTACATTAATGTAGAGCCGTTGCTAAACACTGACTAATGGTGTTTAGGGTAAAAGACTAAAAAACCAAAGGGCTGCGCAATGCAGCCCTTTCTTGTTGGTGTAACCTAAAAAGTCAGATTACTTATCTTGGCTGAGCCCCATCAATGCTTGTTGTGTTTCTGCAACACGCTGAGACATATGATGATCGGTTGAAATACCAAGTTGTTGCTTTGCCTCGTCCTCTGAGATGCCTAGGTGACAACGCAGTAAATCAATAGCCATTTGATAGTCGTTAGTTTCTACCATGGTTTTTCCCTCAATACATGGAGTTTTTGAGCTCACCCAATGCACTTTTTGCAATGTACTTAGAGTGGCTCTGTTTTGTTCATCTCATTCGAATTTAGCATGTCCATGTAGCCGCACAATAAGACCAAAGTCTATAGCAGAGCTAACGTACTGTTTTTGGTCTATTAAAAAATTTCTAGCTAAGTTGCTAAGAGGTGATAGATTTAACACCAAGATCATCTATCAATAGATGATGGGTAGCTCAGAGCTTATTTTATCATTTTGATAAATGTATATGAACGGAGGTTCCGGCTCCTACCAAAGCATGTTTTGAAATCGCTTGAATCAAATATTTCAGTCCCGAAAACAAATGTTGCAATTTATTGCTTAACCTTGTTTTTATCGCGGATAGACTATATCTATAACGCACGGAACATGAAAATCAACGGAATTGGCTTTTATAGCGATTACCATTTGTTCCTTATAACAATCCGTTTTAAAAAAACGATAAGCTTCCTCGGAGAAAAGTAATGAAGCGAATTATGTTATTCCTAGCAACTAACCTAGCTGTCGTGCTAGTGCTTAGTGTTGTTCTGAATATTGTTTACGCTGTAACTGGAATGCAACCAGGCAGTCTGTCAGGTTTACTTGTAATGGCTGCTGTATTTGGTTTTGGTGGCGCATTTATTTCGTTGATGATGTCAAAGGGTATGGCGCTACGCTCGGTTGGTGGTATGGTCATTGAAAGCCCGCGCAACGAAACGGAGCATTGGTTAGTCGAAACTGTGGGTCGTCAAGCTCAACAAGTGGGTATTGGTATGCCAACGGTGGCTATTTATGATTCACCAGATATCAATGCATTTGCGACAGGTGCAAAACGAGATGACTCTCTTGTCGCCGTTTCTACTGGTCTTTTACACAATATGACTCGTGATGAGGCAGAGGCAGTACTTGCACACGAAGTGAGCCATATTGCAAATGGTGATATGGTCACGATGACGTTGATGCAAGGTGTCGTGAACACGTTTGTTATCTTCCTATCACGCTTTATTGCCAATATCGTGGCATCGAACGATGATGAAGAAGGCCAAGGTACAAATATGATGGTTTACTTTGGCGTATCCATGGTGCTTGAACTGGTATTTGGTTTCCTAGCTAGCTTCTTGACTATGTGGTACAGCCGTCATCGCGAATTCCACGCGGACGCAGGTGCTGCGCGCCTCGTTGGCAAAGAAAAAATGATTGCGGCTCTAGAGCGTTTGAAGGTGAGTCATGAATCTCAACTGGATGGCACCATGATGGCGTTTGGTATCAATGGCAAGCAGTCGCTGACTGAGCTATTAATGAGCCACCCTCCGCTAGATAAACGTATTGCAGCGTTGCGAGGCCAGCAATACTAATTGTTCCTACTTAAATAATTGTTAATCTGCTGAAAAGGCTTGGTTTTGACCAAGCCTTTTTTTTCGCCGATTGATCGCGTGCGAACTTCATCACGTACTACTTACAGAAATAAAGTTATACAAAATTATTTTTGTACAACTTTGGTGGAATGAACTATCTTGTACATATAATAATTTTGTACAACTTAATGGGCGTGTAGGAGTAAAAAATGGACATACAGTCTGTTGGCAATATCTATCAAAAGCTCAACAAAGCGAACTTACATCTACTTAAGGATATATATCACCAAGATGTAGTATTTGAGGACGCAGCGCATCGTTTAGAAGGATGGCCAGCACTTTCGGATTATTTCACCTCATTATATGCCAACGTCATCAGTTGTGATTTTGTAATCCATGAGCATCAACAAGTCGGAGATACAGGCTTCCTAACTTGGACAATGGACCTTCAGCATCCCAAACTTCAGAAGGGGGCGCCTATTCTCGTCAATGGTGTTTCGCACCTCAAATTTAGCGAAGGTCAGGTCATTTATCACCGAGACTATTTTGATCTCGGAGAGATGCTCTATGAGCATTTACCGTTACTTGGTTCAGTCGTTAAAACCATCAAGCAGAGGTTAGGACAATGAACTACACCATCTTAATCACAGGCGCCACCTCCGGAATAGGAAGACAGCTTGCCCTAGATTACGCGAACTCAGAATGGAATGTGATTGCTTGTGGTCGGAATCAAGATGTTCTTGCAGAACTGGAGGCAGTTTCCTCCAAAATTCATACATTGCAGTTTGATGTGACAAATTATGAGGAAACTCAGCAGGCGCTCTCTAATTTGCCCTTTACGCCAAACACATGGGTTTTTAACGCAGGCGATTGTGAGTACATGGATGAGGGAGTGGTCGACGCGAAACTCATGGCGCGTGTGATGAACGTAAATGTTGTCGGTGTTGCTAACTGCGTCGAAGGCTGCCAAGTGCATTTAGAGAGAGGGCACCGCATTGTTATTGTTGGCTCTATCGCATCAGAAGTGGCACTGCCTCGTGCTGAAGCTTACGGCGCATCCAAAGCGGCAGTCAGTTATTTTGCACGCACGCTCGCCGTCGACTTGAAAAAGAAAGGGATCAAAGTGGTAACGGTGTTTCCTGGTTTTGTTGAAACGCCGTTGACTGACAAAAACGACTTCGAAATGCCAATGATCATTTCTACTCAGCAAGCGTCGGACTCTATCAGGAAGCAGTTAGCCGCCAACAAGACCTATATCTATTTCCCAGCGAGATTTACCAGTATTTTACGTTTTATCTCGTTACTTCCATACAGTTGGCAAGCTCGCCTAACTGCTAAACTCGTATCATAAGAAGGAATAAAAATGAAAACAGCAGGAAGAAAGAAGATAGCGATTGTGGGAACGGGAATCTCTGGCCTTACTTGTGGTTATTACTTGCATAAAGAACATGATGTAACGCTGTTTGAAGCGAACGATTACATCGGTGGCCATACTGCAACCGTTGATGTGAGCCTTGATGGTAAAGAATACGCGATAGATACTGGGTTCATCGTCTATAACGACCGTACGTACCCTAATTTCATTAAAATGATGAGCGAGATTGGCGTTGAAGGTCTGCCGACTCAAATGAGCTTCAGTGTCAGAAACGATGGGAACGGACTAGAGTACAACGGCCACACAGTGTCGACATTGTTTGCTCAAAAACGCAACTGGGCAAACCCTAAATTTTATCGATTTATCTTCGAGATACTTCGTTTCAATAAACTTGCCAAGCGCTTCGCTAGCGAGCAATCCTCGCACTCTCAGACGTTAGGTGAGTTCCTTGATGAACACAAATTCAGTGCTTTCTTTACCGATAACTACATATTACCGATGGGTGCTGCGATTTGGTCGTCGACTTTAGCTGACATGCGCGCATTCCCTCTTATGTTCTTCTTACGTTTCTTCCTCAACCACGGTCTGCTAGATGTGACTAACCGACCACAATGGTATGTGATTAAAGGTGGTTCACGTTCATACATTCCACCATTGACCAAAGGCTTTGCGGAGAATATTCGTCTTAATAGTCCTGTCGAAAAAGTGGTTCGCAACGAAAAAGGGGTTGGCGTTCAAGTTCGCGGAGAAACGCATTGGTTTGATGACGTTATCTTTGCTTGTCACAGTGATCAAGCAATGAGAATGCTAGAGGATATCAGCCCAATTGAGCAGGAAATCTTGGGGGATATGACATACCAAGCAAATGAAGTTGTTCTTCATACCGACTCTGCCGTACTACCAAAACGTAAGGCAGCATGGGCATCATGGAACTACCTATTGGAAGGCAGTGAGGAGGAACAGCAACGCCTCCCTTCGCTCACTTATAACATGAACATTCTTCAGCATATTCAATCAGAACACACGTTTTGTGTAACGTTGAATAGTACTGAGCAAATTAACTCAAATAAAGTCTTGCGTTCGTTCACTTATCATCATCCAGTATTCACCACTGAGTCTATTGCAGCGCAGCAGCGCAAAAATGAGATACAGGGTAAACAAAGTACCTGGTTCTGCGGCGCTTATTGGTACAACGGTTTTCATGAAGATGGCGTGCGTAGCGCGCTTGATGTTGTGAAAGAACTAGAAGAAAAGTACCGCGAACAAAATGTGGTTCCTTTCGAAAAAGGCGCAGCGTGATATGGATAGCCAAATGAACAGCCGATTGTTTATAGGCAACGTTCGTCACCGTCGATTCACGCCTGTGAATCATGAGTTGAACTACTCTTTATTTATGCCCGCCATTGATGTAGACGAGATCGATGCTTTAGAGAAAAAAGTATGGGGTTTTGGTTCGCGTTGGTGGCATTGGGCTCGCTTCAAGCGCAGTGATTACATTGGTGAAGGTAGCGTCAAGTCGGCAGTGCACAGCAAAATTGAAGAACTGACAGGTGTCCGCTGTACCGGCAAGGTAATCGCAGTCTGTCACTTGCGTTATCTAGGACTTTATTTCAGTCCCGTTAATTTCTACTACGTTTATAACGCGGAAGGAGAATGGAAGTATCTCCTCGCAGAGGTGAGTAACACTCCTTGGAATGAACGACATTACTACGTGGTGTCAGCAGATAAAGAAGAAGAAAAGTTTGGTTGGGAACAAGATAAAGCATTCCATGTTTCACCATTCAACCCGATTGACCAACTCTACCGCTGGAGAATTAAACCTTTGACAGACAAGTTGAATATTCATCTTGAATGTCACAAAGGAGAGAAACACTTTGATGCCACCATGGTTATGAAAGCCAAGCCACTTTCAAGCAAAACCTTATTGAGGTGTTTGATCGTTACACCAATACAAACGGTAAAAGTAATGGTTGGTATTTATTGGCACGCATTAAAACTTTGGGTGAAAGGCGCACCTTTTTATTCTCATCCTAAATATTCAACGCATGAAGAAATAGAAGCCGATACTGAAAAAACAGACAAAAAAAATAAAAAGCATAAGGAGAATTCTGCATGTTAAATACTAGTTCTATGACATTGCCGCGTAAATTGACGACAACGCAAAAAGCGGCTCGCGGAGTTATTTTTCAATGTCTGCAAAAAATGGAAATCGGCTGCTTAACAGTTATTGAAAGTTTTAAGACGGAAACGACAGAGCGAAGCGAGCGTTTTAGTGCGCCAAATGGGGAGTACAGTGGTCAACCTGTTGTCGCTATTATAGAGGTAAAACATCCAGGCTTTTATTCACGGATCTTGCAGGGCGGCAGTATTGCTGCTGGTGAGGCTTATATGGATGGGTGGTGGGATAGCCCCGATTTAACCTCATTAATGAAACTGATGGCCCTTAACATGCGTGCTCTAGATAAACTCGAAGAGCAAGGCAGTTGGTTGACTAAAATACTGTACAAGTTCAGTCATTGGTCAAACAGAAACTCTGAAGAGAACTCACGTAAAAATATCCATGCGCATTACGACTTGGGTAACAACCTATACGAAGCGTTCCTTGATACCAATATGCTGTACTCGTCGGCGCTTTACAATCATGCGGATGACTCTCTAGAGCAGGCTCAAATCAACAAAATGGATCGTCTATGTCAGCAACTTGAGCTGAAGCCCACTGATCATGTTGTTGAAATTGGCACTGGGTGGGGCGCTATGGCGATTTACATGGCTGAACAATACGGTTGTCAGGTCACCACAACAACGATATCTGAAGAGCAACACGCGTACGCGGAGCAAAAAATCAAAGAGCGTGGCTTAGAAGACAAAATCACTCTACTCAAAGAAGATTACCGAAACCTAACCGGCACTTATGACAAGCTCGTTTCTATTGAAATGATTGAAGCTGTGGGCAAACAATTCCTGCCTTCGTACATTAAGGTCTGTGAGTCTTTATTGAAGTCTGGTGGCTTGATGGCGATTCAAGCGATTACGATTGCCGATCAGCGTTACGATTACTACAGTAACAACGTCGACTTTATCCAAAAGTACATTTTCCCGGGTGGTTTTTTACCGTCGGTAACCTCACTAACCCAAGCAACAACAAAGTACAGTGACTTAGTGACGCGAGACTTGTTCGATATTGGTTTGGACTACGCCAAGACGCTGAACGAATGGCACTTACGTTTTAATCGAGCAGAGAATGAAGTGCGCTCGTTTGGCTACGACGACCGCTTTGTGCGTATGTGGCGCTACTATTTGAGCTACTGTGAAGGTGGCTTTTTGGCTCGCACGATCAGTGCCGTTCACATGACGTTTCAACGCCCGTAGTTCGTTATGAAGGTGTTTCTTGCTTCGACATGGTTCCAACTCTGCTGGTTTGCAGCGGTGCTTGGAACCTATCAATGGCAATGGGTGACGTTATTCCTTACTTTGGCAACCCTACTATATTGTTTGAAAACTGACGCATCTTCGCTCAAAAGTATTGGTGTTATCGCCACGATTGGTCTCGTGCTTGATACATTAAATCAGCAATTTTCAATTTTCATGTTTGCCACTCAATGGTTACCCCTTTGGCTTTTGTGCCTTTGGATTCTGTTCGCCTGGTATGCCTATCAACTCAAGTCAATTTTGTACCGTTTCCCAAAAACCTACGTATCAATAGTAGGCGGACTCGGAGGAACGGCGAGCTACTTTGCTGGCTATAAGCTCCAAGCCGTTGAATTTGGATTTAGCACTGGCGCTACACTGGCAATGTTGTTTGTCGAATGGTGCGTCATGATGCTCTTGATACTCAAGGTGTACGGAAATGAAAAGCTTGAAGAGAGACTTAACTCAGAGACTGACTAGGCTGCTTGCGTTGGTAATAGTAACTGGCTCTTTTGCTCTGCAAGCTCAACCTGTTGGAAACAGCGAAGCTGCTAGCAACATTGCGAATTGGAAGGGATGGAAAACTGTTGGAGAAGCCCAACTTACTTGGTTCATCTTCGATATTTATCACTCAAGATTAAAAGCGCCTGATGGAAAGTTCATCGTAAGCGATGACGTATCGCCACATCCCCTTGCGTTGGAAATTAATTACAAGAGAGACATCAGTAAGCAACAGCTGCTTGATGTGACGGATGAGCAGTGGGCGAAATTGGGTTTTACGGACTCATATCGAAAAGCTTGGATCAGCGAGCTCGATCGTATGTTTCCTGATATTCAAAAAGGTGACGAGCTTACTTATCTAACAGATGGAAAATCTGGTCAGCTTTTTTATAAGCAGGTTGGGGACGTGCAAGTAAAGAACGTTGGCATCATTGAAGACGAACGAATGAACGATGCATTTTTGGCTATATGGTTATCACCCAACACAGAATTTCCGAAACTCCGAAAACAATT
Source organism: Vibrio sp. 397 (assembly GCF_033339395.1). NCBI lineage: Bacteria > Pseudomonadati > Pseudomonadota > Gammaproteobacteria > Vibrionales > Vibrionaceae > Vibrio > Vibrio sp. 397. The sequence continues at coordinate 579,886 of NZ_JAWOUN010000001.1, read as the reverse complement.
GATAGGGCAGGTTAGATAGTGTTTAAACGAATTTTTAAATCAGCGACTTTAGTGGCAGCTGTTTTTCTTTCGGCATGTTCCGCAGACATTGATAATTACCGCTCTTCTAAACCGACTTTTGACGTATTCGGTTATTTCGAAGGCGACATAAAGGCGTGGGGGATGGTGCAAGATTATACCGGACAGCAAACGCGTCGCTTTGAAGTCGATATAGTGGGTACTGTAGCGGGTGATACGCTGACGCTGGTGGAAGACTTCGTGTTTGATGACGGAGAGGTGGACCAGCGAATTTGGGTTATCACTAGATTAGAAGATGGTCGTTATGAAGGTAAGGCAGACGATATTATAGGTGTGGCAACAGGGGAAGAGCAGGGCAATGCGCTACAGTGGCAATATGACTTTGAGCTACAAATGGAGGATTCATCAGTGACGGTTGCTTTTGATGATTGGCTTTATCGTCAGGATGACAGACACGTTTTCAATCTAACGAAAATAAAAAAGTTTGGTGTGGAAGTAGGAACAATAACCTTGTTCTTCCAAAAGCTGCCATAACAAATGGGGCTGATCTTCAATTAATAATCCATTCCATATAACTAAAATTATTTTCTCCCGACCTAACTCTCCTAACTAAAAAAGGTTGACGCTTTCGCGTCAACCTTTTAAGTATCTGGTCGTTACAGGAGTATTACAGCTTATCTGTCAGCTCGATTGCTTGACCGATATAGTTCGCTGGTGTCATCTCTTTCAGACGTGCTTTCTCGTGCTCAGGAAGCTCAAGACCGTCGATGAAGTTACGCATTGCTTCGCCGTCTACACGCTTACCACGAGTTAGCTCTTTCAGCTTCTCGTATGGCTTCTCGATGCCGTAACGACGCATAACGGTTTGTACTGGCTCAGCTAGTACTTCCCAGTTCTTGTCTAGTTCAGCAAGAAGCGCTTCACGGTTTACTTCTAGCTTGCTGATGCCTTTAAGTGTCGAAGTGTAAGCGATGATAGCGTAGCCAACACCAACACCAAGGTTACGTAGAACCGTTGAGTCAGTTAGGTCACGTTGCCAACGAGAGATAGGCAGTTTCTGTGCTAGGTGGCCGAATACAGCGTTCGCAAGACCTAGGTTACCTTCTGAGTTTTCAAAGTCGATTGGGTTAACTTTGTGAGGCATTGTTGAAGAACCGATCTCACCAGCAATAGTTTTTTGCTTGAAGTGGCCTAGTGCAATGTAACCCCAAACGTCACGGTCGAAGTCAATCAGGATAGTGTTGAAACGAGCGATAGCGTCGAACAGCTCAGCGATGTAATCGTGCGGTTCGATTTGAGTTGTGTAAGGGTTCCAAGTTACGCCTAGAGACTCTGTGATGAACTCTTCAGAGAACTTGTGCCAATCTAGCTCTGGGTAAGCAGAAAGGTGTGCATTGTAGTTACCTACTGCACCGTTGATTTTCGCTAGGATCTCAACGTTTTCGATTTGCTTGAATTGACGCTCCATACGGTACGCCACGTTTGCCATTTCTTTACCCATAGTAGATGGAGAAGCAGGCTGACCGTGTGTACGAGATAGAAGAGGAATGTCGCGGTATTCCACTGCTAGTGCTTTGATAGCGTCGATTAGGTTACGGATTTCTGGAAGAATCACGTTCTCACGCGCTTCTTTAAGCATTAGAGCGTGTGATGTGTTGTTGATGTCTTCAGAAGTACATGCGAAGTGGAAGAACTCGTTTACTGCGTGCAGTTCAGGAACGTCTGCTACTTTCTCTTTTAGGAAGTACTCAACCGCTTTTACGTCGTGGTTAGTTGTACGCTCGATCTCTTTGATACGGCGTGCATCTTCTTCAGAGAAGTTTGCAGCAAGGTCGTCTAGGAATTGGTTTGCTTCTGCGCTAAACGCTGGCACTTCTGCAATTTCAGCAGTAGCAGCAAGCTTTTGTAGCCAGCGGATTTCAACGATAGTACGGTACTTTAGTAGACCGTATTCACTGAAAATTTCGCGTAACGCAATTGTCTTGCTTCCGTAACGGCCGTCTACTGGTGAAACAGCAGTCAATGCTGACAGTTCCATGATGTTCTCCTGAATTGGGTTTCTAAATTTCGTGAGCTTTATACCAATAACTGTGGCAATTGTCACGAATATTGCGCAAACGTTTGCGCGAGATTTGTTTTAGTCGAAAAAAATGAGCTCGCGATAAACGCGAGCTGCTTATTTGATATTTTACTACAGACGAGCAAGAAGGATTTGTGCTTGCTCTACCATCTTCTTGCGCCCGAAGATTAGGTGGCGACGCTTACCACCAACTTGACGCCAAAGAACTGCACTACGAATGCCAGATAACAACAGCGCACGAACTTTGTGTTGGCTTGCCGTCTGCTGCAGTACAGATGGCGTGCCCGTTACTTGAATGCGTGGGCCAATAGGGCTAACGACATCCAGATAGATGCTCGCTAAATTGCTGATCATTTGATCGTCTAGTAGCTCAAAGTGCTCTGACTGACGCTTGGCCATTTGAATACGATCACCAAGCTGAGACATAGCATCGTTTCGAGAGCTTAACTTACGTTCTAACGCCATTAAACTAATAATGTAACGAGTAATTTCACTGCCTGATGGTGTGCTATCAATCCCTTTAACCAAGCATTCTAGGCCGAGCTTTAGATCGGCTTCGCGACCGAATACGCCAACTGTGTTAGCAGGGTTAGTGCTCAAAATAGCGTTGATTGATGTTTCAAAAGCATCTTGATCACAATGTCCGTTTCTCGCTACCTGTTGAACTAAAGCAACAGCTTGGCAAATCCCAGCGAAAGCGATAGTACGGTCATAAAGTGTATTCGCCACGTAACGACTCCTAAGCTTGAGAATATTTAATGCGTTGCTCGATGATGCCGCCACCTAGGCACACGTCACCTTTGTAGAACACTGCTGATTGACCTGGAGTTACAGCAATTTGTGGCTCGTCAAAGATAACTTTAATGTTTTCATCATCGATAGGGATGATTGTACAAGGAATATCTTCCTGACGGTAACGAGTTTTCACTGTGCACTTCATAACATCGCGAATTGGCTCACGATCTACCCAGTGAAGTTGTGATGCAAGTAGACCTTCTGATTTCAACATTGGATGGTCTTTACCTTGAACGGCAATCAAAACGTTACGTTCTAGATCTTTCTCACCAACGAACCATGGGTCCTCGTTACCACCGCCGCCTTTACGGCCACCAATGTGTAGACCTTTACGCTGACCAAGTGTGTGGTACATCAGGCCTTGGTGTTGACCAATCACTTCGCCTTCTGGAGTCTCGATATTACCAGGCTGAGCTGGAAGGTAGCGACCTAGGAATTCTGTAAACTTGCGTTCGCCGATGAAACAAATACCCGTAGAGTCTTTCTTCTTCGCCGTGATTAGATCTTGCTCTTCCGCGATGCGGCGTACTTCTGGCTTCTCTAGGTCACCAACAGGGAATAGGCTACGTGCGATTTGCTCGTTGCTTAATGTGTACAGGAAGTAGCTTTGATCTTTGTTGCCATCTAGACCACGTAGCATCTGTGGTTTTTCACCGTTTTCTGGGAAAGAGCGACGCACATAGTGGCCCATTGCAATGTAATCAGCATCAAGTACTTCATCAGCGAATTCTAGGAATGCTTTGAACTTGATTTCTTTGTTACAAAGAATGTCAGGGTTCGGAGTACGGCCAGCTTTGTATTCAGCAAGGAAGTACTCAAATACGTTATCCCAGTATTCGGCAGCAAAGTTGATAGTGTGTAGGTGGATGCCTAGCTTGTCACATACTGCCTGAGCGTCAGCAAGATCTTCTGCCGCTGTACAATATTCTTCGTTGTCATCTTCTTCCCAGTTCTTCATGAAAAGGCCTTCTACTTGGTAGCCTTGCTGCTTTAGAAGATACGCGGAAACAGATGAATCAACGCCGCCGGACATACCGACGATGACTTTCTTTTGGCTGTTATCAGACATTACTAAACACCACTTAAATAAACGGGATGCAGATTCTATCAGAATCCACAGACCGGTGACAGATCCGAGATCGAAATCACAATTCGTTTCGCTGGATTTTTCTTCAACAAAGATTCGAACGAGTAATTTCGCAAGTATAGAAGAGGTATATATGGCATAGTTGGCCAAAATCCAAGAGGAAACACCAAATGACAGAAGAAAACCAATTTATGCAAGAAAGTGAGTTGATTGAAATTGTTGAAAATCAGCTCGAAGATGGCAACCCGCTTAAAGTAAAAGAAACCCTTATGCGTTTAATGATGACTGGCACACCACGTGAAGATGCGGTTGCGATGATGGCATGTGCGATGTCAATTGAGATTTTTGATGTGATGAAGAATGAAGGTGAGTTCAACCTAAAGCGTTATAGCGAGCACCTTGAGCAACTACCAGATCTCAGCTTTATGGAAGGTGAATAAGCCACCTAAAAGAAAAAAGTAGTCAGCAAACGTTTGCTATAATCGCTTTTATTGCTGCTTTATTATTAGCGGTATAGAATCCGCTCTCCTTTTCATCCCCTTACTCAGACTGACAATATGAAATTTCCTGGACAACGCAAATCGAAGCACTATTTTCCTGTTCATGCTCGTGACCCGCTGGTGAGCCAAGCACAAGAAAGCAAGAAGATGACGCGCACTCACATCATTGGTATTGACCAAACCTTGGTTGATATTGAAGCAAAAGTTACAACGGATGTGATTGAAAAGTACGGTCTGAGTAAAGGTCACTCTCTGGTTATCGATGACGAAAGAGCAGAAGAGTTATACCAGCAACTGAAAGAAGAGAACTTGATTACCAATGAGTATGCGGGCGGTACAATTGGTAACACGCTACATAACTACTCCGTGCTAGCGGATGACCGCTCCACACTACTTGGAGTGATGAGCCAGGATATTAAGATTGGCAGCTACGGTTACCGTTATCTTTGTAATACATCAAGCCGCATGGACTTGAACTACCTACAAGGTGTAGATGGTGCAATTGGCCGTTGTTTTGCTCTTATCACAGAAGACGGTGAACGTACTTTTGCTATCAGCGAAGGGCAAATGAACCAACTCCATCCTGATAGCATTCCAGAGAAAATCTTTAAAAATGCATCAGCACTTGTACTGACGTCATATCTAGTACGTTGCAAAGACGGCGACCCAATGCCGGAAGCAACAATGAAAGCAATTGAGTACGCGAAAAAGAATGATGTGCCTGTTGTTCTGACTTTAGGCACAAAGTTTGTTATTCAAGATGACCCTAAATATTGGCAAGAATTCATTCGAGATAACGTTTCAGTCGTTGCGATGAATGAAGATGAAGCAGAAGCACTGACGGGGGAATCTGATCCACTTGCTGCGTCTGATAAAACATTGGAGTGGGCTGATCTAGTATTGTGCACGGCGGGTCCTGTAGGTCTATTTATGGCTGGGTATACAGAAGATAGCGCGAAGCGCGAAACTTCTTTGCCATTGCTTCCAGGGTCAATTGCTGAATTTAATCGTTATGAATTTAGTCGTCCGGCGAAAAAAGACTCATGCGAGACGCCAATAAAAGTGTACTCGCATATCTCGCCATATATGGGTGGCCCAGAAAAAATTAAGAATACAAATGGCGCAGGTGATGCCGCGTTATCTGCGGTTCTTCATGATATGGCAGCAAATAAATACCATAAAGAAAATGTGCCTAATTCAAGCAAGCACAGTAACGAGTATTTAACTTACTCTTCTTTTTCTCAAGTCTGCAAATACGCAAACCGCGCGAGCTACGAAGTTCTCGTGCAACATTCACCACGATTGTCGCGCGGACTTCCTGAGCGAGAAGATAGCCTAGAAGAAGCATACTGGGAACGTTAATACGAAGCGGTTTAATTAACTATTCTGTAACTAAAGTAAAAGGCGCATTAAGAAATGTGCCTTTTTTATTTGTAATGGTTTAAATAAAAAAGGCTCCCTATGGGAGCCTTTTAAAAATAGCACGGATCTAGATTAGAAACTCATCCAGAGATTTACCTGCATCAAGTTGCTCTTGAATTGCCGAAGGTGTACGACCTTGGCCAGTCCAAGTTTTCTCATTACCGTTTGAATCTGTGTATTTGTATTTAGCAGGGCGAGGTGCGCGCTTCGCTTTGCCTTTCGTCTTAGTTTCGCCAGATAGCGCAGTAATAAGTGCTTCCACGTCAATACCGTCTTGAGCGATTTTCTCAGCAATCTCTGCAAGCTTAGCTTCTTGCTCTGCTTGTGCTGCGCGTTCTGCTTCTTCTGCTTCACGACGCTCATCTACGACAGTAGTGAGTTTATCTAGAGCTTCTTCCAATTGTTCTAGAGTCAGCTCACGAGAAAATGCACGAAGGCTACGGATATTTAGAAGGGTTTTAGTCAGCTCTGACATAACGATTCCTATTAAAAGGTTAATGTGTTGGGCACTTTTTATCGTTACGATTAAATAATGCCAATCTATAAATAAACAAAGAGTCCTTATATTTAACTTTATCTTTTCCTTATGTGCAAATGCTAAATCAAGATTTTGTTTAAATTTGACTATTTTTTAAAGCAATTAATATTATTACACTCGAAATAAATCATTATTAGATGAGAACTAAAATCAACAATCATTATTGTATAGAGAGAGCGACAGCTTGGTTTTTTATAAAAAAATTTGAGTTATTACTTAAAAATATGAAGCCTCCATCTTTAATGGTGTGTCATATATCCTTAATTTATTGATATAAGATAAACCATGATATTTCTAAGGTAGTAATAATGTTTCATAAATAACATGATTGATGTGATTTCAGTTGCACAAAACTTATGGAAGTAGGCAAGGTTTATAAATTATCTCAGTCATTATTTATTTGTTTAATTTAGTTTGATGTGTTGCATTGACTCTCATCATAAGTACAATGGCTGCCACCTGATGCAATATTGCAGACAATTTGTTGTTAATTTGTACAGTTAGTGGTTAATTGTTTGTTGTTGCCGTAGAGGCGCGGTCTCGAAGAGTAGCTATTATTGGGGTGATGCCAATGAATAATAGTGGAAGGCGAAGATTGCCGAAGTAAGTAACTCATCAAAGTTACTTGCTGGGGTTGTATCTGAAAGGAACAACACTGCCATAGTATATATTCACATTAAACTATGGAGCGCTACTGTAGGGTTGGGTGGAGTGTTCGCTTCCCTGTCGCTAAGTTCAACATGAGCACGTATCGTATGCTACGTGACTTGTCTGCAGTAGATCTCTAGCCAAACTTTGGTTTTTGAAGATCATGAATTTAATAGATTTTTCTAGTTCTCCTGTTTCATTATTGCCACCTATTGTCGCTTTGACTTTGGCGATTTTGACTCGACGTGTATTAGTTTCCTTGGGTGTAGGTATCGTGCTAGGTGCGGTGCTACTTAATAGCTGGTCTATCAGCGACACCGCAGGTTACGTCAGTTCTCAAGTTTCTTCTGTCTTTATTGAAGATGGCGGAATTAACACTTGGAACATGAGCATTGTTGGTTTCCTAATCTTATTAGGTATGACAACAGCTTTATTAACGCTATCTGGCGGTACTCGTGCTTTTGCTGAATGGGCACAATCTCGAGTGAAGAGTAAACGCGGCTCCAAACTTCTTGCCGCCTTTTTAGGCGTATTCATTTTTGTCGATGATTACTTTAATAGCCTTGCTGTTGGTGCGATCTCTCGCCCAGTAACCGATCGCTTTTATGTGTCTCGCGCTAAGCTTGCGTACATTCTAGACTCAACCGCTGCTCCAATGTGTGTAATTATGCCTGCTTCTAGCTGGGGTGCTTACATTATTACTATTATTGGCGGGATCTTAGTCTCACATGGGATCACAGAGTATTCGGCTCTTGGCGCATATGTTCGTCTTATCCCAATGAACTTCTACGCCGTTTTTGCGCTGCTAATGGTGTTCGCTGTTGCGTGGTTTGGTCTTGATATTGGTAAAATGCGTGAGCATGAGATCTCTGCATCGCAAGGTCGTGGCTTTGATAAAGACAAAGAAAATGACTCGCAAGAAGCGCATGACCTAAACGAAGAGCTAGATATCCGTGAAAGTGAAAAGGGTAAAGTGTCAGATTTGATACTTCCTATCGTGACGCTGATTATCGCGACTATCGCTTCAATGCTTTACACGGGTGGCCAAGCATTGGCTGCTGATGGTAAGGAGTTTGCGCTTCTTGGTGCTTTTGAAAATACAGATGTAGGTACATCACTAATCTACGGTAGCTTGCTTGGCTTAGCAGTTGCACTGTTTACTGTTGTGAAGCAAGGTCTACCAATGGCTGAGATCGCACGTACACTTTGGATTGGTGCTAAGTCTATGTTTGGTGCGATTCTAATCTTAGTATTTGCCTGGACCATTGGCTCTGTTATCGGTGATATGAAGACTGGTACTTACCTTTCGACAATGGCGCAGGGAAATATCAACCCTCATTGGCTCCCAGTTATCTTATTCCTGCTGTCTGGCCTGATGGCGTTCTCAACAGGTACTTCATGGGGTACGTTCGGCATCATGCTTCCAATCGCTGGAGACATGGCTGGCGCAACAGACGTAGCGCTAATGCTACCGATGCTGAGTGCGGTTTTAGCTGGTGCGGTATTCGGTGACCATTGTTCACCAATCTCAGATACGACTATCTTGTCATCGACGGGTGCACGTTGTAACCACATTGATCACGTATCAACACAGCTACCTTATGCATTATCAGTCGCGCTTGTTTCATGCGTCGGCTTTATTGCCCTTGGTATGACTGCTTCAATAGCGTTCTCGTTCATTGCAGCGTCGATAACATTCATTATCGTTTGCGCTATTTTGTCATGGCTTTCAAAGTCTAAAATAGCGTCTTGCCAGAGTGCGTAATTCACTGATTTAAAAAGTAAATTTATAGGAGGCTTCGGCCTCCTTTTTTATTTGTATTATACAATTCGAATTTTTTTAAAATTAAGGGTTGAAAAAAGTAATCAGCTTGGTTAGTGTTGTTGGTAACAAAGCAAATGAGAAGAGCCTTGAAATAAGTATGCGTAATTTTGTAATGAACATTCATCACCATCATCACCCAATCTAGTCTTTCGGGCGATGTACGCATACCCGGGAGGCAGGAAACTCCCGGAGGTAAAATCAAAGTAAAAGCAGATTTTAAACCCTCGGGAGACCTCAATCTCCCGAGGGTTTTTTAGTTTTATTAGTTTGAAAAATACTTAGATATCAAAATCTTGCATAGGGACAAAGCAATGCAAACACAACGTTTAAGAATCGCAATTCAGAAAAAAGGTCGTCTTAGCAAAGAGAGTCAAGCTCTACTAAAACAGTGCGGCGTAAAGTTCAACGTAATGGGCGAGCGTTTAGTTGTCCATTCTGAAAATATGCCAATTGATTTACTCTTGGTTCGTGACGACGACATCCCAGGTTTAATTATGGATGGCGTGGTTGACCTTGGCTTTATTGGCGAAAATGAACTAGAAGAAGTTCGCCTTGACCGCAAAGCATTAGGTGAACCCTGCGAGTTTGTTCAGCTTCGTCGACTTGATTTTGGTGGCTGTCGTTTATCTATCGCAATCGACAAGGACGAAGAGTACAACGGTCCACAAGACTTAGCTGGCAAGCGTATTGCTACAACGTATCCTCAACTTCTAAAAGCGTACATGGATGAAGCCGGCGTTCCATTCTCTACATGTATGCTGACAGGCTCTGTAGAAGTTGCCCCTCGCGCGGGTCTCGCTGATGCTATCGCTGATTTGGTTTCTACAGGTGCAACACTGGAAGCGAACGGCCTTAAAGAAGCTGAAATTATCTTTAAATCAAAAGCGACATTGATTCAACGCACAGGTGAGTTCGACGCAGACAAAGTGGCGCTAATCGAAAAGCTGTTAACTCGCATGCAAGGCGTGCAGCAAGCGAAAGAATCTAAGTACATTATGCTTCACGCCCCAGCAGAGAAGTTAGATCAAATTAAAGCACTACTGCCAGGTGCTGAAGACCCAACTGTTCTTCCTCTTTCTGCAGATAAGCAGAAAATGGCTGTTCACTTGGTGAGTTCTGAAAACCTGTTCTGGGAAACAATGGAACAGCTGAAAGAGTTGGGCGCAAGTTCAATTCTCGTTCTACCAATTGAAAAAATGATGGAGTAAGCATCATGAGAACAGTCGTTTGGCAATCATTAAGTGAGAATCAGCAAGACTCTATTTTGGAGCGCCCTGCTATTGCAGAAGGTGCCAATATCACCACTGCTGTGGCCGAAGTTATTGCTAAAGTTCGAGAAGAAGGTGACTCTGCTCTTATTGAGCTGACCGAAAAGTTTGACCGTGTTAAGCCTGAATCCATTCGTGTTTCTTCTCAGGAAATTAAGGCAGCGTCAGAGCGTTTGTCAGAGTCAATGAAGAGCGCACTAGAGCAAGCTTACGCCAATATTTCTAAGTTCCACAAAGCGCAAAAGCCGCAACCGATCAAGGTGGAAACCCAGCCAGGTGTCCTTTGTGAACAAGTAACACGCCCAATTCAAAAAGTGGGTTTGTACATTCCTGGTGGCAGTGCGCCTTTGCCATCGACTGTTTTGATGCTCGGCGTTCCTGCAAAAATTGCAGGTTGTCGTAAAGTCGTTCTTTGTTCTCCACCCCCAATCGCTGATGAGATTTTGTACGTAGCGAAACTGTGCGGTATTGATGAAGTGTATAACGTCGGCGGTGGCCAAGCGGTTGCTGCAATGGCTTACGGCACAGAGACTGTATCTAAAGTTGATAAGATCTTTGGTCCAGGTAACGCTTATGTGACAGAAGCAAAACGTCAGGTAAGTAATGATTTCCGCGGTGCTGCGATTGATATGCCTGCAGGGCCGTCTGAAGTGCTTGTGATTGCCGATGAAACCGCAGATGCAGACTTTATCGCTGCGGATCTTTTGAGCCAAGCAGAGCACGGTCCTGATTCTCAAGTGGTACTTGTGACTCCTTCTCCTGTGATTGCTGATCAAGTGACGGATGCGGTTCAACGTCAGCTTAAGGAGCTATCTCGTGCAGACATCGCAGAAAAGGCTCTGGCATCAAGCTTGATCATTATTTCCGAGTCGATGACGCAGTCAGTTTCTATTTCCAATTACTACGGTCCTGAGCACTTGATTGTTCAGACTAAGAACCCTCGTGAGCTTCTACCTCTACTTGATAATGCAGGCTCTATCTTCCTTGGAGATTGGTCGCCTGAATCTGCGGGAGATTACGCATCGGGGACTAACCACGTCCTTCCTACTTACGGTTACACACGTACTTATTCAAGCTTAGGTTTGGCGGATTTCTCTAAACGAATGACGGTTCAGGAGCTTTCTGCTGATGGTTTAAAGAACCTTGCACCAACGGTAGTCACGATGGCTGAAGCGGAAGGTCTGGACGCTCACAAACGTGCTGTTACTATCCGCGTAGAAAAATTAGCAAGTAAGTAAGAATAAGAGAGTAATGAGATGGAAAAGCTAGCGCGTAAACAAGTCCAACAGCTTACCCCTTATATGTCGGCTCGCCGAATCGGTGGTACGGGTGACGTATGGCTAAATGCCAACGAATCACCATTTAACAATGAATACAAAACAGACTTTGCTCGTCTTAATCGTTACAGCGAATGCCAACCGAAAGAACTGATTTCCGCTTACGCAGCGTATGCGGGTGTTAAACCAGAACAAACACTGACTTCTCGTGGCGCAGACGAAGGTATTGAGTTGTTAATTCGTGCATTCTGTGATCCGGGTGAAGATGCGATTCTTTACTGCCCACCGACTTACGGTATGTACGCCATCAGCGCTGAAACCATTGGTGTTGAGCGCAAAACCGTGCCGCTAACCTCAGATTGGCAACTCGATCTTGCAGGCATCGAAGCTAATCTGGATAACGTGAAGCTGGTTTTTGTATGTTCGCCAAACAACCCAACGGGTAACTTGGTTAAGCGTGAAAACATTGTGTCTCTGCTTGAGATGACAAAAGACCGTGCAATTGTGGTGATGGATGAAGCGTACATCGATTTTTGTCCAGAAGCGTCAACGGTAGACCTACTGGCGCAATACCCGAATCTTGCGATTCTGCGTACTCTGTCGAAAGCTTTTGCGCTTGCAGGTCTGCGTTGTGGATTTACGCTTGCGAACGAAGAGCTTATTAATGTACTTCTTAAAGTTATCGCACCTTACCCAGTCCCAGTTCCAGTGGCAGAAATTGCGACTCAGGCGCTTTCGGAAGCTGGTTTAGCACGAGCGAAGTTTCAAGTTCTCGATTTGAATGCAAACCGTGCTTACTTGCAAGTTGGCCTTTCAATGATTCCGGGTTTGGAAGTGTTTGAAGGGTGGGGGAACTACCTATTGGTGAAATTCCCAGATGGCGATGACCTTTTCAAAGCGGCTTGGGATACGGGCATTATTTTGCGTAACTCGCCAATTGAAAACTGTGTGCGTATCAGTGTGGGTAACCGTGACGAGTGCGAAAAAACGCTTGGATTTATCAGAAACTACTACGCATAAATAGAGACAGAATTTATCGCTCTCGCTCAATAGCGGGAGCGCCAAAAGAATAGCAATAAGGAAGTTCGAGTGAGCAAACAACAAAAAATCCTTTTTATTGATCGTGATGGCACCTTAATTGTCGAGCCGCCGATTGATTTTCAAGTAGACCGTTTAGATAAACTAAAACTGGAACCATTTGTTATCCCAAGCCTGTTGTCGTTGCAGGATGCAGGATACCGCCTAGTGATGGTAACGAACCAAGATGGTTTAGGTACCGACAGCTACCCACAAGCAGACTTTGATGCGCCACACAACATGATGATGGAGATCTTTGAATCTCAAGGTGTGAAGTTCGATGATGTGCTGATTTGTCCTCACTTTGATGAAGACAACTGCTCTTGCCGTAAGCCTAAATTGGGCTTAGTAAAAGAGTACCTTCAAGACGGCAAAGTTGATTTCCAAAACTCTGTTGTGATTGGCGATCGTAAAACCGATCTTCAACTTGCAGAAAACATGGCAATTCGTGGCATTCAATACAACCCAGAAACCATGGGTTGGAAACAGATCTTGAAAGATCTGACGGTGAAAGCGCGCGTGGCTGAAGTGGTCCGCACCACAAAAGAAACAGACATCAAAGTATTAGTTAACCTTGATGAGCATGGCGGCAATGACATCTCAACTGGTCTTGGTTTCTTCGACCACATGCTGGATCAAATCGCGACGCACGGTGGATTCCAAATGGTGTGCAAAGTGGAAGGTGACCTGCACATTGATGATCACCACACGGTAGAAGATACCGCTCTTGCGTTGGGTCAAGCGTTGAAAGAAGCACTGGGTGACAAGCGTGGTATTGGTCGCTTTGGCTTTAGCCTTCCAATGGATGAGTGTTTGGCACAATGCGCACTAGACCTATCTGGTCGTCCTTACCTTAAGTTCGACGCGCAATTCAGCCGTGAGCAAGTGGGTGATCTTTCAACAGAGATGGTAGTTCACTTCTTCCGCTCTCTGACTGACACCCTAGCGTGTACGCTGCACCTGTCTTCTGCGGGCAACAATGATCACCACATCATTGAAAGCTTGTTTAAAGCGTTTGGTCGTACTTTGCGCCAAGCAATCAAAGTAGAAGGCACTGAGCTACCAAGTAGTAAAGGCGTGCTTTAAGGTTAACCTTAGCAAGGAGAAAAACAGTGACAGAACAGAAAGTTGTCATTATCGATACTGGCTGTGCCAACGTATCTTCGGTGAAGTTTGCTATTGAACGCCTAGGCTATGACGTAACTATTTCAAAAGATCCGCAAGTCGTATTGTCGGCAGATAAGCTATTCCTACCGGGGGTGGGAACCGCCAGCGAAGCGATGAAAAACCTAGAAGAGCGCGATCTGATCAGCTTGGTAAAACAAGTAGAAAAGCCGCTGTTAGGTATCTGTTTAGGCATGCAACTGTTGGGCAAAGTGTCTCAAGAGAAAGGGCAGAAAGCCGACGAGTTGGTTGAGTGTCTTGGGCTTTGTGATGGCGAAGTGAAGCTACTACAAACTGGCGATTTGCCGCTGCCGCACATGGGTTGGAACACGGTCTCTGCAAAAGCAGGTAATCCACTTTTCAAAGGTATTGAAGAAGGAGAGTATTTCTACTTCGTGCACAGCTTTGCGATGCCAGTTGGGGATTACACGATTGCGGAATGCGAGTACGGCAACCCGTTCACAGCAGCAGTACAAAGCGGTAACTACTACGGCGTGCAATTCCACCCTGAGCGTTCTTCAAAAGCGGGCGCGAAGCTTATTCAAAACTTCTTAGAATTATAAAAGGGATTTAGTGTGATTATTCCAGCTCTTGATTTAATTGAAGGACAGGTGGTTCGCCTTTATCAAGGTGATTACGGCCAAGTAACCGAGTACAAAGTCGACCCAGCAGAGCAATTCAACTTGTATCACCAAGCGGGTGCTAACTGGCTGCACTTGGTGGATTTAACTGGCGCGAAAGACACGACAGCACGCCAACTTGATTTGATTGCAACGCTACTAGCAAGCACGCCAGCGAACATCCAAATCGGTGGCGGAGTGCGTACCGAGCAAGACGTGATTGATCTGCTAGAAGCGGGTGCTCAGCGCGTTGTGGTTGGCTCTACAGCAGTAAAACAGCCAGAGCTTGTGAAAGGTTGGATGGAAAAATACGGCTCGGAGAAAATCGTTCTCGCGCTAGACATCAACATCGACCAAGACGGCACACGTAAAGTAGCGATCTCTGGTTGGCAAGAGGATTCAGGCGTGACTATCGAAGCTCTGATCAACGATTACCTGACGGTAGGTTTGCAGCATGTGCTTTGTACAGACATTTCTCGTGACGGTACGCTAGAAGGCTCAAACGTAGAGCTTTATGTCGACCTATGTAAACAGTACCCACAAGTGCAGTTCCAATCTTCAGGCGGCATCGGCTCATTAGCGGATATCGAAGCACTAAAAGGCAGCGGTGTGGCTGGCGTGATTGTTGGTCGCGCGCTGTTAGATGGTAAGTTCACAGCAGAGGAGGCATTTGCATGCTGGCAAAGCGAATAATTCCATGTCTTGATGTCCGTGATGGACAAGTGGTAAAGGGCGTTCAGTTCCGCAACCACGAAATCATTGGCGACATCGTTCCTCTGGCACAGCGTTATGCGGAAGAAGGCGCTGACGAGCTTGTGTTCTACGATATTACCGCTTCAAGTGATGGGCGTGTCGTTGACAAAAGTTGGGTCGCTCGCGTTGCTGAAGTGATTGATATTCCCTTCTGTGTCGCTGGTGGTATTAAATCAGCGGAAGATGCAGCGCGCATTCTTGAGTTTGGTGCAGACAAAGTGTCTATTAACTCACCTGCATTGGCTAACCCGCAACTGATTACTGACCTTGCTGATAAGTTTGGTGTGCAATGTATCGTCGTTGGTATCGATTCATACTACGACAAAGAGACAGGCAAGTATCAGGTTTACCAGTTTACTGGCGATGAAGAACGCACCAAAGCAACTCAATGGGAAACACGTGATTGGGTGCAAGAAGTACAAAAGCGTGGCGCTGGTGAAATCGTACTGAACATGATGAACCAAGACGGCGTACGTAACGGCTACGATATTGAACAACTTAACATGGTGCGTGAAGTGTGTAACGTGCCATTGATTGCATCGGGTGGGGCAGGTGCTATGGAGCATTTCGCAGAAGCCTACCAAAAAGCAAATGTGGATGGCGCGCTTGCCGCATCGGTATTCCACAAACAAGTCATCAATATTGGTGAACTAAAGCAGTATTTGAAACAACAAGGCATTGAGGTACGACTATGAGTGTGAAAGCCGCCGAAGTAAGTTCGCTAGCTGAGCGAATCAACTGGGAAAAGGTGGATGGTCTGGTACCTGCCATCGTACAAGATTTCCAATCAAGCCAAGTGCTGATGATGGGTTACATGAACCAAGATGCGTTGGCAAAAACGGGCGAAACAGGTCAAGTGACGTTTTTCTCTCGTACCAAGCAGCGTCTTTGGACGAAAGGTGAGACCTCCGGCAACGTATTGCAACTAGTGAACATGCAGCTCGATTGCGACAACGATACGCTACTGGTGAAAGTGAATCCCATTGGTCCTACGTGTCACTTGGGTAACACAACTTGCTGGGATGTGGACCCTCAAGAGGAGTCACAAATGGTGTGGCTTCATCAACTTGAGCAGCTATTGGCTGCCCGCAAGAGTGCCGACCCAGATTCCTCTTATACTGCCAGTCTTTATGCCCGTGGCACCAAGCGTATTTCGCAAAAAGTGGGCGAAGAAGGCGTTGAAGTCGCGCTTGCGGCGACGTCGGGCGATAAGGCGGAGTTAGTGTGTGAATCTGCAGATTTGATTTATCACTTAATGGTATTGCTTCAAGACCAAGGCTTATCGATGAATGACGTAGTGAATAAACTGAAAGAGCGTCATAAGTAAGCTTGCGATAAGTGAAAGCCCCTATGCTCTCGAGCCTAGGGGCTTTTTACTTTAGTGTTCTTGATTCGGGGCAAAAACCGGCAATAGTGCTGGTGGCGATTAGATTCTGAATCACGCTCGTCCCTCGCTGTTCAGAATGACGGTATATTTTCTAATGGTACTTGCAGTAGAGTTATTTACTTCAAATAGGTACATATATTCACGTCACTCCAACGAACCTAGGCGAAGTCAAGAATCCAATTAAATCGAGCTCAATAAGCTAGGAGTGGATGATCTTACCCACAACACTTCTTAAATTTCTTACCACTTCCACAGATACACGGGTCGTTACGACCTACTTTTAGGCTACTCACTGGTTGGTTTAGGCGAGGATCTTGTTCTGGTTCTTCTTCTAGCTCTTCTTCTGGAAACGTGCCGTCAATGTAGTACCAAAGCCCATTTTCTTTTACAAAGCGAGAACGCTCTGTCATGCAGTAGCGTTTGCCGTCTTCGTCAAAGTAAGCGTTGAATTCAACAAAACCTTCATTCTCGTTACAACCCGCTTCAGCTTTCACTACCTCAAGCTTGCACCAATCGCTGTCGATAGATTGGGCAATGCCTTCACGTTGCTCTTCTGCATTACAGCTTGGGTGGTATGTGTTCACCACGTAATCCACTAGACCTAACACATGCGCGCTGTAACGAGAGCGCATTAGCTGCTCCGGAGTGGTGACGTCAGCGTGGTTATTGTGGGCAATTTCACAACACTGTTGGTAGGTGCGGTTAGAGCCGCAAGGACAAGAAGAAGCCATAAAATGAAATCTCGATTAATTAAGCGGTAAAAACAAACAACCCCACATAAGTGAGGTCGCAGGTATTCTTTGGGGCATTATAGCCATTTAGGGCGTTTGAGACAGCAGTTCTTGAGCCCATTCCGTCGATTGATTAAAAGCGTCTGCTAATTGAGGTTCGGTTAATTTAAGAACGGTGCAATATCGCTCGGCTAACTCCCAGTCCGCTTGTTCGTAGGCGATCGTCATCGAAAGTAAGTGACCAAGTACGCCTTTTCGACTGGTTAATGCGAGTTTTATATCTTCGTCAACGGGGATATCTTCAATGACATCCGAGAGCGGTTGATCGAGCAAAGATCCGAGCAAAGAAAACATGCCTGTCAAAAAAGCCTGCCCAGGGTCATACCTAGTGTTCATTTGACTAAGTAGCAGTTCACACATTCGTGCACGCTGAATCGCTAAAGAGTAAAGAGAGTCAGGTTTATCTTCTTGAACGGAGGCAATTGCAACTAAGGAAATAAAGCGTCGTAGTCGCTCTTCACCCAGATAAATAAGCGCCTGTCTGAACGATTTGATCTTAGTCGTTAATGTATATCCTGAATTTACGTAAGTAAGCAGCTTGTATGACAGCGTCACATCAATCGAAAACAGACGTTCAACCTCATTGAAGTCGATGGGCTTATCTGCAATCTCTTTACAAAGTTGGATGACGGTAAGAAACGCGGGGTTCAACCGTTTTTTCTGGATCATCTCAGGTTTGCTAAAAAAATACCCTTGAAAATAGTTAAAACCGGCTTCTAGAGCTTGCTCAAACTCTTCATAGGTCTCTACCTTTTCCGCAAGAAAGTCGATTTTAAATGGGCTCAACGCCTGAATAAAAATGGCAGCTTTCTTGATCGGCACAAGTCTAATATCAAACTTGATCATGGAAACGTATGGAAGAAAACGCTTCCAAGCTTTCGTCGGAACAAAATCATCCAGAGCAATTTTGTATCCGCACTCATGAAGGTGCTTGATGGCTTCTAACAGTTCTTCTGTCGGTTCGCAGTCTTCAAGGACTTCAATGACGAGAGATTCTTTAGGAAACAAAGTTGGGACCAAGTTCACCAAGCTTTGATGCGGAAAGTTAACAAAGCCAAGTTTGTTTCCTAATGTGTTGTAATGCGTCGATAAAAAATGATCGGATAGCAGTCGACTAGTAGCCAGCTCTGGTTCTACTTCAGGGAAGGTATTTTTAGGGCCGTCTCGAAAGAGGAGTTCGTAACCTATGGTTCGTTTTTCTCTATCCAGAATCGGTTGGCGAGCTACGTAAGAATACTTCAATTAGGTACTTCGTTCTGTTTAACTTAGTATTATGATAATAGCGATTTTTTACAAAATATCTACGACTTGAGCGTGAATCTTCTACACGCTCTACATGCTTAACGCAAATTCTGTATGAACGGTCTCGTTTGTAGGTCAAAACTATCAGAATTTACTTTTAAAACTGAGCCTTGCGTATACCAATCCCCTAAAACAATTCGGGTCTTTTTAACGCCATCAACGTCAAAAAAATGTGTGTTCGGGCGATGTGTGTGACCATGAATCATTAAGTTGACGCAGTTCTGAGACATTACTTTCTCGACCTCATTTTGGTTGACGTCCATGATATCTAATGACTTGCTCATTTTATCATCACGAATATCGGATTGAACTTTTGAGACAATTTTCTTCTTAATGAACCAAGGAATACGGTTAAACAACCATTGTAGCCATGGCTTGTGAACGGTTTTTCTAAACTCTTGGTATTTCACATCGTCAATGCAGAGCGTATCGCCATGTAGGATTACGGCTTTTTGACCATAAAGATCAATCGTGCAGACATCGTCGAGTAATGTCATACCGGTTTCTTTGCAAAAGCGTTTGCCGAGTAAAAAATCTCGATTGCCTTGGATGAAAAAAGTTGGCACACCCGCATCCGTCAGTGCTTTAAATTCTGCGCGGATTTGGTCTGCAAAAGGGGTGTTGTCATCGTCACCAATCCAGAACTCAAACAGATCGCCGAGTACATAAAGTGCATCAGCTTTTGTTGCTTCTGTTCGCATGAACGTCACAAAACATTCCGTGATATCAGGACGTGATGGGGTAAGGTGAAGATCGGAAATAAATAATGTCGTCATAGAAATAAGGGGAAGCTATGCCTCCCCATTAACTTATCTTTTAAAAATAATTCCTAAGAATTACTCTTCAATTGTTGTACCAGTGATTACTACGTCTTCTAGAGGTACGTCTTGGTGCATGCCGTAAGAACCAGTGCTAACGCCTTTGATCTTATTTACGATGTCCATGCCTTCGATTACTTCACCGAACACACAGTAACCCCAACCATCTAGGCTTTCGCTACGGAAGTCTAGGAATGTGTTGTTGTTTACGTTGATGAAGAACTGAGAGCTTGCTGAATGCGGCTCCATAGTACGTGCCATAGCAAGTGTACCCACTTTGTTGCTAAGGCCATTGTTTGCTTCGTTCTTGATAGGTGCACGAGTCGCTTTTTCACGTAGACCAGACTCCATACCACCACCTTGGATCATGAAGCCGTCAATAACACGGTGGAAAAGCGTGTTGTCGTAGAAACCGTCGCGGCAGTACTGAAGGAAGTTTGCGCTTGTCTCTGGCGCTTTCTCTTCGTTTAGTTGAATCTTGATGTCACCAAAATTAGTGTGAAGGGTGATCATGCTACTTTCCTTTACTGTGTTGTGTTGAGCCCGAGATTCTAGCCTAAGTTCTAGTGCTTTAAAAACTCAGGAAGAGGAAATTCTTCGTTTTGTGCTTGAAGTTTAGCCGATTATCGTTTTATCGGTTAATTGCTATTACCTAACTAGGTTGGAGTTGATATACTCATCTTCTTTTATTCATTCACAATCATAGATAGAGATCATGTTAAAGATATATAACACACTCACAAGACAGAAAGAGGAATTCAAACCAATTACAGCTGGCAAAGTCGGTATGTATGTCTGTGGAGTTACCATCTACGATCTCTGTCACATTGGTCACGGTCGCACTTTCGTCTCTTTTGACGTTGTATCACGTTACCTTCGCTACTTGGGCTACGATCTGACGTTTGTACGTAACATCACAGATATCGACGATAAGATCATCAAACGTGCCGCAGAAAATGGTGAGTCTTGCGATTCATTGACTGAGCGTTTGATTGGTGAAATGCACGCTGATTTTGATGCGCTGAACATGAAACGTCCGGACGTTGAACCTCGTGCGACACAGTTTATTGCTGAAATCATCGAATTGGTTGAGAAGCTAATCGAGCGCGGTTTTGCATACGTTGCAGATAACGGTGACGTAATGTTTGAGGTAGGTAAATTCAACGAATACGGCAAGCTTTCTAAGCAAGACCTTGATCAGCTTCAAGCTGGCGCGCGCGTTGATATCGAAACAGCAAAACGCAGCCCTCTAGACTTTGTACTTTGGAAGATGTCAAAGCCGGGTGAACCAACGTGGGAGTCACCATGGGGTCCAGGTCGTCCAGGTTGGCACATTGAGTGTTCAGCAATGAACTCTTCAATCCTAGGTAACCACTTCGACATTCACGGCGGTGGTTCTGACCTTCAGTTCCCACACCATGAAAATGAAATCGCACAATCATGCTGTGCACACGATACACAATACGTGAACACATGGATGCACAGCGGCATGGTAATGGTAGATCGTGAGAAGATGTCTAAATCTCTAGGTAACTTCTTTACTATCCGTGACGTTCTTGGTCACTACGATGCTGAAACAGTTCGTTACTTCCTAATGTCTGGTCACTACCGTAGCCAGTTAAACTACAGCGAAGATAACCTAAACCAAGCACGTGCTTCGCTTGAGCGCCTGTACACATCTCTACGTGGTTTGGATCTAAATGCTGCTCCTGCTGGTGGTGAAGAGTACGTATCTCGCTTTACAGCAGCGATGAACGATGACTTCAATACACCAGAAGCGTACTCAGTACTGTTCGATATGGCGCGAGAAGTTAACCGCCTGAAGACAGAAAACCTAGAGAAAGCGAGCGAACTCGGTGCGCTAATGCGTGAACTGGCTGACGTGATCGGTATTCTTCACCAAGATCCTGAAGCCTTCCTAAAAGGTGATGCGGGTAACGATGATGAAGTGGCTGAAATCGAAGCTCTGATCAAGCTACGTAATGACTCTCGCGCTGCGAAAGATTGGGCGAATGCAGATATGGCTCGTGACAAGCTGACCGAAATGGGCATTGTTCTGGAAGATGGTCCAGAAGGCACAACGTGGCGTCGTAAGTAATTGAATTTTCATTTTTAAAGGGCTGATAATTCAGCCCTTTTATTTTCCATTTCCATAAATTAAAACTTTAACTTTAGGTAATGCTCTGTGGCTCAGATGTATTTCTATTACTCAGCAATGAATGCGGGTAAATCAACAACGCTTCTTCAATCCTCTTTCAACTATCAAGAACGCGGCATGACGCCAGTTATTTTTACGGCTGCGCTAGATGATCGTTTTGGTGTCGGTAAAGTGAGCTCTCGTATTGGTCTTCAATCTGACGCACATTTATTTCGTCAGGATACCAATTTGTATCAAGAGATCGCAGGTCTGAATGAGGTTGAAAAACGTCACTGTATTCTTGTTGATGAGTGTCAGTTCTTGTCGAAAGAACAAGTTTATCAACTTACTGAAGTCGTTGATAAGTTGCATATTCCAGTATTGTGTTACGGCCTTCGCACCGATTTTCTAGGCGAACTTTTTGAAGGCAGTAAGTATCTATTATCTTGGGCAGACAAGCTGGTTGAGCTCAAAACAATCTGCCATTGTGGCCGCAAAGCGAATATGGTTATTCGTACCGATGAACACGGCGTGGCAATTAAAGAAGGCGATCAAGTTGCGATCGGCGGTAACGATAAGTATGTCTCCGTATGCCGCCAACATTACAAAGAAGCGCTCGGTAAATAAGCCGTATTGATACAGAAAAGCCACCGTACTTGGTGGCTTTTTGTTGTCGGTTAGAAAAAGCTAGCCTAAGTCAAAACCAAACCGCTCGAGTAAAACCTGGTAAGAAGATTCAACTTGATGAGGGATGTTCTGCTTGGTTTGAAATCCTTTCTCTGGATAGCTTTTTACGCGAGAGAAATCTTCCATTAGTGCTTCTAGCACCATCATTAATGGCATGTCTTCATTAATGTATTCAAAAAATGGAAGAGCCGCAGAGCTTACTTGGAGCTGAGTGTAGGGTGACTGCCACTGTTTTTCAAATGTCGCGATTGCTCTACGCTCCATAAACGGTTTTTGTACCAGAATAAACGAGAAACACTGTTTTCCTTCCTCTTTTAATCGTTGCTCAGTAAAGCGAACATTTTCTCCACTGTTTGTGGATTCAGTTTCGAGCAAAATTGCTTCACTTGGAACGCCCGACATCTTTGCAATCTCGGCAAAGGTTTCTGCTTCGCTTTTTTCAAACAGTCCATCTGTGAAGCGACCTTCACCCCCTGAAAATACAATCAAAGGTGCCAACTTTTGGTGGTAGAGCTTGGCAGCGTGCTCCGCTACACGCACATCATTACTGCACATCACAAACAAACAGTCCGCAGGCTTCAGTTTATGTTTGAGTTGCATGTAATCCCAAAGCGTTTCTATATGTCTATAGAGTCTCATAGCGCATCCAAAGTTGAATTGAAGTGAAATCGATAACCAAGTGAGAGTAGTTTGTCAGCAAGAATACGCTTGTCAGCTTGCTCTGTGACGGGTGGAAGAGGTATCTCACTTCCGATTTTGTTTATGGCAGCTTGGTAGAACTCAGCCTTGCTGACAGTATGAGGTGTCGTCACATTAATGACTTGGTTGCTTAAATTGCCTAAGGCAAATTTCGCAGCCGAGACAGCATCATCTTGATGAAGCATATTAGCTGGTGCTTTACGACTAACTTGTTGAAGCCTTGCTGCAAAGCGAGATGGGTGTCTATCTGGCCCGATTAATCCGCTACAACGTAGAATAACAAAGCTAATATTCGAGTCGATAACATGCTGCTCTGCTTGAAGCATAATACGTGCATTATCAGAGAAATAAGGGCTTTCGGCTGCTAAAGAGAGTGACGCGTCAGCTTCTTCCATATCGGAAGCAAGGTTAGGGTAAACCGTGGTAGAGCTGATCATGAGAAGTTTTTCAACGTTGTTTTGCTTAGCTGCGTTGGCAAGTATTTGCCATTGCTGGGCATATTCTTGACCGCGTCCTTTACGAAACCCTGGAGGAAAAGCACCGATAACGTGCGTAATTTGATGCTGTTTGAGCAACTCATCTAGCCGTGCTGTGGCGTTCAATTGATTGAAATCGAACAATGCGGAGTGAGTTAATGAGGTGGGTAACTCTTTTAATCGAGTTTGGCTACGACGAGTGACGACAACATAGTGTCCATCTTTCATCAATGTTTCTGCTAGCGGAGTTCCGAGCCAGCCTGCACCTACGATCAATGTATTTGCCATTTGGGTCTTCCTACTTACTTATGTCTGCCCGAATAGGTTGAGCAGTTCTGCTTTGGCTTGTTGATGGAGGGGATCTGAATGCCATTTCTGGTGCTGAATAAGGTCAACATTGACTTGCCAAGCCAGTTTTGTGAAATCATCCCCAACCTTTTTTAATGTATTAGGTGAATACGCGACTAAATGCTGTGGTAGAAAGCACCAACCAAACCCTTTATTCGCCAATTCCAACAAAATATAGTAGTTATCAGCGTACCAGATATCTGGGCTAAATGCTTGATTGAGACCACATGGCTCTGCACTTTTGGATCGTATGACCAATTGACGATGTTGTTTTAGTTGATCAATGTGAGTGATTTGCTGCTTTGCTAAAGGATGTGTTGAAGAGACATAGACATCAAATGCAATATTGCCAAGATTGGTGAAATCGATGTGTCTTGGCATTTGTAAATCACTCAAAATAATCCCAGTCGTGGCGCGTTCCGACTTAACCAATTCAATGATATCAGGGCTTGAAGCCGTTAAGCATTCAACTTGTAAGTGTGGAAAGCGTTGCTCTAACTTCTTTAGCACATCCGGCAAGCGAGTCAGAGGAATCCCTTCATCAATAGCTAAGACTAATTTGTTCGTTGGCGTGGAAAAGAGCTGCGATGCCCTATTGTTTAGGCGGTCGAGTTGGCTGATTGTTGCTTGTGCATAAGGTACGAGCGCGAGGCCATTCTCAGTTAATTTAGGGTACCTGCCTGATCGATCGAAAAGCTCAACACCACAGTCGATCTCCATATTCATGATGTGCTGGCTCACTACAGATTGAGCTCGCCCCAGTTTTCTAGCTGCTCCTGAAAATGATCCTGCTTCTGATGTAGCAATGAAAGCTTGCAGTTGTTCGATGGTAAACATATCGCTTAAACCGATGGTATCTAACTTTTGGTTATCTAAATGATAGATAAAATTCTAAGCATTGAGTAGAACTATTTGGACAGAGAAATATGACTTGTAACGAACGAATTTTTCATGCAGTACTTTTTGAGTTAATCGCACTCGCGATTATTGTACCAGCGGCTTCATTGATCACTGGAAAGGGTTCTAGTGATCTCGCGTTGGTTGGGGTCGGGTTGAGCATGTATACCGTGATATGGAACTACATCTACAACTTGTATTTTGATAAGTGGTTTGGTGACAATCGAGCTGAGCGAAGTTTAGCGATGCGGCTTGGACACACTATTGGTTTCGAGGGAGGATTAATCTTTATCTCTCTACCTGTGATTGCCTGGTTCTTAGAAATTACGCTTCTTCAAGCTCTGATGCTGGAAGCCGGCTTCCTCGTTTTCTTCCTATTTTATGCCACTGGTTTTAACTGGTTGTATGACAAGGTTCAACCATTTAGCAAAATGAAAAAGCGATTATTGCCACAGGCATCGACAGGAAAAATATAGGACTAAAAAACGCCACCGAGTTCGGTGGCGTTTTTTGTTCAAATTACACAGACAGAACTCTCAAAATCTTATCTGCATGTTCTGCAACTTCAATGCCTTCGTCTGTTAGATAACCACCGTCAGGCTGTGTACAAAGTTGCTTCTTATATAGACGAGCAACGGCTGCCTGCATTTCTTCTGACGCGTCTGTATGAACTTTAATACCAGTTGCAGCACTACTTAGGTCGAACTGAAGAAGTAGATTCAATTCGGCGATATGTTCAGCTGAATATTTCATAAATGATTCCTTTGCGCTTTTTTTACCAAGCTAGTCTGAAAAGTAGCGTTGGGCAACATTCAACGACAAGAAGTGTTAAGTATGGCGCTATCAGGCTGATATAACGCAGGATCTTTGTTCGAAAGGCCGAATACTTGTTAAGTATCAATGATACTTACGGTAGCGAATGATAGGCGCTATTTATTGCTTGATCTCCCAATAACAACGATTTTAGTAAACACGCCAAATAGCACTTGAAAAAATAGGGAAATAGAGCGATTATCCGCGCCTCTTTAAATGTTTCTAAATGTTACACCAGAATGAACTTTAATCAGTTTGACTCACTATTACCGCCACAAGCTGCGGAACGCGCGGCTGAAGTGGGGGTAGGCAAAGCAACGAAAGCTCCAATCAAATCTTTTCTGCTCGCCATTTCTGCGGGGCTTCATATTGGTATTGCTTTCATCTTCTATACCACGGTAACGACAGGCGCAGGCGAGCTGCCTTGGGGCATTACACGACTCATTGGTGGTCTGGCATTTAGCCTTGGTTTGATTTTGGTGGTGGTTACTGGCGGCGAGCTTTTCACTAGCTCTGTGCTGACACTAGTTGCGCGTGCGAGTGGAAAAATCTCTTGGCAAGCACTTATCAAAAACTGGTTGGTGGTTTACTTTGGCAATATGGTTGGGGCCATTTTGCTCGTGGCCTGTATGCTAGTTACCAAGCAATATATGTTTGATCATGGCCAAGTTGGTCTTAACGCGATGGCGATCTCCCAACACAAATTACATCATGGTTTCTTTGCTGCTGTTGCGCTTGGCATTATGTGTAACGTATTAGTTTGTATTGCAGTTTGGATGACGTTTAGTGGGCGAACATTGACAGATAAAATAGCGGTCATGATTTTGCCTGTGGCTATGTTCGTGTCGGCAGGTTTTGAGCACTGTATTGCGAACATGTTCCAAGTACCTATGGCGATTGGTATTAAGTACTTTGCGCCAGAAGCGTTTTGGCAAATGACAGGGGCAGATATTGCAAACTACGCGGACTTAAACATGATGGGGTTCATCGTAAACAACCTAATTCCTGTTACGATAGGAAACATTATTGGTGGTGGCGTATTTGTTGGCATGTGGTATTGGATGATTTATCTACGCGATGAAGATAACCATTTGCGATAAGTTTAGAAGATCACAAGAAAGGCGAACCAGATGGTTCGCCTTTCTTTTTATTTGTCTCTGCAAATGTCAAATAAGTCGAGTCATGTTAAATCAACTCTTCGTTGATGCCAAAATCGGTTGGGAGCCAATGAGAAGTTACTTCCTTTGGTTCTTGAACGAGCCAATCCAGAGGTGCATCGGACAGGAGTTCATCGTAATTTTCTTTGATCATTAAGACATCCATGTACGTCTCTCCAAGTTTGTGGTCACTGCCTTTACTTTAAAATTAGAACATGTCAGTCACGTGATCAATGCATGACGATTCGATTGATCACTTATGTTGCTATGTTTCTGGTTGCGTATGGGTTTTGGGGGCTTATCCACATTTTCTGTGGATAACCTGTATCAAAGGTCGTGCGTATCTAAACTTGCAAAGAAAATTTCATAAAATTAGAGGCTTATATCAAAAAGAATTCTGCCTGACTTTTCATCTGAAAGCGTCTTGATGAGTGCTCGAAGAATAGTTGAGTTATTCAGTTATAAGTACGTTCGACTTGGCACCATAAGTTGTTTAACGGGCTTTACCCACAAGCGCCAACTAACCGTGAGTTTTGGTCGATTCGGGTTGCTCGATTTTTATCTTGATTCGGCCTTCTTTGGTTTGTACCCAGCGCAATGTCATTTCTAACGTTATGGTTACGGAGGCACTCAACATAACGAAAATAGCCAGCATAATTACTAACTGGTATTTAATCGCAACCATCGGGCTCGCGCCACCTAGAATTTGACCGGTCATCATACCCGGTAAGGTAACCAGCCCTGTAGTGGCCATAGAAGCTAAAGTCGGGGCAAGGGACTTTCTAAGAGCCTCCTGAATGAAGGGGAAGGATGCGTAGCGAGGAGAGGCTCCAAGTGAGATTGCAGCCTCATATTCTGCTTGTCTCTGCTCAAAAGCCGTAAACAAGTTCTGAAGAGCGATGATATTACTACTCAAGCTGTTACCCAATAACATACCAGCAAGTGGGATCATGTACTGCGCATTGTAAATAGGGGATGGTTGCACTAGGCCTGCTGTAATTGCAATCAGAAGTGGTATTAGACCACAGGTAAGGCCCGTTAGTAGCGGACGCATAAGTGGCTTTTTAGGTAACTGAGCTTTTCCCGCAATTGAGCTGGCACCAATCAGTAGCATGATGGCAAGCCAAAGTATATTGACAAGTAAACTGTTTAATTGAAAAAGATATTCTAAATACACGCCAATCAATATGAGCTGAAATGTCATTCGGATAACACTGATTATCGTGTCTTTTGCTATCCCTAATTTGTAGCGGGCATTGATAAAGAAGGGGACCAATAAAATCAAACCAAACAGTGCCAGTTTGACCCAGCTTATATCCACCACGTTATCCATAATCGCTCCTTGAAAATACGCGAATAATTGTATCTAAGCCTCCCCTTTATATGAACCACTATGTGCACTTTTTGCTGTTCTTAAAGTAAACCTTGAGTGCTATTTTAGACATTAATACGCAGCATTCTGTTTACAAGTGGTTATCTTTTTCGGAGTTTTTAAGTCGATTTATGGCATGGTAATTACGATTTAAATGTGATCGATGTTTCTTAAATGTTGTTTATTTAACAACTCCTTAAAAGACTTATTTTGTCACATCTGTTCATGTTTTTTAATAAATAACATCAATCCATCATATCTCTGGATGAGCTCAAAAAAGTGTTGAATTACAAGGTCTGAGGTCGCTTATTTGATTGAACCCTACTATTAGTATGGTCTAACATTTTCCATTAGAGATTGTAAAAAACTTAAGCTTGGTTACGCGGGCTTTTCAATAACACTAGATACAAAATAGGCAAATGTATGAGTGATGTTAATAAAATTGAGAGTGGTGAAAAACGCTCCCTGGAGTGGAAGTCGTTCCTCTTCATTGCAGTTGTTCTCTTCCCAATTCTGAGTGTGGCCTTTGTTGGCGGCTACGGGTTCATCGTTTGGATGTTGCAAGTCTTCTTCTTTGGACCTCCAGGCGCGCACGGCATGTAAGCCAGTGAGCTCATAACCACACTTTTGAAAAGATTTTAAGAGAGCAAATAATGAAATCATTAATCATTAAACTGTGGCGTACTATGACGCGCCCAGCTGTACATATCAGCCTAGGTGTGCTGACTATGGGCGGCTTTATTGCTGGTGTTATCTTTTGGGGTGGCTTTAACACCGCTCTAGAAGCAACCAACACAGAAGAATTCTGTATTAGTTGTCACACAATGCGTGACAACGTGTACGTTGAGCTACAAGAAACGGTGCACTGGAAAAACCACTCTGGTGTTCGTGCTACCTGCCCTGATTGTCACGTTCCACATAACTGGACAGATAAGATCGCTCGTAAGATGCAAGCTTCTAAAGAAGTATTTGCACAAGTATTTGGCAACTACGACGAACCGGGTGTGTTCGAAGAGCGTCGTATCGAACTTGCTAAACACGAATGGGATCGTTTCTCGGCAAACAAATCTCTGGAGTGTAAAAACTGTCACAACTACGAATCGATGGATTTCGAGCAAATGTCTCCTACGGCTCGTATCCAAATGAAGCAAGCCGCTGAGAAAGATCAAAGCTGCGTTGACTGTCACAAGGGTATTGCGCACAACCTACCAGCAGGCATGGACAGCATTGGCGGTATCGTGGGTGATCTAGAGGGTATGACTTCTAACACTGATTACGGCGTTGGTCAGCAACTCGTGAGCGTTCGTCACCTACCAATTTACTTTGATGCGCAAGGCAGTAAAGAAGCTGGTCTTCTTAATCCTGCATCGACCGTTAAAGTTCTTGAAGACAAAGGCGAGTTTGTTGAGATCGAAATTGACGGTTGGCGCAAAGCAAAAGGTTTTGGTCGTGTAATTCAAGAAGACTTCGGTAAGAACATTGCGACTGCGTCTCTGATGAAAGAAGCAGCAACAGACAGCAACATTGTGACGACTGGTGAGAAAAAAGTGGATGAGTTAACAGGCCTTCCTTGGGAAAAAGTAGCGGCGAAAGTATGGATTAAGAAAGAGTCTATGCTGAACGACATCAATCCTGTTTGGGAAAAATCTCGTGAAGCCTACAAGACCAATTGTTCTGTATGTCACACTCAACCTGCGGAAGCGCACTTCGACGCGAACACCTGGCCAGGTATGTTCGACGGTATGTTGGCGTTCGTTAACCTAGATACAGACAGTGAAGCACTGATCTTGAAGTATCTACAGAAACACTCTTCAGATTATGCTGAAGGTCACCACTAATAAGCGTCGGATTGGAGTAATTTTAAATGGCTATTACACGAAGAAGTTTTCTTAAAGGTGTAGCAACCACAAGTGCAGCGTCAGTAATTGGTCCTAGCTTATTGGCGTCCGCCTCTGCAAATGCCGTTGAGACGACAGGTACTTGGAAAGTAACCGGTTCTCACTGGGGCGCGTTCCGCGCCCACATCTACGCGGGTAAAGTTCAAGAGATCAAGCCGCTAGAGCTAGACAAAAACCCAACAGAAATGTTGAACGGCATTAAGGGTATTATCTACAGCCCTTCACGTGTTCGTTATCCAATGGTTCGTCTAGATTGGTTGAAGAAACATAAATACAGCGCAGATACTCGCGGTAACAACCGTTTCATCCGAGTAACTTGGGATGAAGCGCTAGACTTGTTCTACCGTGAGCTAGAACGTATTCAAAAAGACTACGGCCCATGGGCGCTGCATGCAGGTCAAACAGGTTGGAACCAAACGGGTTCATTTAACAACTGTACCGCGCACATGCAACGTGCAGTGGGTATGCACGGCAACTTCATCACGAAAGTAGGTGACTACTCGACGGGTGCAGGCCAAACCATTATGCCTTACGTGCTAGGTTCAACCGAAGTTTACGCACAAGGTACGTCTTGGTCTGAGATCCTAGAAAACTCTGACAACATCGTTCTTTGGGCTAACGACCCAGTGAAAAACCTTCAAGTAGGTTGGAACTGTGAAACGCATGAGTCGTTTAAGTACCTTGCACAACTAAAAGAAAAAGTGGCGAAAGGTGAGATCAACGTTCTATCTGTAGACCCAGTGAAGAACAAAACTCAGCGCTACTTAGAGAACGATCACTTGTACATCAACCCGCTGACAGACGTAGCGTTCATGCTCGCTGTGGCACACGTGTTGTACAACGAAAACCTGTACGATAAGAAGTTCATTGATACTTACTGTCTAGGCTTTGAAGAGTTCATTCAATACGTTCAAGGTAAGACAAAAGACAAAGTAGAGAAGACGCCTGAATGGGCAGCAGCGATTTGTGGCGTGAAAGCGGACAAGATCCGTGAATTCGCACGCATGCTAGTCAGCGGTCGTACACAGATCCTGATGGGTTGGTGTATCCAGCGTCAAGAGCACGGTGAGCAGCCATACTGGGCAGCGGCTGTGGTTGCTGCAATGGTTGGTCAAATCGGTCTACCTGGCGGTGGTATCTCTTACGGTCACCATTACTCAAGTATCGGTGTGCCTTCTACTGGTTTCGCGGGCCCTGGTGGTTTCCCTCGTAACCTTGACCAAGGTATGAAACCGAAGTGGGACAACAACGACTTTAACGGTTACAGTCGTACTATCCCAGTTGCACGTTGGATCGACTGTCTGCTAGAACCTGGCAAAGAGATCAACTACAACGGCGGTAAAGTGAAACTGCCAGACTTCAAGATGATGGTTATCTCGGGTTGTAACCCATGGCACCACCATCAAGATCGTAACCGCATGAAGAAAGCGTTCCGCAAACTTCAAACGGTTGTAACGATCGAGTTTGCTTGGACTGCAACATGTCGTTTCTCTGACATCGTTCTACCTGCGTGTACGCAATGGGAACGTAACGACATCGACGTGTACGGTTCATACTCGAACAAAGGTCTGATCGCGATGCATCGTCTCGTCGATCCATTGTTCCAATCTAAGCCTGACTTCCAAATCATGAGTGAACTAACTCAGCGTTTTGGTCGCCGCGAAGAATACACTCGTGGTATGAGCGAGATGGAGTGGATCGAAAGCCTATACAACGATTGTAAGAAAGCGAACGAAGGTAAGTTCGAAATGCCAGAATTCAATGAGTTCTGGGAGAAGAGCGTACTAGACTTCGGTGAAGGTAAACCTTGGGTTCGTCACGCGGACTTCCGTAAAGACCCTGAGCTTAACCCTCTAGGTACACCGTCTGGCTTCATCGAGATTACATCACGTAAGATCGGCCGTTACGGTTACGAACACTGTCAAGAGCACCCAATGTGGTTCGAAAAATCAGAGCGTTCACACGGTGGCCCTGGTTCAGACAAATACCCATTCTGGTTGCAGTCTTGTCACCCAGACAAGCGTCTGCACTCTCAAATGTGTGAGTCTGAAGAGTTCCGCGCGACATACGCGGTGCAAGGTCGTGAGCCTGTTTACATCAACCCAATCGATGCAAAAGCAAAAGGCATCAAAGACGGTGACTTGGTACGCGTATTCAACGGTCGTGGTCAGCTATTAGCTGGTGCTGTTTTGACTGACAGCTACCCACGTGGCGTTATTCGTATCGAAGAAGGTGCATGGTACGGTCCTCTAAACGAGAAAGAAGGCGCAATCTGTACCTACGGTGATCCTAACACGCTAACGCAAGACATCGGTTCTTCTGAGCTTGCACAGGCGACTTCTGCGAACACATGTATCGTAGACTTCGAGAAGTTCACAGGTAAAGTGCCGCCAGTCACTTCATTTGGTGGTCCGATCGAAGTTGCTTAATTAGTGCAGTTTGCATAAATCGAAATACCAGCCTCAGGGCTGGTATTTTTTATCAAAATTTCAGTGAGCGTTGTCTCAATAGTAACTTCATAACGTTAAACGAGACTGGTATTCGTGATGATGGTAACGAATTGGGTGAGACAAGCAGGAGATAATGCGCCAAGCTAAACAATAATAATTAAGTGAGTAGACCCATTATGGCTCAGAGCATTCAATTAGCAAATCACACTGAGATCACTGTGAATAACAATGACTTCCAAGTTGAAGTCGAGGGTAATCAATTACATTTTTCTTTTGCTGGTATTCACAATAAAACCTTTACCGACCGTGAAGTGTTGCTCGAAATGCCGTTTTTGTACGAGCACGAGGCCAACGTAATTGGGGATGGTTTTCAAATGTTGGCGCAAACGGCGGGAACGATCAATCACCCCGTTGATATTGGTCGCTGCCCAGACAATAATCCTTCTTATCGAATCTACCCTAAAGATGCCCCTAAGCGTTATTACAACTATTTAGTGGTGGAAGGCTCGGCTGGCTACACATTGTATGGCTTCACATCATGTCATCGCTTTGCTGGCTATTTTGATGTTGTACTGCGTGATGGGCATTGGGTTTTATCAGCCGCAATTGATGGTGAGTTGACTCAAGTGGCGGATTGGGAAAGTAATCAACTTGAATCCGTGGCGGTACTCTGTGGTCAATCGCTGTCCGAGCTTTATCAAACCTATGGCGAGATGATTGCAGAGCATCATCCTGTTCGCCAAGGTGTGACACAAGATGCGCCTGTTGGTTGGTGTTCGTGGTATGCGTACTACGCAGACGTGACAGAGCAAAACATCATGCAGAACGTTGATTGCATGCAAGATAAGCTCGAAGACCTAGAGTGGGTACTTCTGGATGATGGCTATCAAGCCTTTATGGGCGATTGGTTAATCCCATCGGATAAGTTTTCTGGTGGTGTGAAAGAGCTCATTCATAGTATCCGTGCAAAAGGCAAAAAGCCGGCGATTTGGATGGCGCCCTTTATTGCTCAACCTGAGTCGGAGATCTTCAAACAGCATCCAGATTGGTTTGTTCGCCACAAGGATGATGGCTTACTTAAAGCAGAAGATGTCACATACGGTGGTTGGCGATGCACGCCTTGGTACATTCTCGATACTTCAAACCCTGAAGTGCAAGAGCACCTAACTCATGTGGTCTCTGTTATGCGTCAAGAGTGGGGTGTTGAGCTATTCAAATTAGACGCAAACTACTGGGGCACGTTAAAAGGTAAACGAAGCCAATCGGGTGTCACCGGTGTAGAAGCCTACCGCATGGGTATGGAAGCGATCGCTAAAGGGGCAGGGGATGCATGGCTGTTAGGCTGTAACGCGCCAATGTGGCCATCTCTGGGACTTGTGGATGCAATGCGTGTTTCTGACGATGTAGAGCGTCATAGTCGTCGATTCGAGCAGATAGCCAGAGAAACCTTTTACCGTAGTTGGCAGCACCGAAAACTGTGGCAAATTGACCCGGATTGCGCCACATTCACTTCACTAGCTAACCAAGCCGCATCCAGAGAAGAGTATGAATTTCATCGCACGGTGTTATTAGCGAGTGGTGGTTTGCTGCTGTCTGGTGACCCGCTCCCTGAGATTACGCCGTTTGCTAAGAAGACACTGTCTAAGCTCATGTTACGTCAACAACGTAACCAACAATCTGCAAAGTTTACCGCTTTGAGTTTAAATCACGCGTTTTTAAAACTAACGACGAAGAATGACCTCCATTGTTTGTTTAATTATGCGAGTTACGGAGCGATGGAATTTACGCTGACGTCTGATCAACCGGTGGACTGGTATGATTACTGGACAGGGGAAAAGCTAAACCAAGAACCTTGTCAGTTATTAATGGTGAGCGTGGATAAAGGGCTAAATGCGAAAGCGATCGTCACGGCATAACGTGAAGCAAATCGCCCAATACTAAGAACAAGAAAGGAGCCTATTGCGGCTCCTTTCTCGTTTGATGCTCTGAGCGTTAGAACTCGAATAAAAAGTAATACCCGTATCCAACGATAAAAGCAGGAATGGACGAATAAATAGTCGCGACCAAAGCGGCTTTTGGTGCCATAGCAATGGCGGGGAATAGGGCGTCACCATCGTTAGAAATCGCATTGGCCAGTTGCGCAGAAAGTGGCGCTGCACCAGAAATGTATAGGCTAGTGACTAAAATTTGCGGTCCGCAACCAGGCAACATACCAATGGCTAGGCCAGCTAATGGCATCCAAATTCCCCAATGAGAAAAGGTTTCTACAAGGTCGAGTCCAGAAAAATAGGTTGTCAGCTCAAACGCCAGAAAAGCAACGATCACCCAAGCACTGACGAAATTCGTATCTTGTGCTGCTTTTTGAATCGGGTGTGAGTCCACGATTTTTTCATCTTCAGAGACCGTTGACTGATAATCGCCAAGTTCTTTTGTCATCGCCCATAATGACATTGTGATCACCGCGAAGATAGCGCCCAGCCATTCAATGGTGTTGGCTTTCAAAGATAGCAACTGATTAATATCTATTTGGAAAGACATTAACACAGCAACGACACTAGCAGGCACAATAAGCCATTTCCAAAATGCGCCTTGTAGATTGATTGCACGTTGTTCAAGAGGCGTGTGTCGGTCTGTCTGGTGTTGGCAACAAGCATGTGTCTGAGGTGCTTCTTTTGGTTCTGGTCGCAGAAAGTTATCAGCATGAAAAGCATTAACGACTAACCCTGAAAGAGTACCCACGATAATGCCTAATCCAACCACGCCTAATCCAACACTTGGTTTGGCGGCCAGAAGTAAAAAGGCAGCGTCACCCATTGTTGAAGTAAGTACCGCGACAATCGCACCAAATCCCACTCGGCCACTAATAAATTGCGTTGTCACAACAATAGCGCCACCACAGCCAGGCAAAGCACCCAACAAAGAAGCAAAGAAAACCTGATGATTACGCGAGCGATGATATAGCTCGGTAATTCGATTGGTTTTCGACATAAAGTTTGAAAGATAATGATAAATAGCCAATGTGGCAGCAACATAGCATGACACTGCCCAGAATGAGTCGGATAGCGTCTGTACGGCTACGTCACGTGTATTTTCATTGCCTAGCAAAATGAGCATGACGATAGGGATCAGCAATCGCTTATAAGCTAAACGAAACTGAGTAGGCTGAAACAACTGTTGTGCAGAGTGTAATAATTGGGTCGCGTTCATCGTTTACTCAAATGCAAATAGGAATAATTATCATTATATGTAAATGAGATTTATTCGCAATAGCATTGTGAATTTTTCTTCGTGTCAAACTCTCTGAAATCAGGTAAAGTATCGGCCTTTGTGAGCAAACACGCCCTAATTAACTGTATTAGGCGGCGTATAAAATTGACTTGAATAGGAAGAAACATGATTCTAGTTGTAGGTCATAAGAACCCAGACAGTGACAGTATTTGTAGTGCACTCGTTGCAACTGAACTTCTAAAAGCGCGTGGCGTTGAAGCTATGCCAATTCGCCAAGGCGAAATCAACCGTGAAACTCAGCACATCCTAGAAGTTGCTGGCGCTGAAGTTCCTGAGCTTCGCACATCAGTTGCGGGTGAGACCGTTTGGCTAGTAGATTACTCAGATCTAGCACAAGCACCAGACGATATCGCAGAAGCTGAAATTGCGGGTATTGTTGACCACCACCGTCTAGGTGACGTGATGACAGTAAACCCAATGGAAGCATGGATCTGGCCTGTTGGTTGTACCAACACTGTTCTATTCAACATGTTCAAGATTGAAGGTCACGCGATTACTCCACAAATTGCTAAGCTAATGATGTCAGCAATTCTATCTGACACAGTAGGTTTTGCTTCTCCAACTTGTACACAAAAAGACAAAGATGCCGTTGCTGAACTAGCGGCAATCGCAGACGTACAAGATGTTGACGCGTTCACTAAAGATCTTCTAATTGCTAAAACAAACATCGAAGGTCTATCAGCGGCTGAGCTTGTTGAGAAAGACCTTAAAGGTTACCCATTCAACGGTCGTGACGTAGTGGTTGGTCAAGTTGAACTTGCAACTCTTGAGCAAGTTGACGGTATGATCGAAGCACTAGAAGCAGACCTAGAATCTCGTTGTGAGAAAGATAACCTAGCGTTCGCTGCTGTAATGCTAACAGACATCACGACTGCTCAAACTCGTCTTCTATACAAAGGTGAGTGGGCTGAGAAGCTTGCTAAGCACGAAAAAGACGGCATGCTAATGATGGAAAACACGCTAAGCCGTAAGAAGCAAGGTTGGCCTTGGCTTCAAACTGAGCTAGCTTAATTTTCTAGCATATACTTTAAATGCCCGCCTAGCTGCGGGCATTTTTCTATGGGAAATAGGAGACGAATATGTCTGAGCAACTGACCCAAGAGCAGATGGATACCATTAATCGCTACAACGAAGAGCAACGTTTAAAGTACTGCGTAAAAGAGATTGTGGCGAATCGTAAGGTTTGGATTCTGAAAGACGAACATGGCTGTGTCATGTTAAATACAGAAGATGATGATTGTGTACCAGTATGGCCAAACGAAGAGTTCGCTTTGCAATGGGCGAATGGTGATTGGGAAGATTGCGAGCCTGAGGCGATCTCTTTAAACAAGTGGCACAGCCGTTGGACCTCTGGTCTAGAGGATGACGAGCTATCGATTGTTGTATTCCCAAATCAAAATGAAGAAGGGGTCGTATTGTTTCCTGACGAGTTTGATTTTGAACTGCGCAAACAAGCGAGCCGCCGTTAGTTCTTTGATTAGTACCCATGCAATAAAGAAGCCTGCGTTAAAGCAGGCTTCTTTACATTTGAACGATTACATCTTTGATAAGCTATTTTGTTTGATGGCTTGGCGCTTTATAAAAGTGGCTTTCGACTAGTCGTTGAGTAATAGGATGCTCGGGATGAGTCAGTACTTGGTTGGTCTCGCCAAACTCGACCACTTCACCTTCATGCATCACCATCACTTTATCAGTAATATGCTTAACAATGCCAATATGCTGAGACACGTACACAAATGACAATCCCATCTCTTCTTGCAACTCGAGGAATAAGTTAATGATCTGCGAGCGCATTGCCATATCCAAACCGTTTAACGCCTCATCAGCGACAATGATGGAAGGTTGAAGAATAAGTGCACGAGCCAAACACACGCGCTGTTTTTGACCGGCAGCTAGCATTTGTGGATAAAAATAGGCGTGCTCAGGCAGCAATCCTACGCGGAGCAGGGTGTTCTTTACACGCTGCATGCGCGCATCTGGCGGCATGTTGGTATTTCGCTTTAGCGGACCTTCTAAAATACGACCAATCTGGATTCGTGGGTTTAACGATGTGTTTGGATCTTGGAAAATCATGCGGATGAGCTTGCAGCGTGTCGCGTAATCTTTGTGCTCCAATCGTTCGCCATTCACACGGATCTCTCCGGAGCTTGGTTCAACAACGCCAGCAAGCATACGAGCTAGTGTGGATTTTCCTGACCCGTTTTGACCAATAAAACCAATAGTTTGCCCTGGCTCTAAAGTAAAGCTTACCGGTTTTACTGCCTCATTAACCTGGCGTTTGAACAGACGGGAGCGCGTAACAAATTGCTTCGATAAATTATCGACTTCAAGTAACGCACTCATGACTTTTTCTCCGTGTTCAATGGAAAGTGGCAGTTAAATTTATGATTCTTAATTCGTCTGGTGTGTGGAATTTCTACACATTGTTTCTGCGCATATGGGCAACGTGGTCCGAGGCGACAACCGATAGGTAGATGCTGCAATGGCGGAATCGAGCCCGGTAGGGATTGGAGTTTTTGCTTGTGTGGTACCCAATCATTAAAGTCAGGCATCGCTTTAAGCAAGGCATCGGTGTACGGGTGCTTGGGTGCCGCAATGATTTTACTGGTATCGGCAGACTCCACCGACTGACCACAATACATTACCGTAATACGTCCTGCCCACTGTGTTATGGTCGCTAAGTCGTGGCCGATAAGCAGAATGGTTGTGTTATTAAGTTGGTTCATGCGGCTCAACAGACGCAAAATTTGCGATTGGGTAATCGGGTCTAAGTCGTTGGTTGGCTCATCTGCGATCAGCAACTTTGGTTTGGTCGCTATCGCCATGGCAATCATGACTTTTTGACACTCACCATCAGTCAGTTCATAAGGATAGCTACCCATTAAACGCTTGTGATCTTTAATACCCACTTTATGCAAAAGCGCGATGGCCTGTTTTTTACGCCATTTAAATCGCTCCCACCATTTCCCTTCAAATGCGCGAGATGGAATGGATTCAATCAATTGACGCCCGACTTCCTCTGAAGGGTCAAGACAAGTTGAAGGTTCTTGGAAAATCATCGCAATATCACGAGCAATGACGCGCCGACGCTCTTTTGGTGTAAGCTGAAGCAAGTCAATATTGCCAAGGCGCATACGGTCTGCGGTGATGCGCCAGTTATCTTTACTTACCCCGACAATCGCTTTTGCAACTAAGCTTTTCCCTGAACCAGACTCACCTACAAGACCACGAATTTCGCCTTCGTTCAAAGTTAGGCTCATTCGGTCAACGGCTTTGACCAACCCTTGAGGTGTTTCGATCTCAATGGTCAAATGTCGAATATCTAACAACGGCATTATTCGATCCCCGCATTAAGCGCTTGACGTACACCTTCACCTACTAAGTTTAGGGTAATAACAGTAAACATGATGGTCAGGCCGGGTAGGGTCACTGTCCAAGGTGCAATATAAATAAGCTCGACAGAGTCACCTAATATTGCTCCCCACTCGGTGCTTGGGGCCTGTGCGCCTAGGCCAAGAAAACCCAGTGCCGTAATATCTAAAATCGCAGCAGAGAGCGCGAGTGTGATTTCAGCGGCAATGACCGTCAGAATGTTAGGAAGAATTGAACTCCACAGTAAGTAGAAATCATTAGCGCCATCAAGGCGTGCTGCCATTATGTAGTCTTTTTCAACTTCGGTGTGGACTGCGATATAAACGGAGCGAATAAAACGCGGAATCAAAGCCAAGCAGATTGCGAGTAAAATATTGAACCCACCAAAGCCTAGAAATGCCACAAAAATGATTGCTAATAAGAGCGACGGGATCGACATGACGGTATCGAGCAAGTGGTTGAGAGTACTCGACAGTAAGCCTTTCGTCATACCTGCTAATACGCCAATTAAACAGCCTACAACGGCAGCAATTGCGGTGATGGCGACAGCAGCGCCAAATGTCAGCTGAGAGCCCATAATCAGGCGCGAAAGAATATCTCTACCTAAGTCATCGGTCCCCAAAAAGTAATCAACCGTTCCTGCTGGAGCCCATGATGGCGGCACAAGCAACTCACCTGACTGTGCTTGGGCGTCAAATGGTGCAAGTAGGGGGGCAAAAATGGTAATAAGGACGATAAACACCAAGCACCACAAGCCAAACATGGCTAGTCCGTTGGCGCGGTAGCTTCGCCAAAAACGCTCAAACTGTGTTGGAATGCGCTCTTCCTGATAAACGTTATTTGTTAGCATACCATTCCTTTCGAACTAAAGGGTTAATCATCGCGCCAATCAAATCCGAGAGTATGTTAGCGGTAAGAACCAAAGTCGCAAGTACCATCACGCCAGCTTGGATAGATGCATAGTCTTGGCTTGCTAGCGCATCTAAAAGCCAACGACCAATACCTGGCCAGTTAAAAATAGACTCCGTGATGATAGCTAAGGTAATCATACTCGAAAGTTGAACACCAACCTTGGGAATGATAGGCGGTATCGCATTCCGCAATACATGTTGAGTTACGATTTCGCGGTTAGAAAGACCTTTGATTCTCGCTGCACGGATGTAGTTTTGGCTCATCACTTCCGCTACCGAGGAGCGCATTAGTCCGACAACCTGGGTGGTTGGAGCCAAAGCAAGCACCAAACATGGCAGCACCATATGCTCAATGACGCTTTGCAGTGCGTGAGCGCGGTATTCACCTTTCGCCATGAATGCGTCGATAATGGCAAATCCGGTTACATGATCAATTTCGTAAAGTAAATCATACCGTCCTGCCACGGGAAAGAGTTGGTACTCTAATGAAAAAACCATGATAAGTAACAGAGCCACCCAAAAAATTGGGGCGGAATAACCAGACATCGACATGAATGAAATGCTGGTGTCGAGCCATTTACCTTGCTTCATCCCAGCCACGGTTCCAAGTGGAATACCGATCAAAAGGGACACCAAAAAGGCAAAAAAGCACAGTTCCAAAGTGGCAGGGAATACGACGGCGAGCTCGTCATAAATCGCGTTGCCGTTTTTACTTATGCCAAAATCAAGCTGAGAAAGGTTGATTAAGTAAGTTTGCCAACCAGACCAAAAATCAACGTTTGCCCAGTGCGAGAGAGGGTCAAGGCGAAGCAGAGAAAAACCCACTAATGTAAGGATCATCAAAGTGATGATAAATAGGTTAAAGCGTCGAACGGTATACCAAAACATCAGTGAATTCTCTCAACTCTATCAAACGGTTGGGCATTGAAAGGGCTTGATTTGAAGCCTGTCAGCGATTTGTCGTGCACACGGAACTGCACGCCATGCGCCAGAGGAATAACCGGGAACTCTTGATTCAAAATGTTCTGTGCTTGGCGATATAGGTTCAAACGGTAACGCGGTTCTTGAGTTTCTAACGCCAAATCGAGCAAGAAATCGAAGTCATCGTTACACCACATGGACACGTTAAGGCCAACGCGGTCAGACTCGCAAGATAATAAAGGGCGGAAAAAGTTGTCAGGATCCCCGGTATCACCAATCCAACCTGTTAAAAGTAAATCGATATCGTTGATGTTCTCCAAATCCACACGTTCAAACCTATCATCGGTCAGTAGCGTTAATTTAACCCCAATATCGGCAAAATTCGCTTGGATTAACTCCGCAGTCTTGCGAGGGCTTGGGTTAAAAGCACGTGGTTCAAGTGGTACCCACATGGTCAATTCTAGGCCGTCTTCGTAGCCTGCATCTCGAAGTAGTGCCAATGCATAATTCCGGTCATAACGAATTTTTACGCTGTCTTTTTGATAAGCCCATGAATTTGGTGGTAGCAAGGTATAAGCTTGGGAGCCAGTTCCGTAGTAAACCGAATCTAAAATATTTTGACGGTTGATCGCTAAGTTAAGAGCTTGGCGAACTCGAGCATCACTCAGCGCGGTGGTTTCTGTGTTTATCGCAATAAAGGAAACGTTGTTAGCTGGTGTAGCCGTCAGCTCAAGGTTGTCATTTTCTTGAATGACAGGTATTTGGCTCGAAATAGGTGAAGAGAGTACGTCACACTCGTTTCTTAAAAGTTTAGCTAATGTACCCGTGCCTCTGTGAGAGATATCGAACACCACTTGTTCCATTTTTGCTGGTGACTTCCAGTAATTAGAATGACGCTCTAATCGAATCAAATCGTTCACTTGGTACTCTTTTAATTGATAAGGGCCGGTACCGATAGGAAGTTGGTCGATTTCTTCTTTATGATCTTTTGCTGCCAATTGCTGTCCATACTCCGCAGACAAGATAACCGCATGGCTGGTGGCAATATTGGCCAAGAAAGAAAAGTTTGGCTGAGATAACGTAAACCTTACCGTATGCTCATCTATTGCAACCACGTCTTGGAGTAGGTTTTGAAAATCTAACCCTGCAAACCATGGATAAAAACCACCACCTACTTGGTGAAAAGGATGGTCTACATCGATGATTCGCTTGAAGCTAAATACCACATCTTTTGCATTCAATGGGCGAGTGGGTGTGAACCAAGGCGTGGTTTGGAATTTAACACCACGTTTAAGCTTAAACGTGTATTCCGTCCCTGATTCATTTACTGACCAACTCTCGGCGATGCTTGCCACGGGCTGATGTGATTTAGGATCGAGCGTGAGCAGCGTATCGTACAGCTGCGGGCTCAGAGCCTCTGCGGTAATACCGCTATCAATAAGCTGAGGGTTAAACGTGGTCGGCTTACCTTGTCCGCAAAACACAAAGCCAGCTTTGCGAATATCATTGTGGTCAATTTCATCGCCACAAGCGGTCAGTAGGCTAATCCCAATAAGGCTCAGCGATAATCTTATAAAAGCATTCATAATATGAAATGTTCATTGGATCTTGCTCGTTTCGTTTGATCTTACTCTTTCAAAGCTAACAAGCGAAAATGATCTCGCTAATTTATCACCTTTGTGAACTCGCTCCAAACATAAAATCCATACACTGTAAGGTGTTATGCCATAAATGCATGCGAATTAGAGCGCAGTCACGAGCTCGTGTATTGATTGAGTACTCTCGGTCAAGTTAGCTTTGTCCGACCAAACCATATTTTCTAACCATCCCTCGTAATTGGTGATAGCTCAAGCCAAGTAGCTCGGCTGCTTGTCGTTGATTAAACTTGGCTTCTTCCAATGCACGATTGAGTAAATGGATATCTTGTTCCTCTTGCCATTGTTTATAGTCTAGAGGGAATTGGATGGTGTTGCTTGATGCTTCCTCTTCTTGTTGTTCTGCTTGTTTTGCACTATGGCCAAGCGCGCTGTGCCAAACCGTTTCAAAGGGATTGAAAACCAGTTCATCAATTGGGTGAGCATTCAGACCATGTTGGTAAATCGCACGTTCAATCACGTTTTTTAGTTCGCGGACGTTACCGGGCCATTCATATTCAATAAGCGACTGCTGCGCTTTTGGGGTAAAACCGACAAAGTATTCCAGTTGCAGTTCACGACACATTTTCATCGCGTAGTGCTCTGCTAAAGAGAGAATGTCTTCTTTGCGCTCGCGAAGAGGCGGCAACATAATGACATCGAAGGCTAGCCTGTCGAGCAGATCTGCACGAAAATCACCTTGCTCTGCCAATTTTGGTAGGTCGGCATTGGTTGCACAAACAAGTCGAACATCCGCATTTAGAGCGGTATGACCGCCAACTCGCTCATATTCACCATATTCAATGACACGTAATAGCTTTTCTTGAACTAAAAGTGGTGCGGTTGCCAGTTCGTCAAGAAACAAAGTACCGCCCTCGGCACGCTCGAAACGCCCTTTATGTTTACCTTTAGAGCCCGTGAAGGAGCCGGATTCATGTCCAAACAATTCGGAATCTATTAGCCCTTCGCTTAATGTCGCACAGTTGAGTGATAGTAGTGGTTTATCCCAACGTCTTGATAAATAATGCAAACGCTGAGCGATGAGTTCTTTACCCGTACCTCGTTCACCAATGATGAGGACAGGGCGCTCAATGGGTGCAAGTTGTGATACTTTATCTAGTACAGCGAGAAAAGCAGGTGATTCACCAATCAGGTTTTGCTTCATAAAGTCCTTCTTATTTAACAGCCGAGCCATGATTTAGAGATAGAGTTGGTAAATTTCACCAACAGTTGGTGAAAAACATCATAGCACAATAGTGTGTAACGACAACAAAATGAATAACAATCTGATTTAAAAGAAAATTATAAGTTGGCACGTTACTTGTTATATATTCAGGGAGACACAAGGTTAATCACCACCTTGTCGAGTTTTAATAGGAAAAAAGAGGAGTTCCGTTATGGGTATTTTTTCTCGATTTGCAGATATCGTTAACTCAAACATCAGTGCATTACTGGACAAGGCGGAAGATCCTGAAAAAATGATCCGTCTTATCATTCAAGAAATGGAAGACACACTTGTTGAAGTGCGTACTAACTCGGCTAAAGCGATTGCAGACAAGAAAGAGTTGGCTCGTAAGGTTGAAACGTTAGAAGAGCAAATTGGCGAATGGGGCCAAAAAGCGAGCTTAGCATTAGTTAAAGAGCGTGAAGATCTAGCTCGTGCAGCGTTAATTGAAAAGCAAAAGCTAGAGCAAGTGATTAAGGGCCTCCACACTGAGCAAACCTTAGTGGAAGAAACGATCGATAAGCTTACTGGCGAGATTGGTAAGTTGGAAAGCAAAATTGCTGAAACGCGCGCAAAACAGCAAGCACTAGCAATTCGTAACCAAACTGCATCTAACCGTCGTGATGTGCAAAAACACCTGCACACTAGCCGTACTAATGAAGCGATGGCGAAATTTGAGCAGTACTCACGTAAAGTGGATGAAATGGAAGCGGAAGCAGACCTGTATGCTCAAACTGGTAATGCTAAATCGCTAGAACAAGAGTTTGCAGAGTTGCAGGCACAAGACGAAATTGAAAAAGAGTTGGCAAAACTGAAAGAACAGATGTCATCGAAAGATAAATAAGAAAGGAGCCATTTATGTCGGCATTTTTTATAGCAGGACCAGTGATTGTCTTTTTAATCTTTGTCGCTCCACTATGGCTCTTCTTACACTATCGCAGCAAACGCAAAACAGATAGTGC
Source organism: Vibrio sp. 397 (assembly GCF_033339395.1). Lineage (NCBI taxonomy): Bacteria > Pseudomonadati > Pseudomonadota > Gammaproteobacteria > Vibrionales > Vibrionaceae > Vibrio > Vibrio sp. 397. Next base: position 535,269 of record NZ_JAWOUN010000001.1, on the reverse strand, counting down.
ACTGTCGAGCCAAGATTTAGAGCGCCTTCAGGTACTATCTGAAAAAGCGGAAGCGATGCAGTCCCGAGTTGATACATTGGAGCGCATCTTGGATGCTGAGTCACCAACATGGAGACGAAAGTATGAATAATCGAGAACTGTATCGTGATCCAGTAAATGGCAAAATCTCCGGTGTTTGCGCCGGAATTGCCAACTACTTTGGTGCAGAAGTTTGGTTGATTCGTATTGTAGTGATTTCTGCAGCGCTGTTAGGTGGTACGTTTTTGGTATTGTTAGCGTACATCGCGATGGCGTTTATGTTAGAAAAGCAACCAGTAACGTATTCTGAAAATATCAGAGCTCAGCAAGAGCATACGCTCAAAAGTAAGCCTTGGCAGAAAGGGCAAAGCCCTGATCAACTGCTCAGTGTGTTGGAAAGGGATTTTGACCGTCTTGATGGCAAAATTCGTAACATGGAAGCTTATGTTACGTCTGATACATATAGGGTGAACAGAGAATTCAGTAAGCTCTAGGCATTTTGTATCCAAAGAAGATTTAACTGAAGCAGGCATAAAGCCTGCTTTTTTATCACAAATTACTAATTTTAAAGCACTATTAATCTTTTCTGCTCTGGAAGTTCGTTCAAAATTCATCTACTTTAAAAATAATCCCCCAATTTTTATGGATGAATGTAATGAGAAAATTGCTCATTCCTATTGCCATCTCGGCTGTCTTGTCGGGGTGCGGTAAAGAACTTCCTCCTGTTCCTGAACCTGAATCGCGCCCTGCGAAGCTATTTACAGTATCTGTTGGCAATGCCCAGTTTGAGCGACATTTTCCTGCCACGACGGAAGCTGGCGATAGAGCAGTACTGACATTTCGAGTTCCTGGGCTTCTTCAAACGATAGAAGTGAATGAAGGTCAAGTCGTCAGTAAAGGTGATGTTTTGGCGTCATTAAACCCAGATGAATATTCTCTGCTCGAACAGCAAGCTCGGGCAAATTTTTTGCTCGCAGATGTGCAATACAAGCGATACCAAAAGCTACGTAAAGACCAAGTAGTATCTGAGCAAGATTTTGATGAGGCAAAAGCGAATCACAACTCGGCAAAAGCTCAATGGAATCAAGCAAAGGCAAACTTAAGGTATACCAAACTTGTCGCGCCATATGATGGCACCATTTCGTACATTCCAGCAGAAAACCATGAATATGTTGCCGCGAAAGAAGGGGTGATGAATATTCAGTCCAACCAACTCCTCAAAGTGATATTCCAAATCCCAGACTATCTTCTAAATCGTTACACGCAGGGGAGCGATGTCTCTGCCAGAATGATATTTGATGCGTTCCCCGAGCGAGCCTTTGATTTAACCTTTCAGGAAATCGATACAGAAGCCGATCCTAAAACGGGCAGTTACAAAGTCACGATGGTCATGGAACGGCCAGCAGAAATAGGCCTTTTGCCGGGAATGTCTGGCAATGCTTACCTCCTGTCCAAAAGTGCAGGAGCGACAAAGATTCCTAACTCTGCGCTGCTAGTAGAGAACGGCAAAACATACGTTTGGCGTGTCGATGAGCAAGGCATTGTGTCCAAAGCCGCAATTGAGATGAATGACAAAAATCAAGTGTTAGCTGGGCTTAACGATGGCGACCAAATCATTATCTCGGGTGTCAGTGTAATTGAACCCGGAATTAAGGTAAGAGCGTGGATTAAGGAAAGAGGGTTGTAATATGAAAGGAATCATCTCTCTAGCGACTTTACTTTCAACGCTTTTTCTCGTCGGCTGTGGGGATAAGGCGCCAGAAAAAGAGCTCGAAACGCCACGAGTTAGGGTTACGTCATTAGCGGGAAACAAGGTGGACGACAACTTGTACTTCCCTGCGGTTGCGAATGCAGCGGATCGCTCTCATTTGAGCTTTAGAGTGGCAGGAGAAGTCAGCAGCATCATGGTAAAAGAGGGCGACAAAGTCACGAAGGGTGATGTTATTGCAACACTAGATCCCACTGACTATGAGTTGGATGTAGATAATGCGAGTGCGCGTTTTTCTGTTGTCGACAGTCAGTATCGCCGCTCACGCCCTTTGGTTGATAAAGGCCTATTAGCTAAGTCTCAGTTTGATGAAATTGCAGCACAACGACAAATCGCCTTAGTTGAGCTTCAGTTAGCCAAACTTCGTCTATCATTTACTGCCTTAAAAGCGCCCGTGGATGGGATTATTTCGCGAGTTAATATCGACCAATTCGAAAATGTTCAAGTCGGACAGCATATCGTTAATATTCACAGCTTGGAGCGAGTCGAAGTGTTGATTCAGCTTCCTGACCGCCTCTATGTGAACCAACCGCCAACGGAAGAAAGGCTTACCGCGATCAAAGCATTAGTGCGCGTGCCCAGTGGTAACGAATATAACGCGACGGTAAAAGAATTTACAACCGAACCCGACCCAACAACAGGTACGTTTACTGTCACACTGTCGCTTCCTATGCCGGAAGAAGAGTACATCCTAGATGGTATGGCTGTTGAGGTAACTTCTAAAGACGAGAATGTTGGGCTTGATCTCAACCTAGGAATTAATGTTCCTATCGAAGCCATTTTTAATGCGGATGGTGACGAGCTGGGGCGCGAAAACAAATTTGTTTGGGTACTGAATGACGACAATACGGTATCGCGCAAACAGGTGCGAGCAGGTAAGGCATCTAAAACGTCCATTCAAATCCTTGATGGTCTCATGCTCAAAGACAAAGTCGTGATTGCCGGTGTTTCTCGATTAAGGGATGGCATGAAAGTGGAAGTGATACAGGAAATGGCTACGCAGGAGGTCGGTCTATGAGCGATCTTAATAAATCAGTGCCTCAAAGTGATGATGATGTGACCGGTATTGCTGCGTACTTCATCCGAAATCGCGTCATCAGTTGGATGGTCGCACTGATATTTTTGATTGGTGGTATCGCCGCATTCTTTGGTTTAGGGCGTCTTGAGGACCCTGCTTTTACTATTAAAGATGCGATGGTAGTGACCTCTTACCCTGGTGCGACACCGCAACAAGTCGAAGAAGAAGTGACGTACCCAATCGAAAAAGCGATTCAGCAGCTTACTTATGTTGATGAAGTAAATTCGATTTCTAGCCGGGGATTATCTCAAATCACGGTCACGATGAAGAACAATTATGGCCCTGATGATCTACCACAAATTTGGGATGAGTTGCGCCGTAAAGTGAACGACCTTAAAGGGACGTTGCCTCCAGGTGTGAATGAACCTCAAGTGATCGATGATTTTGGTGATGTTTACGGGATTTTGTTAGCGGTGACTGGCGACGGTTATAGCTATAAAGAGCTACTGGATTACGTCGATTACTTACGCCGAGAGCTCGAACTGGTTGATGGCGTGAGTAAAGTTTCGGTATCCGGGCAACAGCAAGAACAAGTTTTCATCGAAGTATCGATGAAAAAGCTGAGCAGTATAGGTCTTGCTCCGGATACCGTGTTTAATCTTCTTTCGACGCAAAACGTGGTTTCTGACGCAGGAGCGATCAGAATTGGTGACGAGTACATCAGAATTCAGCCGACTGGCGAGTTCCAGAGTGTGGAGGAGCTGGGTGATTTGTTAATTACTGAGTCGGGCGCTCAGGGGCTCATTTTCTTGAAAGATGTGGCGGAAATAAAACGCGGGTATGTAGAAGTACCGAGTAATGTTATTAATTTTAACGGCAGCCTTGCACTGAACGTGGGTGTTTCTTTTGCTGAAGGCGTCAATGTGGTTGAAGTCGGAAAAGCGTTTGATCATCGCCTTGCCGAGCTAAAGTACCAACAACCTGTCGGTATCGAAATCTCGGAAATTTACAGTCAGCCTAAAGAGGTGGATAAATCGGTTAGCGGTTTTGTTGTCAGCTTGGCTCAAGCTGTCGGTATCGTCATTATCGTACTTCTGTTCTTTATGGGGCTACGTTCTGGGCTACTTATCGGTTTAATCTTGCTGCTGACGGTGCTGGGTACGTTCATTTTCATGAAGTATCTCGCGATAGATTTACAGCGGATTTCATTAGGTGCCTTGGTTATCGCATTGGGTATGCTGGTGGACAATGCCATCGTTGTGGTTGAGGGGATTTTGATTGGTACTCAAAAAGGGCGAACTCGACTCCAAGCAGCGACCGACATTGTTACCCAAACCAAGTGGCCATTACTTGGGGCAACTGTGATTGCGGTAACTGCATTTGCGCCAATTGGACTGTCTGAAGACTCGACGGGCGAATACTGTGGCACTTTATTTACGGTTCTGCTGATCTCTTTAATGTTGAGCTGGTTTACCGCTATCTCGTTGACACCATTCTTTGCTGACATCTTCTTTAAAGGCCAGAAGATTAAACAAGGTGAAGGGGAAGAAAATGATCCATATAACGGGGTTATTTTCGTTATTTATAAAAAGTTTCTTCAGTTTTGTATGCGTCGTGCTTGGTTTACCGTTGTGGTGCTGATTGCGGGATTAGCGGCAAGTGTTTACGGGTTCACCTTTGTGAAGCAAGCGTTTTTTCCATCGTCGACAACGCCTATTTTTCAGTTAGATGTATGGATGCCAGAAGGAACTGATATTCGAGCAACCAACACAACGCTTAAAGAGTTAGAAAGTTGGTTAGCTAAGCAAGAGCATGTTGACCATATCACGACGACCGCGGGTAAAGGCTTACAGCGCTTCATGTTAACGTACGCGCCAGAGAAAAGTTATGCGGCTTATGGTGAGATAACCACTCGCATGGAAAACTACGAAGCGTTAAAACCATTAATGGCGAAGTTTCGAGAGTATTTAAAAGCCAACTACCCAGAAATCAATTACAAGCTCAAACAGATTGAGTTAGGCCCTGGTGGTGGTGCAAAAATTGAAGCTCGCATTATTGGCTCAGATCCAACCGTCCTTCGTACGATAGCCGCTCAGGTCAAGGACATCATGTACGCCGACCCTCAGGCAACAAATATCAGGCATGATTGGCGTGAACGAACCCAAGTTCTTGAACCTCAGTTTAACGAGAGTCAGGCACGTCGCTATGGCATTACCAAATCAGATGTCGATGACTTCTTGTCCATGTCATTCTCTGGAATGACGATAGGCCTTTACCGAGACGGCACGACGCTCATGCCTATCGTGGCTCGTTTACCTGAAGATGAACGTATTGATATTCGTAACATTGAAGGCATGAAAATATGGAGTCCAGCACAGAGTGAGTTTATCCCACTTCAACAAGTCACAATGGGTTACGACATGCGTTGGGAGGATCCTATCATCGTACGTAAGAACCGTAAGCGTATGCTCACTGTGATGGCAGACCCTGATATTCTAGGTGAAGAAACCGCATCGACATTGCAAAAACGCTTACAGCCCCAAATCGAAGCGATTCAATTACCACCAGGTTATTCCTTAGAGTGGGGTGGTGAATACGAATCTTCAGGTGATGCTCAAGAGTCACTGTTTACTACTATGCCAATGGGGTACTTGTTCATGTTCTTGATCACTGTATTCCTATTTAACTCTATCAAAGAGCCACTCATTGTTTGGCTTACCGTACCGCTGGCGTTAATTGGCGTCACCACTGGTTTGTTGGCACTCAACACGCCGTTTGGTTTTATGGCATTGCTCGGCTTCTTAAGCTTATCGGGAATGGTGCTCAAAAATGGCATCGTATTACTGGACCAAATTGAAATTGAAATGAAGTCCGGTAAAGAGGCTTATGACGCGGTCGTTGATGCTGCGGTAAGTCGCGTCCGTCCCGTTTGTATGGCTGCTATCACGACGATCCTTGGTATGATCCCACTGTTGCCAGATATTTTCTTCAAACCAATGGCGGTTACGATTATGTTTGGTTTGGGTTTTGCGACAGTCCTGACACTGATTGTCGTGCCAGTGTTGTATCGTTTGTTCCATAAAGTGGCAGTACCGAAACAGGCTTAGTGCTACTGATATAACGATGAAAAATATCGCGCCTCTAGCTCATCAGTTAGAGGCGCTTTTTAAGGAAGAATAATGACAGAACAAAAAACGTGTGCGTGGGCGATGAATCACCCATTAGAGCGCGAATATCATGATTCCGAATGGGGCGTGCCAGTATATGACGACCAAGTCCTGTTTGAATTTATTACTTTGGAAGGTGCGCAAGCTGGTCTTAGTTGGATCACCATCCTTAAAAAGCGCGAAGGTTACAGAGAAGCGTTCGAGAATTACGATCTAGATGCGTTGGAACAAAGAAATGAAGAACGCGCTGAATACATCGTGGAAAACTTCGATGTTGTAAGGCATCGCGGAAAGATTAACTCGGTTTTCAGTAATGCCAAAGCGGCCAAAGCGTTAATTGCTGAATACGGAAGTTTATCAGACGCGTTGTGGCAGTTCGTGGACGGCGAACCAATCATTAATCAATGGCAACATATGAGTGACGTGCCAGTTTCGACAGAGCAATCCAAAGCCATGAGTAAATTCCTAAAAAAGAAAGGCTTCAAGTTTGTCGGTGAAACCATCTGTTATGCTTTCATGCAAGCCGTCGGCATGGTGGATGACCATATCGTTGGATGTCCTAAAAAGCAGAATAAGTAACGTTTGGCTATTAAGCTAATGTTGTTAGTTCTGGCTATCATGAATACGTTCCAAAGCTTCGATTCGACGCCATTGAGTGGCATCGAAGCTTTGTTTTCTTAAAGCAATGATTTCTGACTGTTTTTCGTCTTGCCCTAGAAAATCTCTATTCAGAATATTTTGACGCTGCTTTAAGTAAGTGGCGAGTTGAGTCTCAAATGATTCTCTTTGCTCATCAAGTTTTTGCAGCCTCTGCGCTCCGGCATCTCCTACCAGAGCAACACGGGCGATGTACTTGTCTTGTGAATCAAGCTGAGAAGCTTGCTCGAGCTGCTTTGCTAATGCGTTATTGCGTTCACTTTCTCGTATGTAATCCGGTTGTTCTGATAACGCTTGATTGAGAAGGTGTTCTTGACTCTCGATATCCGATGCCTGTGTTTTAATCGTCAGCTTTTCTAAAGCAAGTTGGTGAAGTCGGTTTTCTTCGTCAAACAATTGGGTTATCTGCGCCTCGCTAAAGTATTGAAGCTGTAAGTTCAGTATTGCTTCATTCAGCATGGTTAACTGTTCAAGCGTTAGGTGATTGTGCTCAAAAGGCTCTAATGCAGAGAGTGCTTGCTTGTAGGAAAGGTAGGTTTGAAAAAGTTTGGCATCAATATTCAGAGTTTGCTTTGCTAAAGTGTCATCATTGACTTCCGCTTTGATCGTATCGAGATCTTCTTCGCCCAGCCGGCTAAGAGAATATTCGAAGAAATCTTTTGGGGAAGAGACATCGGCGGCTATATCTTGCTGAGATGGCGAATGGTTAGAGGTTATCTCTTGTTGTTTGTCGCTTTGCAACAGAGAAAGCGCTCCCACGCCAAATATCGAGAGCAGGATAAAAGTGGTGAGAGCGACTTTCTTCATTGTGATGACCTCTTATAAACCTTGAAGTTTGAGACGATTTGCATGTTGGCGATAAAGCGTGACTGGATCGGTTTCAAAAAGATGATGAATACCGAGTAGACCGTTAATTTCATCCAAATGGTTCATTTGATAATCATCACGTATGACTTTGCCTAAATGTGTGCTGCACGCACCAACTAAGCCATCATTCGGCCCATCAAAGGCTAAGCCAAGTACCATCATGGCAGCGTCAGTCGGATCGAAAACGTTTGTAAAAGTGGATGATCCGGTCCATGAGTAGTAATAAACGCCATTTGAAGCTAGCAAGTCGCCATTACCACATTCACTGGTAGGGACTCCCTCTGGGTAGTGCTGGTTAAACGCCAATGATCCTTCCGTGGTCAAGGCTGCTAATGAGGCTAAAGGGTCTTGGTCGAGATCAGAACCACCTGATAGAAGATTAACAAGAGTGGTTAAACCTTGCGCCAGTTTTACCGCGAGCTGCTCACTCCCCGAACCCTCAGATACGGTGCCACGAACTAAATCGGCTACTTTAGACCCTTTATTAACGCCTCCTATACTCGTAACTGATGCGACTAGGTCAGGACGGACAGAGGCAACATAGCGCGTTGTTGGACCACCATGACTGTGACCAATGAGATTGACTTTCTCTGCGCCTGTAGCTGCAAGTAAGGTTTCTACTTGAGCAAGCAGTTGCTCCCCTCGAACTTCGCTGCTATTGGTCGCGGATACCTGTGCAACATAAACTTTAGCACCATCTTTTGTTAAGGAATGTGGTATTCCGAAAAAGTAATCAACGCCTGCCAGGGTATCAAAACCAAACAAACCGTGAACCAAGACAATCGGATACTTGGTTTGGGTATAACCTGTTGCAGCGTATACGGAGGTTATTGGGACGGTAACTAAGGTAAAAAGCATTAGCGCTATAAATTTGAGTTTCAAAACTATCTCCTTGTGGTATGACCTCTTATGAATGATAAAAAGTAGGAGAGAAACTCTAAATTTGAAAAGCCTATTTATGGCACATTATTTCATTCTGTGACTGCTCAATTGAAAAACAACACAAATGATTAACATTAATTAATGGTTCGGGCGAATGTTAGTTAATTCTAATTAAGTCAGAGGGTTATAAAAACGCCCCGCAATGCAGGGCGATTCAATCATTGTTATAGGGAGGCTTCTTTTTCAAGCATTAAGGCATTATAACGCGCAAAACCAGCCTCTAAATCAGCGATCAAGTCATTTACGTCTTCTAAGCCAATATGAATACGAACCAAAGTACCTTCAAAGTGTGGGTGAGCTACGGTTCTCAGGCTGTTAAAGCTCTTAGGTTCGTTAGCTAGAATGAGGCTTTCATAACCGCCCCAAGAGTAACCCATACTGAAGTGTTTCATACCATCAAGCAGAGCCGTCGTCGCTTTTGGATAAGACGTTTTGAGAACAAATGAAAACAAGCCGTTTCCACCTGTGAAGTCTCGTTTGAAAAACTCATGGCCAGGGCTTGTTTCTAAAGCTGGATGGCGGACATGATCAACTTCTGGGCGAGAAGCGAGCCACTGAGCGACTTTTAAACTGCTTTCTGCGTGCTGTCTTAGGCGAACATCCAACGTGCGAATACCTCGAAGACCTAGGTATGCGTCGTCAGGAGAAACGCACTGACCCATCAGGTAGCTTTGTTCACGAAGCTGATCCCAATACTTTTCAGAAGCCACAGCAGTACCTAGCATGACATCTGAATGTCCAACAATATACTTAGTTGCCGCTTGAATGGAAATGTCTACGCCATGCTCGAAAGGAGAGAAGTTCACGCCTGCTCCCCATGTGTTGTCAAGCATCACGATGATATCTTGCTCGTGGGCAATGCGCGCTAATGTAGGTACATCTTGGACTTCCATGGTTATTGAACCAGGAGACTCCAAGAAAAGGACTTTGGTATTCGGCTGAATCAAGTCTCGGATACCTTCACCGATCATTGGGTCATAATAGGTGGTTTCGATGCCCATTTTCTTCATTATGGTGTTACAAAAGTCACGAGTTGGTTCGTAACAAGTGTCCACCATTAGAATGTGATCGCCAGTTTCAACGAAAGAGAGGATGGCGTTTGAAATTGCTGCCGTTCCACAAGGGTAAAGCGCGCAACCAGCTCCACCTTCAATCTCAACCATTGCGTCTTGGAAAGCAAAGTGCGTGTTGGTGCCTCGGCGACCATAAAACAACGTTTTGTTTGCACGATTAATGGTGGCTTGGTTCTTTTCTGCAACGGTATTGAATACCACGGTTGAAGCGCGTTGAACGGGTGGGTTTACAACACCATTTGTCCACTTTTTATCGCGGCCAGCGGTAATGAGTTTGGTTTTTTTTCCCTCTGACATAAAAGTTCCCTGTCTTAAATATTGCGGTTTTGAATATTTAAAACATGGACGACGTAGGTTATGCAAGGGAAAAGTCAACTATCAGCCAATAACAGCCAAGATGAACAGGTAATGATGTCGAGAGGTATCGTGTAGATAGGGAGCTAAAAGAACAAACCTCCAGCAGGATGCATGTAGCGCTGGAGGTTTTTTAGCCTGTGTATTTGAGGTATTAGAGGAGTGGGTTGAAGAGATAGAACACTCGCTCTAAGAACCGAGAAAATAGGCTCCTTTTCTCCCATTCTTCCAATACAACAGTGTGAGATTGCTTAATATAGCTATCTTGTAACCAAGACATTTGCTTGGTGAACTCTTCGTCATCAACGGCGAGGGTCACTTCGAAGTTCAGCCACAAGCTGCGCATATCCATGTTTACGGTGCCAACTAAACAGAATTGGTCGTCAATTACGACAGATTTTGTATGCAGCAAACCACCATAAAACTCATAAATCTTGACCCCTGCACTCAAGAGCTCACTATAAAAAGCGCGTGACGCCCATTGCACCATCATAGAGTCATTTTTATGGGGAATAATGAGTTCAACGTTAATGCCTCGTTGTGCTGTCATCTTTAACGTTTCGAGTAAATCAGCATTGGGCACGAAATATGGTGTTGTGATTCGTACCGAGCGATTGGCTTGGTTTATTGCCAATGTTAATACTTGATAGATCAGATATTCCGGCATACCTGGGCCAGAAGGCACAACCTGAATAGGGTGTTGGAATTCACTCTCATCGATCTTGCATTCAGGTAGTCTTGGTAAATGACGTTCGCCAGTTTCGACTTCCCAATCCCAACAGTGGATGGCACTCAATACGTTTACCGTTGGTCCTGTAATGCGAACCATGATATCCACCCAATGCCCAACGCCACTATTTTGCTTGAAGTAAGCCGGGTCAACCAAGTTCATTGAACCTGTATAAGCAATTTCATCATCAATTACGATGATCTTGCGATGTTGGCGAAGATCAAGACGACGTAAGAAAATACGCCACATCTTCACTTCTAGCGCTTGAATAACTTCAATTCCAGCATCCTGCATCATTCGATACCAAGGACTTCTGAAAAAACGTGGACTACCTGCTGAATCGAGCAATAGTTTGACATCTACGCCGCGTTTAGCCGCTTGAATAAGCGCAGAAGCGACAGAGTCAGCCAAACCACCCGGATGCCAAATGTAGAATACCATTCGAATACTGCTCTGCGCGTTTTCGATGTCTTCAATAATGGAATGCAAAATCTCATTAGGTGACTGTTGCAGCGACAATGTATTACCGCTCAATGCGGGAAGACCAAGGCGGTTGTTACAAAGTTCATCAATTCGGTAGATGTGCCTTCCCATCGTTTCTGGGTTGTGCGCGTTACAGTCGTTAAGCTGACTGAACCACTTCTCGAATGGTGTAAACATCTCTTTCGCACGTTCGGCTCGCTTTCTGCCTAAGTTCAGTTCACCGAAGAGGAAATAACATGCGACACCCAGAACGGGAAGGATATAAATGATCATTAGCCAAGCTAAAGACACGCTCACTGCACGGCGCTTTAAAACGACACGAATGGTCACACCTGCGACCAGTAACCAATATAGCCCGATGCCAGCTAAAGTAAGAAAGTGATAAAACTTGTCCATATACGCTCAGAGTAATATGCCCTTCTAGGATATTAAGCATAAAAGTGGGTTAGGGGAATAGATTTCCCATTTAGACGTGGGATTGACCTTATATGAGGAACGAATTTCATAACAGCTGATTCTGTTATTTTAATGTGAAAAATAAGGCCATTCTTTAACTTTTGAACAAAAAAGCAGCATTTAACCTGCGTAACTCGACACTTGTGCGATAAATGTACTTTTTTGGGGTTCCAATTTTAAAGGGGAGCTGCTTTACTTTCTAGATATAGTGCGTCGAACGCTTATTTTATAAGTGTACAATAATTTTTACATAAACTTTTTAGACGCCTATCTCTATGCATACACAACAAACTAATTTTGGAGAAAAAGCGTGGCTACAACTAATACAGCAGCACCACGTGATACGTGGGGGTCTAAACTAGGCTTCGTAATGGCAGCAGCGGGTTCCGCTGTCGGTTTAGGCAATATATGGAAATTCCCTTACACAGCGGGTGAGAGTGGCGGCGGTGCATTCGTTGCTATCTATCTTATCTTTGTAATTTTTATCGGCTTTAGCGTGATGCTGACAGAGTTCGCTATTGGTCGTAAGACAGGTCTTTCTGCCGTAGGTGCATTCAAAACAACTGACCGACGCTGGACGTTCACTGGCGTTATGGGAGTCTTCAGTGGTCTTTTGATCATGGGCTTCTACCCAGTGGTTGGTGGTTGGGCATTGGCCTACATCTTTAAAGTGGGCGGTGGTCTACTCAGCGCGCCAGAAGCAATTGGCGACAGCTTTGGCGCTTTCATCTCAGATCCGATTCAGCCTCTCATGTGGATGGGTGTTTACCTGTTCCTTAACGTCATGATTGTGATGAAAGGGATCTCGGGTGGTATTGAGAAAGCCGGTAAGGTTCTGATGCCGCTTCTGTTCTTAATCCTAATCGTTGTTTCTGTTAAGGGCTTAATGCTGCCAGGTGCAATGGCTGGCCTTGAGTTCTTATTCATGCCGGACTTTTCTAAAGTCGACAGCAACGTGGTTCTTGCTGCACTAGGGCAAGCGTTCTTCTCACTTAGCTTAGGTATGGGTTGTATGATGACGTACGGTTCTTACCTGAAGAAGAAAGAGAACCTAGTTCAAACAACCGGTATGGTTACTGCGATGGATACAGGTGTCGCGATTCTTGCTGGTGTTGCTATGTTCCCAGCTATGTTTGCCTTTGGCATGGAGCCTGCAGCAGGCCCTGGTCTTGTATTCGTTGTCGTTCCTCAACTATTTGCTGAAATGGGCGGTGTGATTGGGTTGCTATTCGCGTTGCTATTTTTCATCGGCTTGACGGTGGCGGCATTAACTTCTTCAGTATCACTATTGGAAGTTGTCGTGTCTTACCTAATCGATGAGAAAGGCATGAAGCGCTCTAACGCTGTTCTGTCTGCAAGTGCAGTTATGGCGGCATTATGTATTTTTGCGTCACTATCGTTAGGTGGAATGGGACCAACGCTGTTTGGTACCGGTGCCTTTGATATCTTCGACTTGCTAACGGACAAAATCTTCCTAGCGGTTGGTGGTATGTTGGTTTGTATCTTTGCAGGATGGCGCCTAAGCCGTGCTGAGCTAGAAAAAGAGATCACTAATGACGGCGAAGTATCCTTCCCGCTATTTGGATTGTGGTACAACCTAGTTAAATACCTGATTCCTGTTGCGATTGCTATTGTTGCCTTCATGGGGATTAAGTCGGGCTTTGACAGTGGCAAAGGTGAAATCATGCTGCTGGGTATCGCAATCATTGGTCTTGCTGGTATTTTCTCTAGAAAGCTCTAGCTCAGGCCTTGGGGCAAGCCTCGATAGCTTTGTCCGATAACTTATGTATACTGCTGGCTCCAAACGTGGAGCCAGTTTTTTTATGTTCGATATTCTACATACCCATCCCGATTTTCTGATCATCAATAAGCATCCCAACGTCTCTGTTCATAAAGACGATGGCGACACAATGCTGCTGCAAGAAGTGGCTAAGCAGAGTGGTGATGAGCAGCTCTATCTTATCCATCGCTTGGATAAAATGACATCGGGTATTCTGCTCCTCGGACGCAACGCCAAAGCGGCCAGTGCGTTATCGCAAGCCTTTGCTGACCGCCAAGTGGAAAAGTTCTATCTGGCGATTGGCTCTAAAAAGCCGAAAAAGAAACAAGGTTTGGTCGTTGGTGATATGGAGCGTTCGCGCCGTTCATCATGGAAGCTGGTCAACAACAAAAATAACCCAGCCGTTACCCAGTTTTTCTCTCTTGCGGCAGAGCCCGGAGAACGCCTATTTTTATGTAAGCCGCACACTGGTAAAACGCATCAAATCCGCGTGGCATTAAAATCGGTTGGCTCAGGTATTGTTGGTGACCCTATTTACAATGCAGGCAATGAGGCTGATCGCGGTTATCTGCATGCATTTTCACTTTGCTTCCAATACCGAGATGAGCAATATCGCTTTGTTTGCGATCCACGAGAATACCAAGTGCTAGGTAGCAAATGGCACAGTGAAATCGTCTCTCAGGGTTTGGATACTTGGCTTTCCCCTTGGGAACTGAACTGGCCTACGATCAAATAACCGTCACAAAGAAAACTAATAAGAGAACTCGATGCAAGCATCACAACTTCCGCTGTTCTTTCAGCATCTAGAAACCGAGCTCGCGCAAGCTCCGAATGAAATTCGTCGACTGTTTCATGGTCGTGGCCGCCGTTTTGAGGGCTTAGAGCAAATCACCTGTGATTGGTTACAAGGTCAGTTGATTATCAACTTGTTTAAAGAAGTCGACGACGCGTTTCTCGCTGAGCTGAAAAGCGGCCTCAATGCGTTGGCACAATCACAACTGTGGGCAAATAAGCAAGGCCGCACTATGGTTCTTCAGCACCGTTATGCCGATGGTGCGCCTTCAGAAGTGCTTGTCGGTGAATTAGACGCTCGCCCAGTCGTTGAAGAAAGCGGTTTGAAATACCAATTGGATATTGGCCGCAACCAAAACTTCGGTCTGTTTTTGGACATGCGCTACGGTCGTGATTGGGTTCGCGAAAATTCGAAGCATAAAAACGTGCTTAACTTGTTTGCTTACACGTGTGGCTTTTCTGTCGCTGCCATTGCGGGTGGTGCAGATAAAGTGGTTAACGTCGACATGGCAAAAGCGTCGCTGTCTAAAGGTCGTGAGAACCACAAGCTAAATGGTCATAACATCAACCAGGTAAGCTTTATGGGGCACGATATCTTTAAATCGTGGGGTAAGATTAAAAAATCTGGTCAGTATGACTTGATTATCATCGATCCGCCTTCATTCCAGAAAGGCAGCTTTGCGCTGACTAAAGATTACAAAAAGATTCTGCGTCGATTGCCGGATTTGTTGGCAGAAGGCGGTCAAGTGATGGCATGTGTGAACTCGCCATCTGTGACAAGCGACTTCTTGATTGAAAGCATGAAAGAAGAAGCGCCAGAGTTGACATTCCGTGAGCGTCTGGATAACCCACCAGAGTTTATGGACGTAGACAGCGAAGCAGCATTGAAAGTGTTGCTGTTTAGCCAGAAGCAATGACGACGAAACGAAAGTTGTACCTATCTATAATACCAGCCGTTTGAGTACGGCTGGCATCTCCGCGATACCCCGTCAATCTGAATAGCGAGACGCGAGTGTGATTCAGAGTCTATTATCAGAATGAGTTATTCCTAACACGCTGATATTAGGTTTCTGATCTCGCCTAGGCTCGTCGGAATGACGGGAAACAATAAAAGATCGATACCAGCAGCATTAACCGATCTGCACTTCAAGATCCGCTTCGATGGTTGATGAGCAGGCGAGTACATAGCCTTGTTCAATTTCTTCTGGCGTTAATGTTTCTATGCTGGTGGAAGAGACGTTGCCTTGACGAACCTTGCATTTGCACGAGCCACAAATGCCGCTTCGACAAGCGACGATTAATGGTAAACCTGCGCCTTCGAGCACATCGGCCAATACTTGACCTTTTTGCGCATCGATAGTTTGAGCAAAGTCAGGAACAGAAACACGAACAACTTCATCGGAGACCGATGTTTCTTCGCCAGTCGCTGGCGTAAAACTCTCTTGGTAGAAGTTCGTCATGTCAAAACCAAGGTCATTCAAATAGCCGTGAACATCTTGCATAAACTGGCTTGGACCACACAGGTAAACGGTGCGCTGTTTGAAATCAGGAACAAGCTCTTTAAGCCAGTCGGCATTCAAACGACCTTGTGGGTGTGACGTTCCTTCGCGGTTTTTCAGCAACAACTTAAAATGGAAGTTTGGATACACAGCGTCGAACGTTTCTAGCTGATCGTAGTAAATCGTCTCTTCTGGGCTGCGCGCGATATGAAGAAATGCGATGTCCACATCGTTGTCGTTTTCATCGTGATTACTCAGCCAGTGTTTTGCTATCGAAAATACGGGCGTGACGCCGCAACCTGCACTGATAAGCAAAGCTTTTGTTTCGCCATCACGTAAAACGGGTGGGTGGTCAATGCAGTTAAATTCGCCCGCTGGTGGTAATGCTTGAACGGTATCTCCGAGCAGCAGCGAGTCAACGATATAGTTCGATACTTTACCGCCAGATACTCGTTTGATGGTGAGTTGAAGGTGATCGTCTTCATTGATCGAGCTGATTGAATAGGCACGAAACTCCATTTTTCCATCAATTTCGACGCCCAAGTTAATAAACTGGCCAGGTTTAAACTGAAACAGAAGTGATTCGGTTAGTTCGGCCAATTTGATGCTGACGGTGTCGTGTGTTTCGAAGTATTTGTCGATGCAACGGAGTGTGACGGGTTGGTTACCTTGCCATTCAAAAAACATAACAATCTCTTTGGTTGTGGCTATTTTTAGTTCGAAATAGATAGCGCCTCCACGTAAGGAGGCGCGTAACAAGCAGGTTTATTAGGCTGCTAGGATGGCTTTTAGATCATCCTGAACATTGCCAATACTGCGCATATCGAACTTCTCTTGGATGATGGCGATTAGGTTTGGCGTTAGGAATGCCGGTGCAGTAGGGCCTGTGTAAATGCCTTTCACGCCCAATGCAAATAGCGTTAGCAAGATAACGATCGCTTTTTGCTCGAACCAAGAAAGCACAAGCGTGAGTGGCAGTTCATTGATGTCACAGTCAAACTCTTTCGCCAGTGCAAGTGCAAGCTGGATTGCAGAGTAAGCATCGTTACATTGGCCCACATCCAATAGGCGAGGGATACCGTTGATATCGCCGAACGTATTCTTGTTGAAGCGGAACTTACCACACGCCAACGTCAGGATTAGCGTGTCTTCTGGTGCTTCAGCCGTAAAATCGGTGTAGTAGCTGCGTTCCGCTTTATCACCATCACAACCGCCGACTAGGAAGAAGTGTTTGATGTTGCCTTGCTTCACTTGGTCGATAACCGCAGGGGCGGCGTTCATCAGTGCATTGCGACCAAAACCAACCGTGATGTGGTGTTCGATTTCATCGTGTTGGAAACCGTCTTGCGCTAGAGCACATTCAATCACTTGGCTAAAATCATCGCCTTCGATGTGAGCCACTCCAGGCCAGCCAACAATACTGCGGGTGAATAGACGGTCTGCGTATTGACCCACATTTGGATTCAACAAACAGTTTGACGTCATTACGATTGCGCCAGGGAAGTTTGCGAATTCTTTCTGCTGGTTTTGCCATGCGCTGCCGTAGTTACCGACAAGATGAGGGTATTTCTTCAGCTCTGGGTAGCCGTGTGCAGGCAGCATTTCACCGTTGGTGTAAACGTTGATGCCTTTGCCTTCGGTCTGTTGCAGGATTTTTTCTAGGTCATGCAAATCATGGCCAGAGACAAGAATACATTTGCCTTTTACTGGTTTGACGTTCACCGTGGTTGGTTCTGGATGGCCGAAGGTCGTTGTTTCGCCTTGGTCGAGCATTTCCATCACTTTGTAGTTCATCAAGCCAATGCGCATTGAGCAATCAAGTAGTTCGCCAAGATCTTCAGGATCTGTGCCCAACCACGCCATGATTTCATGGTATTCGGCATAGATATCGTTGTTGGTTTGCTCAAGAACGTGTGCGTGCTCCATGTACGCGGCTGCACCTTTAAGTCCGTATAGGCAAAGTAGGCGTAGGCCAATAACATCTTCATGTACTTGGTCTTTACCACGGTTAACCGCGACTTGCGGAGCAAAAGTTAAGATTGCTTCTGCGCTGTTTGGTAGCTCAAAGTGAGCAACCGCAGGAATGTCAGCAACTTCGGTATCGGCGAGCGTGGCGGCAGACATCACTTGTTCTTTTAGCAATGCTTTGTACGTTGCAGCTTGAGAAGTTAACTCTAAGATGCGTTCAGGGTCGAAGTTTACGTTCGTCAATGTAGAGAAAAATGCTTTTGGTGCCCATTGGTTGATTTCATCGTTAATGATATTGAATTCAAGTGCTTTTGATGCCCAAAAAGAAACCCCTTGCAGTGTGTAAACCAACACGTCTTGTAGGTCTGATACTTCAGAAGTTTTGCCACACATGCCTTGTGCAAAAGAACAACCTTTAACAGCAGGGGTTTGAATTGTCTGTTCACATTGAATACAGAACATATTGGGTTCTCCAGTGATTATTTTAATAGTCGTGATGTTGAGCACTAGAGAGCAGAATGCGTGCCAATTGTTATCTTATTGATTTATATTTAATTTTATCGTTTTTAGATGAGTGGTTGATGTAATTAAGACAACGCAGTTGATGTCTTAATTACATCGGCTTCTTGTGGTTGGTTATTTATTGATCCCGAGCTTTTTACCCATTCGATATAAGTTCCCGCGATCCATTTGTAAAAACTCCGCTGCTTTTGCCCAAACGCCACCAGTTTGGCTCAAAGCATGTTCAATTAAATCACGCTGATAGCTTTCTATCAGCTCCCGCATTGGTTGGCTTTCTTTAGGCAGATAATGCGATGTGTTTTTTACATCATCGAGAGCCAATGAGGTGTCGAAATGGTTAAGCATGATCGTGCTTGCGCCTTGTTGAATGGCGTGTAAAGCCGCGCGAGTTAAAGTGTGTTCGAGCTCGCGCACGTTTCCGTACCAAGGTAAAGATTCCAATTGAGTCAACACTTTAGGATGAACGTGAAGATTGGGTGCATTGAATTGTTGGCGTACTTTTTCCAACAAATATCCTGCTAAAACGGGAATATCCCCGTCACGGGCACGCAGTGGGGGGACTTGGATTGGGAACACGTTCAAACGGTGGAAAAGGTCTGCTCGAAACGTGCCAGATTCGACCTCTTTTTCTAATTGTCGATTGGTCGCGGCGATGATGCGCACATTGACCATCAAATGCTGATCGCTACCTACACGTTGCAGCTCGCCTTGCTGAATTACGCGCAGCAATTTTGCTTGCAAAATCAAAGGCAGTTCGCCTACTTCATCAAGGAAAATCGTTCCACCGTCTGCCAGTTCAAACTTACCGGCACGGTGGCTATTAGCACCTGTAAATGCGCCTTTGACATGGCCAAACAGTTCACTTTCAGCCAGACCTTCAGGCAGGGCCGCACAGTTGACGTAAATCATCGGCTTATCGCTACGATGAGATTGCGCGTGCACCGAGTGCGCAACCAGTTCTTTACCAGTACCGGTCTCTCCTGTGATAAGTACCGCGTAATCTGATTGAGCAACGGTCGCAATGTTGTTTCGTAACTGGTTAATCTGCGGACTCAAACCCACCATTTCGCCATGTTGAGAACGGGCTTGCTGGATAAGGGTTTGAGTGACGCTTTTTTGCTTCTGGTTTTGCGCTTTGAGTGCTTTTAATTGAGCAATGTTACGCAATGTCGCAGCGGTCAAAGCCGCAAAGGTTTCGATAGCGACAGGGTCAATGTCATCAAACGCGCCCACCGTTAGAGCATCCATAGTTAGTGCGCCAACAAGTTGGCCTTCTACATACAAGCTAAAGCCCATGCAATCGTGAACATCAATGCACTGGTCTTCGGTTAATAGTGTGCCGTCAAAAGGATCAGGCAGTGAACAATCGGCATCGAAACGCACCGGTTCGCGGCTATGAATAATGGCATCTAAGCGTGGATGCGCTTTGGGGAAATAGCGACGACCTAAGACCGAGCTGGATAAGCCTTTTACCGCGACAGGAGTCAGAAACCCATCCTCATCGAAGATAAACAGGCAACTAGCATCACATGGGAATACTTGCGCGACCCCATCAATGAGGTTTTGATATTGCTGTTCGTGAGAGCGATTAGAGCTGAGGTTTAGCGCGATATTAAGGAGTACGTGGTCAACAGTCGGAGTCATAACAAGCCCAAAGTTATCTGGAATGGGCTCATGCTAGCAACTTGATGTCATTTGAACATCGAAAGGTGTGGGAGATTGATGTTCCATTGACGACGATCAAACTTGATACAAATAGAATCGCGCAAGCCGATAAGTAAGCAATGTACGCTTGCGCGGATTAAGCTCTTTGAAACAAAACAGCAGACCAATGGAACGGAGTCATCGTGTTCAAATTAGCGAGGTACAACCCTTGCGTCATTACCAGACATGTTGATTTGAACCGCTTGGCCTGGCTGAAAAATCATGTTTGGGTTTGCTTCTTGAACGACAGAGATTATTTTTCCATCCTCTAAGCGAATGGTCAGATTCACACCATTTCGTTTCGCGGTTGCTTCAGCGGCTTTACTGCCGGCATAACCACCCAGCAGACCACCACCAATAGCTGCGATATCCGAGCCAGAGCCGCCCCCGACTTTTGAGCCTAATATGCCACCCACGGCGGCACCAGCGATTGTGCCTATGGCGTTGGATTGGGTAGAGGCATCAATGGTTACTGGTTCAACTTTTTCAATCGTTCCGTAGTAAACCTGCTGAACTTTGCGCGTGTCTGAAGAGCCGTATGCATCTCCGTACGGGTTAGGTGAGGTACAGCCGCTAAGCATAACAATACAAGACATGATGAGCAGCATACCTAGCTTGACGTATTTTTTCATATAGCCTCCGAATGATTTCTCTCCATCCAAAGAGTATATACCCCAATTTAATATATGCTTTAGTGTTATATAAAACAGGTGCTTAGCGGCTGTTCTCTCAAGGAAACGTGAACTTCTCAGTGGTTTAATGGCCTTTAAGCGTATGAAACCCAGAGTAAATACGTGTGAATGTGGTAAACCAACATGCTGCACCAAAGATATAAGCAATGACGGCAAAGTGTTGCGGTAACAAACAAAATAGCACCAAACAACCAATGGTTTCAGTACCTTCGGTTAAACCGCTCATGTAGTAGAGAGATTTGTGTTTATACACTGGATTATCGATGCTTTGTTTGCCTGCCATGATGGCAAAAGCCAAAAAGCTGCTTCCCGTCCCGACAAAGGAAAAAATCAAAAATGCCCCTGCAATGGCATTTTGTTCTGGATTTGCCAACACAAAACCAAAAGGAATCAGGGAATAGAACAGAAAATCCAAGCTGATATCGAGAAAACCACCCGCATCGGTAATGCCTTGAATTCTCGCCAGTGCGCCGTCTAATCCATCACAGATTCTGTTCAGCAAAATAAAAAGCAACGCCAGCAAGTACTGTTCGGTGATCAAAGCCGGTAGGGCAAAGCAGCCAAGCACAAAACCAAATACTGTCGTTTGATTTGCGGTGATGCTACATTTGTTGAGGTATGTCGCACTGAGTGCCAGCGGTTTGCGGATGAGCTTTATACTCAGGCTATCAAGCATGATTTGTCTCCCACGGCCAGTTTAGGCAGCGGCTGCCATTGGGGATATCGTCTTCATCGTGCGTTACCATCAAAGTAGGGATGTTCGCTTGCTGCAATTGCTCGACCACCCAACTACGGAATTGCACGCGCAGATCTTTATCTAACTTGCTGTAGGGCTCATCGAGTAGCGCAACTTTCGGCTTTGCCAACAGCATACGAGTCAAAGCAATACGGGCACGTTGTCCTCCGGAGATTTGATCTGGGAAGGATTCGGCAAGTTTGGTCAATGCAATGTTCTTCAGTGCTTGCATGGCGTGTGCTTTACGCTCCTCACCTTTGATTGAGTTTGGCAGCGCGAATGCAAGATTCTCCCACACCGTTAAGTGAGGGAAGAGCAAATCGTCTTGGAACAGAATACCGACCTGACGTTTATGGGCAGGGAGGGCATCCAACTTTTCGTTATCAAGCGTAATGGATCCAGAGTAGCTGAACTCGGCGGAGAGATGTCCAGCAATAGCATCCAACAAAGTGGATTTACCACAACCGCTTGGTCCCATCAGAGTAACAATTTCACCTTTCTCTACGGTCATGTTGAACGCTGAGAAAAGCGTGTCGCCATTGGTTTTACGGATGGCGAGGTTTTCGAGACAAAGACTCATTCAGTAGTAAACCTTTTATAGACAAGCGGCGATACTTCACGTGTAAGCGGCTTAGTAGTATCGCAAAAGAGAAGAACAAGAACGGCAAGAGTGCTTGCCAAATGGCGTAAATCGCGGTGACACGTCGGTCAAAACCACTGGATAGCGCAACGGCTTCGGTTGTGATGGTGCTAATGCGCCCAGCACCTAGCACCAATGTCGGCAGGTATTGCGCCAGACTTACGCTAATACCGACCGCCCATGCGAATGCAATCGCAGGTAGTAAAATTGGCAGTTTCACTTTTAACCAAGCTTGCATTGGTGATTTGCCTAAGCTGAGTGCGACTCGAGTTAACCCATTGTCGAAGCTGCGCCACGGACCGTCTAGCGAGAGGTAAATAAATGGGAATGCGAAGAACACATGCGCCCAGCATACCCAAAAGAAATACGCGTTACTGTTAAAATACAGTGTCACTACTTGCATACCGAATAGCACCGATAGCTGAGGAATCAGCATTGGGATGGCGATAATGTAACCGGGCACCTGCCAGCGATAACGAAGGCGATACTCGTGTGCGATCAAGGCAAGGGCTAGAGCGACGGTCGCGCTGATAACGGCAATCAGCATGCTCTGCTCCAGCGTGCCAAGAATGCTGTGCCATTCGTATTCCCAAAAACGCAGGCTATAGCGGCTCGGTAGTAAATCTGGAAAGCGCCAGCGTTGAGCAAAGCTCCATACCACCATGAGTGGAATCATTAGAAGTGCGAGTAGCGCAATCAGTGAAAACAGGGTCTTACCGGGTAAACGAAACCCGTTTCGACCAGAGTACTGCCAGCGTTTGAAGCCTTTGGTAATACACCATTCTATTAAGCGTGCAAATCCAATCAAAAGGCTAGCGATCGCAAACAACACGACCGCGCCTGCGGCAGCTCTTGGTAGTAGCGATAAATCAGGGTCGTTAAACCACTGCCACACTAAAACCGCAAACGTTGGTGGGTTGGTAGGGCCAATAATCAATGCAACATCGACAACCGACAAGCTGTAAGCCAATACCGCCAGCATTGGAAAGCGCAGTTTTGCTATCCACTGTGGGAACACGCATTTCCACCACGCTTGCGCCGAACTGTAGCCCATTGAGTGACTGACTTTTTCAATCTTATCGACTTTCAATTGCTGAAGAATTGGAATACTCATCAACAATAAAAACGGCACTTCTTTAATCGCAAGCATGATGATCAAACCGAGTGCATGCGGATCTTTAATCAGCAATGCTAAGTCATTCACCGTTTGCGCATTGGGATCGTAACCAAACAGTTGGTTGAGAACCCTAACGCCCATACCAGTTGGGGCAAACAAGAACGCAAAGCCAATCGCAAACGCTACGTGCGGCATGGCAAGAAGTGGCGAGAGGCTTACTTCAATTTTTCGCCAAAACTTGCTGCCCCACGATGCTTGCAAAATCGCAAATGTGATCAAGCAAGCCAAGTAGCTACTGAAAATGGCAGAGTAGAAAGTCAGCCCGATGGATGTCCAAACACCCTCCCAATCAAAAACAGCGTTAAAGCCATCTAAAGAAAAGTGGTGCAAGCCGATAGGAGGCACATAACCGAGCGCAGAGACCACCACTCCGAGTAGTCCCGGAATGGTAGGTAAAATACAAACTGCGATAATGACTAAATATAGCGCTCTTAACATGGGCTTTTATTAATTCCCGTAGCGTTTCAACCATTCTTTTTCTAAGGCAGATTGCCAACTTGGATGCGGCTCAGCGATAGATTTGAATTGTTGAGTATGTTTAGCCGAACCTGTTAGGTATTGGCTGCTTAGCACTGAAGGATCGCCCCAGATGTTAAGGTTACCTTTGCGAGATTGTGCTTCAGGGCTCAATAAAAAGTTTATCGCAACTTGCGCACCAGCACTGGCATTTGCGTTCCAAGGAATCGCTAAGAAGTGAATGTTTGAGAGTGCACCTGCGTCCATCGCATACGCTTTGGTACTTTCTGCAAGATTACCGCTCGACTGCGCAGAGAAAACCGCGTTCGGGTTAAAGGTAATTGCCAGGTCAGTCTGACCATCATCCAGTAGTTGAAGGGTTTCTGCTGTACCGCCTGGAAACTGTTTACCACCGCGCCAAGCGACTTTATGGAACTCATCTAGGTAAGCCCATAGCGGTTGAGTAACTTGTTCAAACGTGTCATCGGTAACTGGTTGTTGCAGAGCAGGGGCGTTGTTAGACAGTTCAATGAGTAATGCTTTAATAAAGCTTGTGCCATGAAACTCTGGTGGGCGAGGGTAAGTTAGGCGATTTGGAAACGCCTTTGCGTAACTCAGCATTTCAGCAAATGATCGAGGAGGGTTATGCAGGGTTTGCTCATCATGGATAAACACTAATTGCCCCACACCCCAAGGTGCTTCCAGACCTTCAGTCGGCTCTGAAAAATCCACATCAATTGGCAATGATTTATCGACGTATTGCCAGCTTGGCAAACCTTCAACAAAAGGACCAAACAGCAATTGGTTATCCTTCATTGATTTGAAGTTTTCGCCATTGATCCAAACCATATCAACACTGCCACCGCTGTTTTTACCTGCGGCTTTTTCTGCGATAAGTCGAGTGGTGGTCTCAGAAATATCGGTGACTTTAACGTGGTTTAGCGTCACGTTATAACGCGATTTTAGCTCTCTACTCGCCCACTGGATGTAGCGATTAATTTCTTGGCTTCCGCCCCAAGCATGAAAGTAGACGGATTGTCCGTCGGCTTGTTGTTCGATTTTTTGCCATTCACTAGCAACCGATGAGTTGGCAAAAGAAGATGTCGCGAAAGTGGTGGCTAAAATGCCAACGGTACTGAGTAGCTTTTTCATATCTATTCCGTGTTATGTCTTTTTATTCTCGTTTCCGGCGTTATTGACGTCTAAACAAGTCGCTCCGTTTTGTTACAAGGATAGTAATCCATCTCTCTCTATTATCAATGGCAATCCCAAACGGAATCACTCATTGATTCAAAGAATTATTCTCAATGTGAAGCAAAACGAAGAAAGGACAATTCTGGTGTCGTTTTAGGTATACAAGATCGGACCGCTTGTTTGACGATATTCTTTCAAGTAATTGAAAATTATTGTCCTCAAGCAACTTCGATATGTTGATTTGGAAGACTTAACCCGCGTCGTAGACGTCGCGTTGAGGGCGTAAAGAGGGAAAGAGTTTGTCGTTTTGAACGATTTTGCTAACCGAAACGTGCGAAACAGACATCCTGCCTGCTTTGATATGGATTAGGAGGCATAAAAAAAGCAGCCATTTTATGGCTGCTCTTAGAATATGAAATGGGACTTAGTTTACCCAATCACGCAGCTGAAACGTTAGTTCGTGATCGTCATTTTTAAGCATTAGCCCTTCTTTGGTTAGCGTTATATCACTCCATTCAGTAAGAGTTTCAGACATCGCTTGCTCAATTTTCATTTGGTCATCCATACACATCTTCATGGTCATTCCCATTTTTTCGATGCGTAGTTGATTGTTTTTTAGTTCAGCTTGACCAAAGAAGTTGTTACAACCTGCGTTGCCGTTCGCGGTTAGATTTTCACCGATTTCTAAGCGAGGCGCTTGCTGACGTTCTTTTAATTCGATGTTTTTACCATCAATCTGAACCAGCTCCCAATTATGGTGCTGTAAATCTTGAGCCGTAATTTCTTTCACATTGTCACCGTTGCTAGCACATGCAGTCATAAGAACAGGAAGAGAGATTGCTGTAACTAACGTTTTTAGGCTAAGCTTCATTTTATAGACTCCGTTTTTAGAAAACGTGGTAAGTATAGGTAATAAAACACTGTTTTTGTCAGCATAAGGTAATAGTTTCGTATTACTGTGACAGAGTCCAGTTTATATACTCAAACGGCTTCAAGGTGCAAGATGTATAGCACTGTTGGGAGCGTATATTGAAGTCGTTATAATATCATTACAGCACAGCGAGCAAAAAACGGTTAGAGCATGGAGCAACTAGAGTTTTTTACCGTCCCAAACCCTTGCGTTGGTATTTGTAGTGTGGACGAAAAAGGGTATTGCAAAGGATGTATGCGTAAAAGAGAAGAGCGATTTAACTGGCTCACTTATACGCCTGCTCAACAGTTGCATGTAATTAAGCTATGCCGTCAGCGCTATAGAAGAAAGGTATTGGCAGGGAAGGGAAAGGCAGAAGAGTCTCAAGAAGAATTATCACCACAGCAAAATCTCTTTTAAATTTCGAATTATCCCGGCTCGGCAATAATCAATGATGAGCCGGGACTGTATTAGCTCTTACTATGCGGTGCGTGTAAGGCAAACTCGTTAAATTAGCGCTACTTCATTGACCAACGGTCACTGACCCATCCCCCAGCATGTTCGTCAAAGTGGCTTCCTGAAAATCGATGATTGAATTCAACATCTAATTTACTTGTCGGGCGTTCATCCATCAGCTGATGAATGTATCTCGCCATAGGATCCGTGCAAGCTTCGCGCTCTCTACGGGTAACCACTTCTTTGATCATTTGAAGTCTGTAGCTATTGCTGGCTCGTTTCATTTTTGACCTCCTGAACTCGATGGCAGCAGTTTGAACATATTGACGTCCAGATCGCTGCTCATTGGTGAACGCTTGGCGGCGAATCACCTTCGTTTTAGGTCAAAAAGACAAATTGTTTGAGAGCAGTGTTTGTAACGCCATTCACATCTTTCCTAGAATCATCCACTAAGCTACGAAACTTCATAGCGAAAAGTTAGTTGATGAATCTGTATTTTCGAAAGACCTTATCAAACATAGAAGCCCAGCACATGGGCGTCAACAACACAAATGAATAATTTTTGAACACTTTATGAAGGGCGATAATTTTCAGCACTTTAACGAAAATAAAAAAACCGAAGCGTCACGCTTCGGTTTTTAGGGTGGCTCTGACGGAACAACTTCTAAAAGCTCTTCACGTCAGAGTGTAAGGTGTTTTTAGCTATTAGTTGCAGGGCAACCTTTCACTGCTTGACCGTTACTGAAGTACTTGATGTTTTCTAAGTTCTTGTTGTAGCTATCCGCAGAGATCTGTGGGTTATTTACGAAGAACTCACGTAAAACGTATGCATCGGTTAGCTGGGTAGATTGAACATCGATGATTGGGTAGTTATCGCCACCAGCAGCACTGAAGCTGATTACAGAGAATGTGTACGTTGCGTCTAGATCGAAGCCTTTATCGTTAATGTCGGTAATGGTTACTGAGCCAGCATCACAATCTACATCTAAAGTGATGTTATCCAGTTGAGCGTAAGCACCAGAGCCTGCAGATTTCGTTGCTACGACATCAAGGTACTCTTTTACTTCTTGACCAGTCATTGTCGCTTTAGTCACGAAGTTACCGAACGGCTGGACTGTAAGTACGTCACGGTAAGTGATGTCACCATCTTGGATTGAATCACGCACGCCGCCAGAGTTCATCACACCAAAGTCAGCACCTACCGTTTTGTAAGTACGGTATGCCTCGCCCAGCAGATGACCTAGGTTAGTTTGCTGAGAGCGAACTACGTTACGATCACCTTCTAACTTACCCGTTGTATTAGAAATCTTCTCATCTAATAACTCTTGACCTTGCTGTTGGTATGGCAGTAGTAACGCTTTTACCGTCGCATCTTGTTGAATGCGTTCACCGATAACTTCATCGTTGTCGTCCAAAAGGTTTACAGGAATCAGTGCATAGTTCGCTAAGTGAAGCTTGCCGTCGTAATATTCGAAGTCCGCACGACCCACATATTTACCCCACTCATGCGCTTGCATAATCCAAGTGCCTTTTTGTTGGTCTGGCGCGCAATCATCACCAGGTTTGAAATCAGCATACTCATTGGTACCTGGCTCCATACACACTGGGTTTTGTGAGTGACCACCGATGATAGCGTCTAGTTGTCCCTCTTCAAGAGAGCGAGCGAGCTTCACGTCCCCTGGTGCTTCACTACCATTATTACCATCTTGGTAGTGACCCATGTGCGTCGTTGCAAATACTAGGTCTACTTTTTCGTTTTCTTCGATTTCCTTAAGTACTTTTTTGATTTCAACTTGAGGGTCTTCGAAGTGGATGTTTGATACGTTGTCTGGATTAACTAGCTTCGCCGTGTCCTGGGTGGTTAGACCAATAACAGCGATCTTAAGGCCGTTGATAGTAAATACTTTGTAAGGGTCGAAGTAACGCTCATTGGTATCTTTCTTATAGATATTCGCAGCCAGCATAGGGAAGTCAGCTAGCTCAGCTTGCATATCGAGAATATCTAGTGAGTTATCAAACTCGTGGTTACCGACAGCCATTGCATCGTAACCAAGTAGGTTCATCCCTACGAAGTCTGGAACCGCATCTTGCATGTCTGATTCTGGTACGCCGGTATTAATATCACCGCCAGACAGCAGAATGGTTTCACCGCCTTTTGCTTCGACTTCTGCGCGAATAGATTCGATTAAAGTGTGACGCGCAGCCATGCCATATTCGCCGTCGCTGTTATGCCAAAAGCGACCGTGGTTATCGTTAGTGTGGAGAACGGTGAACTTAGTGCAAGAATCTGCAGTCTCGCAGGTTACTGGAGAATTATCGCTGTCTGAGCCGCATCCTGCTAGCGCAGCGCCCACTGCCATTACCAAAAGAGATTTGGAAAACTTCATAAGGGATCCTTTCTTTGTGATTTTGTTATTGTTACGGCGTGAAATATACGGAATTAATGTGAAACTTTAGTGATCTATCTCTTATTTATACTTCTATCGGAGACATGAATTAATAAGCCTGCAAACTACGTCTCCAATTAAACAGAAATAGTTTTTAGTAAATTGAAATTAGAGGGAGGGGGTTATTTTGTGAAGTGGCCAATTGAATGAATGTGGTTTGTGTGAATCAATGCGCATTTTTGCGAAGTATAGCGCTGATTTTGGTGATTATTTTGCCAAGTTCATGTTTTTCTTAGCAGCTATGACACAAATCGTTATAAATTTTCGCTCTGATGATGAGGGAAATGTTTTGTATATAAAATGATCATTGTAAAACCCAAACTCGTTTGAGCTTGGCTTACTCTGTTTAATACAACCAGAAATGGTATTTCTCTCTTTACTATAATTGCGACCGTTTAGAAATCTTATGCCTTAGATATCGTTTATTTATTCTTATTCGATACCTTACCGTGTTTATCCCGCTTTCGATACCCGGATGTTAAAACAAATAGATTCAATCTAATGAGCGAAAGTGAAACGTAAATAACGTGGAGTTTTCTTCGAATATTACGATGTGCACTATCATTGAATTAATGAAAATGAAATGGAGTAATGTAAAGCGTGCATCTGTGGCTGCTCGCTTTGAGCTTCGATTCAAAGAGTAGGGTTGAAAGAATTTGTAAGTGGTGAATTTTAAGAAAGGATAGTAATGAGATACACAGTAAGGAACGCAGTCAGAGAGGAAGCAACTCAAATCGCCAAGATACATGTTGATTCGTGGCAGGTAGCATACACAGGGTTAATGCCACAGAGCTACATCGATCAGTTTACGATTGAGCGCCGAGAAAGGATGTGGACGCGAGTCATGACTGAGCAACTGGCCCAATTGATCGTCGTTGAGAGACAAGAGGAAATCGTCGGCTTTTTAAGTTACGAACTACCTAACCACAGCTGTGAAGATAAAACGGCGTGGGTAACATGTTGCTATGTCTCTCCTTTGCATTATGGGCAAGGGGCAGGGAGTGCATTGTTAGATGAACTAGAAACGAGTCTACTCTCTACGCCCGTTATGCAGATAAGCCTGAAAGCACTGGATACCAATAAACAGGGGCTTAACTTTTACAAGAAGTGTGGTTTTGTGCGTACTGGAGAGGAAGAGGCGGAAATCATTGACCGTATGACGCTGACGGATCTTACTTTAGTGAAGTATATTGCCCGTTCGTAAATCAATTGTTATATGCCACATATAGTAAAACCCCGGAGGTGGTAAGACTCCGGGGTTTTGAAATTTTTTAGATGTCTCGGTTGGTAAGTCCGATTATCTTTAATGCAAAAGGTTTGGATTTAATCCGATTAATTCCTTGGTAGGGAATTAGATACGGATGAAGTCCATGTGTTCAACTTTTGGCTTGAACGCGTGACGTTGAACGTCTTGTGGCTTAACTTTAACTTCTTTGCCATCGATAACTAGAACTAGGCCTTCGTAGAATTCAGGCTTGTCCATTTGGTTTACGATGTCGTCGTGGTTAAGAACGATAGCTACTGCTGCTTCTTCACCGCCGTATACAACTGCAGGGAATTTGCCAGCGTGACGTAGGCGGCGGCTCGCACCTTTACCTAGTTCAGTACGTACTACTGCTTCGAATTTCATAGTATTTACTCTCAAATTAGTAAAAATCAAATGTTCACAATCAACAATGCGACCTTGTTGTTCGTGGTAAAGCTTGAAACAGGAACTGTTCAAGCGAGCGCGGATACTATCATTCCACTTATAAATGGGCAACCCAAATCGTATCCAAATCAACAAAAAGGTATGATTTAGCTGGGTGGAAGGCTATCCCTTTTAACGCTTTGCTTGGATTTTGTTCACATCGGCTTCATTTTC
Source organism: Vibrio sp. 397 (assembly GCF_033339395.1). Lineage (NCBI taxonomy): Bacteria > Pseudomonadati > Pseudomonadota > Gammaproteobacteria > Vibrionales > Vibrionaceae > Vibrio > Vibrio sp. 397. Next base: position 504,899 of record NZ_JAWOUN010000001.1, on the reverse strand, counting down.
ATCGGTTTACTAATCATGGTCCGAAGAACAAAGTTTATGCGTTATATGCTTTATGTTCGGCTTAGGTGTAAGACTAAAGATGCTTTTAAGCCACCTAAAGCGCTCGCTTCCAGTGTTAATTGACCTCGGTAACTGTGTGCCATTTCACTAACTATATTTAGACCAAGACCTGACCCAGGGGTTGCTTCATCCAATCTAACGCCTCTCTTGATTACTTGACTCAGTTTCTCTTTAGGGATGCCTGGTCCGTCATCTTCAATGATGATGTGTATATTGTCTTTATCCTGAGAGGAGTGCACACGAATCATGTTGTTGGCCCACTTATAGGCATTTTCAAGCAAGTTACCCAGCATTTCGTCGAGATCGGTCTGCTCTACCGCTACATTCAGCTCTGAATCAAGTTCATTAATTAAGGAGATATCTCGGCTCGCATACACTTTATCAAACGCCATTGAGATAGCATCCACACGCTCTGCTGGGTTCGATTTCACTGATAAAATATTCATAGACCCCGCCATGCGGGCACGGCCCAGATGGTAATCGATATGATCTTGTATTTGATTGATCGGAGGACGCAGACGGGATTGCGTATCAGGTTCTAACGTCTGTACTTCATTTTTTAGGACAGAAAGTGGGGTTTTTAGTGCATGTGAGAGATTGCCAGCATGATTCCTAGCTCGTTCTAACAACTCCTGATAATGGAAAAGCAGAGCGTTGAGGTCGAAGATAAGAGGAGAAATCTCTTTCGGATAGGTTTCTTCTAGACTCTTTTTGTTACCAGACTTCAGCTCGGCCAACTCTTTTTGTAACTTCGTAAGCGGACTCAATGACCATGCAATTTGCAACAAAATGACGGCAAGAACCCCTGCGAATAATAAGCCTAAAATAAGCCAGAGTTGACCGATTAGCGTTTGCAGGGTGCTTTTGATAGGCTCTTCGTCAATACCAATAATGATATGAATAGGCCCATCGTAATCTGGTAAGTACAGAGCTTTTTCGATGGTAATCAGCCTTTCGCCTCTCGCGCCGTAAGCATCGTTATCCAGACCTTTGTATTCGATTTTTTTGTCCCACAAAGAACGAGAACGCTCGAGACTCGTCTCGGTAGAGGCACTCCAATATAAACCACTGTAAGGTCGGTTAAATCGAGGATCTGAGAGCAGAGCAGCGAGTGAGAGGTGCCCAGTCTCATCGACTTCTAACTGAGCGGCGATTTCATCCATAAAAATGCTCAGCTGTGAGCGAGTGTCGTCAACCATATAGTTGTACACTTGGGTCGGTATCGTCACACCAGCTGCGAGGATCATTGCCGTCAACCAAACGATCGCCGCTAAAACGAGGCGACTTTTGATACTCAGTCGTTTTATTGCGTTCAACGGTAGCCTGTTCTTATTCGGCATTTAATTGGTATCCCAACCCTCGGACAGTTTTTATGATCTTTGGCGCGATTTTTTTGCGAATTCGGCCGATAAAAACTTCGATTGTGTTGGAGTCACGATCAAAGTCTTGTTTGTAAATGTGCTCGACGAGTTCGGTGCGAGAAATTACTTTTTCTGGGTTATGCATAAAGTAAGCGACCACTTTATATTCCAGCGCCGTTAAGCTTACTGCTTGCCCTTGCCACATTACTTTAGAAGTGCGCGTATCCAAGCTCAAGTCGCCAATTTGCATCACAGGAGAGGCGTTACCTGATGCTCTTCGCAGTTGCGCGCGAATACGAGCGATAAGCTCAACCATTTCAAACGGCTTAGTTAGGTAATCGTCTGCACCTGCGTTTAGACCTTCAACTCGCTGCGTTAGGGTATCGCGAGCACTCAGGATAACGACAGGGGTATTGATGTTTTCATCTCGAATGCCTTTTAGCACGGTGAGGCCATCCAATTTCGGCAGTCCTAGATCAAGAACAATAGCGTCCCATTCTTCCGATGTCGCGCGATACAGAGCGTCTATGCCATCTTGAGATAATTCTGGTACCCAGCCGGTACTTTCTAATGTTTCGATGATTTGCTCGCCTAAACGAGGGTCATCTTCAACGACAAGTATTTTCATATTGGTGATTCTTATTATGTTTGGAGTGTTATCGAAGTAAGCTACGCATTGAGTCGGGATTACGCATTAGACCAGTTTAGTTGTTTTGTGGCTTTAACGCTTTATTAAAGCTGCGACCTTTGATCTCAAGCATTTCCAGCGTGGCGGCGTCGTACTCAACTTTCAGGACGCTATTGTTGTACAGAATTTTCAATTCATACACCCAAGCATCATCATCTTCTTCAAGCTCGACCTTGATGATACGGCCGTATAGGTCGTTTTCTACTGCGGCGTAAAGGTCCGAAAATGGTCGTATATATCCTTGTTGAACCGCGCGATAGACCTCATCTTGATCTTCATCGAATTCAATACGTGTTCCAGGCTTTTCGACATCTTGCACGATGGCGTGACCATTTTGTGAGGCATAGTAGTCGTCATGCTTGGCGAAACTTGGTGCACACATCAATGTCGTGATAAGGCCGAAAAGTAACGCAGAATGTTGAGAAGTCGTTGCTTTATACATAGTCAAACCTTTTCTAGAACGTTAGCCGCAGTATATCGGATATAGATGAACAGAGAGTGAATCATCGAGTTCAGTTTTACTAAATGTTGCAGACGTTATTTCAACTCGTCTTCAAAAATTTTGTCTCGCAATTTCCAAAAGCGACCGGATTTCCTTGCAATAACAAACTGAGGTAAACGGAAACGATGTTGATTGGCAACAACACGTGTCGGTGAAGCCTCTTCAAAAGGGCGATGCTTGTCTGCCAAGTGAGGGCGCACAAATTGGTCTTTAAACGTTTGTTTTTGTTTTTTGGTACTCAATGACCAAAACTCATGAACTAACGCATTGCCTTCGCCTTGGTATGGTTCACCAGAATACGTCACCTTGAGTTGAGATTTACCGTCACTGGACTTAAATACTGACAGGTCCATTTCTGTGCATTCAAATATCAATGCATCTTTTAGATTAAGGGCTTCTTTTAATTTTTTATCTGGATCAACAAGCGTTGCGTCACACTCATGACAAATGCGCGCAGCGATATCGTTGTCGGCACCACATTCACCACAGTATTTGGCACGAAAACGGTATCCACAGTGTTCACGTTCGCCTGTGTCTTCATCTTCAAAGTAACCTTGGCAACGTCTGCCAAAGTGTTCAACCAAGAAACCGTTACTATCCAATTTCCCCCAGAAGTTGTTATTGAATCCGCAAGCCGGGCAGGGAATTGTGATAATTTCACTGTCAGAGTCTGGTTTGGGGTCACCGACTTCAGGTTGGTATAAATCGTAGCTGTTGCCTGCGTAATCAAGCACTAAACATTCTGATTTTCCGTCTGATAAGCGTAATCCTCGCCCTACAATCTGCTGGTATAGACTGACTGACTCTGTTGGTCGCAAAATCGCGATTAAATCGACATGCGGCGCATCAAACCCGGTAGTCAGTACCGAAACATTGACCAAATATTTTATTTGACGATTCTTGAACGCTTGGATGATCGCATCGCGCTCCGGCGTAGGTGTATCACCAATGACGATTTCAGTTTCGCCTTCAGGCAGTAAACTGTGGATCTCTTGTGCGTGTCGGACAGTCGCGGCGAAGATCATGACACCTTGACGTTCTCTCGCATATTGCATGATTTGCTCAACAATTTGCGGAGTGGCGCGCTTGGCTTTATCGATCACCATGTCCATTTCTGCTTCTTTGTAGCGTCCGGTGTTTGCGGGTTTCAGTTGCGAGAAGTCGTAAGACAAAACGGGCGCGTCCATCATGCGGGCCGGAGTGAGGAAGTTTTCGTCGAGCAAGTAACGGATCGGCAGTTCGAAAATACAATCGCGGAAGAATCGCGGCTCTTCGGTGCGTACTTGACCTCGGGTATGGTACTGATAAATCCAGCCCATTCCTAAACGATAGGGCGTTGCAGTTAGTCCCAGCACCTTAATGCCTGGGTTCAGTTCTCGTAAGTGAGTAATAACTTTTTGGTAGCTGCTGTTTTTGTCATCCGGCACACGATGGCACTCATCAATAACGAGCAGAGAAAACTGGTTTTTGAACGAATCTAAGTTACGTACGACCGATTGAACCGAAGCAAACACGACTTGCTGGTCAGTTTCTTTTCGCCCCAATCCTGCTGAGAAGATGGAACCTTTTAAACCATAACCTTCATACTTCGCGTGGTTTTGCTCGACCAGCTCTTTAACGTGAGCGAGGACTAACACTCTCCCTTTCGCAAGGCGAGCAAGCTCTGCGATCACCAAGCTTTTTCCGGCACCAGTAGGCAGTACGATCACTGCTGGTGTCGAGTGTTTACGAAAGTAGTGAATGACTGCTTTAACCGAGTCGGCTTGATAAGGGCGAAGTGTGTACATGAAAATATGTGAAATTGCTCAACTATTCGAACGAGGAACGCTATAATACCTGACTTTTATACCCAAGTGACCTTTAAACCGAGATTTGGAGGTTACTTGGGTATAATTCAATGAGGTATTCATGCGTTTAGATAAATATTTGTGTGACGCTCTGGGTGCAACACGCAAACAGGCAACAAAGATCATCAAAAGTGGAGACATCACCGTTGACAGTGAGGTTCAAAAAAGTGGTGCATTTAAAGTACCTGAAGGTGCAGAAGTAATGTGGGAAGACCGCGTTATTGGTGCTCCTGGTCCTCGTTACATTATGTTGTATAAGCCTGCTGACTTTGTTTGCTCACATGAAGATGGCTACAACCAAACTGCATTCGCATTGCTTGATGAGCCTAAAATTGAAAACCTTCACTTTGCGGGCCGATTAGACGTCGACACAACTGGCTTGGTGTTGATTACGGATGATGGTAAGTGGTCTCACCGTATTACCTCACCTAAGCATAAGTGTGAGAAAACGTACCGTGTTTGGCTCGTCGATGCTATTCAGCCAGATTACGCGGAAAAGCTCGAACAAGGCATTATTTTGCGCAATGAATCAGAAGCAACATTACCTGCTCGTTTGGAGATCGTGAACGAGGCAGAGAATGAAGTATTATTAACTATTGTGGAAGGTAAGTATCACCAAGTGAAACGCATGTTTGCGGCGTTAGGAAATAAAGTTGAGTACTTACATCGTGAGCGTATTGGTTCGATTGAACTCGATGAGGCACTAGAACCTGGTGATTATCGCTACCTCACGCAGGAAGAAATTGATTCTATTTGGAATTAATTATCGGCATGGGAAATTCTTTAGTTCCCAATTGGAACTAGTTTTTTGGTAGGAATTGGCTCAAAATTAATTTTCCTACCAAAATTAGTGCCTAGACAATTCCGGTGTGCTTACTCATCTGAGTGATATGCCTTTGCATTTAGCTGAGCCATGCATACTCTTATTGCAAAGCCTTCGGCTGTGGTGAGTAAATGGTGGAATCAATTCCATTGCATTGTGTCTATTTCTCATAAACACACTTCGCTTTCACACGCTTTTCTATGTCGAGTTCGTCAAGGTCACACCTTGGTACATATTTGCCCTTATGATTCTCGAACGTTGATAGAACAGGCCTTTGGCTTCTAGATTCAGCGATATGAGAACCGTCCGTTACGTTCACTTTGCTCTGAAAGTATTGACGAAAGGGCTCCAACAAGAGGTAAAAGAATGACAGAAAAAGCTCAAAGCGCTCCGCAATCCCAAATCAGTTTTCTATTGTTTCTTGTATTAGGAGCGATTGGTGCTTTGACGCCTTTGGCGATCGACATGTATTTGCCTGCTATGCCAACCATCGCGAAAGATTTGGGTGTTGCGCCTGGCGCGGTTCAGATTACGTTGACGGCTTATACGGCAGGTTTTGCGATTGGCCAGTTAATTCATGGGCCGCTTGCCGATAGTTTTGGCCGCAGACCTGTACTGATTTTGGGTGTGCTTTTCTTTGGATTAGCGGCGGTAGTGAGTGCGACCACAAACGGCATTGATGCATTGACTTATGTGCGAACAGCGCAAGGTTTTGCTGGCGCGGCAGCGGCGGTTATTATCCAAGCCGTCGTGCGTGACATGTTTGACCGTGAAGACTTTGCCCGTGCAATGTCTTTCGTTACCTTAGTGATCACCATGGCACCCTTGGTTGCGCCTATGATAGGTGGTCACTTAGCGATCTGGTTTGGCTGGCGTTCTATTTTTTGGGTATTAGCCATTTTCGCTGTGGTGGTAATTCTACTGGTACTTTGGAAAATTCCAGAGACGCTGAAACCAGAAAATCGTCAGCCGCTTCGTTTTCGCACTACGATGAGAAACTACGCCAAATTATGCTCCAACCCTGAAGCGATAGGTTTGATGCTTTCTGGAGCGTTTTCATTTTCCGGAATGTTTGCATTTCTGACCGCGGGTTCGTTTGTTTACATTGATTTATATGGTGTTCGACCAGACCACTTTGGTTATTTATTTGGTTTGAACATTGTTGCGATGATCATCATGACCAGTATTAATGGTCGCTTGGTGAAGAAAGTTGGCTCTCATGCCATGCTTCGTTTTGGGTTGTTAGTGCAACTTTTGGCGGGGATTGGTTTATTCGTAAGTTGGTTAATGGACTTCGGATTATGGGGCATCGTACCTTTTGTTGTGCTGTTTATCGGTACATTGTCGACGATAGGTAGTAACGCGATGGCGCTGCTTTTAAGTGGCTACCCATCAATGGCGGGTACAGCATCGTCTCTGGCGGGGACGTTAAGATTCGGTATCGGCTCATTGGTTGGCGCGCTGGTGGCATCACTACCAGGTAATGTGGCGTGGCCGATGATCATTGTGATGTTTGCTTGTTCTGTGCTTTCAGCACTGTTTTATTGGACTTTAGGAAGAAAGGCGTAATGTCGAATTACACCAAAGAAATTCAAAACTTAGTTAACTCAGCACTTGAAGAGTTAGATCAAGAGCATCGCTCAGGTAAGTTAGCCAATGCCCCTGTTGCGAATAACCATTATTTAGTGCGCTGGGTTACCAAAGCACTTAAATCTCAGCGTTTCGGTCGAGCCGTAGGCGATGACTTAACACGTTGGCAAAAAGCGGGTCGTTCAAAGGGTAATGACGCTGGTTTGTTGTTTATCTTCAAGCGTATTTCCGCTTTTTACGCTCAGTTTTTTCCTGAAGGTGAAGAGTCCAAAGTGATAAAAGACTCCGATATTGAATCATTTCTTGATTTGATGGAGCAAGCTGGCTGGGAAGTATCAACGTCTGAGCAACTTGTTGGTTGTGGCAAAATCCAAATCTTCACGGAAGGTCAAAACTCTTTGGCGCTATGTGCAGATCAATGCGAAAGCTGCTTCGACGGCGAGCTGCTCGTCAAACCAATGAGCTGGTTTGTACGTGGCAACCATGCTGAGTTTGTTGAGAAAGCAGCGCAAGCGGGCTTTATGGTGCATAAAGTGACGGACTACAAATCGATGGTGAAATACCACGGCGAGTACTTTATCTTTCCTGCAAACGAAGGTAACCAGTTAGCCGAAATTCCACTCTCGTTCAAAGCTGACTAAAGTGACATTTTGAGTGTTTAGAAGCCCCTGTTATTGGGGCTTTTTGTTTTCTAAACGGTTTGCTTCTTTCGCGATGGCTTTGACCATGCCTTTAAATATGAAAAGATGGGCTGGCATCATTGCAAACCAATAAAGCAGCCCAAGAAACCCTTGCGGGTGCCACCAGGCGGTAATATCCAGCTCTCGTTCGTCACCGAGATCTTTGATGGTAATTTCTAAACGCCCAAGGCCTGGGCCTTTCATACCAAAAAACAGTGAAAGAAACTGATTATTATCGCAGCGAATCACTTTCCAAGAGTCAATAAAATCACCGACTTTAAGCTCTGGTCCAGGAGGAGAAACGCGAATCGGTTTTCCGCCACCAAAAAAGATATCGAGCCATTCACGTGTACGCCACAAGATGTTGGCAAAGTAATAGCCTTTTTCGCGACTCCCGATCTTTTGCGCCACTTTCCATAATTCCGCAGCGGAGGCATGAGTTTTAATGCTCGCTCCAGCTTGTTTTGGGTAATAACCATATCCTGGTTGCCATCGACGAAGCGCTGCGGGTTCAAACCCCCAGACATTACTGCGTACAAATGTGCCTTCATCTTGAATGGTATCAGTTACCGCTTGCTCGTAGCTGATCAGCGTTTGAGGAAATCGTTCTTCAATCGCTTTGGAGTTTGCAATGTAGTCGTGCTCTAAGCCCGCAAGTAATGCTTTACCGATACTAGTTGGCACTGAGGTAACTAAACCTAGCCAGTACGATGCCATTTTCGGAGTAAGTAGCGGGGTCGACCACAGTCGATACGGCTTGTTCGTGATTCGGCAAATGACTTTGAACTGTTCGCGGTAGCTAAGTGTATCTGGCCCACCAACTTCATAAATTTGACTTTCTTCTGGAGAGGGGGCTTCTGCTAACTTCAACAAATAGTGGTTGAGATTGGGCAAGGCAATAGGGTTCGCTTTTGAGTCGACCCATTTAGGCGCGATCAAAATAGGTAAGTTGTAGACAAAGTCACGCATGATTTCGAAAGCGGCAGAGCCGGGGCCGATGATAACGCCAGCACGCAATTCAGTTACTGGAACACCAGACTGTCGAATTATTTTTCCCGTGGCTTTACGAGCGGCTAAATGGCGAGAGTTTCCGGTTTGAGGTTGAATGGCACTCAAATAGATAACATGCTCGACGGAGCTTTGTTCCAACGCATATTTGAAGTTCAAAGCAAGGTTTAGTTCGTACTCAACAAAGTCATCACCTTGAGCCATCCCGTGCACGAGAAAAAATACTAAATCAAAATCGCTCACTACAGCCTTCGTGGTCTCTGCGTCAGCCAAGTCGAGATACCTTAACGTTAAATTAGGGTGAGGCTGAGTTCTTGACTCTAAATAATCAATATGTCGCGCCGCTGCTGTGACGGCGTAACCTTTATCTAAAAGTAACGGAAGAAGTTGAGAGCCAATGTAACCCGAGGCGCCTAGCACCAACACCTTTTTCATTATCTGTCCTTTTATCGTTGGTGGAATAAACACCACAGAGTATAATCATGAGACACTTTCCCCATTCTATCAATAAGTTGTCGTTGGAGCGCTTGTGACTTTTCTTTCTCAACTCTCAATACACGCAGATAAAGCATTCTTACGTCGTTTATTTGCAATCGCGTTACCAATTACACTGCAAAGCATGATGTTTTCAAGCCGAAGCCTCGTCGATGTTCTTATGCTTGGTCAACTTGGTGAAGCAGAAATTGCCGCAGTTGGAGTTGCTGCGCGCGCGACTTTCGTCACCACCATTATGTTAGTTGGGGTGACAACGGGTGGTGCATTGTTAACCGCTCAATATTGGGGGGCTGGCGATAAAGTTGGGGTGCGTCGCAGTACCGCTTTAACATGGATGATCGCAATGATGTTTGCTGCGATTGCTGTTGCTTTGTTTGTTGTTTTTCCACAGCCCATCATGAGTTTGACTACCGATTCACAAGAAGTGATTGAGCTAGGGGCCAGCTATCTCATTATTTCGTCGGTTAGCATGTTTGCTGTTGCATGTGTGGCCAGTATGTCGGTGGGCCTAAGGGCGATGCACCAACCAGGCTTAAGCACTTTTTTTAGTGGTATAGGCATTTTATCTAATGTGTTTCTTAACTGGGTTTTAATTTTTGGTCAATTAGGCTTTCCTGCTCTGGGTATTACGGGAGCAGCGATCGCAACGGTAATCAGTGGCGCGATCGAAGTAGGTTGCCTGTTTGGTTATCTATGGTTGAAAAAACACATAATCGCATTTGGTTGGGATGATATACGCGCAGGATTGGTCTTAGATAAAATTACGCGTTTCTTGAGCCTCTCTTTGCCAACCACATTTAACTTCTTGGCGTGGGCTGGTGGGCTGTTTGCTTATCACGCCATCATGGGGCAAGCAGGCGTACAAGGTTTGGCGGCACTTTCCGTAATGACACCTGTTGAGTCGATCGCATTGGCGATGATGATTGGTTTATCGAATGCGGCTGCAGTTCTAGTCGGGAACCAGCTCGGCGCTCGTAATTTTGAACCCGTTTATTATCAAGCATGGGCTACGGTCATTTTGAATGTGCTTATCGCATTTGTGGTCGCCGTCTTGTTGATAGTGTCAAATCAATGGATCCTTAATGCGTTTAGTGCACTGACAACAGACACTCGCGAGCTAGCTGAACAGTTTATGGTGATTCTTGCGTTGGGTGTTGTGCTACGCTCGGTGCCGATGATGGCGATTGTTGGTGTATTACGTGCGGGCGGTGATGTTAAGTTTTGTTTGTATCAAGACATCTTGGCACAGTGGGTGATCGGGATTCCACTCGCAGCATTTGCAGCGATTTATCTCAATTGGGACCCACAATGGGTTTACTTACTCTTTCTGACGGAAGAAGTTGTGAAGTGGGCGATTTGCTTGCCAAGAATGGTTAGCCGAAAATGGATGAGAAACCTGATTGGCCAGTAAAGAGGAACAGAGTTTATTTTGGCTGCAAAAATCTGCTCAAAACGTCAACAAAATTAGCAACAGAAAGTGAATCGAGTTGCATTTGTACTTCCATAGTGTGATCAAGCATTCAAAATACTTTCTACTAACAGGATTTTAGTGTAGATTCTGATCCCAATTTTTAAACACCATCCGAGCGGCATAATCAATGTTAAAACTGTCAGACCTATGTAAAGGCTATGTAGACGGGGGAGAGTTTCACCCTGTATTACAAGGGGCAGAATTAACATTGCAGCAAGGTGACCAAGTCGCTCTGATGGGAGAAAGTGGTTCGGGTAAAAGTACTCTGCTGAATTTAATCGCCGGATTAGATACTGCCGACTCTGGTGAAGTGCAGTTTCCAAATTTTGCTATGCATGAAGCACCGGAGCATTTAAGAACCCTTTATCGCCGCAACAATATTGGTAATATCTTCCAACAATTCAACCTGCTTCCTACACTTAATATTGCCGACAATATTCGTTTTTGTCGTCAGTTAAAAGGTCTGCCGGAAGATAAAGAGTTGTGGCGTCAAATTCTTTCTGCTTTGGACTTAATGCCATTGCTAGGACGTTATCCGGAAGAGGCGTCTGGTGGTCAGCAACAACGTGCGGCGATTGCTCGCGCCCTTTATATGGAACCCAAAATCCTGCTTGCTGATGAGCCAACTGGTAGCCTAGACGAGCGAAATGCAGAAGCAGTAATGCGCTTATTAACGAGTCTCGCTCGCCAATTGGAGTGTACTTTGCTGTTAGTGACGCACAGTGAAAAAGTGGCCGCCCATATGGAAGGAAAGATTCGACTTCAAGGAGGGCAGTTACATGTTATGGCCCGTAGTTAAGGCACTACTCGGTCATTACCGTCGTTACCCTCTACAAATTATTCTTGTCTGGCTGGGATTAACTTTAGGCGTGTCCCTCCTTGTTGGTGTTACTTCTATCAACCAGCATGCAAAACAAAGTTATGCTACTGGGGAAAAACTTTTCTCTAATCCTTTGCCATACCGAATCCGAACGAAGCACTCTGCCAATAAAATTCCTCAAGGTTTCTATATTCAGTTACGTCGAGCTGGGTTTAACCAATGTGCACCGTTTGACGTGCTTCATCTAGATGCCAAGACCGATATGAGCCTGATGTTGGTGGGGATAGATCCTGTCGCGATGATCCCACTACAACAAGGAAAATCGCTAGGTGAGATGCCTGTTTTATCACTAATGAAGCCTCCTTATCCTATTCTTGTTAGTCAAGATTTGGCCGCTTACATGGGTTGGCAAGATGGGGACTTCATTGAGATGAATGACGGAAGCCGTCTTGGGCCTATTCAAGTAGATAAGGACAAGATGCTTTCGGGTACTCGGCTGGTTACTGATATATCGTTGTTGCGTATGCTCAAGCGGAGCTCAGGTTTGTCTGCGATTTCTTGTGGTGAAATGCCAGAGGAAAAGCTAATAGCACTGAAAAACATGCTGCCAAATGGAATGACGCTTGTTAGGAATACGCGTACTGAGCTTGAGTCGCTAACTAACGCATTCCATATGAATCTCACCGCGATGGGAATGCTGTCGTTTTTGGTTGGGTTGTTTATTTTTTATCAAGCGATGTCTCTGTCTTTCATTCAGAGACAACGTTTGGTCGGTATTTTGAGACAGACTGGTGTTAACGGAACACAGTTAGCGCAAGCCTTATTGCTAGAGTTGTCTTTGCTCGTCTTTATTGCGTGGGCGTGTGGTAACTTTTTTGGCTTGATCTTAGCGAATGAACTTATCCCAGCAGTGTCTTCGAGCCTGAGTGATTTGTATGATGCCAACGTAGGTTTAACCATAGGATGGTCATGGCAATCTAGCTTATATAGCCTAATCATGGCAGCGATGGGTGCGTTGATATCGTGTCTGTGGCCATTAATCCGTTTGCTGAAGTCACAACCAATCCGCCTTTCTTCTCGACTGTCGCTAATGCGATTTGCTGGAAGAGAGTTCTCTTGGCAGGCGCTTGCGGCGTGTGCGTTTTGTGTCGCTGCAATAGCGGTATATCAGGCCCCGAAAACACAAGAAACCGGCTTTGCTATTATTGCTCTGATGTTGGTTAGTGTGGCGTTGTTTATGCCATTTATTATGTGGCATATGTTCCAAAGTTTTTCTTATACCATGCGATGGGTTCGTGTCCGTTGGTTTTTTGCTGATGCAGCAGCGAGCATGAGCTATCGCGGTGTGGCTACGATGGCGTTTATGTTAGCGCTGGCGGCAAACATTGGTGTAGAAACAATGGTCGGAAGCTTTCGAGATACAACCGATAAGTGGCTAAATCAGCGATTAGCGGCTGATGTGTACATCTATCCGACCAACAATTCAGCCGCTAGGATGAGCGCATGGCTCCAGAATCAGCCAGAGGTGAACTCGGTTTGGTGGCGCTGGGAAAAAGATATGCCGACCGAGCATGGTGCTCTGCAAGTTGTGAGTACGGGCTCTTCTGAAGGTGAGTTAGACTCACTTACCGTCAAGTTAGGTGTCCCAAATTACTGGTATCAACTGCACGCTACCAAGAGCTTAATGGTCAGTGAGTCGATGGCCTTGAAGCTGGATATCCGCCCTGGCGATTTCATTAACTTGCAAGAACCGCTTGGTGGTGATTGGCAAGTCGTAGGCGTTTACTACGATTATGGAAACCCATATAACCAGGTGATGATGTCGCACCGGAATTGGCTGTATGCATTTGCAGGTACGGGTAATGTTGGTCTTGGCGTAGTATTAAAAGATAACGTCAATGGAGAAGGGCTGAAAAATCGCTTAGAGAATGTATTCCGTCTCCCGCAAGATCGTGTGTTTGATAACGGTAATATTTATAGCCAAGCAATGAGAGTGTTTGATCATACCTTTGCGATAGCAGGAACCTTGGGCAATATCACGCTGATTATTGCCGTGTTTGGTTTATTCTTTGCGACGTTGGCAGGAGAACTTTCACGGCAGCGGCATTTTTCCTTATTAAGGTGCATGGGTGTGTCCGGAAAAGAACTTGTCGTATTAGGTGGTTTGCAGCTATTCGTCTTCGGAGCCATTTCTGCGATTATTGCAGTGCCGCTCGGCTTGGCGCTCGCACATTTGATCGTTGATATTATCATTAAGCAATCATTTGGCTGGTCTCTAGAGCTTCAAACGATTCCATGGGAGTATGCTCAAACCATTGCTTGGGCGATGCTTGCCATCATGGTTGCTGGCGCATTGCCAGTTATTAGAATGATCAAAAGTACACCGATGAAGTCATTAAGGGACGCGTTGTAATGAAAAAAATGGGCTCTAAAAAACGCTTGTTGGTTTCAACGCTCATTGTTGTTACGTTCGCTTTTCTGACTGGGGCTGCTTTTTACTCAACTTTTTGGTTAGAGGCGACAGCAACACGAGAAAGCGAACTTGATTCTATCTTAACGCGTGAAAATCAAACGATTTTCGAGCCTGTACTACCTAATGAGCATGTCTCTTTACCCTCAGACTTTCGCTTTCATCCCGAGTATCAGCATGAATGGTGGCACTACTTTGCGAAACTAAAAGATGAGCAAGGCAAGATCTACAATGTTCAATGGAGCTATTTTAGGGTTGCGACGGACGAGCGAGAAACCAGCGGTTGGCAGAACCCTCAATTGTACATTTCACATGTTGTCGTCAGTCATGGCTCGCATGTATGGAAAGAGCAACGGGTAGCTAGAGGTGGGATAGGCCAAGCTGGTATGATCAATCGTCCTTTCAGGTTATGGATTGATAATTGGACTTGGCGATCACTCGGTGCGACGCCTTTCCCGGGCAACTTGAATGTGAATACTGATACGTTTGGACTTGAGCTCAATACCATGACAAGCGGCCCCTTTGTCGTGAATGGAGACAAAGGCTTCCAAGTTAAACATGCGTTGCAATCTGTTGCTTCTTTCAGCTTCAGTGCTCCATTTTTAAAAGTAAAAGGCAGCTTAAGCTTAAATGGTAAGCGATTCTCAGTGACGGGTTCTGCTTGGGCGCAAAAAGAGTGGGGCAGCGGCTTAATTGGTGAGGGGCAACAAGGCTGGGATTGGTTTGTTTTCAATTTAGATGATGGTCGAGCATTAACTGTTAGCCGTTATCGTCACCATGGGCAAACACAGCACGTGTTTGGCACGTTGTCGACACGCTCAGGTAAAGTCATCAACCTCTCAGACGACGATATCAGTATTAAACCAATGCAAGTGACCAGTTTATCCAATGGAAGAAGGTTACCTTTGCAGTGGATTATCAATATTCCGAAGCATCAAATTAATTTGACTACCCGCATTATCAAGTCAGATATGTGGCTACCCTTTGTAATACCTTACTGGGAAGGGCCTACTTTAGCTTCCGGCTCCAATGAGGCTTGGGGCTTTATGCAGCTGACAGGCTATTGAGTTGTGAAGAAAACCACCTCCTACGGGTGGTTTTTTAGTGCGCGAAGCTTCCTAGCTTTTTCTCAAAAGTACGGGGTTATCATGATGGTACAAGCCGTGTTATGCTGATTTTCTCATCATCTTGATAAATATTTGGTGCGACAAAAACAAATACGATCTCCGATCAAAATTGAGTGTCATGTTGGAAAATACGATGTATAGTAAACTTAACATCGAAAAAACCGAAGTTTATACTCTGAAGAAGCGATTATTCTAAAGTTTTCGACAGCTATACACTCTTATCACTCTTTGTTAATCGTTTATTAAGATAATAAATATAAGGACGAAACCATGAACGATGTCATTCGTGACTTTTTCAAAATGGAATCAGCAGGTGGTATTCTTCTCGTAATTGCAGCGGCAATTGCGATGACCATTGCTAACTCACCGCTGGGCGAAACTTATCAATCTGTACTGCATACTTATGTATTCGGTATGTCAGTTTCTCACTGGATTAATGACGGCCTAATGGCTGTTTTCTTCTTACTTATTGGCCTTGAAGTGAAGCGAGAGCTACTTGAAGGAGCGCTAAAATCAAAAGAAACCGCAATTTTCCCTGCGATTGCAGCGGTTGGTGGTATGTTAGCCCCTGCTCTTATTTACGTTGCGTTTAATGCTAACGACCCAGAGGCGGTTTCTGGCTGGGCCATTCCAGCTGCGACGGATATTGCATTTGCTCTAGGCATCATGGCGCTACTAGGTAAGCGCGTACCAGTAAGCCTTAAAGTGTTTTTGTTAGCTCTCGCTATCATCGACGATTTAGGCGTGGTTGTTATTATTGCACTGTTTTACACAGGTGATCTTTCTAGCATGGCGCTGCTTGTTGGCTTCATCATGACTGGTGTCCTGTTCATGTTGAATGCGAAGGAAGTAACGAAACTGACGCCATACATGATAGTCGGCGCGATCTTATGGTTTGCGGTACTTAAATCTGGTGTTCACGCAACACTTGCAGGCGTAGTGATCGGCTTTGCTATTCCTCTTAAGGGTAAACAGGGCGAACATTCCCCACTTAAGCACATGGAGCACGCACTTCATCCATATGTGGCATTTGGTATCTTACCTCTATTCGCATTTGCAAATGCGGGGATTTCGCTAGAAGGCGTATCGATGTCAGGCCTAACTTCAATGCTGCCATTAGGTATTGCTTTGGGGCTACTGGTTGGTAAGCCTCTAGGTATCTTCACCTTTAGTTGGGCTGCTGTGAAAATGGGTGTAGCTAAGCTACCGGAAGGCATTAACTTCAAGCATATCTTTGCGGTATCTGTGTTGTGTGGTATCGGTTTTACAATGTCTATATTCATTTCCTCTTTAGCGTTTGGAAATGTAAGCCCTGAGTTTGATACCTATGCTCGACTAGGTATCTTAATGGGCTCGACGACAGCCGCGTTACTTGGCTACGCGTTACTGCACTTTTCTTTGCCTAAGAAAGCGCAAGCGTAAGATACAGACACTGTTTAATAAAGCCTCCCATTCGGGAGGCTTTTTTATATCTGCAGATCGGCACATCAACCACTTCAGGGTGATTACTTTTGTGACCAACTAAGGTCTAGCTTATGGAGTTAGGGCAAATCTTCGAAAGAGGCGCTTGGTAAATCTATAGGCGAAAAAAAGCCCAGCCGAAAATTTGACTGGGCGGATACAAACATAGGAGTTAATAAGAAAAAAGCAGCAACGTAACAATTAGATGGAAACAAGTTTGACGGCCAGTGAAACTTCAAATGCCCTAACTGTTACGTATATTCAGACCGAGCCTTTTCCAAACAGTTCCATTTTTTTTCAAAAAATTTCTACTTAATGCTTTCTAGCTTCTTACACACCCGAAAGTAATAGAAAAATCGAGATGGATTACCAACTTGGCGAAGTTACTAACTTCTGTGTTTCTAATTTTATCTTCCCTAGAACCGAAGATGTATTTCATACTCTCGTCGCTCACTCCGAGCCGCCATGGCTATTGTTAGCGTTTCAATTGCGATGGACTGAGAAATTTGATCGTTTTCTTCTGACAAGCTTCACTGGAGTATTCGATTGAATTTCAAAAGATTAGATCACACCTTTTACTGCCTGGTCAGACCAATTGGTTAAAGTGTGATGTTAATCATTTGTTAATCTTAAGTTTCGGGAGTATATTTTCAAACAGTTGTTTAATACGAGTGATTAAAATGGCCCCGAGAACATCAACAAAAGAAAAAATACTCGATGTCGCAGAAGGACTCTTTGCTGAACATGGCTTTAATGATACTTCGCTAAGAACGATAACAGGTAAAGCTAACGTTAACTTAGCATCGGTAAACTATCACTTTGGCGATAAAAAAACGCTGGTTAGAGCGGTTTTAGATAGGTATTTAGAAGCACTAATGCCGAGCATTAAGACTTCATTAATTGAGTTAAACACGCGCGATAGCTACAACATGGACGATGTCTTTGAGTCATTGCGATTACCTTTACGTACATTAAATGATGTACGCCCAAATGGTACTGCGCTATTTATGTTGTTAATTGGCCGCGGTTATACAGACGTTCAAGGTCATCTACGCTGGTTCATTACCACCAGATACGAAGAGGTACTGAACCTTTTCACTTTCTCGATAATGAAGGCGAACCCGGAACTATGTGAAGAACAGTTGTTTTGGCGACTGCACTTCACGTTAGGAACCTGTGTATTTACGATGGCTTCAAGCCAAGCTCTTTCGGAGCTGGCAGAAAGTAAGTTTGAAAAGGAAGTCGATGTGAAATCTGTCGTCGATTTACTGATTCCATATTTGTCAGCAGGAATGTCAGCAAAGCAGTTGGCATAAGACAAATAAGAAAGTTAAACCAATAATAAGATTATACCCCGAGCGGTTACGTGAACAAAAGGATCTGAACTATGAGCTCTCTACGAAGAAAATGGATTAGTGACCCGGCTTTTAAAGTGTTCAAAAAAGTATTGCCACCTCTGTCTAGCACCGAGAAAGAGGCGATGGAAGCGGGTAGTGTATGGTGGGATGCCGAACTATTCTCAGGCAAGCCAAACTTCACAACATTGCATCATTATCCAACGCCTACACTGACGGCAGAAGAGCAGTCATTTATGGATAATGAGCTTGAGACCCTGCTAGAAATGCTTGATGACCAGAAGATTGTCAAAGAAGACAGGGATTTACCGCCTGAAGTATGGGAGTACCTACGTAAAGAGCGATTTTTCTCTTTGATCATCTCGAAAGCATATGGTGGTCGTGAATTTTCCGCTTTGGCGAACTCAACCATTGTTTCTCGTATTGCGACTCGAAGTATCAGTACCGCGGTATCGGTAATGGTACCGAACTCTCTTGGCCCTGGTGAGCTGCTATCGCACTATGGTACGCAAGAGCAAAAAGATTACTGGTTGCCTCGTTTAGCTGATGGTACAGACATCCCTTGTTTCGCCCTAACTGGCCCTGAAGCGGGTTCTGATGCAGGTGGCATACCTGATCAAGGCGTGGTTTGTTACGGCACCCATGAAGGCAAAGAAGTGCTTGGCGTGCGAGTTAGTTGGAATAAACGCTACATCACGCTTGCGCCAGTTGCGACAGTGCTCGGGTTAGCATTTAAACTGCAGGATCCTGAAGGGCTACTTGGTGACAAGAAAGAGGTTGGCATTACATGTGCGTTGATTCCCGCTGACCATGAAGGTGTCGAGATAGGCGAGCGCCATGATCCTCTGGGGTCTGCGTTCATGAATGGCCCAACTCGTGGTGAAGATGTCTTCATCCCTATGGACTGGTTGATCGGTGGCGCTGATTACGCAGGTAAAGGTTGGCGTATGCTGGTTGAGTGTCTTTCTGCTGGTCGTGGTATCTCTCTTCCAGCGCTTGGCACAGCGATTGGTCACCTTACTACACGTACAACAGGTGCTTATGCTTACGTGCGTAAACAGTTTGGAATGTCGATCGGTAAGTTTGAAGGCGTCGCAGAAGCGATGGGGCGCATTGGTGGTCTTACTTACCTACTAGAAGCGACGCGTACGCTAACGACGACTTCTCTCGATATGAAAGAAAAACCTGGGATTGTAACCGCGATTGCCAAGTACCACATGACAGAAATCGCGCGTACCATTCTAAATGATTCGTTTGATATCCATGCGGGTCGTGCGATTCAAGATGGCCCAATGAACTATCTTGCTAAACATTACCTTGGTATCCCGGTTGCTATCACCGTTGAAGGCGCGAATATCCTGACTCGTAACCTGATGATTTTTGGTCAAGGTGCGACTCGATGTCACCCATATGTTCTAAAAGAAATGGAAGCCGCGGCGAATCCAGATTCTGAACAAGGTGCGAAAGAATTTGACAACTTACTCTTTAAACACATCAAGCACGCGCTCGGTAATACATTCGGTGCATTTGGTGCAGCACTAACTGGTTCTCGATTTGTTAACGCGCACATGAGTGGCCCAACGCAGCAATACTACAAAGACATTACTCGTCTCAGTCGTGCACTTGCAGTAAGTGCAGACTTTGCGATGTTAACCTTAGGTGGAGACTTGAAGCGTAAAGAAATGATCTCCGCACGTTTGGGTGATGGATTAAGCTATCTATACATGGCATCTGCTGCCTTGAAAAAGTATGAAGATGAAGGCCGTCAACAAGGCGATCTAGACTTCGTTCATTACGCTGTTCAACACTGTTTGTATAACGCTTCTAAGTCATTAAATGAGGCTTACACCAACTTCCCTGTGAAATACGTTGGCGGTGTGCTTAAGGGGCTATTGTTCCCGCTTGGTAATCATTTCAATAAGCCAAGTGATGAGCTGTGTGTGAATTTGGCTGAAGCGATGATGACACCAGGCGCGCAACGTGATCGCCTCACGCATCTGTGCTACATCGGAAAATCAGAGGATGACAGCGTAGGCTTAATGGAGAATGCATTCCTTGCAATGTACGACATTAAACCTTTGGAGCGTAAACTTATGAAGGCTGCGAAGGATGGTAAAGTGGCTCGTAAAGGTTTGCTGCATGACCGTTTGCAGCAAGCATTTGAAGCAGGCGTGTTAACTGAGCAAGAAATTGATCAAATCATGGCTGCAGATAAATTGCGCTACAAGGCGATTCAAGTTGACCACTTTAGTCATGACTTTTCTGAAGTGCGAACTCATAGCCCAAAAAAGTCGCAGTTGAATCCGGCGGCATAATAGACAACTAATGTTAAGAAAAGCACCTCAATGAGGTGCTTTTTTGTATTCTTGGGGAGTGGATGGTGGGATAGTGCTCCAACCACTTGCCTTTTAAGAGCATTTTTACAGAAATTAGATGCGAAATCCCAACGAAACTTTTATCCTAACAAGGTTTTTTAAAGGAAGTTGAATATGATCATCAAACCTAGAATTCGTGGATTTATCTGTACTACAACGCACCCTGTTGGTTGTGAAGCTAACGTAAAAGAACAAATTGCGTACACCAAAGCGCAAGGTCCAATCAAAAACGCACCTAAGCGTGTTCTTGTTGTTGGTGCATCAAGTGGCTACGGTCTATCTTCTCGTATCGCTGCGGCATTTGGTGGCGGTGCATCAACTATCGGTGTTTTCTTCGAAAAAGAAGGTACTGAGAAGAAGCCAGGTACAGCAGGTTTTTACAATGCCGCTGCTTTTGAAAAGCTAGCGCGTGAAGAAGGTCTGTACGCAAAAAGCTTAAACGGCGACGCTTTCTCAAATGAAGCGAAACAGAAAACTATCGAGCTGATCAAAGAAGACTTAGGTCAAATCGATATGGTGGTTTACTCACTGGCATCTCCAGTACGTAAAATGCCAGAAACTGGTGAATTAGTTCGTTCATCTCTTAAACCTATCGGTGAAACTTACACATCAACGGCTGTTGATACCAACAAAGATGTGATCATCGAAGCTAGCGTTGAGCCTGCAACAGAAGAAGAAATCAAAGACACTGTCACTGTAATGGGCGGTGAAGATTGGGAACTTTGGATCAATGCGTTGTCTGATGCTGGTGTTCTTGCTGAAGGTTGTAAGACCGTCGCGTACAGCTACATTGGTACTGAGTTAACTTGGCCAATTTATTGGGATGGTGCACTAGGTAAAGCAAAAATGGACCTAGACCGTGCAGCGAAAGCGCTAAACGACAAGTTAGCAGCAACAGGCGGCAGTGCCAATGTTGCGGTACTTAAATCTGTTGTAACTCAGGCGAGTTCTGCAATTCCTGTTATGCCACTGTACATCGCAATGGTATTCAAGAAAATGCGCGAAGAAGGTGTACACGAAGGCTGTATGGAACAAATCTACCGTATGTTCAGCCAACGTTTATACAAAGAAGACGGTAGCGCGGCAGAAGTTGATGAGATGAACCGCCTACGTCTGGATGACTGGGAACTTCGTGACGACATTCAGCAGCACTGTCGTGAGCTATGGCCTCAAATTACGACTGAGAACCTAAAAGAGCTGACTGACTACGTTGAGTACAAAGAAGAGTTCTTGAAACTATTTGGTTTCGGCGTTGAAGGCGTAGATTACGAAGCGGATGTGAATCCAGCAGTTGAAGCAGACTTCATTCAAATCTAATCACAGACTAGATAACCAATAAACAAAAGGCGCTCATTGAGCGCCTTTTTGTATTTCATAGCCAAAGTGAGTATTAACTTAGTATTATCAGTATCGTACCAGCTAGCGTCATTAAAATATTCGCAATCGCATAGGTACCCGCATAACCAAGGGCTGGGATGGTGGACTTAGCGTAGTCGTTAACGACATCCATAGCTGGAGCGCAAGTACGGGCGCCAATAATGGCACCGAAGAGCAGGGCACGGTTCATCTTGAGTACGTGTGCGCCAACTAAGTAAGCCAGAACTACAGGCACGACACTGACAATAAATGCCAAACCAATGACTTTTGGACCTACTTGCGTTAGGTGCTCGAACATCTTTCCACCTGCACTTAGACCAATTCCCACCATAAAGAACATTAACCCTAGATCTTTGACCATATTCAGCGCCCCTTGTGGGACATAACCGAAAGTAGGGTGATTTGCTCGTAAAAAACCAAGCGTAATACCGGATAACAGAAGACCCACCGCATTACCCAAACTGAAAGACACCTGACCGAATGTCATTGTGATGAGGCCAAACAGAATACCCAAAATAAAGAAGCTACAAAAAGCGAGCAAATCGGCCATTTGACTGTGGATCGAGATGAAACCGATTTTTTCCGCCAGTCCATGTACTCGGCTTTTCTCGCCGCTCACTTGAAGGACGTCCCCTTTAGCGAGCACAATGTCTAAGTCCATAGGCATTTCAATCTGAGCGCGAACTACGCGGTTTAAGAAACAGCCAAACTCAGACAAATTCAAATCCGATAAACGCTTACCAGCGATAGCGTCACTTTTTACGACGATTTCTTCTTCAACGATGCGCAAATCAAGCAAGTTACGGTCGAATACTTCTTTACCATTACGGAAGCTAGGGTCTAAGCGAGCATGGCTGTCAGGGAAGCCAACCAGTGCAATTTCATCTCCCTCTTGCAAGATAGCATCACCATCTGGGTGGGCGAGAATACCATTGCGACGGATTCGTTCAATGTAACAGCCAGTTTGACGATAAATACCCAGTTCTCGCAAGTTTTTACCATCAGTCCAGTCAATTAGCTCTGGGCCCACTCGGTAAGCTCGAATAATGGGTAAATACACTTTTCTCTGGCTTGAATTTCCAAGGCCACGCTCTTGTGCGATTTGCTGCGCGGAATCAGAAAGGTTTTGTTTTTGCAGTTTTGGCAACAATTTAGCAAACATGATCATGCTAATTAAGCCGACCAGATAAGCCATCGCGTAGCCTACGGATAGATTTTCTAATACCAGAGAAAATTCCATATTCCGCGGTATAGTCGCAAGGCCAGAGTTAAGAGCATCTTGTGCACCAACCAGTACTGGCGTTGCGGTCAATGCGCCTGCCATCATACCTGCGGATAAGCCAAAATCGAGGCCGAAATAGTGACTCAAGCCATACGTTAAGCTGACCGCAGACACGAGAACAGTCATGCTTAAAATAAAATAATGCTTACCATCTCTGAAGAATATACCAAAAAAGTTTGGTCCAGCTTCAATGCCAACGCAGTAGATAAACAGCATAAAGCCAATGGTTAAAGCTTCTGCATTAAATGAGAAACCAAGGTGGCCCATTACCAAAGAGGTAATAAGAACGCCAATAGAGTTGCCTAATTGTAATTTGCCAAATCGAATTTTTCCGATGGCAAGGCCAATGGCTAATACGACGAAGATTAGAAGGATAGGGTTTTGCTCGAGAAGGTATACGACGTCTATGTTCACTGTGTGGCTCGGTAGAGTGTGTGCCAAAAAAGATTAAGAACTGTGAATTGTAACTAAATATAGCAAAAAGATAAGTGAATTTTTTTAGGTTTTACCATTAGTTGACTTAACGTAATAACCAGCTGAAAAATAATAAAAAAGCCGCATGAAGCGGCTTTTTTGAAAACAGTCTTTATTACTCGTCAAATAGACCTAGGTGCTCTTTCGCGTATGCTTCGAACTCGTCGCAGCCACCGATGTGCTCTTGGTCGATAAAGATCTGAGGAACGGTTTCAACTGGTTTACCAACTGTTTTCTCAAGATCTGCTTTAGAAATACCTTCAGCGTGAATATCAACGTAACGGTAGTTGAAGTCATCACGTTTTGCTTTTAGCGTTTCTGCGTGCTCTTTTGCACGAACACAGAAAGGACATGCAGGGCGACCAAAGATAACAACGAACATAATCTTATTTCTCCTAAATCTATTCTTTTTTGAAAGCGTACAAAACATAGCGGCTGAGTGCGCTTTCTTTTGCTGGAGTAACTATGCCCGATCCAGATACGGAAATAAAGCGGCAATTACCTCTTGGTTCTATAGGTGAAATCTATCGAATAAAAACTAAACGCACGTGCTTATTTTACGGCTCTGAAGTATGTGAAGTGACGCATAAAAAACATACATTCTAAAGGGTTAATGATGGCAAGGTGGAATTGGTCAATTTTTTTTGTTTAAAAAAATAGCAATCTATTTTGGCTATACGCAAATAACTTCAACTCTTACATAAGCGTTAAATCAGAGGGCGAGAGGTTATTTGGGTATATTCTTTTGGGAGGGTGTGTATGTTTCAGTTTATGACTGCAACAAGGATTATATTTGGTGAAGGTGCACTTCAATCTTCATTATCCGTTATTAACCAATTTGGCTACAGTGTTTTGCTGGTTACTGGGCAGGATACCCAACGAGCCGCCCCCATTATCCAATATCTTAAAGCTCAAAATATGCGTTACCAGCACGTAGCTATCGTTGGAGAACCATACATCACGATGGTAGAAGAGACCGCAGTGCTCGGTAGAAAATTCCAACCTGATATGGTGGTTGCGATAGGTGGTGGCAGCGTCATCGATATGGGCAAAGCCTTAGCTGCCATTATTCCCAATCAAGGCAATGTTTACGATTACGTAGAAGTGGTAGGAAGAAGCGTCCCTTTAAAAGCAAAGCCTCTTCATTTTATTGCAATTCCTACGACAGCAAGCACCGGTTCAGAAGTGACCAGAAATGCTGTGCTGAAATCTGGACAAGATAAAGTGAAAGTGAGTCTTCGAAGCCCTGATATGCTCGCAGACGTTGCCATTGTAGACCCGACACTTACTTACGGGACCGACCAATACACATCTGGACGTGGCGCAATGGATGCGTTCACTCATTTAATGGAAGCGTATGTGTGTGGTGAGCCAAACCCTCTTACTGATATGGTCTGCGAAGAGGGGCTACGTCGTTTAAGCCGTTCAGTGATTGCCGCTTGTAAGCAAGATAATCATAAGGCGCGCTCTGATTTATCGTTCGCTGCATTGCTTGGTGGTATGGCGATTACTAATGCCAAATTAGGTGCCGCTCATGGGTTAGCATCGGCGTTAGGAGGCAAGTTAGACGCCCCCCATAGCGTTATTACGGCTCGCTTAGCTCCGCACGTGATGCAGGAGAACATTAACGCCGCTAAACTCGCGGGTAGGAATGATGTGATAAGTCGTTATCGCAAGCTGGCCCAATTAGTCACCGAGCGAGTAAACGCTAACGAACACGATGGAATTCTTTGGGTCAATATGGTGCTAGATAAGTTAGCGTTACCGCTACTGGCTCAATTTGGAGTATGCCAAACCTCTTTTGAGCAAGTGGCGAACGATGCGCTTAAGTCAATGGCAATCAAAGGGAATCCTTTACCCCTGAATCAGGAACGTTTGATTTACATATTGCAGCAAGTCTGTGATTGTAGCGGAGAGTGCGCAGCTGAGAGTGCACAACATGTCAGTTCTGTTGAAGTACTGGAATCAAGAACGGACTTATCGAGTGTCAACGACTTAGGGTGATTGCTCCCTTAGCAGCATTAAAACAAAAGGGGAGCCTTGAGCTCCCCTAGATAAAGTATTGACTAAGCTTTAGTGCTTAGTACTGGCTTAATTTGTCATAGCGACTGTCTTTCAACGCATCTTTTACGCGTTTTAGGTTCTCACGGAAACCTGTACCACGGCGAAGAGTGAAGCCAGTTGCTAGCACATCAATCACTGTCATTTGTACAACTCGGCTTGCCATTGGCATGTAAACGTCGGTATCTTCTGGAATATCGAGCGTGATGGCCAGCGAGCTTGCCTTTTCTAGAGGAGAATCCTTCGCTGTAATCGCAATAACCGTTGCGCCATTTTCACGAGCAAGGTTCGCTATTTCTACCTGACTCTTTGTTCGACCGGTATGAGAAATAAGAACCACAACATCATTATCACTGCAGTTGATACAACTCATGCGCTGCATAACAATATCTTCAAAACAAGTAATTGGAATATTAAAGCGAATAAACTTGTTTTGTGCGTCTCGGGCAACAGAAGATGATGCACCAAGGCCAAAGAATGAAATGCGCTTCGCTTGCGTTAGCAAATCGACCGCACGGTTCACTTGCATTGGATCTAGGCTATTTTTCGCGACATCTAAACACGCCATCGTCGATTCGAAAATCTTATGGGTGTACGCGTCTGGGCCATCGTCTTCTTCCACATTACGGTTAACGTAAGGGGTGCCGTTGGCTAGGCTCTGTGCCAAGTGAAGCTTAAAATCTGGAAAGCCCTTGGTGTCCAGACGACGACAGAAGCGGTTTACAGTGGGCTCACTAACGTCGGCCATTTTAGCCAGCGTTGCAATGCTTGAATGAATTGCAGTTTGTGGAGACGCCATAATTACTTCCGCAACTTTGCGCTCTGACTTACTGAAATTCTCCAGGTTTTTTTGAATTTTTTCTAATGTATTCATAGTGTTCACGAGGGTATAGAGAACAACTCGCTGGCTCTGCTAACGAAAGGAAACACGAAGATTCCGGAGTAGAGTGGGGCGTTAACGAAAACAACCAGCGCCATAGAATCAGTATAAACCTGATCTTCAATCAGTCTAAACCAATAACGGGTACTATTTAGTGAGAATTTGACAGGCCTCAAACAAAATGTTGTAAAAACTACAGAATTGGATGTGTAAACGAAGTTTTGTTGCGCTAGTCGCACGATAATGATGTTTGAGTTACATCAAAACGAAAAAAAATTTCAAATTGATGTAACTCGATCTGGCTGTTAAGACGATTGAATATCGACAACCAGCTGTTGAATTCTTTTCATCAAATTTGGTGCTTGCTTGGCGATTTCGCGTTGTTCATCAAGCACTGAGCTCAAAATTTCTTTTGTGGTCAGTGGATTTGCCAAAACCACTCTAAACACTATCGTATTCATGCGTTGCCATTGGTCTGGGTTCAGTCTTGTACGTGAAACGAACGATTTGCCCGTTTCGCGCTGACGCTTTTGAATAAACTGTGTTAACTCATTGATCAGCTCATTCAGTTGTTCTTTTTGTGAGCCTTCTGCTTGTGCTAATGCTTCACGGATGAATGGCGGCAAATAACGGTATGTGAGCAGACAAAGCTCTGGTTCAGAAACTAACTCGAAATCATCTTGCTGTTTGATTAAATCCGCAAAGTATCGAGCTTTTTCAATGCTTTGGTCAATCAGAAGCTCGTAACCTGGGCGACTTATGATGTGCATTGCGGCGTAGACCAACATCGCCATACCCGAACGTGAACCTTCTAATGTATGGCTGCCTAGGTCTTTTGAACCTTTGCGCAATATATATTGAGCGTGATGCTCTATGGATTTCATTGCGTCAGGGTCTTTGAACAGAACCATACCAGCGCCCATCGGGATGTAGAGCTGCTTATGCGCATCAATAGTTACTGAGTCTGCCATTTCCACACCTTTGAGAAGGTGACGGTGATGGTTAGACATAAGTGTTGCGCCACCCCATGCGGCATCCACATGGAAGTGACAGCCGTGAGCTTGGCAGACTTCAGCGATTTCAGGCAATGGATCAACATTACCTGTCTCTGTTGTGCCAGCCACACCAATAACAGCAATAGGCTTGATGTTTTGTTTTTCGAGCTCAACAATTTTCGCTTTCAGGTCGTCGATAACAATACGGTTGTTGGTATCGGTTTTAACCGCAACCAAACCCTCTTGGCCTAGCCCTAATACATCGGCTGCTTTCTTAAGGGAGTAGTGACCACGCTCAGACACTAGCACCGCTAAGCCATCATAGCCATAGTGCTTCATGGCTTTAAAAAGGCCTTCCTTCTCAACGCCTTTAAATGAGCCATTGGCTCTTAACGCTTTGTTACGTGCTACCCAAAGCGCAGTGATATTGGCAATGGTGCCGCCGGAACAAAATGCGCCTAATGAGTGGTTTGCACTGTGCATCCACTGATTGTAAAAAGTATCATTCTGACCATATATCAAGCGATGCAGCATACCCAAAACTTGACGCTCAAGTGGCGTAAAGGCTTTGGAAGTCTCTATTTTTACCAGGTTTTGGTTTAAGGCGATCATGATCTTTGACAGTGGCATCAAGAAATAAGGCAGTGCCGATGTCATATGACCAATGAAGCTTGGTGAAGATGTGTGAACTGAGTGCGACACCAAAGTGTCGAGTAAGTGCTCTGTATGATCTGACACGAACTCTGGCTGCTCAGGAATCTGAGCAGAAGAAAAGTCTTTTTCGATTTCGCGTAAAGGCTTTTCTTCTGCCACGATGTGTTCACGAAGAAATTGATTTAGATTTCGCGAGAGGCTCTCGTCAATTTTAGTTAACGTTGAGTCCGGACCTTCTGGGACAGTGAAGATCTTTAGCAAGCTCTCAAAGCTAACATCAGCGGTTTTTTGTTCCTTAACCATAGCAAAGAATCTTTGTAGTTATTTTGGTAATGCGAGCGGCACAATCTAAACTAAAACGGGCTCAAAGTCCCGTTTTAATTGTTGAAACCCAAGTTGTAGAAATGAAAATTTTAGGTGAAGGTTACGATATTCACATTAAAAAATTCTAGATTGAGTACGTTAAAACATTCTAGTGTTTTCGAATGCTAATCAACGACTAATGCGAGCAACCTTAGTCACATTTCTGCTTTTCAATCTTTTCTATTGACTGATTGTACTTATTAAGTGCGGTATCAATTTGTTGGGGATGACTAAGCAGATCAGCGAATGCTGAACGAAGCTCGTAGTTTTTGGGGTGGTTAGTTGATTGACGGTCGCTAAATGTCTGTTTTGCAACTTCACCTAACTTATCGCTTCGGGTCGCTAACTGCTTAACGTCATGTTGCTCTAGTTTTAACCATGCTTCGATTGGCTGTTCCGTCGCAACGCGGCTAGGGTCGTTCTCTAAAAAGTAGTGAACCGCTTCGCGGTTTAATTCAAAGTGATGTTTACGTCCATCCAAGAACCATTGACTAACTTCTTTCAGATCTGGATATTGGGTAACCGTCAAATCAACAAGATCTTGATACCACTGTAGTGAGGCATCGACGTAGCCATCGTATTTGCTAGCAAGACATTGTTGATCTGCGGCAATCGTAAAAGTTGAGCTTGTAGCGAGGAGCGCTGCAACGACAAAGCGTTTCATTCTTCTTCCTTCTGGTTGTTATCCCTTTATTAACGCAATGCACATCAGTTGATGTTTCTCCCTTCTTTCTATTTGGTCGTGACAAATCGTTGGGCTGAATGACGAAAAGAAA
The DNA here is from genome assembly GCF_033339395.1 of Vibrio sp. 397. Taxonomy (NCBI): domain Bacteria; kingdom Pseudomonadati; phylum Pseudomonadota; class Gammaproteobacteria; order Vibrionales; family Vibrionaceae; genus Vibrio; species Vibrio sp. 397. Next base: position 475,904 of record NZ_JAWOUN010000001.1, on the reverse strand, counting down.
GAGGGGTCTTGCCAAAAAATATTGACCACTTTGACGTTAACTGGGTATTTAAATTTTTGCCGTATTGTAATGGATGTTAAAGCGAAAACCTGAGATCTAGCTAGCAAGTGATACAAAGAAAAGCATCATAACTGGTACCAATAAACTCAAAATAAAGCCGCTAACGATAGCAACAGGAACACAACGCACACCACCGGTGGTTTGAATAACGGGTAGGGTGAAGTCCATTGCTGTTGCACCGGCGTAACCAATTGCGGTGCACGGATAGCTACGAATAAAGAGAGGAATGGCAACCAGTGCGACTAACTCTCTCATCAATTCAATCAAGAACGACGCGCCACCAAATACCGGACCAAAAGCGTCACCCATTAAAATACCTGCGAGTGAATACCAGCCAAAACCTGAAGCCATTGCGAGTGCTTGATAAAGAGGAAGATCCAAAAGCAACGCTGCAAGAACGCCACCAAGCATACATGTTGCGATGACAACAGCCGCAATGGCCATTCCTTGTTTATTTAATAGGATTTGACGCAGAGTAAGTCCACTATTGCGCAGCTGAATACCAATAAAAAATAGAAGTAGAAAGAGTATCCATTCGCTTGCTGTATCTACCCAACTCAAATCAATGGGTAACAGCAGGCCAACCACTAACCCTCCGCCAACGACCACGATAAGCTTAACAGACTCTAAAGCCATCGAAGATAACGGTAGTTTCTTTTGATTCTGATTGGTCTGGAGTGGAATAATTTTATCAATAATAGGCAGAGCCAACAGGTTGCAGGCACTTAGACACAAAAAAAACGTACTCGCATAGAGGAGAATACTTTGTAAGTTGCTGCTTAAATTATCGAGCGCCGCCAAACTAAGACCCATCAACGACAAAATGACGTAAATAAGGTAGGACGTTGACTGATTGATCTTCTCCAATAACGAAGATCGAGATATAGGAATTAGATACCCCACCACAAGCGGAGCGAAAATAAATAGCATCCCTGAAAACATAAAGCTCAATGATTCCTTTTTGAGATAACATCAACACGCATAAATCAAATTATCTATCGGTTGAAATTAGAGACATTTCACCACATACAGCTCAGCCTTGAGCGAATCGTTTTATCACGGATAAGGTATTATCAGAAAACGATAAATTACAAACCGCTAGCATTGAGTACAGCACGGATTTGATCATTGAAGTCAGTATCACTCATGTTACTAAGTTCATACAAGACTTCTGCACCAGTTAAGTTGAATTCAACTTCATGTTCGTCAATGCGTTCATCGTGATTGCGGAACATCAATAAATGATGCGCAATTCTAGCGATGTCGAGATAACTCACTTCTGGTCGCGTTAACTCGTATTTTTCATTTGAGGATACTTCTCTGAAGTCGTTGTCAAACCCCCAACGCTCAAGTACCAGTTTACTTGTGGCAGAACAACGTGTTTGGAAGATCTGCAATGCAATATCTGGGTCTAAGTAATTGCCCCTATCTAAGTACAAGTGGTACTCATTAATTAGGCAAAATAACCCAATATCGGCTAATAGACCGACCAATAACGCCTTTTCTTGCTCTAGATGGCCATAAGTGCCTGGCTCGTGGCTACGAAACGATTGAACCAACATCACCATGACGGCACCGAGCTCACGAGATATCGCGGCACTCTTCACCAAGATGGCATTGCATTCTTTAGTGAGATTAACTGAGTGTTTAAGTTGCTCAATCGCTTGTGCGGTAACAATATCACGTACACGAAGTATTCCGAGACGAGATACCGCTGTAGTTAAGTCGTTGCAGGTGATATTTCTGCGATTGAAAATCACAGAGTTAGCGACTCGTAAAACGACCGCTGCTAATCCGGGATCTTCCAATAAACAGTTAGCAACATCGGCAATCGTGGTGTGTTCTTCGACACATAACTGCTGAATTTTAAGCACGACATCAGGAATAGGAGGTAACGAAATCTTACCCGTGGAGATGGACTGTTCTACCAGCTGAGCAAACTCGGATTCCAGTGCGTTTATAAGCTTATCTTTATTATTTGGCAGCCAAAAAAATGATAAATGTTCCATTGTGACGCTGTACTTGAGATCTTTCGTACAGTGTACCCTTACAGCGTATTCTTTATCAATTAAATGCGTATTATGTGCCCGTAATTGCCAGCGAGATCATAATGATGGCGCGTTTTAGGCATGCTATGCGTCAAAAAAATATCACCACACGAACAATAAGTGTGAAACTAATCACGTATGCAGAATTTATACTTTTTTATATGTGACCTATGTCCTAACTTATTTTTCAACGTTAAGTATGATTAAGCAAGTTGGTGAGCACAACTCACAAAAATATCGCCAACAAATCGACATTTATAATTCGCTATAAGCTGCTGTTTATCTGGTGACATCGCTAATCGGGGTAATTTATTCAGATTAAAGAGGTCAATGGACATGACAGACCAAGCTTTTTTTAAATATGTACGCACCTTCAGTGAGTACCAAAAACGTTCTATGTTCGGTGGTATTGGTTTATTCACCGATGATGCTATGTTTGCGCTTGTCAGCAATGATTGCTGCTACTTACGTGGTGGTAATGGGCTAGATGAAGTGTTTACTCAACTGAGCTGTGAGAAGTATAAGCACGTCAAAAAACAGACGACGGCAACCGTAAATTATTATGATGTAACCGATTTATTCGAATCCGGATATGTAGGGCTTGATGAACTGGTACAGAAATCAATTGAATACTCAATTAAGGAACGGAAATATCAAAAGTCCTCTGCCAGTAGACGCTTAAGAGACTTACCCAACATGCAACTAACCCTTGAACGTATGGTCAAGAAAGCCGGTGTTGATGACGTAGAAACCTTTTTAGAACTTGGACCTGTAAAAGTCTTCAACAAAGTTAAAACGGCTTACGGTAATGATGTTGATGTAAAGCTACTGTGGAAATTTGCTGGTGCAACTGATGGCGTACATTGGAAACTGATCCAAGAGCCGCGTAAAAAACAGTTATTGGCACTGTGTGACTAAGCGAAGCTGATCGCACAATGATTGACTCGTTTCGATGGAGTTAGCGGGTCGTAAAGGCAAGTGTGAAAAGCGGAAAAAGGACGTTGAAGTTTTTTACCACTTCATTGAGTTAGTCATTAAATTAGACAAAAAAACCGAGGCAAAGACCTCGGTTTTTGTTTTTTAATTTGCTCTTTTCTTACAGCACAAATCTTAAAACTTAAAACGCGTAGTGAACATTACCTGATCACCGTAAAAATCGTTGATACGTGCTTCAGCACCCAAAGAGAAAAGCTCTGTTGAGTGGAATCGAGCGTAGGCAGAGCCAGTCCAATCGTCATCGTTATCGATAGAAACGTAGCCGACTTTGCCGCCTACTTCTAATTGAGGGCCTAACCATTGGCGAACACCTAAGTTAAGCTCCATACCAACATCTGTGCTGCTCTCATTCGAAGGTTGTACAACGCGCATTAGCATTTCACCAGTAAGATCTGCCCAGTTGTTTAGCGGAGAATGGAAGCCAAAGCCTGCAGCTGAGTCAAAATCACTTTCAAACTCAGAGTCAATACGAGCAATAACATGCGCGTTCGGGTGAATTGATTTGCTGAATCCAGCACCAAATGTCACAGGACTTGCGCCAATACGTGCTTCGAAATAGTCGTAGCTAAAGTTGCTCATAGTTGCTGGCGCATTGCGATCGTTTGCAGCTAGGGCATGGCTTGATGCCACTAGTAAGGCAGCGGCTAATAGTGTTTTACGCATAACTAACGATAAACCTTGTTCATTATTTCCATGGATTCAAGCAACCACTTGAACCGTAATCTGATTTGTCCGACATCATAATAAAAAGGAAGGTCGACGACCAACAAAAATGTGTCGATGTTTTGTCAATTAACTTAATAGTTCCTTGGGTTAAGCAAAAACTACGCCATATACTTAGTGTCCGAGAATTTCACTCGGACAAGTAACGATATTTTTCTAACCTCGTTCGACTATCGAGGTTAGGTGGTTCAATGAGCATCGTTGAGTTCAAGTTAGAACCAAACACTTTATTACTCGCCAAAGCTTGCTCTTCTATCTGCCATGGCGTTGAGGATTGCCTCAGAATCAAGGATTTGAGTCCAGGATAGCAGGTTATCATCATTCTCAATCACAAACGCGGTAAGCTGAGACACGATTGCCTTTCTCAATGCTTCGCCTTTCCAAGGTTTGGCAATGTAATAATCGAGACTCGCGTTATTTACGGCTTCTACGGTGTCTTCCAAACCGGCTTGTCCTGTGAGTAAAACTTTGCGCGCTGCTTTTGTGTCACCATTTTGACTGAGTTCGATTAAGAAGCTGATCCCAGTTTGTTCCGGCATAATGTGGTCACATAAAATGAGCGCAAGCTGAACTTCTTCTTCCGCCATCTCCTCAATCACTTGCCGAGCTTCAGTCACTGATTCCGCTCCTTCGACGACAAAGTTCTCCTCGAAGGGAGCGAGATCCTGGAGCACGCTATCCAAGACTTCTCGTTCGTCATCGACACATAAAATTAAATACTTGGTCATATTTCATCTCCTTTTTCGATGACTGGTAACCAGACTGTCATTCGTGTGAACTTGTCGAGCTCTGATTCGACGTCAATCCATCCCTTATGTGCTGTCACGATTTGCTGGCAGATGGACAGCCCAATGCCTAAACCAAAGTTGCCTTCTTTTTTCGTCGTGAAGTTGAGCTCGAAAATGGCTTCTCTTTGCGATTCAGGAATGCCACACCCATTATCTTCAAACGAGATAACGGCGTAATGTGTATGATCTTTTTCTGCAAGACGTGTTTGTATTTTTAAAACGCCTTTTTCCGGAAATGCATCAATGGCGTTAGAGACCAAATTCGTCCATACCTGTTGGAGTGCGATTGGTTGACAAAGGATAGGAGGTAAATCCGCGTAATTAGTGGAAACCTGATGCATTTTTAGTTTGTTTTCGAAGATCACCAAGGTGTCTTCAATACCTTCATGAATATCAGCATAGTGCTGGGTCTCATCATCTGAGCGTGCGTAACCTTTAAGGCTTTTCACCATATCTGCAATTCGCGCAGCACAGACGTTAATCGAGCGAAGAGTGGAACCTGCTTTGTGGTATTGCTCAAGAGTATCGAGAACATGAGAAGACACTTGCTGTTTTTTCGTTAGTTGAGTGAGTAACTCGTGATCTGACTCTAGCCCAAGGTTCACCACTTTCTTAGCCAGTGTTCGGTCTGGAAGGGCATGATTAAGTGCTTTAACGCGTGATCTGAGCTCTGCGGTTGATGCGGGTTTTGCGGTTTGAGCTTTGCTCAACAACTCAATGCCTTTGGTTTGTATATCGGAACTGGGTACTTCGTTAAGTAATCTTTCTAGCGTATGCGTTAAATTCTCTACGCCCCTCAATATCGCTGCTATCGGATTATTTAGTTCATGCGCCACGCCCGCAACCAACTGGCCGAGCATCGCCATTTTTTCTCTTTCAATGAGTTGCTGGTGGGCAGACTCCAGCGATTCGAGCGTTTTTTGAAGTTGCAACTTGGTATTGATGCTTCTTTGTAATCGGCGGTTGAAGTGGCGTAAGAGCAAGTTTGTAAAAAGAGGCAGCAAGTTTGAGTCGCTTTGCATCACTTTATTGAATACGTTGCGATCGAGTTTGATGACCTCTGTCTTTGTCAGCGTTAGGGCTGTCGAGAAAGAACATTCTCCAGTAACAAACGACATGCCTCCGACAATATTACCTTTGTTATGGCGTACAACCTCTCGCTGCATGCCTTGCTCATCGCGCTTGTACAGAGCCACTTCACCATCGGTGATAAACCACAAGAAGCTATTTGGCTCGCCTTCTACGGTTAATAGGTGTTCAGTTGAATAGGTGCGGCAGGCTCTTGTTTCGTCATTGTCTTTAAAAAACTGTTGGAGAGCTGAGATCACTTGCTCGGCCAACTCAGCATCAGACATCGAGTGGTAGTCGTGTAAAAAGCCCGCTTGATAATGGCTCATCTGATTATTGATGTGCGCTCGCAACAAGCTGTGATGATCCAATATCTGACTGTAACTTAGCAGGTCTTCTTTACCGTTTCGCAATATAAATTGGGTTAGCTCTTTTTGCACTGTGTTAAATAAGACGTGATCTGGCAAAGGTTTAGTGAGGCAGTGGTCGAGCCTGCCCTCATTAACGGCAGTGAGAATTGCCTCTATATCAGACGAGCAGCTAATAAGAATTTTTCTTGCTTGCTCGGTATGCGGCATCCGGTCTAAACCAATAAGAAAATCCACGCCATTAAAATGAGCGTGATGGCTCGCTATGACTAAAGCAACAGTCTGTTCTCTTTCTTCCAGATACTCTAAAGCGCTTTGAGCCTCTTCTATCGATTCGACAGAAAAAATATCAAACTTACTTGAGAAGGCAGACAGCTCCAATCGAAACTGTTCAGCACTGATTGGGTTGTTGTCGAGACACAACACAGCATAACGATTCACAGATGTTTTAGCTCCGGTTAAAACTTCGCCACGCAAACTTTAACAATAAAAGGACATGATGAGTGGGAGCCAAGTATGATTCCTGATTAATGGACTAGAATAAGCATCAATAGTCTGATTTGTCTCAATGTTTTCTCCGCAGGTGGTTTGGGGTAGACTGACCGAAAATACCTAATAAGTGACGTTATGCAAAATCTTAAAAAAATCGGCGCCATTGGTGGTGCTATCTCATTAGCGCTGTGTTGGCCATTGGCTGTCGGACAAATTGGTCAGTCCATCATTGAAGATGGTATTACCAATATGAATGATGAAATGATTAAAGGCGAAGTGGTCGAGTATCAGCGTGGCTATTTGTCTTCAGTCGTGCTGACTCGTTATTCAGTTGTTGACCCTGAGCTTAAAACGCAGCTAGAGCGTGATGGTATGCCAACGACGTTTGACGTAACCAGTGATGTTAGCCACGGTCTAACAAGCCTAACAGCAGATTCAAAATTGGTGGACAATGACTTTTTGCCTCTCACGATGCATAGTCAGACTCAACTAAATGGCAATACGGCATTCACCCTTGACCTAGACAGTTGGCATTATCGTAACGAAGCGCAAGGTGTTTCTGTTTCTACAAGCCCTGCAAAAGTGACAGGGGATGTGACGGTATTGGGTGATCTCAATTACCAAGTTTCTGTTCCTTCTGTTCAAGTGGATTTTGAAAACGGTGAAGAGCTTCATCTGAATGCATTGACAGGTCAGGGTAAAGGTAAGCAAGCAAAAGGCTATTGGCTGGGTGAGCAATCTTTTTCTCTAGAGAAGCTGGATGTGGTTGATTCGAACTTAACGCCTGTCTTTTTGATTGAGAATGCGAGTTACCGTGGCAACACTACGATGAATGAGTCTGGTGATAAGCTGAACAGTCAGCTGAACCTAGATGCTAAGAAACTGCGTTTAACTGATGGGACGGATGTCGATAACTTTAAGTTGGATTTCTCAATTGCAGATGTGGATAGCCAGTCTTTTGATCAAATTATGTCTATCTATCAAGGCTCTCCTATGTTAGATGAGCAGGAAATTGCGAATTTATTGCCGCATGTCGATACGCTGTTTAGCAAAGGTTTTGATTTATCCGTGAACGAGCTTTCACTCGCATTCGGTGACGGCAAGTTCCACAACGAGTGGCAACTATCCATCCCTGAAGGTACTGAGCATATTACTCAAGATCCAATGAAGTTGGTGACGGCCACTACTGGTGAACTTAGCACTTACTTCTCTGATGAATTAGTAACGCATTACCCATTTATTCAAGAAGGGATTGATGAGCTCCTTATAATGGAGTTGATCGAAAAAGTAGAGGGCGGTTATCAATTAAAAGCAGAAATTGGTGAAGGCAAATTGAAGTTCGAAAATGGGCATGAGTTCCCATTGGTGGCTCTACTTATGCCTGCTTTGATGCAACAACAGTAATTCGTATTGTTGCGAATTTGTTCCAATTCAACGCTTAGTCTTTAAAAAGAGGTCGTAAGACCTCTTTTCTTGTTTTTATCACTGCGAAAACGTGATATTAATTTCGTAATATTTACATAGCAGGAGCAATGAGCATCATGGAACAAAATACGGACAACGTATTTAACTTCAGTGCAGGGCCAGCAGGTCTGCCTAAAGCAGTTATGCAGCAAGCACAACAGGAACTAATCGATTGGCAAGGTCTTGGCACTTCGGTCATGGAAATCAGCCACCGAAGCAAAGAGTTCATCAAAGTTGCAGAAGAAGCCGAGCAGGATTTACGTGACCTTCTGAATATTCCGGACAACTATAAAGTGCTGTTCTGCCAAGGTGGTGCTCGTGCTCAGTTTGCTGCTGTTCCTCTAAACTTACTTGGTGATGCCGATACGGCAACTTACATCGATGGTGGTTATTGGGCTGAAAGCGCGGTAGCTGAAGCGAAAAAATACTGCGAACCAGACGTGTTTGATGCAAAAACAGAAATCAACGGGAAAGTCGCGGTTCTACCTGCAAGTGAATGGAAAATTGCTCCCGAAGCGGCTTACGTTCACTTCTGTCCAAATGAGACCATTGATGGTATTGAGATTAACGATCTTCCTATCACCGACAAACCGATTGTTGCTGACATGTCTTCGACAATTCTTTCTCGTGAAATCGATGTGTCTAAATACGGTGTGATTTACGCGGGCGCTCAGAAAAATATTGGTCCTTCCGGCATTGCTATTGCTATCGTGCGCGATGATTTATTAGGTATGGCGAAGCAGGTACTACCAAGTATCTTGGATTACACTGTTTTGGCAGAAAAAGAATCAATGTTCAACACGCCACCAACCTTTGCATGGTACCTGTCTGGTCTTGTTTTCAAATGGCTGAAGGCACAGGGTGGAGTAAAAGCGATTGAGCAAGTGAACCGCGCTAAAGCCGCGCTACTGTATGATTACATCGATCAGTCTGATTTCTACCGTAATGGCGTGCACTCAGCAAACCGTTCTTTGATGAACGTGCCATTTCAACTTGCTAAGCCTGAACTGGATGCAACCTTCCTTGAGCTAGCAGACTCTAAAGGGCTGAAAGCGCTAAAAGGTCATCGAGCAGTTGGTGGTATGCGAGCATCCATTTATAACGCAATGCCGCTAGAAGGTGTTCAAGCGTTAGTAGACTTCATGCAAGAGTTTGAGAAAACCTACGCGTAAGCTCAAACTGATAGTTGTTCTCCAAAGCGTCGCTATTGCGGCGCTTTTGTTTATTTCAACTCACATCATTCCAGGAAGGTAAAATGACCAAGGCAAATATTGAAGTGCTGACTAAGCAGTTCCCACTCTTGGCAGCACTTATTGATCTTGAAGAGGTTTGTTGGTTCAACCCCCATATCACTTCCTTGGAGGAAGGCTTACCTCATGTCGGGTTAGATGAAAAAGATATTCAAGCGGCGAGTGAACGGCTAACACGATTTGCGCCTTATTTGATGAAAGCGTTTCCCGAAACGGAAACGTCGCGTGGCGTTATTGAGTCCGCAGTGGTGGATATTCCCAATATGAAAGTGCGTTTGGAGCAGCAATACGACACGCCAATATTGGGCCATTTAATGCTCAAAAAAGACAGTCATTTGCCAATTTCTGGTTCGATCAAAGCGAGAGGTGGTATTTATGAAGTGCTCACTCATGCAGAAAAGTTGGCGTTTGATGCCGGCTTGCTCTGTGAAAGCGATGATTACAGCAAATTGTTCAGCAATGAGTTTCGGCAGTTTTTTAAGCAGTACAGTATTGCGGTTGGCTCAACCGGCAATCTTGGTATGTCCATCGGCATCATGAGTGCGAAGCTGGGTTTTTCAGTTTCAGTCCACATGTCTGCGGATGCGCGGGAATGGAAGAAAAATAAGCTCCGGTCACATGGTGTTAATGTCGTAGAGCACCAAGAAGATTATGGTATTGCTGTCGAGCAAGGTCGTAAAGAGGCAGAAAAAGATCCCAACTGTTTCTTTATCGATGATGAAAACTCACGGACGTTGTTTCTAGGTTACTCTGTTGCGGGTGAGCGTCTTAAGCAGCAATTTGATGACTTGGGAATCGTGGTTGATGGGCATCATCCATTGTTTGTTTATCTTCCTTGTGGTGTTGGCGGTGGACCTGGTGGGGTGGCATTTGGCTTGAAGGTAGCATTTGGCGAGCATGTCCACTGTATTTTCGCAGAGCCAACGCACTCACCGTGCATGCTGTTGGGCGTACATACAGGCTTGCATGACGATATTTCGGTACAAGATTTGGGTATCGATAACATCACCGCCGCTGATGGTTTGGCAGTCGGGCGTGCCTCGGGATTTGTCGGAAGAGCGATGGAAAGGCTACTTGATGGTTTTTACACCATTGATGACGCTCGTATGTATCACCACTTGGGTGAGTTAAGTGAACTGGAAGGTATTAATCTAGAGCCTTCTGCATTAGCCGGTATGATTGGGGCAGTGCACGTCTCGAATAACCATGCTTATCAGTCTCGAATGAAATTTGACGAAGAAAAACTCAAAAACGCAACACATCTTGTTTGGGCAACTGGTGGGGGCATGGTTCCGGAAGATGAAATGGCGGCTTATCTCAAAAAATCTGGTCGGTAAATCAGCACTGTATACGTGCTTAATTAGGTAACTAATTAATACAGGAATAACAAAAGGGCTCATCGTTTGATGAGCCCTTCTCGTCACTGAAAATCGAATTATAGAGATTGTAATAGCTGGTAGTAACGACCTTTTTGAGCGAGTAGCGTTGGATGGTCGCCTTGTTCGATGATCTCACCTTGTTCCATCAAACAGATGCTATCCATACTTTCTAACTCTATCAGTCGGTGTGTAATGAATACTACTGTCTTATTAGCAAAGTGTTCATTGAAAAGCGCCATCACTTTTTGTTCCGTACGCTTATCGAGGCCTTCAGTCGGTTCATCTAAGAGTAGGATTGGGGCATCACGTAGCAATGCGCGAGCGATACCGATTCGGCGTTTCTCACCACCAGATAACTGACGACCACCGTCGCCTAACCAAGCATCTAACCCTGGAGCCTCAAGAAGGCCACCAAGTTCGACTTTTTGAAGAATCTCAGACAGTCGCTCATCACTTGCTTCTGGAGCGGCCATAAGTAAGTTGTCACGCAGTGTTCCATTCAGTACATCAACGCGTTGACTTACCACTGTCATTGCTTCTCGCAGGTCAGACTCGCTCCAATCTTGTAGCTTTGTACCACCGATTCGAACTTCACCTTGGTTTACATCCCAGTAGCGACAAAGAAGCTGAATCAGTGTTGATTTACCTGAACCTGTTTGACCTACAATCGCTGTTTTAGTGCCCAACGGTAGTGAGAGTGACAAGTCTTTCAGCACCTTTTGCTGACCGTCAGGGTAAGTGAAGTCAATGTTGTCGAATTCAATGTCTAACGTTGTGTCTTTATATTTTGATTGCTCAGGGAAGACAACGTCAGGTTCAGCCAAAATTACTTCATTTAAACGACGAGCAGAAGTCAACGTTTGACCCAGGTACTGGAACGCGCCCGCAATAGGCATCAAAATTTCAAAACTTGCCATCGTTGCAAATGCAAACAACGCAATCCAAGGATCAGGAGCACGACCTCCTACGCCGTCTGCAGCAAACCAAAGCATCACAACCAGTGTAAGACCGTTCACAAGCATAAGCAGGCCTGAAGCCATGCCCGTTAAATTCGCGTTCACAAACTGATTAGACAAAAGCTGCTTTTGCTTCTCTAGAATGAGATTGCGATAACGCTCTTCTGCTCCAAAGATACTCAGTTCGCTGTAGCCTTGAAGCCAGTCCAGAGTCGCCACTCGCAATTGCGCTTTATGATGAGTGAGATTCTCGCCATTACTTTTACCAAGTTTATAGAACAACACTGGCCATACAAACAACATGACGGTAAGAATCGAGCCAAGCAGCAGCGCGAGATGCCAATCAAAGAACGCCAGGACAGCCGTTAAACTCAATATGCCAAAAATGCCAATCACGACAGGGCTGATAAGTCGAAGATAAACGTGATCCATCGCGTCAACGTCCGCCACTAGGCGGTTGAGCAGATCAGCATCACGCATCGTAGAAACACGACCCGGAATCAGTGGTGCAAGTTTCTTAAAGAAGAAGATACGTAGATCGGTAAGCAGCTTGAACGTTGCATTGTGGCTAACGACACGTTCTCCCCATCGACCTGCGGTTCGAGCCATTGCAGCGCCGCGTACCCCGGCACCTGGTAACATGTAGTTGAAGGTCTCACGAGCAACCGTCAAGCCTGCCACCGCTGCGGCTGAAATAAACCAACCTGATAGCGTTAATAAGCCAATAGATGCCGCTAAGGTCAGAAATGCCAGTAGCATACCTAGCGAAAGACCAAACCAGTGTTTCTTATAGAGTTTTAGATAAGGGAGTAAATCACGCATCTAAGTTCCCCTTGTCTGTTTCACGTTGTGCGAGGTTCGCTTCCAACATGTCTTTAAATAAGCCATCTTCTGTCGACAGTGTGGCGTAATCACCACGTTGAACAATCTGGCCGTCCTGCATAACAAGAATTTGCGATACGTTTTGTAAAGGCGCAAGTTGGTGAGTAATCATCAAATTCGTTGTGGCATGCGCATACTTGTTAATGCCTTCCATCACGAGTTTTTCACTGCGAGCATCTAAGCTTGCGGTTGGTTCATCTAATAACCAAAAACGACCATTTTGTAGCATGGCGCGAGCCAGTGCTAAACGCTGCGCTTGGCCGACAGATAAACCACCAGAACGATCAGATATCGGATAATCCAACCCATGCATTTCAACAAATTCAGCAGCGTGAGAGTCATTCAACACAGAATGTACGTCTGCATCCTGAACATTGTGCTTACCTAGTGTGATGTTATCTCGAATGCTACCGTGTAATAGCATCGGGTTTTGACCAATCCAGCTTACTGCCTCTCGCCATGTGGCTAGATCCAGTTGCGACAATTCACAACCATTAATCTTCAAGCTACCTTGATAAGGCATGAAACCGAGGATGGTGTTTACCAAGCTTGTTTTACCTGCGCCACTTGGTCCAACTAAAGCCGTACTTTTGTTGGCTTCAAGAGAGAAGGATAGGGGACCTGCGAGCTGCTTACCTTCCGGACTAAAAATGGTTAACTGGTTCGCTTCAATATGGATAGGGCTGTTTTTATCTAACGCTTGGGTACCATCTTTGATTTGATCGACTTCCAAATCCAGAAACTCGACAATGCTTTCTGCTGCCCCAACCGCTTGCTGTTTCGCATGATAGAACGTGCCCAAATCACGTAATGGCTGATAAAACTCTGGAGCAAGAATCAGAATGAACAAACCAGCAAAGAGCGTAACACCTGTGCCGTAGTAGCCGAAGTCCAGCTCCCCGATATAACTAAAGCCAAAGTAGACAGCGGTAATTGCGATAGAAATGGAAGTGAAAAACTCTAACACCGCAGAAGACAGAAACGCGATTTTCAGAACGTCCATGGTACGAGTACGAAAGACTTCTGAAGCACCCTTTAGCGTCTCAGTTTCAGATTTTGTTCTATCGAATAAGCGAATGGTTGTCATTGCTTGCAAGCGGTCATAAAAGTGACCCGACAAACGCTGCATCGCTTTAAAGTTTTTACGGTTTGCTTCTGCGGCTTTCATCCCAACCAGTGCCATGAAAATAGGCACTAGTGGTGCAGTGACCAGGAAGATCAAGCCTGCTGCCCAGTTTACTGGGAATACGACAACCAAAATGATGAAAGGCACTAGTACCGATAATGACATTTGAGGCAAGTAGCGTGAGAAGAAATCTTGCATATCTTCTACCTGCTCTAAGATGAGCGTTGCCCAACTGCCAGCAGGTTTGCCTTTGATGTAAGCTGGCCCAAGCTTATGAACTTTATCTAAAATGAGTTGGCGAATATAAACTCGAATTTGCTCCCCGCAACGGTAACCGGCAAGCTCTCGACCCCAGGTACAAGCAGCTCGACCGATAACCGTGCCACCGAGCCCAACAAAATGCCAAATGAGCTCGGCTTTGTCGACTTGGTCAATGATTAACTGGTGCAGAATGGAGGCGAGCAGGGCTGCTTGAGCCAATAAAAACACGCTTGAAAGTACGCCTAGGCCTATCGCAATCATAAGCCAGCGCTTGGCTAACTTACTTTGTTGCTTCAGCCACTTATTCAAGCTGCTTTGCTTTTTCTTATCCATCGTGAAGGCTTAATGATAATTGTTTTAATGAGGCGGTAGTATACAAAAGAAAACCCAGCGGGAATACCGCTGGGCTTTAAGGATATGACACAAATGTGAAAAGTTATTTGTCACCAAGTGAGTCTAAGAAACGTTCAGCATCTAATGCAGCCATACAACCTGTACCTGCAGAGGTGATCGCTTGACGGTAGTTGTGGTCCATTACGTCGCCAGCTGCAAATACACCTTCGATACTAGTTTGTGTTGCGTTGCCTTCAAGACCTGATTGAACGATGATGTAGCCATCTTTCATGTCTACTTGGCCTTCAAAGATTTGTGTGTTTGGCTGGTGACCAATTGCGATGAATGCACCCATTACATCGATATCTTCTGTCGCACCGCTGTTCACGTCTTTAATGCGGACGCCCGTTACGCCCATATCGTCACCCAGTACTTCATCGAGAGTGCGATCGGTATGAAGAACGATATTACCGCTTTCAACTTTATCCATCAGACGTTTCACAAGGATCTTCTCTGCGCGGAATGAATCGCGGCGGTGGATCAGGTGAACTTCTGACGCAATGTTAGATAGGTATAGCGCTTCTTCAACAGCCGTGTTACCACCGCCCACAACTGCAACTTTCTGATTACGGTAGAAGAAACCGTCACAGGTTGCACAAGCAGAAACGCCGCGACCTTTAAATGCTTCTTCAGACTCAAGGCCAAGGTATTTTGCTGATGCGCCGGTAGATATGATTAAGGCATCACAAGTGTACTCACCTGAGTCGCCTTTTAAACGAAATGGGCGTTGTGATAGCTCTACTTCATTGATGTGATCAAATACGATTTCAGTTTCAAAACGCTCGGCGTGTTCTTTCATGCGATCCATCAATGCTGGACCTGTCAGTCCCTCAGCATCGCCTGGCCAGTTTTCAACTTCAGTTGTGGTGGTTAGCTGACCACCTTGTTGCATTCCCGTCACAAGCACAGGGTTTAAGTTTGCACGCGCTGCGTAGACGGCAGCTGTGTATCCTGCAGGACCAGAACCAAGAATTAATAATTTACAGTGTTTTACGTCGCTCATTATGGCTCCAAAAAGGGCGTAACATTTCCCTCGATTGTATGGAAATTCTTAGTGCTTTAAAAGCATAAACAACGATTGTGATCGAATAATTGGTTATAGATTAGAACCCACTAAATATTGATTGAGAACGTTGACTTCTAGCATAAAATTCTATTCGTAGTAGAGAAGTCTAGTTTCAAATATTGTCAAAGCGTAAAACTGAAACATGGCTCTGTTTTTGTGGTTTGGTTTGGTTTGTTATGTTGTTTTCGTCGTTTTGTTGAAGCTATCAACGTTAAAAGCTGGTAATTGCAGAATATTTGCGTAACCTAGTGTGTAAATTAAATGTTAATTAATGTGCCTCATTAAAGGAGCAAATGATGTTACATTCACGTGAGAATACTCTACATTTAACACAGCTCAGCATGGCAGCAATTGAGCAGCTTTCCCCATCGTTTGAAGAACTGCCTCGTACCGAACATGCAGATGGTCAGTATCGACTACGACGTTATTCTGTGGTTGGCTTTGATAACGGCAAAGTCATCGACTTAAATAAAAATAGCTTTGTTCAATCCTCTGATATCAACCGATTTCAAGGTGATGTAGTAAGACAATTCGAGCCAATTGAGAAGGATATTCTTACCAGCGATGGATTTCGAGAAATGTGTGAATTGTTTGTCAATGCGAATCATCTGCCAAACGGTCAAGAAATAGAAATTCACCAAATCCGTATCAGGGCACTGGAAGAAGAAACCCAAGTAGCACCTGAAGGTGTGCACCAAGACGGTTTTGATCATATTGCAATGGTTGGTGTGGGACGCCATAACATCATCGGTGGCGACATCATGCTGTACAGCAGCCATAACCAAGCCCCATTTTTCCGTAAAGTGCTAGAAACCGGAGAGGTCGCAATCTTGGCTGATAGCAAGCTGTGGCATAACGCGTGCCCAATCCGCTCTGTTATTGATGACGAAGCGGGCCATATGGATGTATTTGTACTTACTGCTACGGATAAGCGTAATGAACTTCAATCTTAATCAGATCAGAGAGCAATTTCCGGCGTTGGCTCAATACCACAACGACAAGCCCGTGACGTTTTTTGATGGTCCAGGTGGCTCACAAGTGCCTCAACCAGTACTAGACAGCATGGTTGGGTATTTAGGTCGTTTCAACGCTAACTTAGGCGGGCATTATTTTTCTAGCCAAGTGACCGTTGACGTAATGCAAAATGCGCGTGAGTCGGCTCAGGCTCTACTTAATGCCCCTTCATCTGGCAATATTGTCTTCGGTGCCAATATGACCTCACTAACCTTTCAGCTTAGTCGCGCGATTAGTCGAGATTGGCAAGCAGGAGATGAGATCATTGTCTCCGCTTTGGATCACTATTCAAATGTATCCAGCTGGCAGCAAGCGGCAGAAGATAAAGGCGTTACGGTTCATCAAGTTCGTATCAACGAAGAAGATTGTACGCTTGATATGGAGCATTTAAGCCGCCTTCTTTCTGATAAAACGCGCCTTGTCGCTGTGACTTATGCATCGAACACGACGGGTTCTATTGTGGATGTACAGCAAGTAGTCAGCATGGCGCACAATGTTGGGGCACAAGTTTATGTGGATGCCGTCCATTATGCGCCTCATCATTTGGTTGATGTTCAAGCGTTAGGTTGTGACTTTTTAGCTTGCTCAGCTTACAAGTTTTTCGGACCGCACGTTGGTATTGCTTACATAGCCGATCAGTGGCTCCACAGTATTCGCCCTTACAAAGTCGAGCCTGCCACTAATATAGGCCCTGGTCGATTTGAAACAGGAACGCAAAGTTTTGAAGGTCTTGCTGGTGTCGTTTCTGCGGTTGAGTACCTGGCTCAATTTGGTGAAGTCGGTTTACCTCTTCGCCAACGATTGGAGCAAAGCTACCAACTGTATGAACAACATGAGCAGCGCTTGAGTGAGCGTTTCTTACAGCGTTTGAATGCATTAGATGGTGTCAATCTATTCGGTATCGCAAAGGAAGATAGCCAACTCCGCACGCCAACTTTTGCGCTAACGTTTGACCGATATTCTCCAGAGTTCATCGCGAAAACACTGGGTGAACATAACATTTGTGTATGGAATGGTCACTTTTATGCGTTGGGCTTAGTTCGTCAACTTGGTTTAGAAGAATCGGGTGGTGTAGTGCGAATTGGTTGTATGCATTACAACACAATAGAAGAAGTCGATATGTTATTCGATGTGCTAGAAAGCATCCTTGACGCATAACTAACGATTTCTTCCTAATAGAAAAACAAAAGCTCGAGTCAAACTCGAGCTTTTTTCATTTTTATTTGAATCAACGCGTTCTGCAAGCGATTACGCACTAACTTCAACTTCATAGGAAGTGAATTTTCTTACATTAATAACGCCGGTATCAAAGATGAGGTATTGACCTTTGATGCCTTGCAAAGTGCCAGTAACAACCGGGTTTTTATCGAAGTTATGCGAAGTGATCTTCGTTGGGTGCTGTTGTACCGGGTAGCTAAGGTCGGTAATGCTTTCGTTTAATACTTCAATGGCATCTTCGCCGAATTGCTGTTTTATCTCGGCAATTTTCTCTTCGACTAAAGGCAATAGCTCAGCAAAACGGTCCTGCAATGCCATAGGTTCACCGTCACCTTTTAGCAGTGTGCGCCAATTGGTCTTGTCTGCGATATGTTTCGCCAGTTCAACTTCAATTAAACCGGAGATATGGCGAGTTTTTACTTTAAAAATTGGCAAGCCCTGAGTCGCGCCTTGGTCAATCCAACGAGTCGGGATTTGAGTATGACGAGTAATACCAACTTTTAAGCTGGATGTGTTGGACAGGTAGACAAAGTGATCCACCATGCAATTCTCTTCACCCCATTGTGGTTCGCGACAAGTCCCGTGATCGTAGTGGCAGGTCTCTGGCTTCATGATACACATGTCGCAGCTTGCTAGCTTTTTCATGCATACAAAACAGTGGCCTTGCGAATAACTCTTTTTCGTTTTCTTTCCACATGAGCAACAAAAAATATTGCCAGTGTGAGTCAGTGTGAGCGTTTTACCCAGAAACGGAGTTAAGTCGATCTCTTCCTCACCGACAGGAAGACGGTAGTTGACGGCACCGTCCAGAGAAGCACGCATTTTGTTTAGCGTGCCAGTTGCAATTAATGACATGACATTACTCATTATTGTGTTTTTGCACAGTATATACTGAAGTGGAGAAGAGATGCAGGGTTGACAGGAGCTTTAAAGTAAATGTCTTGCACTAAATTATTATGCATCGTGTTTTATTTGCTAAAAATTATGGCTGTGAAATGCTTCGCAAATAGAAGTTGGGCTGCACTTTTTAGAAATTTTGAAACGTGATAACGGTTCAAAATCCGTTACTATGTGTCGAAACTAAGAATTGAATGAAAAAGCGATTTTATTTCTTGATAAATCACCTTGATTTCATTTTTTGAAATTATTGAACCCCACGTATTGTATAATCTCAGCAGGTCACTTGCCCATGAAGTGGATCCATAACTTTATCTTTGCTCTTTCTATTTGCACTATCAGTTTGGTTGCCCTTTATAGTGTGCTTGGCGATACGCGAAAGCTGACCATTACACCTGAGCATTTCAATATCTATGCAACTAAAGATGCCAGTGAAGGAGGTGTGAGTGAGGCAGATATCACATACGATCGGCAAAGCCTAGTTCTTAGCTGTGAACTAAAGCAGAGCTCGTATGCTTGGCCTTATTGCGGAATCTCGGTTTATACCGATTCAGCAACGCCAACACAGGGTATTGACCTTTCCAACTACCATACGATTCGATTGAAGGTGCGATATGAAGAGGCAGGAATAGGGGCTAACCCTAGCCACGACCTACGTTTGTATCTTCGCAATTATAATTCTGAGTATTCCAAACCGGACGACGAGTACACCATTAAATATAATGGCATGCAGTTTTCTCCGTCGGGTTCGATCGATATTGTCGAAATTCCGATTAAAAATCTTCAGGTGATGACCTGGTGGTTAGCAGATAACGGAGTCGCGATTGAACACTCTGCACCTGAATTTTCAAACATCACACGTATTGATATTGCAACTGGGTCTGGTGCGGCACTTGGTAAACATAGAATTGTGATTGATAAAATTGAGTTTGAAGGCGCTTACCTTGCGCAAGAAACATTGTTGTATGCATTATTACTCTCTTGGATGGCGCTTGGACTGGCTTTTTCACTGCATGAGTTACGAAAAAATAGAGTGGCTTATGAAAAAGCGCAAAAGCGTCACCGTCATTTGGAAAAGGTGAATGATACTTTGCGAGCTCAAAACTATGAGTTTGCAGAGTTAGCGCATCGAGATGCTTTGACGGGCGCGATGAACCGATATGCTGTGCAACACTGGCTGGAACAACAATCTCGTCAGGTTCGCTGGGGGCATAACACCTTCAGTATTCTCTATTTGGACTTGGATAAGTTTAAAAAGGTGAACGACAAATTTGGGCACCAAATGGGGGATGACATATTGCGCGAATTTGTCATGGTGGTAGCGACTTCTATTTACTCAGACGATCGACTCGTTCGTTGGGGCGGCGAAGAGTTTGTCGTATTTTGCCCTGATACCAATATTGAACAAGCGTTAGAGAAGGCAGAAATGATTCGCAAAAATGTGGAGGATCATTTGTGGGTGCACGGTGATTCACTAACTTGCAGTATTGGCGTTGCCCAAATGCAGAATGAACGCGTCTCAGAAACCATGGCGAGAGCTGACGAAGTGTTGTATCAGGCGAAGCGCAATGGCCGCAACCGAGTGGAAGCTCATTATGGTTTACTTGCTTGCGAAAAGAAGCAAGCCTGATAGCCGTTCACTGAAAGGAAAGAAAAAAGGTGGCCAACTGGCCACCAAGAGGGAAACTGCTGAACACCACTTAGGGGGGAAGTTTGGGTTATCGATACGATTACCGTGAGCAGCAGTGTAGTGCTAATCGAACTTGCTATTTTTACCAGAACAACCAAGCGAAAAGCGTTAGTGCAGCAATACAGGCAATGTTTAATACGAAACCAATTCGCATCATTTCTTTTTGCTTGATATGACCCGTACCGAACACAATCGCGTTTGGAGGTGTTGCAACAGGTAACATAAATGCACAAGATGCAGCGACGGCAATCAGTGCAGAGAGAATAACCGGAGACATGCCTAAGGCTTCTGCAATGGTCGCAAATACAGGGACAAGTAGCGCAGCACTGGCGGTGTTACTCGCAAACTCAGTCAAGAAGACAACAAAAGCAACCACTGCAAGAATCGTTAAGAGAATACCGGCTTGCTCAAGGAAGCCTGACAAGCTATGAGCCAAAAATACGCTTGTTCCGGTTGCTTTTAGGACGTTACTCAGACAGATACCACCACCAAATAGGATTAACACACCCCAGTCGGTTGTTTTCTCAATATCTTTCCACTCGACGGCGCGAGAAGCACCAAGTAGAAGGATGGCGCCAATGGCTACAAGAGTATCGAACTTCGCGAAGCCACCCAGCATAGCGTTAATAGGCTTACTGAATATCCACAAAGTTACGGTCAGTAAGAAAATCGCCAACGTAATCATTTTGCCGTTTGTCCATTCGACTGGTTGATGGTCAAGGTCAAACTTGTGGCTAAGGTCAGGCTTAGTCATCGTGTACAATACGAGGATAGCGATTGGCATTAATACTAGGGAAATAGGTACACCAAACTTCATCCATTCAGTGAAGCTTAGGCCAACTTCAGCGGCTGCAATTGCGTTTGGTGGGCTACCAACCAGTGTTGCAATACCACCAATTGAAGCACTGTAAGCGATACCGAGTAGAACAAACAAAAAGGTGTTGTGGTTTTTCTTGGCGTCTAGCTTTGTCATCACACCCAGCACAAGCGGTAACATCATCGCGGCGGTGGCGGTGTTTGAAATCCACATTGACAGGCCAGCACTCACACCAAATAGCATGAATACAGCGACAGACATTTTTCCTCTTGCCAGCAATAGTACTTTATCTGCAATCGCTTGATCTAACTTTTGTTTATGCAGAGCCGCAGCTAGTGCAAAACCACCCAAAAATAGAAAAATGATGGAGTTGGAAAAGTTATTCAGTGCGGCTTGAGTGTTGAACACACCCAAAAATACCGCAAGTAGTGGTATGAGCAGCGCGGTAATGCTGACGTGAATCGCTTCGGTTAGCCACAAAATAGCAACAAAAACTAAGATGCTCAGGCCGGTTACTACTTGTGGTTCAAAGGGTAAGGTATTAAACAAGATAATGAACAATAGGATATTCGCGTTCAAAATCATGCTGTTGCGAGTGAAGAACCAATTCTTCAATGTCACAGCGAGTGCGGTCATGGGTAGTGCTCCTTTTGCATTGCCTTTTGTCGGTTTTTTATGGCAAAGTAACTGACTTGTAGTTATTTATTGATGAAATGTTACTTTGAATGCGAAAAAGAGTTTTGCCTGAATCGTAGAGCAAATTAGAAAGTGTGATGTTGAGAATTGGAAATGGGTAGAAAACTACCCATTTGTTTTATAGAAATGTTACTAGGCTTGTGAGCCACGTTATTCCTCTATTCGACGGGGACTTGAAGAGGCTCGTTAGCTGCTTTATTTGGCTCTTTTACTGCGACGATAGGTTCTTGAGGGCCAAGAAACTTAGGCTGCGTATTGATAATGTACAGGTCTAAAAACGCTTTCACACGGGCTAGCAGTTCTCGAACACGCATCGATGTTTTTTGCTTGTTGGCCGTCGGCCCTGCTACCGCGAGACATTGCGCATCAATGCTGTAAGCATCAGCGATGAACAGTGCGCGTTCACAGTGAAAGCGCTGAGTCACAATCAGAAATCGCTCCGAAGCAAAAATTTTTTTCGCTCGTACAATCGAATCTAAGGTACGAAAGCCAGCATAATCAAGGTGAATCACTTCTTCAGGCACGCCTGCTTTAAGTAAGTCGCGTTTCATTGTCCACGGTTCGTTGTATGAACGGTGGGCGTTATCACCACTCAATAAAAACTGTTTTACTTTGCCTTGGTTGTAAAGCTCAATCGCCGCATTAATGCGATGAGTGTAGTAAGTGTTGAGGATCTTTCCGATGTATTTACTGGTACCAAGAACTACGGCAACCTCATGTTGAGGGATTTGCTCGTATTCAGTGAAAATGCTCTCTTTGGCTTGTAAAACCACCCACCGGTCGATGGCAATAACAGAAACAAGCAGACTAAGTGCAGAGATCGACAAAATCAAAGCAAATCGCTTCCAGGAAAATTTCAGCTTCCACTTTGATCTTATGCGAGAAAACAACAAAACGTTTTATATCCTTAACTAAAAATGTAGTTCTCATCATATCTGATAGAAACAAAAAGAGAGAAGCCCATTTATGCCAAAATCTGGTTAGGATGATAAAAAAATAAAAGCCCCTACATGGTAGGGGCTAATTATTAAACGAATTGTCTCAAGCTTAGAACGCAGTGCGTTTGTAGCGGCGGTAAACAGGTTGCCAGAACGACTGTTCAATCGCCACGTTCAATGCTTCATCAGTAATTTCTAATGCGACACCTTGTTCAATTGCCTTTTTACCAACGGCAAATGCGATTTTTTTCGATACTAAGTGGATCTCTTCCAGTGGTGGAAGTAGTGCCCCACGACCGTTGATTGCTAGAGGAGAACATGTTGCGAGCGCGCGGCTTGATTCCATTAGCATCTCGTCAGTGACACGTTTTGCATTGACAGCAAGTACACCAAGGCCAATGCCTGGGAAGATGTAGCTGTTGTTACATTGTGCAATAGGGTAAGTGCGACCTTCATGAACCACTGGCTCAAATGGGCTACCTGTTGCAACCAGTGCTTCACCATTTGTCCAACGAATGATGTCGTTCGGTGTCGCTTCCACGCGGCTTGTTGGGTTCGACAGTGGGAAGACAATCGGACGCTTACAGTGTTTATGCATTTCTTCGATGACTTCTTGGCTAAATAGGCCAGGCGCACCAGAAACACCAATTAGTACCGTTGGCTTGGCGTTACGCATTACATCGAGTAGTGAGAAGCCATTTCCTTCATTTTCCCACTCTTTCGTATTGGTATGCTTTTGCACCAAGCGTTGTTGGAAATCAAGAAGGTTAGGCATGCCTTCTTGTAACAGACCCCAACGGTCAACCATGTAAACTTGTGAGCGAGCTTGCTCGTCAGAAATTCCTTCCGATACCATTTGTGCGATGATCGCTTCTGCGATACCACAACCAGCAGACCCTGCGCCTAGGAAGGTAATACGTTGTTTAGAAAGCTGAGTTCCTGCTGCTTTACAAGCTGCAAGTAGAGAGCCAACAGTAACAGCTGCAGTACCCTGAATATCATCATTGAAACAACACACGCGGTCTTTGTAACGCTCTAGAAGAGGCATCGCATTTTTCTGAGCAAAGTCTTCGAACTGGATCAAAGCATCAGGCCAACGGCGCTGTACCGCTTGGATAAACTCTTCTACAAATGCATCGTATTCTGCACCCGTAATACGAGGATGACGCCAACCCATGTACATCGGATCAGCTAAGCGTTGCGGGTTATTGGTACCCACATCAAGCACGATTGGTAGCGTGTAAGCAGGGCTGATACCACCACACGCGGTATATAGTGACAGTTTACCGATTGGAATACCCATGCCGCCGATACCTTGGTCACCCAAGCCAAGGATACGTTCGCCATCTGTCACAACAATCACTTTAACGTTGTGGTTTGCTGCGTTGTTCAGCAAGTCGTCAATACGGTCACGGTTCGGGTATGAAATGAACAGACCGCGACCACGACGGTAAATGTTAGAGAAGTTTTCACATGCTGCGCCAACAGTCGGCGTGTAGATGATAGGCATCATCTCAGAAATGTGATTTTGCACTAGGCGGTAATACAATGTTTCGTTGGTGTCTTGGATGTTACGCAGATAAATGTGCTTATCCATATCGCTTTCGAAACTTTTGTATTGCTGGTAGGCACGTTCCACCTGCTCTTGGATAGTTTCGGTCGACTCTGGAAGCAGACCTTCTAAGTTGAATGAACTACGTTCTTCAGCAGAGAATGCACTGCCTTTGTTCAAAAGAGGGGTTGCTAAAAGAGCCGGACCCGCATATGGAATATATAGTGGGCGTTTATCGTTGTTCATTGGGTGCCTTATGTAGGGTTGAAGGATGCGCACCAAATTTTAACGGGTTCACTATTTAGTTGTAAACATGCGTTGATGCACATCAATGTAATGTCGCAAAAAAATTCAGATACCGACGAAAATATCGGCAATATTGGTTGTTTAGAGATACCTAAAGCAGGATTTTTTTACTTGGGTATAATGTTTTGCATCATCAAATCAAATCCAATTTCTATGTTTCAACTACCTATCGACAGCCTGCAAGCCGAGTTTGACCATCATGTAAGCCTTAACCATCTTGTGGTGGAAGCCGAAACCGGGTCGGGTAAATCTACCCGCTTGCCCATGTGGGCGGCAAAACACGGACGCGTTCTGGTTATTGAACCACGTCGAATTGCTTGTACCTCGCTGGCTGAATTTCTTGCGGAGCAATCTGGAGAGCCAATAGGTCGCAAAGTCGGTTACGCGATCAAGCTTCATGCCTACTTTGATGAAAAAACCGAAGTTGTATTTGTGACTCCGGGGGTTGCACTGCGTTGGTTTTCGGAAAACAAGCTAGCAGACTTTGATGTCGTGATAGTGGACGAATTTCACGAGCGACGCTGGGATATTGATCTATTAACCGCCATTTTGAAGCAAGAAAATCAACATCGATTGATCGTCACTTCCGCTACCTTAGAAGGCGAAAAGCTTGCTCGTTACCTGAATGCTAAGCGCCTGAGTTCGGAGGGACGTTGCTTTCCAGTCACGGTGACACATCGTTCTACAGACAGCCGCTATTTACCGAACAAAAAGGGATGTGAACAGGAGGTTGTCGGAGCGGTAAAAGAAGCACTGGAAGATGAAGATGGCGATATTCTTGTTTTTCTCCCAGGACGTAAAGAGATCGCCCAATGCGCGCAGATGCTACAAAGCAGCAGTGATGTCATGGTGGTTAAACTTCATGCCTCGGTCAGTGATGCAGAACGACATCGTGCGCTGACGGTACAAAAGCAACGGAAAGTCGTATTGGCAACCAACGTCGCGGAAACCTCTCTGACCATTCCTAATATCCGTGTGGTAATCGATAGTGGTTTAGAGCGCAGAACTGTACAACGAAATGGACGTACAGCACTGACATTAACCAACATTTCTAAGGCCAGTGCCGCGCAGCGAATGGGGCGAGCAGGTCGCGTTACCGAAGGGGCTTGTATTCGTCTATATGGTGAGCACGCGCCTTTAGAGTTGGTGACACCTCCAGAATTACACAGAGAAGAGCTCGTCGAGCCCATGCTGGCAGCGGCTTGTTGTGGGTACCGTCTCTCAACACTCGATTTTCTCGACTCAATTCCCCCAAAGTCGCTAGAGGCATCTCATTCGACGTTGTTATCTATGGAAGCGATTGATGAGGATGGCAATGTCACGCAGCATGGGAGAAAAGTATACCCACTACCCATTGATGCACTGTTTGCCGATCTCGTTACCAGAATTCAAGCGAAGCCAGAGAAGGAAGCAATGATTGATTTGGCTGCCGCCTTATCTGTGCCTGCGCAGCTCTATCAGCGACAAAGTGGTGAAGTTGCTGAGCTTCTATCTCAAGAGGAGCCATACGGATGTGATGCCTCTTTGCTTATCCGTTTGGTTCGGGGGGAGCGACTTCCGGGCATTGTCATTGATGCTAGCGCGCTCGAAGAGGCACAAGGTTTAGCGAAACAAATGCGAGAAGTATTTGAATTGCCGGAACTTGACGTTGCCTCTCGATATAAACGTGAAGCGCTCTTTTTCTCCATCGCCTCATTGCACCCTGAGCTTGTGTTTGTCCGACGAGCTCGTCGAAGGGATGCTCTAGGAAATGGCGTAGTCGAGATGCTGGTTGGGCGTAACAGCCGCTTTCCTGATAAAGAAGAAGCGGCCATCGTGCTAGATAGCCATAGCGTGCCAGGACGAGGCGTTAAGCAAACACTGAACCTCGCATCGGTTATGATGCCTATCCCGCTGACATTATTACGCGAACTTGAGCTAGGGGAGTGGCAACAAGGTGAGACGAATTATGAAGAGGAGACCCCAAGAGCAACGATGCATTTGGTCTACGCCGGACGAACAATCTGTACTGAACATCAAGCGTTAAAAGGTGATGTTGCTGTTCAGTCTATTGTCGAAATGATAGAAGACGAGACACTGTTACCAGGATTTGCTTCTCAAAGAAAACAACAAATCCAACACTGGAAACTCTACAACGCATTGGGCCTTAATGTCGAAGGAGAAGAGGTTAACGACTTGGCCTCCTTGACATTTTCTAGCTGGTTAAAGGATCAGTTGGAAACATTAGGCGTTGAAAATGTCGATGATATGGCGTTGTTTGAACCGGAAGACTTAACATTTAACGGTGTTCCAGAATGGGAATACGACGATTTCACGGAGCAGTACCCTTTAGAACTTTCGCTGCCAGAACTCCAACTGGATGTCGAGTATTACGCGTCTCGCAAGCTGGTACAGGTCGTTTATCGAGAGGGAAACCGTAAGGGAGACCCGAAGCGTTGGGAGCTGCCTCGCTGGGCTGGTTGGAAGATACAGTATAAAAAGGCCAGTCGAGTGATTGATGTGAAGTAGGTCGGCGGATGACGTTGTGACAAGAATTGATATTTTCTTGGTGAATCTATAATTATTTCATATTGATAGCGTTACTTGTGTGTTGTTTTTAGTTTCTTAATTGAAATATTAATCAATTGAATGCTTATATATGGCGAAGCTGTACATCAGTTGTTACAAAGCTGGTTTTAATATTTCCTTTTGTATGTAAATTAGGGCATAAAAGACGAATGTTTTATATCCCATTGCTATATCAAAACAGTTGAACGATATTTGGTATATCTCATTTTCGAGTGTCGGGGGCATAGAATGGATCAACAAGGAAAGACGTGCATTGAATTCGACTACACTAGCTTTTTAGGAGCGACAGGTAGTAAGAAATGGACCTTTTTAGAGGCATTTGCCACCATCGCGCCTATTTTCGGTTTGATGTGGAAACAGAACATTGCGGAATTGAGCAAGCCTGAAGATCGGTTGTGGGATGCCGCATTAAAATCGATGTCTTCTCGTAAAAGTGATGAATCCAATTTGGTCCGCTTAACCCAGCTAGCTAAACATGAAGGGATCAATGAATTGCGAGTCGTTATGCCATATTCGCTCGATGTTCAGCAAATCGAGTACATAGAATCTCGCAGTCAGTTGAAAGTGGACACGTCAGAACAAGATGTTCTTAACATCAAGTTTTAGGCTGAGTATTTCCACTTCATCGATGTACTACTTAACAATAGTGCAATGAAAAGCGACCTCAAAGTAGGTCGCTTTTTTATTTTGAGGTTTTTGTCACAGGTCTTAGGAAGTGTGATGAATATAGAGTATTTGCACTTAAATTAACAAAAATGTAACGTTTGGAAATGCAATTGTCATAACTAGCTTCTAACTTTGTGTTTTTAGGACAAATTACCGACTAAGTGGTTGGTACTGTAAGTTCGAATTAACGTCCCTTATTGGCATACAAGGATGATTGAGTCACCACGTCATTTGGGCATAAAAACAAACACAATAAGAAAGGAAGTCAATATGTCTTTGTCTCGTCGAGACTTTATGAAAGCTGCCTCTTCAACGGCGATTGTTACCGGGCTGGTGGGCTGTGGTAGCGATGCTAGTGAATCTGTTGCGGTTACCTTTGAGCACGGAGTGGCGAGTGGAGATCCTACTCAAACACAAGTAATCATTTGGACTCGTGTTACGACCTCAGCAAGCTACGCAGATGTAAGCTGGCAAGTTTCATCTAACGAAAATTTTACTGATATCGTGCAAAGTGGCACTTTTGCCACAGACACGAGCCGAGATTTCACGGTAAAAGTCGATGTTCAAAATCTCAACGCAAATTCTCGCTACTACTATCGATTCATGGTTGGAGATGTCACTAGCGAAGTCGGGCAAACTCAAACATTACCAGAGGATGGTGTAGAAAAGGCATCCATGGCGGTTGTTTCTTGTGCAAACTATCCTGCTGGCTATTTCCATGTGTATCGAGAGATTTTAAATCAACATGAGCAAGACCCGTTTGATGTGGTGCTTCATCTCGGTGATTACATTTATGAGTATGGTGCTGGTGGCTACGCTAGTGAAGATGCTGAGGCACTAGGGCGAGAGCCAAGCAAAGGCACTGAATGTATTACCTTAGATGATTACCGAAAACGGTATGCGCAATATCGCCAAGATGCTGATCTGCAAGCGTTACATGCGAGCCTACCAATGATTGCTGTCTGGGATGACCATGAGCTTGCAAATGATACTTGGAAAAATGGTGCGGAAAACCATCAAGAAGAGGAAGGCAGTTTTAATGATCGTCGTGCATCTGCGGCTGCCGCGTGGACAGAATGGTTGCCCGTTCGTGAAAACACTTTCTCAAACATGCTGATTTACCGTCAGTTTTCGTTTGGAAGTTTAGTCAATTTGATGATGCTCGACACGCGACTTGTGGGGCGTGATAAACCGTTGGATTATTTCTCGCTCAGCTCACCAACGATGGAAGCTATTGGCGGTTTAGTTGCTCAGTCGCGCAGTCAAGACCGAGAGCTGTTAGGCGGTGACCAACTCGCTTGGCTGATGGATGCGTTCAGTACGCACGACGCAACTTGGAATGTGCTAGGGCAACAAGTGTTAATGTCTCGTATGGAGTTGCCAAGTTCGGTTATGACCGCGATGTTTCAATTGTTTACTGCCACTGAAGAACAAAAAACAGAGGCGTTATTAGCGGTAAACTCTGCGATTACGGGTTATCTCTCTGACCCAAGTTTAGATACCATTGCTTTGCCATATAACCTAGATGCATGGGATGGTTACTACGTTGAGCGAGAGAAAGTTTATCAACTGGCCAAAGCCAGCAGTGGTAACTTTGTCTGCTTGGCAGGAGATACGCACAACGCATGGGCAAGTGAGCTTAAAGACGTATCTAAGCATCCTATCGGGGTAGAGTTTGCGACTAGCTCGGTGAGTTCCCCTGGGTTAGAGGCCTACCTCGCGTTAGACCCTGTCGCGATCGCTCAAATGGAATACACGCTGCCGCACTTAGTGTCAGAATTACAGTGGGCAGACATCAAACAGCGTGGCTTTATGCGCGTTACTTTTACGCCCGACAAGGCAGAGTCGACCTGGTATTTCGTATCAACGATTAAAGACAAAACATATCAGGTGACGACTAAGTCAGCCTTTACAACAGATGGCACTACGTTAAACATCAGCTAAACTGAACCTAATATGAAAAAAGTCCGCAAGCTAGTGCGGACTTTTTATTGGAAAGCGTTTAGCAATCTAGCGACAGTGCTAGTCAATCAATCCGTATTCTTTGCTCAGAACTTCGATGATTTCCGCTTTCGGATTCTCACTCAAATGAATCGGCTTGCCTGTAATCTTCTCGGCAATACCAATGTAGGTGCTCGAAATCGCCATCAAAGATTCGACGGGTAAAGCATTATCACGAGCGAGTGCTTCACGCTCTGGCATACGTTCTTTGTTTAGCAAGATATCTGGGTCAGGGAAGTGGTTAAGTAGGAACTGGCGGAAACCTTCTTTTGAGTTCTCTACGATGTGACCTGCTTGGTACTCTTTAGCATCCCATATACGAGACGAGTCTGGTGTACCCACTTCATCCATGTAAATCAGCTTTTCATTGCCAGCAGCATCATGAACATAACCAAATTCGAATTTGGTATCGACAAAGATTTGGTCGATTTCTTCTAACGCTTGGCTGATAACGTTAAAGCCTTCTTTCAGCAATTTTTCGTAGAGTGCGATATCGTCAGCGCTTGAGAAGTTAAATGCTTCGTAGTTGTCTACGATGTTTTGACGAGTAATATTTACGTCATCCGCTTCTGGCACACCGGGAATGCCTTTTAGAATGCCTTTTGTGGATGGGGTCATTAGCAACTCTGGCAGTGCTTTGTCTTTTCCTAACCCTTCAGGAAGTTGGATTCCACAAAACTCGCGCTCGCCATTTGCGTAAGCGCGCCACATCGAACCCGTGATGTATTTGCGGCAGATGGCTTCGATTTTTACCGGTTTGGCTTTTTGTACAATCCAAACAAAAGGGTGAGGAATGTCTAGAATATGGCTATCTGCTAAGCCATTTTCTTTGAACAGTTTGAACCAGTGATTAGAAATCGCATTAAGCGCAGCCCCTTTACCCGGGACACCATTAAGACCACCTTCAGCATGCCAAATACAATCGAATGCAGAGATTCGGTCGCTAATCACCATGATAGCCAAAGGCGCATCTGGAGCGACATCGTATCCTTTTTCTTTGATCAGTCGGGCGCTGTCTTCTTCAGTTAACCAGTAAACTGAACGAACTTTTCCACTATGAACGGGTTTATGGGTGCGAATTGGCAGGTCGTCATTGACGGCAAGTACTTGATTAGCAAGGCTCATTGCGACATTCCTATCATCTTAATCAAACGTCAGAAAGAGAAGATATTCAGCAAAATGTGGGCGCTGAATAAATCGAATGTGGGCATCATACCAGAACTATTTTAACTCGCCAGAGAAAAAGCAAACGTTTGCTTGTTTTCTTTAATACAAAAAAATGCCCCCTTAAAAAGGAGGCGAGATGCAGGATGGATAACGTCGAACTTATTAGTGGTACTTATTAACTCTGCCTTCGACGAAAAAGACTTCACACTGATAGCGCTGCGCCATGTCGCGCAACATAGATTGATTCATAAGTGCAATTTTATTTGATGCAACAACAGCACTGGCATTGCCTGATCGGATGGCTTTGATCACGATCTCGACTTCTGAAAGCTGTTGAGAGGGCTTCATTTGAATAACGTTTTTACAGCAAATATTAGAAGCAGTGAGTTGTTCAAAGTCTGGACGAGGGCAGTCTGCTGTAAACAAAATCCATTGTTTCTGCTGCGATAAAACAGCCAGCTTAGATAGAAGCTGATCCGAAACGGCCATGGGCTTAGTTGCTTGTGCCAATACGTTGTAACGAGAGTATGTATGAGATTGACTTTGTAACTGCATCTTACTGTTCCTTTATACATGCTGTATGTGTATACAGTAGTTTGTTTTGGTGACCTGATCAACCAGTTTCTCAAAAGTTATTTGCGGTTTTTTGAGAAGGAAATAAAAGGATTTGATTCTAAGTAATTGAATTTATGTGGTTGTTTTTCATTTTTGATATGTCTAACATCAATTTAAAAATGTGAGGTGAGTAGAAAACTGGACGAGAGACATACAGGGGTTTACTACTGTATATACAGGTGTTTTTCACGGACAATGGTTTGTATACAGTGGGAGAGGGCTGATAACCGATGCGACGTGCTATGTAAGATAGGAGGGAATACGAGATAGAGATTGGAAATAGGGCTTGGCCGATCAAAAAAGCGCCTTAAAAGGCGCCTTTGAAAATCAGTTCCGTTGATTCCGTCTTGCTTAGCTCGCTCGTTGCAAGCGTTCGCGCATTTGTAATTCGCCTTGGTTAAATAGGCGCACGTCGATTTTCGCCATGTCGTAGCAAGCTTTACATGAGTAGTGGTGCTTGCCATCTAAATAATCGTGACGAGTTACAAGGCTAGGTTTTTTACACCAATCACAGGTGCCTTCTTCAGTGAACATTGATTTTCTCCCCACCTAGATTAATTTGAGTCGTTAGGTGTTATTTTGCGCCGGGCATTATGGCATAAAAGCGCGACTTAAGTTAAATGTCTGTTAATTTGTTTGAGAGGGAGATCGATTGCGGCGCTTGATTATATAGGTCTAAAAGCATGCTAGCCAAAGTATCCTGACCTATTTTCACTGTTTTGTAACATTTTGTGAGACGAGCTTAAAGGCATGATTGAGTCGCTTCATTTCTTCTTCACTGCCTCTTGTGTCAGGATGATAAAGCTTTGATAGCTGTCTATAGCGTAGCTTGATTGCTTGTAAATCAGGGATGTGTTGTGGTGTGTAGCCAAACATAGCACACGCGACGCTTAGCTTATGGTTCTCTGCCTGGGTTTTGGATTTCTTAAATTCTTTGAATACTTTCTCTAGCTGGCGTTTCAGTTGCTTGTTCGTAAACTCTAGCTCTTTTATTTTTTTCGCCATTCGTTGATTTTGGCTTTCCTCTTTGGCTTCAAGCGCTTTTCTATTCTGCTTAAGTTTCTTGATTACGAGAAAACTTAAGCCGCTGATGATGAGTATCGCCGCTAGCCAGATCAGCCATAAAAACTGCGAGTGTTCTACTTTGGGGTTTGCAACTGTGCTTTTCTCTTCCTGTGCTTGCTCAGCCTTTTTATCGAGCGACTTTATTTGCGAGACTTGTTTAGCTCGCAGTTGGTTGAAGCGCTGCTCTAACAGTTGATTATAAGCTTGTTCTGCTGCTGGATTATGCTGAGAAGCCATTTGATACAAGGCTTCAGTCAATTGAGAAGTTGTGACCTTATCTGGATTGCGCTGAATAAAATCGGCGAGAAGAAAGCCACGATCGGTTGGGTCATTGAGTGCGATAGAGGTTAGCCAATATAACGCTTGTGTTTCATTTTTTTCGCCATTTATCCCTTTAGCAAAGTCGTTCGCGAGCTGTTTTTGTGCAGGGAGGTAACCTTGGTTGGCGGATTGCTCTAGCCAGTAGCGCGTTTCTGGTGAGGCTTCAGCTTCGTTTGATGCCAATAATTGTTGTGCGTACTCGTATTGTTCGATGGGGTCATTTGGAGCTTGAGAGGCAAGTGAGTAGCCAGAAAAGCTGAGGCTAAATAAGCAGAGTAGGGCAGACGTTTTGACAGACATTAATATGTCAGGCCTAACGATAATGGTTAGGCCTGCTCCGGTAATTTTTTATTATTACCGTTATGGTGCAACCAAATTACTTCAGTGGCAAGATCTGGATTTCAACACGACGGTTGCACGCACGACCTTCAGAAGTTTGGTTTGAGCAAATTGGGTTACGTTCGCCGTAGCCGCGTGCAATTGCACGACCAGGTGCAACGTTTTGAGATACTAGGAATTGACGTACGGACTCTGCACGGCGCTCTGACAACGTTTGGTTGTATGACTCACTACCTGTGCTATCCGTGTAACCGTCAATAACGAGACTGGTATCTGGGTACTCAACTAGGATGCGAGCAACACCGCGTAGAGTGTTATGGATACTAGCATCAAGCTGGTAAGAGCTTGAAGAGAAGCCGATACCGTTTTCCATACGCAGTAAAAGCTGATTTTCACCAACACGCTGAACTTGTACGCCAGAGTTTAGCAAAGCGCGACGTAATTCCGCTTCTTGTTGGTCAAAGTAGTAACCAACGCCAGCACCAGTCGCTCCGCCTGCGGCTGCACCAATGAGTGCATGCTGACGACGTTCTTTAGCATCATCACCCGTTGCTAGGCCGATTGCTGCGCCAGCGATCGCACCAATAAGCGCGCCTTGCGTGGTGGAGTTAGTTTCGTATTCACCCGTTGTTGCATTTTGGCGTTGAGTGGCTTGACAGCCAGTAAGAGCTAGCACTAGAGCTAGTGCAATAGGCATCTTTTTCAAGGGAAAATCTCCGTATAAAACTGAGGCGAAACTATGCCTCATAATGGGATGCGAATTATGAATAAACAAGCATTAATATTTGTTATGAGAAAGTAAGATTGATAAGAGTTTCTGTAAGAAAATTCCTATCAATACTGCCAAAGCTCTCAAAGTAAGCCCTATAGACATCGAAGTCATGGGTGCTTATGTGAATCCTTTACTATTCTGGCTATTTCGATGAATCGCCCAACATTTTGCGTGCTTGTTCGCCGCCCACTCCACGGTTAACTGAAACCTTTCTACCTTTCTTTAAGCCCACTTCGTAGTCTTCAGTTAGGTTTTTCATCGCTTCTTTCAATTGCTTCTTGAACGTTTCGCGGTCAATGTTTTGGAATTCTTTATCAATATAGTCATTAATTTTATTGGCCGACTCTTCATCTGGAGAAATAATTGGCAATTTTTCAATCGCGCCTTCCACCCAGCCAGATACAAATGAGTTCACACGGCGAGTCACTTCCTGAGAAGAGGTGCCGGTGCCAGCAAAGCTGTTTCGGAATTGTCCGGTACTTTCGTTCATCTCGCGATAAACAATATCGAAAGCAAATGCAGCAAAAATAGCGCGATCTGCTTCACCGATAAATTCGACACGTTTGAGCCCTTTGTGATTCAACAATACTGCTTCGACACCGAATTTTGTGTTAATGCCGCGAATCACTCGCAATATGGTAGAACTGATGTTCGCTGGTAGCAGATGAGAAGATTGTGTTTTTCCCATTCTGATGAACTCAATATCGTCTTTATCGAGACCATATTTAAGCATGAGGCGATGTGCCATTTTGATAGCATTGGCAGCCTCATTAACATTAGCGGAATTGCCCAGTTCTAAGCACTTGGCGATTTTTTTCAGAGCTTTTTGTTTATCCATCGACAACCAGTAACGAAAGCAGAAAATTTATGAAGTCAGATATATTACCTTTTTTGACATAAAAACGAAATACAAGGTGGGACTGAAGATAATTTCTGCACATAAAAAGAAGCCTCGCATTAAGCGAGGCTGGCGTTTTAGTTCGTCGTAATCAGTATGAAGCCGTACTTGTGTCTAAGAAGCCATTCTTCATTAAGATTCGTTAGAATTACAACCCGAGCTGGTTGAGCAAGTCATCGGCATCATCGTTTGATCCCGACGATTTAGATTCTTTCTCAGCCAACTGTTTACGTGTTGCCTCTAAAATGTCGTCTGGGTTTTCGTCTTCAGCAACTTCAAACTCTTCCAGTTGGATGAACTCAGTTTTATCCATT
Source organism: Vibrio sp. 397 (assembly GCF_033339395.1). Taxonomy (NCBI): domain Bacteria; kingdom Pseudomonadati; phylum Pseudomonadota; class Gammaproteobacteria; order Vibrionales; family Vibrionaceae; genus Vibrio; species Vibrio sp. 397. The sequence goes on along the minus strand of NZ_JAWOUN010000001.1, from coordinate 440,730 downwards.
GCTAGCTCGAGATAGAAAATATTGTTGTTTTCGGTGGAGAACGTCACTCTGCGCGCTTGAGGGCGGTCAAGGTTGGTATCAACTTGTAAGATAACTTGCTTATTCAGCGCCAGCATTTTTGGTTGGTTTTGTGTGATGTTCGTTTGCAGGTCTTTACGAATTTTATTAGTGAAGTCTCCGACCAGTTGATTCATGAGTTCACCCAGAACATCGCCTACCTCGTCAGAAGTATGAGATATTGCCAGTTCTTCTTCTGGCATGCCCATATTACGCATGTAGTTGGTGTAGATCTCCAGTGCGGCTTTTGCCGTAAAATTAATCACAACTAGCCCGGTAAATCCGCCATCAAACAGAACAAAACAGCCAAAATCTGGTTTGAGGCTAGTCTTGTGGATTTTTTGCACCATTGCTGAATAATTTACTTGAGAAGATGTCGCCGAAGTAAGTACGCCAGAAACAGACTGGCAAAGTTTGAGAAGGATATCTTCAGTGGTCACAATTTTATTTTTTTTCATTCTGAAAACTCATCTAGAAACGCGATTCGTTCCCCAATGTAAGGCATCAAGCGTGAAAAAATAAAGCATAAGTTTAATTATTGTATCGAGATTCTGATTTGCTCGTCTTTTTAAATGTTGTAAAGTGACGAAATTCAAAGAATATTACTTCACTAACTCTTTTGTGGTGTTTTTTCGCTTAGCGCCAATTTGTATGAGAAGTGAGCAAATAATTACACAACCCGCAGCTGATCGGATCAGCGTCGTAGGGGCAGGAAGCAAATGTTACCAAGATTACACTCGCAAACTGATGTCGATCCTCTTGTTCTTAGTTTTCTGAAAGAGCTTGAGCACGCCGGATTCACTGGTGATATCGAAAGCCAATATTCAAGTCGACTAGCGGTTGCCACTGACAACAGTGTTTACCAGCAACTTCCTCAGTCTGTCGTTCATCCCAAAACGACAGAAGATGTTTCTCTCCTCGGGAAACTGAGCAATAAAGAAAAGTACGAACGAATTACCTTTTCACCTCGTGGTGGCGGCACGGGGACCAATGGTCAGTCGCTAACCAAAGGTATTGTGGTGGATATGTCTCGCCACATGAACAAAGTGCTTGAGATTAATGAGAAAGAAGGCTGGGTTCGTGTACAAACTGGTGTAGTGAAAGACCAGTTAAATGACGCAGTTCGCCCTTATGGCTACTTCTTCTCTCCAGACTTATCTACCAGTAACCGTGCAACGATTGGCGGCATGGTCAACACCGATGCTTCTGGTCAAGGTTCTCTGAAATACGGGAAAACATCCGATCATGTTTTGTCGCTACAAGCGGTGTTTGCTGATGGCTCAGTTTTAGAATCAGATCTGTCCAACGGCTACCCAAAAGAAGGCGAGTTTGCTGCCAAGGCGCTACGAGTAACGGAATCCGTATGTCGTGAAAAACGCCAGCAGATCGTAGATAAGTTTCCTCCTCTTAACCGATTTTTAACGGGCTACGATTTAAAAAATGCCTTGAATGAAGACGACGACCGTTTCGATATCACACGAGTACTGTGCGGCGCGGAAGGTTCATTGGCATTTATTACCGAAGCAAAGCTTAACCTGACGCCAATTCCGAAAGCACGTACTTTGGTTAACGTTAAATACAACAGCTTTGATTCTGCACTGCGTAATGCACCGTTTATGGTAGAGGCGAAAGCGCTGTCTGTAGAAACCGTTGACTCAAAAGTGCTTAATCTCGCGAAGCAAGATATCGTTTGGCACACCGTGAGCGATTTACTTACCGATGTTCCAAATAAAGAGATGCTTGGCATCAATATGGTGGAATACGCAGGTCAGGACGAAGAGGAAGTTGCTGCTCAGGTTGCAGCGTTGACCGCCAAGCTCGATACCATGTTGGAAACAGAAGAAGCGGGCATTATCGGCTACCAAGTTTGTAATGATGTAGCGAGCATTGGGCGTATTTACAACATGCGTAAAAAAGCGGTGGGTTTGTTAGGCGCAGCAAAAGGTCGTGCTAAACCGGTCGCATTCGCTGAAGATACCTGTGTGCCACCAGAAAACCTGGCGGACTTTATTGTAGAGTTTCGAGAGCTGTTAGACAGCAAGTCTCTGAATTACGGCATGTTTGGTCACGTCGATGCTGGGGTGCTTCACGTACGTCCTGCGTTGGATTTGTGTGACCCGCACCAAGAAGCATTGATGCACGAAGTGTCTGATGAAGTGGTCAAGCTGGTGGCGAAATACGGTGGTTTGATGTGGGGTGAACACGGCAAAGGTTTCCGTTCCGAATATGGCCCTGAGTTTTTCGGCGACGAGTTGTTTACTGAACTGAGACGTGTGAAAGCGGCATTCGATCCACACAACAAAATGAACCCGGGCAAAATCTGTACACCGCTGGATAGTGATGCAGAGCTTGTCAAAGTTACCGATACCAAACGTGGTTACTATGACCGTCAGATTGACGTTCAAGTACGTGACAGCTTTAAACAAGCGATGGAATGTAACGGTAACGGTTTGTGTTTTAACTACGATACTAGCTCGCCAATGTGTCCATCGATGAAAGTAACAGCCGATCGTCGTCATTCACCGAAAGGTCGTGCGGGTTTGGTTCGCGAGTGGTTGCGTCAGCTCACTGAACAAGGCATTGATATCCTTGACTTAGAAAAGCAAACGCTAGAAAACAGAACATCAATCAAAACCATGATTGACCGTGTACGTCATTCTATCAATCGTCGTCACGAATACGATTTCTCCCACGAAGTGTATGAAGCGATGAATGGTTGTTTGGCGTGTAAAGCATGTGCGAGCCAGTGTCCGATTAAAGTCGATGTTCCGAGTTTTCGCTCACGCTTTTTAAACATCTATCACTCTCGTTATCAACGTCCTGCAAAAGACTATCTGGTTGCGAACATTGAGACTATGCTGCCGATGATGGCAAAAGCGCCAGGTGTCGTAAATGGTGTTTTGAAGCAGTCGTGGGTGAAAAGTTTAACGGCATCTACGGTCGGGTATGTCGATGCGCCGTTGTTATCAGTACCCACCTTGAAACAACGAGTAGAGTCGCTGACAACGCCTTATGATCTGCAAGCGCTCAGTGGTTTGTCTTCGTCTGAAAAGAGCAAGCATGTTTTAATTGTTCAAGACCCATTCACTAGTTACTACGACGCTGATGTCGTTGAAGACTTCGTTAAGTTATTGAAAAAGCTGGGTATGAATCCGGTGCTTCTGCCGTTTAAGCCGAATGGTAAAGCACAACACATTAAAGGGTTTTTACGTCAGTTTAAGGACACAGCAGCCGACACAGCGAAGTTCTTGGCGATGGTAGCGGATCTGGATATTCCATTAGTTGGCGTCGATCCTGCTTTGGTGCTGTGTTATCGAGATGAATACGCTGAAGTGCTTGGCAGTAAGCGAGGTAATTTCGATGTACTAACAGCCCACGAATGGCTTTACCCAAGACTAGAAGCGTTTGAAAGCGGAGAGCATAAGGCGCAGGAACCTTGGTATCTGTTTGCGCACTGTACTGAGAAAACCAAAATGCCAAATGCGGAAAAAGAGTGGGGCGCTATTTTTGCTCACTTTGGTGCAGTTTTGAATACGGTACCTGTTGGTTGTTGTGGTATGGCGGGTACGTTTGGTCATGAGGTTGATAAGTTGTCGATGTCGAAAGACATTTACAATTTAAGCTGGAAGCCAAGCTTAGATAAGTTGGATAGCGAGAGATGTTTGATTACAGGCTATTCTTGCCGCAGCCAAGTGAAACGCTTTGAAGGAACGAAGCCCAAGCATCCCGTTCAGGCATTGTTAACTTTGTTGTAATCGGACTAAATCAAGCCCAGTTTTACTGGGCTTTTTAGAAACCGTACTTAGACCCTTTCAAAGGATATGGATCTTGAGAAAACTTGAACTCAAAGTCCCACCTGTTGCGGTGTTTTTGCTAGTCATACTTTTGATGTACGGACTTAAAGTTTTGACGCCGAGCATGAACATTCGAGTCCCCTTTGTTGAATTTGTAGTAGGTGTATTAACTTTGTTGTCTGGCTACATGGGCATTGCTGGCGTGTATGAATTTCGCAAAGTAAAAACCACAGTGAACCCAGTAAAACCTGAAGCGGCATCTTCTGTTGTAAGAACTGGTGTGTTTGCCTTTTCACGCAACCCTATGTACACGGCATTATTGCTTCTAATCATAGCAACTGGTTTGTGGTGGCAGCACTTGAGTGTGGTGCTTTGTGGCGTGATATTTGTCAGTTATATGAATCGGTTTCAAATCAAGCCTGAGGAACGCGTTTTAGAGCGATTGTTTGGTGAAGAGTATGTGGATTATAAAAACCATGTTCGTCGTTGGCTCTAAGCATTGCGTTTAGTTTTGTTTGGATGAGACATAAAAAGAAAGCCCAACGGTCGACGTTGGGCTTTCTTTTAGTAAACACGTTTTTTGTGCGCTTCTGATAGGGCAGTCGACTAGGCTGCCTTAACGAACTTTGCTAGGAATGCATCCTTACGTTCATTAAAGCGGCGTACAAGGTCGTCAACCGCTTCTTGGTCATATGGCTTCAAGCCACTTGCAACCATGCGCTTAATACCTTTACCAACGACTTCACCGTCTTCTTTGAACGCAAAGTTTAAGGTGACTACACCTCGTTTTCCTTCTACATCGAATGTTGCGCCAGTGAAATCCACCTCTGGATGCGTAAGGTCTAAGCGTGAAAATTCGACTTCCATGCTTTCATAAATAACTAATGGACGCTGGCAGTTAATCATCATTTGCTTCTCTTCCATAAGAGGAACCATGATGTGAGGGAAGTTCATACCAGAAAATTGCACGTAATTTGTCACTACATGCTCAATAAATGCCGGATCGTGGTTAGTTTCACCTTCACGGGACATGTGTAAGTATTCTTTACCTGCCTCGTCAACAACAGCGCTTTCTTTGTCACACTTATTTTCAATATGAAGTGCTACACCATCGTTTACCATGCCAGAGAAGTTAAAACGCATCTTTTGGCTAACGCCTTCTTTACTAAGGAGCACTGCGAAAAGTAAATCCCCAGGGACACAAAAGCGTTTGTTGTCTTCATCATGAATTGGGTTGTAGTCACCTGCGACACGTTTTGCAAAGTGGCTTGCTTGTTCGCGAGTGAACTGAAACTGGTGATTAGTGTTTGAAAAATAAGGTGTTAGAAACATAATTTTTACGTAGTAACCAAAACTGTGTGGGATTATATGCGAATATCTGCGTAGCAATGGTCCATCCAGTGAAAACTTCACCGTATCCTAACAATAAGACACTATTTCGGCGGATAAACCGTTAAAAACGCATACTTTAGCAACGCTTTTATTTGTGAAAGCAATAAACAACGACCTTTTCGCTCGCCTATCTTTTAAAGTATAGCCATCAAAGTAGACAGGCGTTCATAAACAGTGCCATCAACATGTTTAATCGTATGTAAAAAGGCTCCACGCAGAACGTAGAGCCTTCAAGTCATCATCTGTTTATTCGATGAAATGCCAGTTATGCTTAATTATTGAATACTTGGTAACAAGCTCTCTGGCATGAGCGTGTTGTGGATAGCCAGCTTAAGCAGAGTGTTTGCCTGTTCAATGTCTGGAGCAAAGTAGCGATCTTTATCGTAGAACGATACTTTTTCACGCAACATTTGTTTCGCAATCTCAATACGCTCAGAGGACTTGTTTGGTGCTCTAAAGTCTAGGCCTTGTGCTGCTGAGAGGTATTCTACCGCCAGAATACCGCGAGTGTTTTCGCCCATTTCTTTCAATCTGCGAGCCGCGAATGTTGCCATTGACACGTGATCTTCTTGGTTTGCAGATGTTGGCAAGCTGTCTACTGACGCTGGGTGAGCGAGCGTTTTGTTTTCACTTGCTAACGCAGCAGAGGTCACCTGAGCGATCATGAAACCAGAGTTCACACCACCATTGTCGACTAAGAACGGTGGTAGTTTTGATAGCGCGCTATCGATAAGTAATGCCATACGACGTTCAGACAAGCTACCGATCTCGGCAATCGCAAGTGCTAGGTTGTCGGCTGCCATTGCAACAGGCTCCGCGTGGAAGTTACCGCCAGAGATGATGTCACCATCTTCAGCAAACACCAACGGATTATCTGATACGGAGTTCGCTTCTACTTGTAATACTTCCGCCGCATTGCGGATTTGCTGTAAACACGCGCCCATCACTTGAGGCTGACAGCGCAAAGAATACGGGTCTTGTACTTTTTCACAGTTAGTGTGCGAATCACCTATTTCACTCGATGTGTCTAACAAATGACGGTATGCGAGTGCTGCGTCCATTTGGCTGCGATGACCACGTACACGGTGAATGCGCGGATCGAATGGACGTCGGCTGCCGAGAGCGGCTTCAACAGACATTGCACCACAAACGGTTGCTGACGCGAAAAGGTCTTCCGCGATAAACAGGCCTTCCAATGCGAACGCTGTGGATGCCTGAGTCCCATTTAGTAGCGCTAAGCCTTCTTTTGGCGCCAGAGTGATAGGCTCTAGACCTGCGATTTTTAATGCTTCTTGCCCGGAAATGATTTTACCGTTGTGGCGAGCTTGTCCTTCTCCCAGTAATACAGTGCTCATATGGGCTAGAGGAGCTAAGTCACCTGATGCGCCAACAGAGCCCTTTTTAGGTACGCAAGGGTAAACTTGTGCGTTGACTAGGTCGGTCAGCATATTAATGACTTTTAGGCGAATCCCAGAAAAGCCACGAGACAGACTATTGATTTTTAATACCATCATCAGACGAACCGTTTCATCTGACATAAACTCACCGATACCTGCCGCATGAGAAAGAACGATACTGCGTTGCAGTGTTTCTAAATCTTCTGGTGCTATTCGTGTGTTAGCCAATAGCCCAAAACCAGTGTTAATTCCGTAAACCGTTCTATCTTCCGCGATGACTCGGTCTACGACCTGTGTGCTTTCTTCAATGGCCGGAATGGCTTCAGGATCCAAAGTAAGGTTGACTGGTGAACGGCTCACTTGGCGTAGTTCGTTTAAGCTAATATGACCTGGCTTTAGCGTTAAATTTAACATCTCTTTCATCCTTACTTGAGCTTCTTCAGTTCTTCGTTGAGCATTGGCAAATCTAGCCCTTGCTCTGCTGCACATTGTTTAGCGATATCGTATCCCGCATCAGCATGACGCATCACGCCTGTTGCTGGGTCGTTATGCAGCACGCGGGCAATACGTTGTGAGGCATCTTCACTGCCGTCACAGCAGATAACCATACCTGAGTGTTGCGAGAAGCCCATACCTACGCCACCACCGTGGTGTAGTGAAACCCAAGTTGCGCCGCCCGCCGTGTTGAGTAGCGCGTTTAATAATGGCCAGTCTGATACGGCGTCAGAACCGTCCATCATACCTTCGGTTTCACGGTTCGGGCTTGCTACAGAGCCAGAATCTAAGTGATCTCGACCAATGACAACGGGCGCTTTAAGTTCGCCATTTTTCACCATTTCGTTGAATGCTTGACCAAGACGCTCACGATCTTTAAGACCAACCCAGCAAATACGCGCAGGTAAACCTTGGAACTGGATGCGTTCGCGAGCCATATCTAGCCAGTTATGTAAGTGCGGATTATCTGGAATTAGCTCTTTTACTTTTTGGTCGGTTTTATAAATGTCCTCAGGATCGCCAGAGAGAGCAGCCCAACGGAAAGGACCGATACCTTCACAGAATAGAGGACGAATGTAGGCTGGAACGAAGCCAGGGAAATCAAATGCGTTTTCTATGCCTTCTTCCAAGGCCATCTGGCGGATGTTGTTGCCATAGTCGAGTGTTGCGGCGCCGCGATTTTGCAGCTCTAACATCGCTTGAACTTGCACAGCCATGGATTTTTTCGCGGCTTTTACGACCATTGCTTCATCTTGCAAACGCATTTCTGCTGCGTGAGACATGCTCCAGCCTTGTGGTAAATAGCCATTGAGTGGGTCGTGTGCAGACGTTTGGTCTGTTACGACATCAGGCGTGATATTACGTTCTACCAGCTCATAGAAAACGTCTGCTGCATTACCTAGTAGGCCAACCGATATTGGTGTGTCTGACTCTTTAATGATAGCTAGCGCTTCATCTAAAGAAGTCGCTTTCTTATCGACATAGCCTGTACGTAGGCGGTAATCGATACGTGATTCATCACACTCTACTGCAATCATGGAGAAGCCCGCCATTGTACCAGCGAGAGGTTGAGCACCACCCATGCCACCGAGACCACCTGTTAGAATCCAACGGCCCTTTGCTTCACCGTCAAAGTGTTTTTTTGCAACAGATACGAACGTTTCGTATGTGCCTTGTACGATACCTTGCGATCCAATGTATATCCAGCTGCCAGCGGTCATTTGGCCGTACATCATCAAGCCTTGTTTATCGAGCTCGTTGAAGTGTTCCCAGTTTGCCCAATGCGGAACAAGGTTTGAGTTTGCGATAAGCACGCGTGGGGCATTTTTATGAGTAGGGAAAACACCAACAGGCTTGCCTGATTGAACTAAAAGCGTTTGGTCATCTTCGAGTCTTTCAAGTACTTCAACAATCTTGTCGTAACATTCCCAGTTTCGCGCTGCTCGGCCAATGCCGCCATATACAACCAGTGAATGTGGATGTTCTGCAACATCAGGATCAAGGTTGTTCATCAGCATACGAAGAGGGGCTTCGGTTAGCCAAGATTTTGCGCGCAGTTTATCTCCGTGAGGTGCACGAATTGTTCTGCTTGTATCAAGTCGTGGATCTTGTCCCTGGCGCTGTGTCATTTCAGACTCCTTTAGTTTCTCGTGATGACCAAGTACTTGCTTGGTCGTAATAATCAGTGGCATCTGGGATGCATTATGGTTTGTGCTGTTTTTCCGCCATCGCGTTGGCGATATCCCAACACAAACGGGCAGCTAATCGTGCAGTTTGACTATCGACGTCATAATTTGGGTTGTATTCGGCGATATCAGCCAGCATTAGCTTATTTTTGTAATGAAGAATTCGCTCTAAAAAGGGTGCAATAGTGTCGTAACTCACTCCCCGAGCTGCTGGTGCGCTGACTCCAGGTGCGGTTGCGGCAGGAAATACATCTAGATCAATGGTCAAATAGAGGTAGTCACAGTCGTCAATAAAATGCTGAAGCTGAGTTAAGTGATAACTGTGGTTTAAGTAGCAGAGCTGATTGTCCTCTACATACCAAACATTTAACGCATCTGCTTTTTCAAATAGTGCTTTAGTGTTGCTACTACGGCTTACACCAATACAAGCGTAATGAAAGTCCCAATCGTTACGTTGACAAAAATGATGAATTTGGTTGAAGGGTGTACCAGAGCTTGGTCTTATGTCGGCGAGGTTACTCTCAAATGCGCGCAAATCGAAATGCGCATCGAAATTGATAATGCCGATTTTAGGTTTCTTCTCTGGATGGTGCGCTTTAAAATACCCCGCTAAGCCGGAAAAGGAGGCCCACGCAATCTCATGCCCACCACCCAGCACGATGACTGGCGTGTGGGGCAGTGCGCTTGAAATGGTTGCTGCACATAGAGCTTGGCTCTCTTCCAGTAAGTCGTCTTCACACACCACAGTACCTAAGTCATATAGTGGGGCGTCTTGGTGCCATGCTAAATTAGCGAGTGCTCGTCGGATTAAGTCTGGCGCTTTTTTCGCGCCAATGCGTCCTTTGTTTCTCGCAACGCCAGCGTCGGTAGCAAAACCGAGTAATGAGACGCCATGCGCAACGGCACTCAACTCATCTGCTTTTTGGCGTTGAACAACGTGATGAATTCGCTGACCAAGCTTGCCGTCCTCGGCATCATGACGGCCTTGCCAATGAAATAGGGGAGAGTGTAGGTCGAATTGAGACATATTATTGGCCTCCGTGTGAAATGTATTCACCATTTACTATACGACCTACCAGACGTTTTGCTCCGACTTGATAGCTTAAATCCGCAGGGCTTTCGATATCCCAGATAGAGAAGTCCGCATCAAACCCTACTTTGATTTCGCCACGTGAGTTTTGATAACCCAGTGCTTTGGCTGCATGTTGCGTTACACCACGCAGTGCTTCTTGCGGTGTAAGGCGAAATAGCGTGCACGCCATATTCAGCATGAGTGTGAGATCAGAAAATGGTGATGTACCTGGGTTGACGTCCGTAGCAATTGCCATCGGCACGTTATGCTCTCTCAATAACTCAATCGGTGGTAACTGAGTCTCTCTTAGAAAATAAAAAGCGCCAGGCAATAGAGTGGCGACGGTGTTTGATCGAGCAAGTGCTTTAACACCTTGTTCATCTAAAAACTCGATGTGATCCGCTGACAGACCGTTGTATTGCGCAGTGAGGGCTGTACCACCGAGATTAGAAAGTTGCTCAGTATGCCCTTTAACCTTTAAGCCGTGGCGTTTTGCAGCTACAAACACTTTTTCTGTTTGTTCAAGATTGAAACCAATCGATTCACAAAAAACATCGACACTCGTAGCTAATTCTTCCTTTGCGACAACAGGGATTATGTCCTGACAAATGTGCTCAATATAATCATCTGCACGACCTTGAAACTCTGGCGGAATAGCGTGAGCGGCGAGAAGTGTAGTGGTGATTTTAACTTTGCGCTCTTGCTCTAGCATTTTGGCGGCACGGAGCATTTTTATTTCATCATTCAGTGTCAATCCATAGCCAGATTTCACCTCGACAGAAGTGACGCCACTCGCGAGTAACCCATCTAAACGTGGTAACGCTAACTCAACTAGTTGTGCTTCGGTTGCAGAGCGTGTCGCATGTACCGTTGAGAGAATCCCGCCGCCTTGTTTGGAAATTTCTTGATATGGCACGCCGTTTAAGCGCATTTCAAATTCGTTGGCACGATTGCCCGCGTAAATAAGATGAGTGTGGCAGTCGATCAAACCTGGCAGAACTAACTGGCCTTGAAGATCGATACTCTGAGGGTAATGTTGGGCAGACAACAGAGACTCGGTTTGCGGTGCGTCTTCACCAATGGCACAGGTACTGATCGCAACGATTTTTCCAGATTGAATACCAATGCGCGCTGGAGGCGTTGGAAGGTATCCGCATTCTCCCGATTGCATGGTAACTAGACGTGCGTTTTCAATCAGCAAATCCATGTTTGTGTCCCTGTGTTTATTTGTATCATTAAATGTATATACAAATAAATAGAGCAAAATAAGAACACTGACAAGATTGATGTTGCTAAAATGTGATCAAAACGTAGATCTAGAGGACAAATCTTGTCCTTAAATGAGCACTTTTGAGCTCAGCTTATATTTGTTACCAGGGTGATAAAGTAGGGCGGTACTGACTAACTTATCTTGGCTCCACGTTCTGCGATTCAAGAGAAGGCAAGGTTCATTGGCTTGCATTTTTAAGTCTTGCTTAATACGGCTTTCAGGCACAATTGCCTCTACAGTATGTTCTATCGCGCTGAGTGGGCAATTATCTGACAGGTATTGATTTGGAGTGATTTGTGTGAAGTCTTGATTTAAATAACTCGGGGCATATTGGCTATTCACCCAGCGGAGCTCCAATTGAATCGGCGTTTGGTCTTCATAGTGAATAATTTCACTGTAAAACACTGTCGTGCCTAACATAACGCCGAGTTTTGTCGCAATGTTGTCATCTGCTTTTATAGCAATCTGTTTGAGCACTTTACTGCCATACTTTCGCCCTCTATCGCTGACTTCTTCGGCAATGTTTCGAATGTCTAGCAGGGGAGATTCTGACTTTTCACCAGGATCACACACGAACGTGCCTAAGCGTGGGCGACGTTGTAATCGGCCCTCATTAACTAAATCCCGAATTGCTTTGTTCACTGTCATTCTACTGACACCAAATTGCTCGGTAAGCTCAATCTCGGTGGCGATGCGATGACCAACTACCCACTCTCCAGCCTCAATTTTATCCAGGATAAATTGTTTAATTTGAATGTAGAGTGGTGCAGACATAATCATTTTCCTTTATTTGACTATACAAATACTGCTTAATTTAGGTACAAATTGCAAACATTTCTCGACGAATGTACCGCTTAGTGACCGAACAATCCTATTGCAGAGCTGAATGACTCTTGCTGTTGAGCATTATTTGGCTTGATGATTGAATTCAAGCATTTTCTTGTGGTCTATTGCTTGCACAGCAGAAAACAATTGTGTAAACAAACGATTATTAGAAGAAAAGTCGCTAAAAAAGGAAAAATATGTTTAAAAAATTGAAAGCATCACTGGGGATCGGCTCTGCAAAAGTAGATACCATTTTGGACGAAATGAGCGTGTTTCAAGGAGCGACGCTGAAAGGGCAGGTTTATATCAAAGGTGGAGACGTCGAACAACAAATTGATGCTATTACGATTAAATTGAACACGGAAATGAAAGTCGAAGTGGATGATAGCGTAAGTTATCAAACCTTCACTATCGATCAATTGAAAGCAGTTGACCCTTTTGTGATTCAACCTAATGAAGAAAAGCAGGTTCCGTTTGAGCTAAAACTGCATGACGAAACACCAATTACTGCGGTTAGCGCACTTAAGAATCAATGTCATGTTTGGGTCGAGACGACGTTAGATATTGATTTTGCAATTGATCCGCGTGACCGTGACTATATTGAAGTGAAACCACTACCAGTAGCATCTCGGGTTATTCAAGCGATCGAGCAAGCTGGCTTCACTATGGTTAAAGCCGATGTTGAAAAAGGCTTTTTGCGCGGTGGCTCGTTTGCTTCTCGCTCTGGTATTTATCAAGAGCTAGAGTTCCGTAACAGCGGCTTTATCTCATCAAAAGAAATTGAGCTCTCTTTTATTCTGGAAGGGCAGGTCATGCATTGTTTGGCAGAGATTGACCGTTCGCTCAGTTTGGCTGGTGACCAATATCGCTCGTTTACGTTGCCGATCAATGCAACCGATGCTCAAGTCGCAGCCGCAGTGGCACCAACGCTAAATCTATAGCTCTCATCACCTTGATGAAAATATGTACCGATATCCTATTGTGAAAGCGATATCGGTACTGTTATCCATGTTTCTTGCGTTCTCTACGGCTAAAAACTCAAGCGCTGAATTTTCCATTAGATATCGATAGCCCAATACCAGTTCATTAGAGGCATCAGCAAACTCTGTGGGCCCTTCTGTTGACCCTTGATACCAATGATATTCCAACATCAGGTGATGGTTATCTTCTAAGGCATAACGGTACCCACCCGCAATGGCAATCGTATTATGTCGATAGGGCAGATCGAGCAAGGCACGGTCATCCGAGCGAAAAGTCATGCCAATCATCGAATAAAATGCATGAGCATCACTTAAGTAGCTGTAGTTTAATTGGAAGCCTTGCTCGAAACTGCTACCTTGAAAAGTACCGTGAGCCACATCGTTAAAATACAAACTGCCGCCAATCGATAGGCCGTGATGTTCATTTTGGAACACTTGATACTGTAAGTAAGTAGATAGGTTATTGGCTAGTGTTTGTCCTTCGAAATCATCTTCAAGCACATTATATTGCGGCATTGAAATGTAAAAACGATCTCTGTCTACTTTATCCCGCCCATTTTGTCCGATACCGAAAAGTTTATGGAAGCTTTTCGTCAGTCCATCTAAATGGTTGTCAGCGGCAAAGACCCATCGATAGTTGAGCTCCCACTGCCAACGGTTGCTGACTTGCCATTTGCTGCCTAATTCGATTTGATTGTGGTAATAATCCAGTGCGTATTCATCAGTATGAGCCCAAACACTTGCCACGGTTCCCGAACCATAGGCTTCGACAAAACCAGAGGGCAGACTATGCCCTGAACGCAGTATGTTGGTGTGACTAACCACTTGCATTGGGGATTGTGCGTAAGAACGCAGCGGGCCATATAAGTCATTTGATGCGAAGGCTTGCAAAGAACATATCGAGGTGCTTAGAAGTACCATAAAGCGCGATTTGAAATAGACCATGATGAATACCTACATACAAACTACTCTATAAAACAACTATATACCTAAATCGCACGTTGAGCTCTCGCCAAGCGTGTTAAGCTTTGTATCGGTTCAGACGTAATAGGCGATATTGTAATTTGTTGTGTAAGTTCATTGGGGGGCAATTCCGTTTACAAGTTATGCGGTCTCTTAAAAAGCATGATCAGATTGTCGTGACGGGTCTGCGGTTAAGTTCTTATGACAAAACAAAATCGCGCTTTGCATTCTAAATGTGAGCTAGGTACAATCCCATTTTCGATAACGGTCCGGTATTCGTGTTACCGAGAGGCCTTTATTGACTCTCAACTATTTTCAACAAATAGCTTCTAATTTGAATAACATGTGTTGCTTGGTGTGCAACACCACTGTAAAGGACATAGCATGCCTATTATTACTCTTCCTGACGGCAGTCAGCGTCAATTTGACAACCCAGTTTCTACTATGGAAGTTGCGCAATCGATCGGTCCTGGTCTTGCAAAAGCAACTATCGCTGGTCGTGTAAACGGTAACCGCGTTGATGCGTGTGATCTAATTGAAGAAGACGCAAGCCTTGAAATCATCACAGTTAAAGATGAAGTAGACGGTCTAGAAATCGTTCGTCACTCTTGTGCTCACCTTCTTGGTCACGCTCTTAAGCAGCTTTACCCTCAAGCTAAAATGGCGATCGGTCCAACCATCGACAATGGCTTCTACTACGATATCGACCTAGACGAATCTCTAACGCAAGAAGATCTTGAAAAGATTGAAAAGCGTATGAAAGAGCTAGCGAAAACCAAGTACGAAGTGGTTAAGAAAAAAGTAAGCTGGCAGGAAGCGCGTGATACGTTTGAATCACGTGGCGAACCATACAAAGTTGAAATCCTAGACGAAAACGTATCTCGCGATGATCGTCCAGGCCTTTACCACCATGAAGAATACATCGACATGTGTCGTGGTCCTCACGTTCCTAATATGAGCTTCTGTCAACACTTCACTTTGCTGAATGTTGCAGGTGCTTACTGGCGTGGTAACAGCGACAACAAAATGCTTCAACGTATCTACGGTACGGCTTTCCACGACAAGAAAGCACTGAAAGCGCACCTAACTCGCCTAGAAGAAGCGGCGAAGCGTGATCACCGTAAGATTGGTAAGCAACTAGACCTATTCCACATGCAGCAAGAAGCACCGGGTATGGTGTTCTGGCATCACAATGGTTGGTCTATCTTCCGTGATCTAGAAGTATTCATCCGCGCTAAGCTAGATGAGTACGGTTACCAAGAAGTGAAAGGTCCACTTATGATGGACCGTGTTCTTTGGGAACGCTCAGGTCACTGGGATAAATACGCTGATGCAATGTTCACAACTTCTTCTGAGAACCGTGAATACGCGATTAAGCCAATGAACTGTCCAGGTCACGTACAGATCTTCAACCAAGGTCTAAAATCGTACCGCGACCTACCGCTACGTATGGCTGAGTTTGGCTCATGTCACCGTAACGAACCATCTGGTGCACTACACGGTATTATGCGTGTACGTGGCTTTACTCAGGATGACGCTCACATTTTCTGTACTGAGAGCCAAATTCAAGAAGAAGTAACAAACTGTATCAAGATGGTGTACGATACGTACCAAACATTTGGTTTCGACAACATCGTAGTGAAACTGTCTACTCGTCCAGAGAAACGTGTAGGTTCAGATGAAATCTGGGATCAATCTGAAGAAGCATTGAAGCAGTCTCTTGAATCGATGGATATCCCATACGAAATTCAAGAAGGCGAGGGTGCGTTCTACGGCCCTAAGATTGAATTCACACTATACGATTGTCTAGACCGTGCGTGGCAGTGTGGTACTGTCCAGCTAGACTTCAACCTACCAGGTCGCCTAGGCGCTACTTATGTAGGTGAAAACAATGAACGTCTTGTACCGGTAATGATTCACCGTGCGATTCTAGGTTCACTAGAGCGCTTCATCGGTATCCTTATCGAAGAATATGCTGGTTTCTTCCCAACTTGGTTGGCGCCAGAACAAGCAGTTCTTATGAACATTACTGATAAACAGTCAGGTTATGTTCAAGAAATAGTACAAAAACTACAAAAAAGTGGAATTAGAGCTAAAGCGGACTTGAGAAATGAGAAGATTGGCTTTAAAATCCGCGAACATACTTTGAAGCGTGTACCGTATATGCTTGTTGTTGGTGACCAAGAAATGGAAGCTGGCGAAATTGCAGTGCGTACTCGTAAAGGTAAAGATCTTGGTAAATTTAAAGTGGATGATTTTATTGCATACATACAAGACGAGATCTCTAGCCGTAAGCTCAATCTGGAGGAATAAGCTATTAAAGGCGGAAGACGTGGCCAACAGCCGGTAAAACAAAACCCGCACCGTATCAACGGTGAAATTCGTGGTATTCGTGAAGTTCGACTAACAGGCGCTGACGGTGAATCAGTTGGTGTTGTATCGATTCAAGAAGCCATTGCAGCTGCTGAAGAAGCTGGTATGGATCTCGTTGAGATCAGTCCTAACGCCGAGCCACCTGTTTGTCGTGTGATGGACTATGGTAAGTTCCTCTTCGAGAAGAGCAAAACTGCTAAAGAGCAGAAGAAGAAGCAAAAGCAGGTCCAGATCAAGGAAGTAAAATTCCGTCCTGGAACTGATATTGGAGACTATCAGGTAAAACTACGCAACCTGACGCGTTTCCTTGAAGAAGGCAACAAAGTGAAAGTAACAATTCGCTTCCGTGGCCGAGAGATGGCACACCAAGACATCGGTGTTGACGTTCTAAATCGTCTTAAGGAAGATACTGCAGAAATTGCTGTAGTTGAATCTTTCCCTAAGAAGATTGAAGGTCGCCAGATGATCATGGTGCTAGC
Source organism: Vibrio sp. 397 (assembly GCF_033339395.1). Taxonomy (NCBI): domain Bacteria; kingdom Pseudomonadati; phylum Pseudomonadota; class Gammaproteobacteria; order Vibrionales; family Vibrionaceae; genus Vibrio; species Vibrio sp. 397. Next base: position 423,948 of record NZ_JAWOUN010000001.1, on the reverse strand, counting down.
CCCTAAAAAGAAGTAATTAACGGCTCATCAAGTAATTAAAACCTAGCCGCTTTCCTTTCGATAAAGGCATAACGGCTGGGTTTTGTTCGCCCTAATTACGTTGTTTATTAAACCTACTCAATGCGGAGTTATTCATCATGCCTAAGATGAAAACCAACAAAGGTGCTGCTAAGCGTTTTAAGAAAACTGCTGGTGGTATTAAGTACAAGCACGCTACAAAACGTCACATCCTGACTAAGCGTACTACTAAGAACAAGCGTCAACTACGTCCGAATGCAATCCTTCCAAAATGTGAAGTGGCTGCAGTAATCCGTATGTTGCCATACGCTTAATTCTTTTTAGTTATCAATCGTTTAGTTTAGGAGAAGCATAATGCCTCGCGTAAAACGTGGTGTACAAGCTCGTGCACGTCATAAGAAAGTTCTAAAACAAGCTAAAGGTTACTACGGTGCGCGTTCACGTGTTTACCGCGTAGCTTTCCAAGCAGTTACTAAAGCTGGTCAATACGCTTACCGTGACCGTCGCGCTAAGAAACGTCAATTCCGTCAACTATGGATTGCACGTATCAATGCGGCATCTCGTCAAAATGGTCTATCTTACAGCCGTTTCATCAACGGTCTTAAGAAAGCATCTATCGAGATCGACCGTAAGATCCTTGCGGACATCGCAGTATTCGACAAAGCTGCATTTGCAGTTCTAGTTGAAAAAGCGAAAGCTGCTCTTTAATTAGCAGTTTAGGATTAAGAGAAGGAGAGCATTAGCTCTCCTTTTTTATTGCTAAAATTTATACCCAAATGACTTTTAGCTTGGTTATTTAGAGTATTGTTTATCAGTCTTCTCAATTTATTGGTTAGCATCTTATGTTAGTTATAAGGTAGCTTGGGTATAAATTTTTACGTTTATAAGGGATTAAAAATGATCTACACAACGACCGAAAGCATTCCTGGCAAGCAGATCTCTGAAATCAGAGGGGTTGTAACTGGTAATGTTGTTCAATCAAAACATATTGGCCGTGACCTCATGGCGGGTATCAAGAGCATTGTTGGCGGCGAAATTCGTGGTTACACGGAAATGATGACCGACGCGCGTGATATTGCTATACAACGCATGGTGGCGGACGCTGAGTCTAAAGGTGCCGATGCAATTGTAGGGATTCGATTTACCACAAGCTCAATCGTAGATGGTTCTTCGGAAATTTTGGCATTTGGTACTGCGGTGAAATTAGCGAACTAGTCTACTTGAATAGCATTGCAAAAATGCCAATAGAGGGCGGTGAATTATTATGCATTTACCGTTCTGTTCCTTTTAGGTTAATTATTCTAGATTTTTGTAGAGCGAATAGGTTTATATTCTCAACTTTACGTTACTATTAAAATTAATCACGACAATTTAGAGTAATTGCTTTACTTTTATTTTGCATATTATTTTATATCTATAATGAAACTGAATTCATATTGAATTTTTCATTTGTTGTGTGAATTCTCCTTTCAGTATATTAATTCATGTTTTTCTTATAAAAATATGAACTTATACCTTGCCAAGCGGTTCTAAATTGTTACAAATACTATACAGCTGTAACATTGCAAAAGGAATTGTAGATGAGAGATCTGACTCCCGAATACTTGCTAGCCGCATTACGCCAAGCGATTAAAACAAAAGGGCTAACATATCGAGAGCTATCTGAGAAAATGGGTATGCCACTGTCTACCTTTAAGAGACATCTTACAAGCACGAATCTCGCTTTAGATAAGTTGCTGGAATATTGTAGAGCGGTTGATTGCACGTTAGATGAACTACAAAAGCTCGCAAATCAATTGCAAGGTGAAGACGAGGATTACTTTAGTCGTACGCAGGATGAGGTATTCTTTCAATTCCCTCACCTTTACGACTTTTATCGTGAATTGAGAATGCTACGAGGTAAAGATGGTTATTCTATTTTAAAGAAAAAGTATGACTTGTCTGAGCAGAGCATGTCTGATTACTTAAAAGCATTAGAGTTGTTGGATCTTGTTTACGTTGATGAAGATAAAAATATAACGCTGCACGGACCTTTATATTATAGCTATGCAGAAAACTCCAAGCTCAACGACAAATATACCGAAATCATAAAAGAGCAGACGACTACCCACGATAAGTGTGTTCGCGTTGCTTTGGCGCGTATGAAAATTACCGAAGAACAGCTTTTGTTACTGGAAGATCAAGTCGCAAAGACCGTCATCGATTTTCATTCCAAAAATGTTGTAGCAGAGAACTTTAATGTCTCTGATTTTACTAATATTGTTCTACTTGCTGGGCCACATCAGCCAGTCACATTCTCTGACGGCATTATTGAGACAGAGGGGCGATTTATTGATGATATTCGTTATGCCATCGCATCTGCAGGTGATAAGCCAAGCCTATCTATATAGATTTTGAGCCTTTTTTGAAGAGAGTTTCTGAAAGGGCGTTGCAAAAGAAAAAGCCTAAGACAGCAAATACTTTGTAAGTAGGGCATTCAGCGGTGTTTGCTCTTAATTCAGACTTAAAGTGTTTTGGGCTTATTTCGAAAAATACCTGTTCAGCATCTACTTTCGTTATTTTTAACATGCTGATTTCCTTCGTTGTTCCTCCCAAAGCCTCTCTCGCTTCCTCTACAAAGAAACCATTCTCGTTGAACCAAGCATCCTGTAGCTACTTGGGTATGCATAATTGGTAGCTATTTATCTTCTAATTATAAATTCATACTTGAAATGTTTGTTTTTTGATCTATTATGACGAAGTGTCATTTGTGACGGTTCGTCAACTTTAGTTGCGTTCCTGTATTAAAGAATCGTGTTACAATTATTGGGAGTGTGTTGGTATACGGATCAAAGGATTATGTTTAACTTTCGCTGTAAAAAATATAGCAAGCAAGACGGATGTCGTGTGTCTTCAGGGCTAACAAAAAAGCAACAGGCGATTGCTGATCGTGAGATAGAGCTTATTCAATTGGCTAAGTCTTTAGTTCAAGAGCAAGGCTTTGCCAACTTAACGATGGACAAGCTTACAGCGTCAAGCCCTTACTCTAAAGGGACGATCTACAATCATTTTTGCAGCAAAGAAGATGTGATTCTTGCGCTTTGTATTCATTCGCTGAAAAGCGAAGCAATATTTTTCGAACGTACCGCCAAATTTAATGGCAATACCAGAGAAAAAATCATTGCGATGCATGTAGGTTATCGTATTTACGCTCGTATGGAGCCAGTACTATCAACTTGTGCGATTGTTGCAAAGACGCCTTGGGTTCTAGAGAAGGCTTCGCCTAAACGTGTGAATGAACTGAATAACTTGGAAGAACAAGTAATAGATGGTGCTGATGCGCTGGTGAACAATGCGGTAGAATGTGGTGATCTTAAGTTTTCTCCCGCAATTGGTTCTGATGCTATTGTATTCGCAAACTGGTCTATTGCATTCGGTTCAAACGCTTTGGCGCAAAATGCATCGAACAGTCGATGTATTCAGCGAATTCAAGACCCATTCTCAGTACTGCACAACGCGAATATGTTACTTGATGGTTTAGGTTGGTCGCCTTTATCTACAGAATGGGACTACCGTAAAACCTGGCGTCGAGTGGAGCAGGAGTTATTTAGTGAAGAGCTTGCTTATTTAGAGTCAGTGAATCGCTAATAAACTGGAAAGGCCAATCTGACGTTATGGTTGGCTTTTTTATCGCACTATTGTGACGAATCGTCATTAAATCTCGAAGGTTGGCGTTCAGCCAATGATCACGAGAAGCATAGGAAGTTACTAAAAACTAACTTATGTAGCCAAATTCATTCGATCTAAAGTTTGCATGTCGAGTTTGTCTGGTTATTTACAGCATTTGCTGTTTTTTTAGTTTTTAAATTTGACGAAACGTCACAAAAGGAGAGTGTGATGCCACATCACAACGTTCAACAATACGCCCGTTCAGGGTGTGGTAAGCTACCAACGAATTACAGTGTATTGGTGATGCTTGCTACCGTTTTATTGATTGTCATAGCAACTATTGGAGGAAAAAATCTTTACTTTAGAGGAGATTACGACATCTTCTTTGATGGAACAAATGAGCAGTTACTTGCGTTTGATGAAATTCAAACCACCTTTGCAAAATCTGACAGTCTTGCTTTGGTTATAGCACCAAAGAGCGGCACTGTTTTTACTCCTAGCACATTATCTCTTATTCAGCAGATCACTGACGAGGCGTGGCAAGTTCCATACTCCACCCGCGTTGATTCCCTCGCTAACTACCAGCATACCGAAGCGTTTGAAGATGATCTTCTTGTCGAAGATTTACTGTATAGCGAATATGAATTGACACCTCAACGAATAGAGAAAGTCAAAAGTATTGCGTTGAGTGAGCCGGTTTTGAAAAGTTCACTGATTTCTGAAAAAGGAGATGTCACGGTCGTAAACATTACGGTCCAACTCCCTGAAATAGATAAAACTGCTGAAGTACAAGAGGTGGTTGCTTACATAAACGGAATGATTGAGCGTTATCAGCAAGTGTACCCAGACACGGAATTCCACAAGGCTGGTATTATTGCAATGAACTACGCGTTTATGACCGCAGCCCAAGATGATAGCGCAACATTAGTGCCAACTATGTTACTAGTGATATTGGTGTTTCTGACCATCATGTTGCGCTCATTGCTTAGCGTCATCGCGACGCTCATCGTTATTATCGGCTCGGTTATGGTTACAATGGGCTTGTCAGGATGGGCTGGTATGTTCTTAAGCACGGCGACCGTTAATGTGCCTACCTTGGTGATGACGCTTGCCGTCGCAGACTGTGTACACATCATCGCGACAATGCGTCAGTCTATGCAAAACGGCTTTAGTAAAGCCCACTCTATTGAGCGAAGTATTGCGCTCAATTTCATGCCTATCTTGATTACCTCCATTACCACCGCGATCGGCTTTTTAATGATGAATATGTCGGATTCTCCAATCCTGAGAGATTTCGGCAACCTATCAGCCCTTGGCGTCATGGTTGCTTGTTTCCTTTCCATCACGTTACTTCCCGCCTTGCTTAATATCCTTCCGGTTACGGTGAAGTCGGATACTTCTGATGAAAGAAAGCACTTTATGGATCATTTAGGAGATTTCGTGGTGTCAAAGCGACATGCTTTATTGCCGTTGTCGGTGCTTGTTATTGTCGCGAGTGCGAGCTTGATTCCACTGAACAAAGTCAATGATGAATCCGTCGAGTACTTTGGCCATAGCAATGAATTTCGCCGAGCGGCTGATTTTATGGAAGAGCGAATCAGTGGCATGGCGAACATCAGTATCGCGATAAAAACCAACGAATCGCAGGGTATTGCGGATCCTAATTTTCTCAATACCGTGGGTAAATTTACTGACTGGCTAAGGTTGCAGCCAGAAACGGACCATGTTGCGACCTTGAGCGATGTTTATAAGCGCCTAAACAAGAACATGCATGGAGATGATCAGGCTTATTACTCGCTCCCTCAAGACAGAGAATTAGCGGCTCAATATCTGCTGCTTTATGAAATGTCACTACCGTATGGTTTAGATTTGAACAACCAAATCAATGTAGATAAGTCGTCGATCAAGATGGTTCTCACCGTGGAGAACTTGGGCAGCGTCGAGCTTGTTGATTTGGAAAATCGCATTTACCAATGGTTTAACGAAAACGCGCCTCAATATGATGTTGTTGCTTCTAGTCCTTCATTGATGTTTGCGCATATTGGTGAAACGAATATGGCCAGCATGCTGTCAACCTTGCCCATTACTCTTGTCTTAATCTCTGCATTACTGATCTTTGCCTTGCGTTCATTCAAGCTTGGCTTAATTAGTCTTGTCCCGAATATTGCTCCTGCGCTTATTGGTTTTGGTATTTGGGCGCTGGTTTCTGGCGAGATTAACTTGGGATTGTCTGTCGTTGTGACATTAACGCTTGGTGTTGTTGTCGATGACGCCGTTCACTTTCTTTCTAAATATCAACACGCTCGTAAAGATGGCCACAGTGCGGAGCAAGCGGTTCGCTACGCCTTTCGTACCGTGGGGCGCGCACTCTGGATTACGACGGTCGTGCTTGTTGCTGGTTTCTCTGTTCTGGCGATGTCGAGCTTCCGTTTAAATGCCGATATGGGACAGCTGAGTGCCATTGTCATCTTTATTGCCCTTGTTGTGGATTTCATCTTCCTACCGACTCTACTGATGTTGTTTGACAAAGGCGTTTACGACGAGGTGGAGCGCCGAAATAAGCTTAAATCAACTGACTCTCAAACCAAGACTGTTACTCAGTCATAACGAATTAAAGGATCGAACATGAATTTAGTAAAAAATGCCTTAAAAGTATCAGTACTTTCTGTCTCGCTTATTATGAGTCATGCGGTGTTGGCGGATGAAGCCAAAGGACTAGAAATTGCCCAAGAGCGCAAAGCCCGTGATGAAGGGTGGGGGGATTCTGTTGCTACGATGCAAATGATTCTGCGAAACGCGCAAGGAGAAAGCAGCACACGTTTAATGCGCTTACAATCACTCGAAGTTGATGGCGATGGTGACAAAGGGCTCACGATATTTGATGAACCGAGAGATGTAAAAGGCACGGCGTTTCTTAACCATTCTCATACGGTGGGTGCCGATGACCAATGGCTTTACCTTCCTGCACTGAAACGTGTGAAACGTATTTCCTCGCGTAACAAATCAGGTCCTTTTATGGGCAGTGAATTCGCGTATGAGGATCTCAGTTCCTTTGAGATTGAAAAATACCGTTTCAACTACCTAAAAGATGACAGCATAAACGGGCAAGATGTTTTCGTCGTAGAGCAAATTCCGACCGATAAGAACTCAGGTTATACCAAGCAAACGGTATGGTTAGATAAAGCGCATTATCGTCCACTTAAAGTTGAGTTTTACGACCGCAAAGGCTCTTTGTTAAAAACGCTTTCTTTTTCCGATTACAAGCAATATCTCAACCAATATTGGCGAGCGCACACTATGGCGATGACAAACCATCAAACAGGAAAAAGTACTGAGCTAACGACTAGCGAAATGCGTTTTAACACTGGATTACAAGACAATGACTTTCATAAGAATGTGTTGAAGCGAGTGAGATAGTGGAGGAAAAATGAAGCGATTAAATGCTGGGTTGTTGCTTAGTGCAGCAGCCTTTTTTTACTCGATGCCTCTGACTGCCGTCGAGCTTGCAGGACAAGTCAATATTGAGCATCGTCAGTTTTTTAAAACGGGCTCTCAGGGTCAGAGCAAAGCGCAAACGTCATTGGTTTTGCAGCCAGAATTTTACTGGGAGATGCAAAATGGTGATGCAAACTTTACTTTCACACCTTTCTATCGTCTGGATGGTCTAGACGATGAGCGAAGTCATGGTGACATACGAGAGGCACTTTATCTGACTTATTGGGATGATTATGAGCTTCGAGTTGGGATTAGTAAGGTCTTTTGGGGAGTGACTGAATCAGCCCATTTAGTTGATGTAGTAAACCAAACAGATACCATTGAAGCCGTCGATGGTGAAGATAAACTCGGTCAGCCGATGTTACATTTTACCTCTTTCAAAGACTGGGGCACCGTCCACGCAATGTTGTTACCTTACTTTAGGGAACGAACGTTTGCGGGTACAGATGGCCGCTTGCGAACCGACCCCGTTGTCTCTGATGATGCTATCTATGAATCAAGCAGAGAAGAGAAGCACGTAGATGTGGCTTTTCGATATTCGAAAATGCTTGGCGATTGGGACGTAGGCCTGAGCTATTTATATGGAACAAACCGGGATCCTTACTTTCGTTTTGAGTACGGAGAATTAAAGCCTTACTACGCTCTGATGAGTCATGTCGGTCTGGATGTGCAAGGAATCGTTGGCGATTGGTTATGGAAACTAGAAAGTGTTTATCGAGATAGCGCTGATAATCATGTCGGTCTTGTGACGGGTTTTGAGTATACCTTCGTCGGTGCATTTGACACGGTTTGGGATGTGGGAGTTATTGGTGAGTACCTCTATGACAGTCGTGGGAACAACGCACAAACTATCGGTCAAAATGATGTGTTTGCAGGTATTCGTTGGGCGCTCAATGATGAGGACGGAACGGAAGTATTGACGGGAATTACGAAGGATTTAGATAACGATGATGTTTACAATGCTAAGTTAGAAGCATCGAGCCGAATATCGAATCACGTTAAGTGGCAAATTGATGCTTGGTTGTTTAAAAATGAAACACCAAATGATTTGCTCTACTTCGCTAGAGATGACGATTTTATCGAGCTATCTATTCAATACTATTTCTAAAACAAAAGGGCACAACTAAACGGCAGATTAACTAAAGATGACATTTTTGACGTTTTTGTGCTCTTTTTATTCAATAACCTCTTCTTTTCGTAATTCAATTTGGCATTGGTGCCCGGTTTGGCTACTATGTACAGCTATCAAAAAACCAATCACTCCCTTATGGACACTACCTACAGGTAGATGAGGAAACGATGCAACATCTAGAAGAGATCATTGCTAGCGCGAGCACTGCAATTGAAGCTGCCGAATCGCTAGTCGCACTTGATGAAGTGCGTGTTCAGTATCTGGGTAAAAAAGGTGAGCTAACTGCTCAACTTCAAAGCCTAGGCAAACTACCACCAGAAGAACGCCGTGAAGCTGGTCAAGAGATCAACAAAGCGAAAGGCGTCGTTCAGCAAGCTATCGCAGCTCGTAAAGATGCACTACAACGTGCTGAGCTTGAAGCGAAACTAGCAGCAGAAACAATCGACGTAACACTACCAGGTCGTCGTATTGAAAACGGTGGTTTACACCCAGTAACTCGTACTGTAGAGCGTATTGAGAAGTTCTTTGGCGAACTTGGTTTTAACACCGAGGCTGGCCCAGAGATCGAAGATGCATTCCACAACTTCGATGCGCTAAACATCGCAGCTGATCACCCAGCGCGTACTGACCACGATACTTTCTTCTTCAACCCAGACTTGATGCTTCGTACTCATACGTCAGGCGTACAGATCCGTACGATGGAAAATGGTAAACCACCATTCCGTTTCATCGCACCAGGCCGTGTATACCGTAACGACTACGACCAAACGCACACGCCAATGTTCCACCAAGTGGAAGGCATGCTGGTTGATGAGAACGTAAACTTTGCTCAGCTGAAAGGCATCCTGCACGATTTCCTATGTAACTTCTTCGAAGAAGAAGTAGAAGTACGTTTCCGTCCATCTTACTTCCCATTCACTGAGCCTTCAGCTGAAGTAGACGTGAAAGGCAAAAACGGTAAATGGTTAGAAGTACTAGGCTGCGGTATGGTTCACCCGAACGTGCTACGTAGCGTAGGTATCGATCCTGAAAAATACTCTGGTTTCGCATTCGGTATGGGTGTTGAGCGTCTAACAATGCTTCGTTACGGCGTGAACGATCTACGTGCGTTCTTCGAGAACGATCTTCGTTTCCTAAAACAGTTCAAGTAATCCAGAGGGTTCATCAACATGAAATTCAGCGAATCATGGCTTCGTGAGTGGGTAAACCCTGCGGTTACTACTGACGAGCTAACTCACCAAATTACAATGGCCGGCCTAGAGGTAGACGACGTTCTTCCTGTAGCTGGTTCTTTTACTGGCGTTAAAGTCGGTCACGTTGTTGAATGTGGCCAACACCCAGATGCAGACAAACTGCGCGTAACTAAAGTTGACGTGGGTGAAGAAGAGCTTCTAGATATTGTTTGTGGCGCACCTAACTGTCGCCAAGGTCTGAAAGTAGCAGTAGCAACAGTTGGTGCTGTTCTTCCAGGCGATTTCAAAATCAAAAAAGCGAAACTACGTGGCCAGCCATCTCACGGCATGCTTTGTTCGTTCACTGAACTAGGTATCGACGTTGAGTCAGACGGCATCATGGAACTAGCAGAAGACGCAGTAATCGGTACTGATTTCCGTGAATTCCTAGGTCTAAACGACGTAACGGTAGACGTAGACCTAACAGCAAACCGCGCAGACTGTTTCAGCATTCGTGGTCTAGCTCGTGAAGTTGGCGTACTAAACCGTGCTGACGTGACAGAGCCATTAGTAGAAGCAGTTGCCTCTTCAATCGACGATAAAGTGTCTATCGAAGTGAAAGCGCCAGCTGCGTGTCCACGTTACCTAGGTCGTGTAGTTAAGAACGTAAACGTTCAAGCTGAAACGCCACTATGGATGCAAGAGAAACTGCGTCGTTGTGGTATTCGCTCGATCGACCCTGTAGTAGACATCACTAACTACGTTCTTCTAGAGCAAGGCCAACCAATGCACGCATTCGATCTAGCGAAGATCGAGGGTGGCATCGTAGTTCGTGTGGCTGAGCAAGGTGAGAAGCTAACGCTTCTTGACGGCAACGAAGCAGAACTAAACGCAGATACACTTGTAGTAGCAGACCACAACAAAGCACTTGCAATCGCAGGTATCTTTGGTGGTGAAGACTCTGGTGTAACAACTGAGACTAAAGACGTTCTACTTGAGTGTGCATTCTTTGCACCTGACCACATCCGTGGCCGCGCACGTAGCTACGGTCTTCACACTGATTCTTCAATGCGTTTCGAGCGTGGTGTGGATTACGCACTACAAGTGAGCGCAATGGAGCGTGCAACTCAGCTTCTTGTTGAGATCTGTGGCGGTGAAGTAGCACCTGTTGTTGCAGTAGAGTCTGAAGCAGACCTACCTAAGCCAAACAAAGTTGCTCTACGTCGTACTAAGCTAGACAACCTGCTAGGTCACCACATTGCAGATAGCGACGTAGTAGAAATCCTAGAGCGTCTAGGTTTGACTGTTGAAGCTTCAGAAGAAGGTTGGATGGCAGTAGCGCCAACATGGCGTTTCGATATTGCTATCGAGCAAGACCTGATTGAAGAAGTTGGCCGTATCTACGGTTATGACAACATTCCTAACCAACACCCAGCAGCAGCACTTAAGATGCACAACCACGTTGAAGCGGATCTTCCACTGAAACGCGTTCGTGATCTTCTTGTTGACCGTGGTTACCACGAAGCAATTACATACAGCTTCGTTGAGCCTGAGCAACAAAAGCTAGTTGTACCTGGTGTTGAGCCTCTAGTGCTTCCAAACCCAATTTCTGCAGACATGTCAGCAATGCGTCTTGGTCTTATCCAAGGTCTGCTGAACACGGTTGTTCACAACCAGAAGCGTCAACAGCCACGCGTTCGTCTATTCGAATATGGCCTACGTTTCATCCCATGTGAATCTGCAGAAAACGGCATGCGTCAAGAGCCTATGCTTGCAGGTGTTATTGCTGGTACTCGTGGTGAAGAGCACTGGGATATCGAAACCAACACTGTTGATTTCTTCGACCTTAAGGGCGATCTAGAAGCGATTCTAGAGCTATCTGCGAACGAAAAAGCGTACTCTTTCGCTGCACTGTCACCTGAAAGCAAAAAAGCTAACCCAGCACTTCACCCAGGTCAATCTGCGGCAATCATCGTAGACGGCAAAGAAGTGGGCGTGATCGGTACAGTTCACCCTGAGCTTGAGCGTAAGTTCGGTCTAAACGGTCGTACTATCGTATTCGAAATCGAATGGTCTGCAATCAACAGCAAAGTGATCCCAGAAGCGGTAGCACTTTCTAAATTCCCTTCAAACCGTCGTGATATCGCGGTAGTAGTGGATGAAGCTGTTGCATCTGGTGACATTGTTAACGCTTGTCTAGAGCAAGGTGGCGAGTTCCTTAAAGATGCGAAACTGTTCGACGTTTACGTAGGTAAAGGCGTTGAAGATGGTAAGAAGAGCCTAGCAATCGCTCTGACTCTACAGTCACTTGAGCGTACGCTTGAAGATGCAGATATCGCTGGTGCGGTTGACGCTATCGTTGCTCACGTTTCTGAGAAGTTTGGTGCGTCTCTGCGTGACTAATCTCGCGTAACGTATCTTCTTAAGAAATGAAAACCCTGCCAGTTTGGCAGGGTTTTTTATTTTTAGGATTACCTTATCGTTGTTCAAGTTGCTTACTGCTCGCACCATCCCTCATTACTTTAAAATACTAGACCAAACTAGGGATGGCCCTTACCCGAGATTAGGAACGTATTGTTTTTCAGCTAATACACGCTAACGATAGCTTGTTGGCGGTTAGGCAGCGAGTGAGAGGGTATAGCTAAGCAGAAGAGGTAGCGTAAGAATGCTAAAAAAGTTGCCAAATAGTACCATTGACGCCACCTTCATGGGTTCTATATTCAGCCTTTCCGCAAATAGGTAATTCATGACGGCTGGCGGCAGCATTGTGAAGAGCACCATCATTTGCAATTGCATCGTCGGAAGGGGAATTAACCAATAAATAAGTGCAAAAGCGACAGCACCAGTTGCCAGTGACTGCACGGTACACAGCACACCAATCTTTAAACCGTCCAACCTTAAATGACACATTTGTGCCCCCAGAGATAAAAGCATCACGGGTACGGCCGCTTGCCCAAGTAGAGCCGTGGCTTCGTATAAAGGCGCCCATGCTCCCACATTTGACACGTTGAGAAACAGAGCCAACGACGCTGCTAAAAAGATTGGCATCTTGACTATTTGCTTAAAAGGGTTGCCATGACTAAGCAGCATTACGCCTAAGCTGATATGCAAGCATGCTGACACGACAAATAAAAGCACTGCTGACGACAGCGCAATTTCTCCAAACGTATAGGTAAACAAAGGAATAGCTAGATTTCCGCTATTGCGAAACATATGTGGTGGCGCCCAGGTTTTAAACGAGAGTGACGTCCATCGACATACCGGGATCATGAGTAGTGCGGGAATTAAAACCGCAACAATTGCCGCCAAAAGAAGTGGCCCCTGATTTGAATCGAGCGGCATGCTAACGAGTGACGAAAATACCAGTGCTGGCGTAAAAACCTCAATATTAATGCGGTTTATTGGGCGAAAGTCAGGCTTGATGTAACGACCGACCAAATAGCCAACTCCGACAAGAGCAAAAACAGGGAAAAGAATATTTATGATTTGATTAATCATAGTCGCCTAGAAGCAGTGTAAGAAGCCAATGAGGAAATACACGAACTTCCACATTATCAATCTTTGTATATGGCGTCATCGTTAAACAGCGAGAAGCGTGGGTTTAATCAAGCTTTCTAAGCACAGTTGCAAAGTACAGGTGGTCATACCTTTTAATCTAATTGTTACGTATCGAGTTACATACAAATCACTGAATTTACGACAAGTTCTATGTCAAGTGTCTGTTAAATAACCAATATCTGATATTTTTATTAAATAGTGTTTAATGTTGACATTTAAACTATTTTTAGTTTTATAATCTGGATGTTTTTCCTGATGAAGATGAAACAAAAACAAAAATATCAAATTTCTGGCGTTTAACAATAATTTACGTAGTGCTATTCCTTTTGTTCGCCAAGAAAAAAGTTGGCGAAAATCATAAGCTTGTCATACACTTCCTGATGTAACCCCGATATGTTGTTGAATTGGTAGGGTAAAACTGCTCTGGCGCTACACTAACGTAGCATTGTTTAACATAGCTTTGAGGAAAGTTTTATGGCGCTCACAAAAGCCGAACTGGCAGAAAACCTGTTTGATAAATTAGGATTTAGTAAGCGGGACGCCAAGGAAACGGTGGAAGTGTTCTTTGAAGAGATTCGTAAGGCACTGGAAAGTGGCGAACAGGTAAAACTGTCAGGTTTTGGTAACTTTGATCTTCGTGACAAGAATGAACGACCTGGTCGTAACCCGAAAACTGGTGAAGATATTCCAATTACTGCTCGACGTGTAGTGACTTTTCGCCCGGGTCAGAAGTTAAAAGCTCGTGTAGAAAACCTGAAGAAAGTACAGTAAGCCGAATAAATGGATCACGCTAAGGCGTGGTCTTTTTTTGCGTAAAATTCGTGTGCATACAAATGAAAACCACCGCAATGCGGTGGTTTTTCTGTTTATGAGAGACGCTTAATGATATCGGTTACGCCGCTTCTAGATGCGTTGTTAAGTATGGTTGCCATGCTTGTTGGTACAAGTTCTTAGACTGTGTACGCATGTTGCGAATAGAGGCAAGCTCTATTTCGCTTAGCTCACGTTTTTCCAACATCGCTTGACGTTCTAGTTTCTGGATTTTTTCGTATAGGTCGTGTTCGGGACCGCTTTTTACATCTGCGATTGCTTTCAAGTGCAGTTGAACTTCGGCTACTAGGTTTGTTTTTGGTAAACGAACGAGCAAGTTCAAGTCTCTATATCCTGAAGGGCCAGGTTTTTTGAATCGATTTTTTACTTTCACAATCGTTGTTTCACGCTCTAACGTTTCATAAATGGAGACTAAACTCGCGACATCTTCAGCTACAATCGTTGCACGTGCTAGGTCAGTAATACGTTCAACTTTCCCATCTAACTCTAAAGCTATCTTTTCTTCTGCTCGTTGTTTGGATTTCACGCCTGCGAAGTATGGCTGAGCGTCATTAAGAAGTGCGGTACTTTTACAGATAGTTTCAAGTTCAAATTGCGCTTGGTGAGCTTTGCTGTAAAGAATGTCGAAGTCAGAATATGGCTGAGTTGGTGTGGTGTCGATTGACTGAATGCCATATAAACCGCTAAGGCTGTGTTTAAAAAGTTTCGAACAAACTTCGTTTTGGCTGGTTGAACGATTTTGTTCGCCACTAGGCGCAGGGGTAATTGGAAGTGCGGCAAATGCCGGTGCACGGCTAAGTACCAAAAGCATCAATGCTGTAGTACGAAGAAATAAGCTCATTCACTCTCCTTAACTTGCTTGTACTTAGAAAATAGGGAACATAAAGGTCGCTAAGTTCGGCAAATCAGGTACTAACTTATAAATGGGGCCATTACGAAAGATTCCAAGGTTTTAGTTTTATCTTGAAGTAGAATCGTGCGTTAGATCACCATTTCTCTTTTCTTTATTCTGATTATCAGATAAAGGCGCGTCTCCTATGAGACCGATTACATCCTATCACCGCAGTATTAACCAAAGATGAACGGCATAGACAAATTGAAAAAAAACGTTAGTCTTACCTCTCAAAATGAAAACAGCCGACAAGTAGAAAGTAAAATGAGAGACCAAGAATTTTGGCATAACAAATGGGCCAGCAATCAGATCGGGTTTCACTTGGAAGATGTAAACCCGCTATTACCAGTATATTGGAAACACACTAATCCAAAGCGTGAAGATAAAGTGTTAGTTCCTTTATGTGGAAAGTCAGAAGACTTGATTTGGCTAGCGATGAAGCATGATTCGGTTGAAGGCGTTGAGCTAAGCCATATTGCTGTGCGTGCCTTTTTTGCTGAACATTTTTACACGCCAACGGTAACGCCTCTTAATGGCATGCACGAGCTTTATCAATTTGATGAGCTCTCTATTTATACTGGGGACTTTTTCACTGCACCAGTATCTCAAGCCGATATCATTTATGATCGCGCCGCGTTGGTTGCTTTACCGCAAGATATGCGAGAGGAGTATGTAGAGCGTCTCAAGCAACTGCTGAACCCAGGCGGTCGTATTTTGCTTGTCACACTCAACTATCCTCAAGAAGAGATGGCGGGGCCTCCATTTAGCGTGCCGGTCGAAGAGATAGAGCAGTTATTTTCAGGTTACAAAGTTACTTGTTTGAACGTAGATGAAGCTGACGAGAATCATCCTAAAATTGCGAAAAAAGGCTTAAGTCGCTTCTCTGAAGAAGTGTACTTAATCGAGAGTGAATAGGCTCTCTTCGGTTTGGAACACGAAATAGCGCAGCAATTTGAGCTGCGCTATTTTTGTATGAGTGGTTCGTATTTAATAAATGATATTCACTTTTGAAGCACTTTCAACAGCATCTTGAACGGCTTCTTCGGTGGTTTTTCGTCGCGTAAGGACAACACCTAAACGGCGGCGACCATCGATTTCTGGCTTACCGAATAGACGAACTTGTGTTTGAGGTTGAGCTAAAGCTTTGCTTAGGTTTTCAAAGCGAATGTTTGTGGAAGTCCCTTGTCCAAGAATAACAGCAGACGCAGATGGGCCATATTGCACAATATTATTAATTGGCATTCCGGTAAACGCGCGCACGTGGAGAGCAAACTCAGACATTTCCTGTGAAATCATTGTAACCATACCCGTATCGTGAGGGCGAGGAGAGACCTCATTGAAAATGACTTTATCGCCTTTAACAAATAGCTCTACACCAAAGATGCCGTAGCCACCGAGCGCGTTTACCACTTTCTCAGCCGTGTATTCAGCTGCTTTTACTGCGTTTTCTGACATAGTTTGCGGTTGCCATGATTCGCGGTAGTCGCCATCTTCCTGACGATGACCAATTGGAGCACAGAAATGCACACCGTCAACGGCTCTGATGGTCAATAAAGTGATTTCGTAATCGAAGTCGATAAAACCTTCCACGATAACGCGACCTGCACCCGTACGCCCGCCTTCCTGAGTGTAATCCCATGCTTTTGTAACGTCGTCTTCGGTCTTGATAACACTTTGCCCTTTACCTGAAGAGCTCATCACAGGCTTCACCACGCACGGAATACCCACATGCTCAACCGCGGCTTTGAAGTCTTCAAAGTTATCTGCAAAACGATAAGGTGAAGTCGTCAATTCCAGTTCTTCTGCTGCCAAACGTCGGATACCTTCACGATTCATTGTTAGCCTGGTTGCCTTAGCGGTTGGAACAACATTCAGTCCTTTCTCTTCAAGCTCTACCAGTTTGCCGGTTGCGATGGCTTCAATTTCTGGTACGACGTAAGTAGGTTGTTCCTTCGTAATAACTTCTTCTAAGGCGTTCCCATCTAACATGTCGATAACATAACTACGGTGAGCGACTTGCATCGCTGGAGCATTGGCATAGCGATCACAAGCAATCACTTCTAAACCAAGTCTCTGGCATTCAATGGCGACTTCTTTACCGAGTTCGCCAGAGCCTAAAAGTAATACACGGGTAGCATTTGCGCTAGTTGCAGTGCCAAACATAGTGTTCCCTTACAAAATAGAGTGATGAGACAGAAATTGCAGGAGATCATACTGAAGTTTTATGACAAAGCAAACGTTTGCTTTTGGTTTTTAGGTAATAAAAAAGCTCTACATGTTGTAGAGCTCTTTGTTGAATTTGTCGTTTATACGTTGACAAAACTAAGCGGAATATCTGGATTCAACGCTTCCAACGTTGATTGCGTATCGGCTAAGTGACTGATCTTACCTTCAGAGTTTTCTACCAATGCAGCGGCTTTGATGCTGTCAAAGGTTTCACCCGCAAGTAAAACTTGGATTAGCGCAACTTGTAGCGGTGGCAAGCTAGGATTAAACGCTGCATTTTCTGCATAAGCACCTTGGAATACACGGCCGCTAGTCATCTCTAATGCTAAACCACTCAAGTTGTTGGTGTATGGAGAGTGGCTCATGTTCATCGCTTCAACTGCACTTTGGATGAGTGCGTCTTCATCATCACATGAGAACTGGTGTTGAACTTCTGCCATTAAGCCGGACTCGATACCGAGATCGTTTGGTCCAAAGGCTTCAGGAAGGTATTCATGAAGTGACTTTTCTTCGCGTTCTGGGAGCTGGATTTTAAGCTCGTTTGCGGTAGATAACTCATTCATGAACTGGCGGCAGTGACCACATGGGCTGAAGTTGATAGTGATATCCTTAACACCACGTTCGCCTTTCATCCAAGCATGGCTAATCGCAGACTGCTCTGCGTGAACCGTTTGACCCAACTGTACACCAAAGAATTCCATGTTGGCACCGAAGTAAAGGCGACCTGAAAGACCACGAACGATAGCGCCGACATAAAAGTCAGAAAGGGGAGCATAGGAGTACGCTGCGGCAAAAGGAAGTAGCGCAACACGAAGCTCTTTGTCTGATAGACCGGTAGCTGAAAGCAACTGCTCAAATTGTTGAACTGAAAGCGTAGCATCAAAATCATCAGCTTGGATGATAGGAGCAAGTTGTTTGGAAAGTGCTTCTGGAGCGCCTGCTAGCGCCTGTTCAATGCGACTTTTCATGTTGAATCCTTGTTATTGCATGGACAGTTATTCTATGTGAAAGATAGAAATGTTCCGTGCGTTAGATCACGATAAATAATGCAATTGATAATTCTGTTACATAATTAGAGTGAGCTCACACATGTATTCGATTGCACAGGTGTGAAGCGTTATCTCCGTCTCACAATTAACCATATCAGTATATATTCATATGACCAAGGAGCAGGAGTATGTTACCAACGCGACTTTTACCGCTATGCTACTTTATACTTACGTAATCTAGAGCGAGTGGTAGCAGCTAGAATGCTAATGCTATGAATGTATATCTCAGTCAAGTCCCTTCACGATATTACTGGGTGAGGTTGATAGATAAGATAGGGTTTTGAAAAGGGTAAGGAAGAAGCGGAAAGGCTACGGCCTGCCGGAAGGAGGGCAGACCGAGAGCGCTTAACTATTGATATAGCCAGACCGCCAAAGCAAAAAAACTTGGAGCCAAAATAGAAGTTATGATCCCACATAAAACCAATGCGAGTGATGAGAACGCGGCATCTATGGGTTGTTTCTCTGCACAAGTAGCGGTGCCTAAGGCATGAGAGACTGTACCCATTGTCAGACCACGTGCAATCGGGTGTTTAATTCCAATCAAATTGTAAATTGGGTATGCCAAAATTGCGCCCAATAAACCGACAATCAGAACCAAGATCGCTGCAACGGCGGCTTCACCACCGAGGTGACTCGATATTTCCATCGCTATTGGTGTCGTGACGGATTTACCCACTAGACTCGCGATTAAACTGATATCCGCTTTGAAAGCGACTGCGATCAAGGTGGTTGTCATCATCGACATCACACTGCCTACTGTGCAAGCGAAAGTGATGATTCGCCAGTTTGCTTTAATTTGTGGTAGTTGTTCATATAGTGGATAAGCCAGAGCAACTACAGCAGGTTGAAGCAAAAAGCTAATTCCTTCGTTATCCGCATAATACGTTTCAAATGGCACATTTAAGTAAGTAAGCAAAGGAATGAGCACTGCGATACTGATCAGCAAAGGGTTTGCTAGAGGATTGTTCACTTTGATTGCGATTTGGCGAGCGATAAGAAAAACCGCAATGGTAACAACTAACCACATATCAGTGTTTCTCCTGTAGCAAGTAATCCAGCAGCCAAGCGAGGCTGACCAATACAATGAGTGAACCGCCAACCGCGCTAGCGATGATAGGGAGCGCATTGGCGAGTAGTAAATCGAAATGCTGCATTAATCCGACGCTGATAGGAACGAACAATAAGATCATATAGCGGATAAATAGCGTGGCGCCCGGTTTGACCCAGTCGACTTTTACAAGCCCAAGAGTCATGGAGAAAAACAGTACGAGCATACCGATGACACTTCCTGGAACGGAAACGCCAGTGAACTTTTGAATGGTAATTCCGATGCCAAGTGCTCCCATGATGAGGAAGATTGAAATGAGCAGTTGGATCAGTTGTAAGAATCGTTCTTTAATCATTTTGACAGTATATAAACAACAAGCACACCATAAGGTGCGCTTGTATTAGGAGGAGTTAGGAAGCTAAGCTCTCTACATAACGGTACACGGATTTTAATATCGCAATCTTCTTTTCGTCACTTTCATGTTCGTGAACTAAGTTTTCTAAATTCAGCATGTACTCTTCAATTTGGCTTTCAAACACTTCTCGACAGTGTAGTGCCCAGCGTCTTTGTTCTTGCTCGTCTAATGTGCCTGGGAAGTTACGCGCACGATAGCGGAACAATAGAGGTTTAATGCGCTTGTCATCAAATTCAATGTCTAATGCAGCAAGATTATTCGGATCGGTTTCTCGAATGATATCCATAGCTGCGCGATCAGCCGGAGAAAAGAACCCGTCGTAAAGCTGTGTATCGACGTCATCACTTTTATCGAATTTACGCTCGACTGAAAAGAGGCTAATCAGCTTTTCTCTAATTTCAGGATGTTGGCGCAACAAAGCGAGATTAGCGAGACATTGCTGGCGATCAATGCCAATAGACTCCGCATTTTCAGCCGTTAACGTTTTTGCAGGGGCGAGAATAGGGCATTTGTTCAAATGAACTAGTTTAACTGGCACTGGTAGCAATTCACCAAGATCTTCGCGCTTAGTGTAGAGTCTTTCGTGCAGCTCTTCTGCGGATAGCTCAAGAATAGGTTGAGGGTCTTTCGCTAAATCGATGGTGATAACGGCGTTATTATTGGTTGGATGCCAAGCAACAGGCACAATCCAGCTAGTGTACTGGCATTCGCGCCCTAGCATGCCTGAAACGTGCATCAACGGTGTCATGTTGACGATGTCGACTAAATCATTGAGCTTGCGCTTTTGGCGCATAGAAAAAAAGTAATCAAACAATTTTGGTTGCGCTGCTTTTACTTTCTTTGCCATTTCGATAGTCGCAACCACATCTGCCATGGCATCGTGCGCGTTACTATGTTCTATGCCGTTAGCCACGGACAAATGTTCTAATTTAAAGCTAGTGAAGCCATCTTCGTTTTCTGGCCATTCTACGCCTTCTGGGCGAAGGGCATGGCACGCGCGTAGTACATCGAGTAAATCCCAACGTGAGTTACCGTTTTGCCAACTCCATGCGTATGGATCGATAAAGTTGCGATAACAAGTATAACGGGTCACTTCGTCATCAAAGCGAATGCTGTTGTAGCCTAAACTGGTAGTATTTGGTTTCGCGAGTTCAGCGTGAATCTTAGCGATAAACTCTGGCTCAGAAAGGCCTTCTTGAACCGTTTTTTGCGGAGTAATACCAGTAATAAGTGCAGCTTCAGGAGACGGAAGATAATCAGCAGGTGGCTGGCAGTACATGACTAAAGGCTCGCCGATGATATTAAAGTTTTCATCTGTACGAACACCAGCAAACTGGCTTGGGCGATCTTTCGCGGGGTTGGTTCCCCATGTCTCATAATCAAAGAAGAAAAAAGTGGGCTGATTATCTTGGTGCATTCTGCTTACCGTTTACAAAACCGATGACAGTATTAGACCATTCAACGCCTTGACTAGCAACGAAAGATGCAAGTTGAATTTTTGAAAATGAAAAAAGCCGATGGCGAACCATCGGCTTGATATTTTACGTTTTATCGCTTTGGAAGGAATTTGAGTTCTATGCTCGTGTTTCTTCCAATGTTGCTTCACTTTCTGGTGACTTCAGCACTCGGCTAGCAATTGTACCCGCAGTCATTGAACCTGAAACGTTTAGTGCGGTACGTGCCATGTCAATCAATGGTTCAATAGAGATAAGCAGCGCCGCGATGGTCACAGGTAAGCCCATTGCAGGAAGAACAATCAAGGCTGCAAACGTCGCACCGCCGCCGACACCTGCAATACCAAATGAGCTGATGGTGATAATCGCAATCAATGACAGGATAAAGTGAAGATCCAGAGGGTTGATACCCATTGTCGGAGCTACCATCACTGCAAGCATTGCAGGATAGATACCCGCACAGCCGTTTTGGCCGATAGTGGCACCAAACGATGCTGATAGGTTTGCAATCGCTGGTGGAACGTTAAGCTTGGTGATTTGCGCTTCTACGTTTAGTGGGATCGTTGCTGCTGAGCTACGAGATGTAAACGCGAAGGTCAGTACAGGCCAGATTTTCTTAAAGTATTCCGCAGGGCTAACGCCGACAAAAGAGACTAATACGCCATGAACAATAAACATCAGTGCGATAGCAACATAAGACGCCACAATAAAGCCAAGTAGGTTTAGGATGTCGCCTGCGCTTGATGTCGCTACCACTTTTGCCATCAGTGCTGCGATGCCGTATGGCGTTAGGGCCATGATCATCTTCACTAATCGCATAACGATAGATTGAGCAGCTTCTACGAAAGTACGAATCGGTGATTCCAACTCTGCTTTTTCTATCATCACTTTACGAGCGGCGATACCAGTTAACACGCCGAAAATCACAACAGCGATAATCGATGTCGAGCGAGCACCTGTTAGATCAGCAAATGGGTTGGTTGGAATGAAACTAACTAGCATTTGAGGAATAGTTAGGTCACTTACTGTACCGGCACGGCTTTCTAAAACGGCGATACGAGCGGTTTCACGCGCACCTTCAGTTAACCCTTCTGCTGAAAGGCCAAATGTCGTTGTCACCAAGATACCGATAAGTGCAGCAATTGCAGTCGTTACTAAAAGAACAGAGATGGTCAGGCCAGAAATTTTACCTAAAGAGCCACCTTTCTCCAATTTAACAACTGCAGAGATCATCGATACTAACACCAGTGGCATGATGACCATTTTCAGTAGACCAACGTAGCCACTGCCTACAATGCCTACCCATTCAAGTGTTTGAGCAATTGCGCTGTTGCCTTCACCGTGAATGAGTTGCAAAGCAAGCCCAAAAAGAGAACCGGTAACAAGACCGATCAAAACGAGACGTGAAAGAGTGTGTTTCTTTTGTTGTTGATTAAATAGAAAGAACAATATTCCAACAAAGACGGCTAGAGAGGCTATCACTGCAAAATTCATAATTTGACCTTATCAACCAGCCGAAGTGGCGGTTGTTTTTTATACGGGGTTTTATACGGATTTATTTATGGAGCGTAAGATAACGCTCGTGATATAACTTTAAAAATGACAAACGGGTATTAGCTAGATCTAAAATGAATATAAAAACGAGATCTAAGTCGCGTGAGAGTGTGAATTAGCACGTTAATTGTACAAAATGGTTATTCGTAGTGATGCAGTAAGTCACGCATTTCTTTCCTTTGTAAGTAAACCACCGAGTCTTCTTGATAACTGAAAAGTTGATAAATCATCGCTTTGGCGACATCTTCTGCTCGAATAGGTAAAAAGTTGGACAGTTTGCCAAGCATAAGTGGGCGAATTACCTTAAACAGAGTTTGTACTAACTTCTCGTCCATTCTTGGGTTTTGACGTTGACCAACAAGCGGGCCTGGGCGAACAAATACGATTTCCTCAAAATCCATAGCTTCGATTCGTTGTTCCATTTGTCCTTTACAAGCTAAGTAATGGGATGGCGATTTACTATTTGCACCGAGGCTAGAAACAACCGCAAGGCGTTTGACTCCGATTGTTTTCATTTGTTGGGCGACTTTGCACACCAGATCAACATCTACTCTACGCAAATTATCCTTACTGCCTGCTTGCTTAAGGGTCGTGCCTAAACAGATAAAGCCGATGGTTGGTGTTGGTTGGTTCTCATCCCATTGGTGGATAGAAAGGTCTGCATCAATGAGAGGAATAAGCTTGTTGTCCACATCTAGGACGCCATCGAGTGGGCGGCGAGAAAGATAATATAATGTTCCAACACCCGATTGATTTATGAGGTTTGCAATGACTTTTGAGCCTACTAAGCCAGTTGCACCGGCGATGATTGCGCAGGTGTTGTTATCCATATCTTTTCTCCTATATGGGAACATAGTCTAAGCTATTGTAGCGGATTTCAACGAGTTACTTATAATCTCGTGCAAGAAAGGTGAGACGCTCTGCGAACTCGGCAGACTATCCTGAGATAAACTTGATTAGCGCTGCCCCAATTGGATGCAAGTGTATACAATAGTGGGGCGCGCAAAAACTGTCGCTGAACAAGACCTCTTGAACAACAGAACATCTCTCACCCAGACAACATCAAAGGAACGTAAAAAATGGATGACTCTTTTGCTGCGGAGATACAAGCACGCATAGATAACAAAACCAAACCCGTCGGTTCTTTAGGCTTATTGGAAAAGGTGGCACTGCAGTTAGCTCTTATTCAAAGTCAGGATAAACCTCAGCCAGTTGATTCCATCGCTATCTGCAAACCGAGCATGCTGGTATTTGCTGGAGATCACGGCGTTGCAGAGGAGGGTGTGAGCATTGCGCCAAGCGAAGTCACTCAGCAAATGGTGGCTAACTTTCTCGCTGGCGGCGCAGCCATCAACTGTTTTTGCGACATTAATGGCATTCAACTCAAAGTAATAGATTGCGGCATGTTGGCTCCTATTGATGTGCTGGTTCCAGAATTTAAATCCCATCCCAACTTGGTTGAACAACGGTTGGGTAACGGCACGGCTAATTTTTCTAAACAATCCGCGATGTCCCCTGAACAAGTGGCGTTAGGTTTAAAATATGGTGCGAAGATTGCTGAGCATACCATTTTGCATGGTTCAAACCTCTTAATGTTCGGCGAGATGGGCATCGGTAATACCAGTTCGGCCTCAGCACTGTTATCGGCGCTGAGCTCATTAGATATTGATTATTGTGTTGGCGTTGGCACCGGAATCAATCAACAGCAGTTGAGCCGCAAATATAAACTGGTAGCACAGGGGGTAAACCGATGTCGAGGTCTTGATACCAAAGCGATTCTCGCACAGGTTGGGGGCTTTGAAATCGTACAAATGGTGGGCGCTTTTTTAGAAGCCAAGCGGCTTAAAACTCCAGTTTTAGTGGATGGGTTTATCGTATCGGTAGCGGCTTATATTGCGACGTTGTTAGACGAAGAAACGCGTGAATACATGTTGTTTGCCCATCGCTCTGAAGAAAATGGACATAAATTTGTATTGGAACATCTTAAAGCAGAACCTCTGCTCGACCTTGGTTTACGGCTAGGGGAGGGAACAGGAGCCGCTCTTGCCTTACCCTTGTTAAAAGCTGCCGCTCAGTTTTACAACAAAATGGCGAGCTTCGAGAGTGCAGGAGTTACAGTATAGTGTCAGTCCCTGATAATTCTGAGAAAGTCACGCCGTCATCGTTAAGATACCAGTGGGAGTTATTTCTATTAGCTACCAGTTTTTTTAGCCGCTTACCCGTGCCCCAAGCGTTGCCTTACAGTGAAGAACGCATGAATCAGGCAGGCCGTTACTTCGCGTTAGTTGGTCTCGTGCTTGGAGCACTTTGCGCTTTGGTATTCTCGCTCACCTCAATTTTTTTCCCAGAGTCGGTTGCCATAGTATTAACGATGGTGTTTAGCTTATTGTTAACTGGGGCTTTTCACGAAGACGGCTTGACCGATATGGCGGATGGCATTGGCGGTGGCATGACCGTAGAGCGACGCCTCTCTATTATGAAAGACAGTCGTATTGGCACTTATGGTGCCGCCACTCTCATTATGGCGTTATTGGCTAAGTATGTTTTTTGGAGTGAACTGGCTAACTTGCCGCACTTTTGGTTGGTCATTGTCGTCGCTTACACCGCAAGCCGAGCACTAGCAGCGACGCTTATTTATGACATGCCTTATGTCAGTGACAGTGATACGTCGAAAAGTAAACCGCTAGCAAGTCGCCAGTCTTCTCTAGAAGTCTCCATTTTGTTGTTTACTGGTGGCGTAACATTGCTTGTGCTTGGTATCGCGGATGCGATCTTGATATCGCTTGTTCTCGTGGTATTTCGTTTGATGTTCAAACGTTGGTTAACCAAGAGAATTGGCGGCTTTACGGGGGATTGCCTTGGCGCAGCGCAACAGTTGTCGGAACTGCTTATTTATCTCACTATGATTGGGTTGTATCACTCCTCATGAAGCAATTGATACTCGGTGGCGCGCGCTCTGGGAAGTCGCATTTGGCAGAAAAAACAGCTAAGCAATTATCGGTCGCTTCTCATCGATCATTACACTATGTTGCAACCGCGCTGCCATTTGACCAAGAAATGCGAGAGCGAATAGCGCATCATCAAAAGCAACGCGGGGGCGAGTGGCAAGAGCATGAATGCCCCCTTCATTTATCTGAGTTACTGACAAATTTCGCTATCACCGATGTTGTATTGATCGACTGTTTAACCTTGTGGCTCAACAATTGGATATTTGAGTTAGGTGATGAATGTTCCAATGAGAAGCTAGAAGCAGAAATTGAAAAGCTTATACAGGTGGTACGTGGCTCAGATGCGACGTTAATATTCGTCTCTAACGAGGTTGGAATGGGCATTGTACCTTTGGGGGCGGTTAGTCGTTATTTTGTGGATAATGCAGGACGGATGAATCAAAAACTAGCCAGTGTTTGCCATCGCGTTACCTTTGTTGCTGCTGGTTTGCCGTTGGTTCTTAAAGAGTAGGATGGAACAAAATGAAAACACTCAATATCTATCTTGTGCGTCATGGAAAAGTAGACGCTCCACCAGGACTCCATGGCCAAACAGATGTAAAAGTTACGCCTGCTGATCAAGAGAGTATTGCTCGGGCTTGGGCCGAGAGTGGACGAGGTGTGGTTGGAATAATTTCTTCTCCGCTTTCACGCTGTCAAGAACTGGCAAACATCATTGCTGAACAGCAATTATTACCAGTAATGACGGATGAGTCTTTACAAGAGATGGCATTTGGTGATTTTGATGGTATGCCTTTTGATATGCTCACTGAGCAGTGGAAAAAGCTAGATGCTTTTTGGCAATCGCCAGCACAACATACGTTGCCGAATGCTGAGAGCTTAAGCACATTTTCTGAGCGCATATGTCGCGTTTGGTCTCAAATCATCAACGATATCAATGACAATCTACTTATCGTCACGCATGGTGGCGTCATTCGTATGATTCTTGCTCATGTATTGGAGTTAGATTGGCGTAACCCAAAGTGGTATTCGACGTTGTCGATAGGAAACGCTTCTGTCACGCATGTAACAGTTACCATAGATGAGCAAATTTACGCCTCGGTGCGTTCGATTGGCGTACCTCTTTTAACTCGTTAATTTATAAATATTAAAATGCCCAGAACGATATTGCTTACGGGCATAGTCACGGAAGATGTCAGTGGAAGCCCATCTGCTAGGTGCAGGAAGCGAAAATTGACTCAGTTACATAAAAAGGAAATATAGAAATGACAACGCCGAGTTGGGATTTGTCCATCGTTTATAACGACCTTTCTGACCCACGAATTCAAGACGATATTGCTCTTGTGGAACAATGTATTGATCTTTTGAATAAACAATCAGCAGATTGTGGCAACGTAGAGATCATGCAAAATGCGATTTTGACCAATGAAGCCGCGAGTCGTTTAGCGGGTACAGTTGCAAATTTTGCGAGTTGTTATGCTTCTGTTGATGCAACAAACGCCGAAGCGAAATCGTTACTTGGTAAAATGACCCGCATCTTTTCGGAGCTTTCCCAAGCGTTCAGTCCCTTTGATTTGACACTAACGCATGCCGACGAAGAGTTTATCTTGCGCGTGTTAGACCATGAGAATCCTGATATCAGTGGGCAAGCTTTTTCTATCTTGAATTCTAGAAAGTTGGCGGATACTCGTCTTAGCAACGCAGAAGAACAGTTACTGGCTGCGATGAGTGTGGATGGCAAATCGGCTTGGGGTAACCTATACGATAACCTGACTGGCTCATTGAAAGTGAAGCTTGAGTACACAGATGGTAATAGTGAAGAGCTTGGGTTTTCTCAAGCGGCAAGCATTCTTTATGGTTCTGAATTCGAGCGTCAAGAAGCCGCGTGGCGAGGCGTACAAGATGCAATGCAAACGCACCAAGAATCATTCGCTGCGATTTTGAATGCGTTAGCAGGATGGCGCTTAACTGAAAACAAAAAGCGTTCTACGAAGCGTGAAGTTCACTTCCTAGAGCCGAGTTTGCATGGTAGCCGAATCCAAGCTGAAACTTTAAATGCGATGATGACCGTAGCCAAACACAGTCGAGCTATTGGTCAGAAAGCGGGTTTATTGATGGCGCAAGTACATGGTCTGGATGAGATGAAACCTTGGAATCATCTGGCGGCTATGCCTGCTTTGAGCGGTGAAGCGAAGGTTTACGACTTTGATGAAGCGATTGAGGTTATTTGTGAAGCATTTGAAACAGTAAACCCTGAGATGTCGGAGTTTGTCCGTTTGATGGTACAAAATGGTTGGATTGATGCCGCGCCAAATGCTAACAAGCGTCTTGGCGCATACTGCACCAAACTGCCAGCAACGCGAACACCACTTGTGTTTATGACTTGGAGTGGCAGCCGGTCAGACCTTATGACTCTGGCACATGAACTTGGCCATGCGTTCCATAACTGGGTTATTCGTGATTTGCCACTTTGCCAAACTTACTACCCAATGACGTTAGCAGAAACCGCCTCTATCTTTGCAGAAAACATCGTTCGTGATCATTTGATTTCGAAAGCTGAGAGCGTTGATGAAAAGCTCGAGATGTTGTGGGAAGAGTTGTCATCTGCGCTAGCTTTAATGATCAACATTCCGGTTCGCTACGAGTTTGAAAAATCGTTTTATGAACGCCGCCAGGATGGAGAGTTAACCGCAGATGAATTCTGTGAGTTGATGTCAGAAACTTGGAAAGAATGGTATGGCGACGTAATGAGCGAACCGGATCCGTACTTCTGGGCAAGCAAGCTGCACTTTTCTATTGATAGCGTGAGCTTTTATAACTACCCATACCTATTTGGTTTCTTGTTTAGCAAGGGTATCTATGCACAGCGAGAAACCAAAGGCGAAGCGTTTTACACCGATTACATCAATTTGCTGCGCGATACTGGCTGCATGATGGCGGAAGATGTCGTCGAAAAGCATCTGTCGATGGATTTAACCCAGCCAACGTTTTGGCAGCAGAGTGTTGAGCTAGTGCGTGAAAAAGTCGATGAGTTTGAGCGTTTGCTCGCACAGCGCGGCTAAGTTTTTCGCAGTGTTGATGCATAATCTGCTTTATAGCTACAAAAATTTGATCAAATCATAATGATCTTAATCAGGGCTGTGGTAAAGTTCACAGCCCTAACACTTTGTAATTGTTTGAAAATTAAACGCCTCAATGCTTGATTTGAGTGCCTGGCGCGAAAAGGCATCGGATTTTCGAGGGAAATAGTGATTTCTACTCATAAGTGAGATCGCAGCAACAAAAATCCTTTGTACAATTTATTAACATATCCGCCGTGCTATTAAGGAGTAACGCATGACGAAGTCTCTCTTTCGCCAATCGTTTTTAACTGACACGTTAGATGTTCATATTGATGTTGCACCAGCGGAGCAGGTGCTTTCTAACGGTGTAAAACTTAAACTCTATCAGCGTGGTGTATTAGAAGTAATCCCTGCGAATTATACTCAGGATACGAAGAACATCATCATCTCTTGTGGGGTTCACGGAGATGAAACCGCACCGATGGAGCTGGTGGATTCCATTATTCAAGACATAGAATCTGGGTTCCAGACGGTCGATACCCGTTGTCTGTTCATTATCGCTCACCCAGAATCCACTCTGGCGCACACGCGATTCCTCGAAGAAAATCTCAACCGTCTGTTTGACGAAAAAGAACACAAACAGACAAAAGAGCTTGTTATCGCCGATACGCTTAAGCTGCTTGTTCGAGATTTTTATCAGGATACCGACCCGACAACACGCTGGCACCTTGATTTACACTGCGCGATTAGAGGCTCGAAGCACTATACGTTTGCAGTAAGTCCTAAGACTCGTCATCCTGTGCGCAGCAAGGCATTGATCGATTTCTTGGACAGTGCACACATTGAAGCAGTGCTCCTGTCAAACTCACCATCGAGCACGTTTAGCTGGTACAGTGCCGAGAATTTTGGTGCGCAGGCTCTCACAATGGAGCTTGGCCGTGTGGCTCGTATCGGTGAAAATGACCTCGATAAACTGACCGCGTTTGATTTGTCTTTACGTAATTTGATTGCGGAAACGAAGCCAGAACACTTACCAAAACCATGCATTAAGTATCGCGTAAGTCGCACAATCGTTCGTTTGAACGAAGACTTTGACTTTATGTTCGACGACAATGTTGAAAACTTCACCTCATTTGTTCACGGCGAAGTGTTTGGTCATGATGGCGACAAACCATTAATGGCGAAGAATGAAAACGAAGCGATTGTCTTCCCGAACCGCCACGTCGCAATAGGTCAACGTGCAGCTCTGATGGTTTGTGAAGTGAAAACCCGTTTTGAAGAGGGTGAGTTGGTTTACGATTAATCCAACATTGCTTTGAGAAGTTAATTGCAATTTACCGAGGCTTAACTGTAAGGTTAAGCCTCGTTTGTTTTTATCGGCCGCTATGGATTTTCAACAACTTATCCTGAACAAGGAACGACGCTGGCAACGTAACCTGATGGTTATGTCGATCGTGCTCGCTGTACTCTCTGCCATTCACTTGATGGTCGGAGAAATTTTCCTTTCTCCTTTTCAATCCTTATCTGCATTTGAACAGAAGTTATTGGTGGACTTGCGTTTACCGAGGTTAGTGTCTGCGGCAATTATTGGTGCTGCGTTAGCGGTATCTGGCGCGACGTTACAAGTGTTGCTTGGGAACGTGTTGGCTGAACCTGGCGTGCTTGGTATCTCTGGTGGCGCAAGCTTAGCAATGGTCTTAATCATGTTCGCGTCACCTGTTCTTCCTACCCCGATTGTTTTTATGTTGGCAGCGATTGCAGGCTCGATGGTATTCACGTTTGTTTTGGTGGCGATAGCAAGGGCAATGCACCTGACGACGGCTCGATTGCTTTTGGTTGGGGTCGCATTGGGTATTTTATCGAGCGCGATTGTGACGTGGGCATTTTACTTTAGTGATGATCTCAGTTTACGCCAACTGATGTATTGGTTAATGGGCAGTATTGGCGGTGCAAGTTGGTATCAACATACCGTTACTTTGGTGATGTTACCGGTGCTTATCTGGTTATGTTGTAAAGGCAAGTCGCTTGATAAATTGATGCTGGGTGAGATTCATGCGACCCAATTGGGTGTCGATGTGCATCAAATGCGTTGGAAATTGATCCTCGCCATTTCTGTTTTGGTGGGTAGTTCAGTCGCTTTGGGTGGCATCATCAGTTTTGTTGGTTTGGTGGTGCCGCACTTGTTGCGTTTGGCTTTTGGTACTGAAAACCGTTATTTATTGCCACTTTCTGCAATATCTGGTGCTGCGTTGCTTGTATTTGCTGACATCGGCGCAAGACTGTTATTGGACTCCGCAGAGTTACCTTTAGGTGTCATGACAACATCGATTGGCGCACCTATTTTCATCTGGATGCTGGTGAAGAGTCATGATGCACGTTAAACATATGTCGGTTGGTAGTCGATTATTGCCTCTTTCTTTTGAATGCAAAGCTGGCGAAATCGTACATATCGTTGGGCCTAATGGTTCCGGTAAGAGTACTTTATTGGCTGCGATTTCTGGTACGTTAAGTCACCGAGACGGTATGAGTGGTGAAGTGTACGTTGGCAACAAAAACTTGCTTACTTTACCGTTGTCAGAGCAAGCTCATGTTCGAGGTTATTTGTGTCAGCAATCGCGCCCAGCGTTTAATGTTGATGTGTTTCAGTATCTCGCTTTATCTCTGCCAAGTGGTGCTGAGATTGCGGATATCAAAGTGCGTGATGCTGTCAATATGGTGGTGGAGCTGGTACAACTGCAAGATAAGCTTCATCGCAGTATTCAAACATTATCCGGTGGTGAGTGGCAGCGTGTCCGATTAGCAGGTGTATGTTTGCAGGTGTGGCGTACCATTAATCCTTTTTCGCAGTTTTTAATTTTGGATGAGCCAGCAGCACCGTTAGATATTGCGCAAGAGGGTCTGCTCTATCAATTGATTAACACTATGGCGGCGCAGGGAATTGGAGTATTGGTTGCTAATCACGATCTCAATCGCACATTAAAGCACGCAGATAAAGTATTGCTGCTTAACAACGGTGTGCTGCACTCATCAGGAAGTGCCGATACTGTGCTAACGGAAGAAGCTCTCGGGGAAGTGTTCAATACTCAAGTCAAAAAGGTCATCGTAGATGAGCAACCTTATTTAATCTTTGATTAATGTTTAGGGACAATAAAAAACGACCTACTTGAGGTCGTTTTTTTTTAATCGAGATAGCCAAACTCAACGCTTATTGAGTTAACGGTTTTAGATCTGCAGGGCGGTAGTAAACAGATTTGAGTACTTTGCCTTTACGAATGGTTTTACCTTCCGATACGAAATCTTCGGCGCATTTCGCGATGATGTATTCACCTTTCTGCACCGCCATCAACTTGATGCCTTGTTCCGCGTAGAATGCTTCTGTTTCTGAGTACTCTTGCTCGTTACGGCATACTTTGCTCATGTTGCTTGAATGTACTTCATCCCAGCAAGGAATAAATTCGATACCACGGTTTACCGCAACGTTTAATAGAAGATCAATTAAGTAGCTGATCGCCGGGTTGTCTTCTACTTTGCTGTGGCCAAGATGAACGAGACGGCCCATTAATACATACACGCTGTCTACGATGGCATCTGCTTGCTCAGTTTTACAATCTGCTTCTGCTAGCTCTGTTAGCTCTTCGATCGCCAAAGAGGTGTGTAGTGTGTCTGCTTGCGTATCAAGGCTTGCAGCGTCTGCGACTGGTAAGTCGAACGTACTACGGAACTCGGTGATATCACGGTATAAGTGATCAAAAATCTCTTGGGTTAGCTTTGACAGTTGCATTCTAATTTCCATTGAATCGATTGAAGCGGCAATGATACCAAACCGCACTTTGAACCCCAAGGGCATTGCATCTAACTGGTGATAAATCTGCCTTTGGGAATGGTGGTGCTTAACGAAATAGGTAAGGGAACAGCTTTTTACGTTCTTCCTCTGAAAGGGAGGAAACACGAGCGATGTTTGTATCGGGAATGGATTCAGGATCAGGATAGTGTTTTAGTACCTTTTCCATACTCTCTTCGCGAATCAAATGGAAGATCGGGTAAGGAGAGCGATTGGTTAGGTTTTCGTCGTCTTCAGGCCTTGCGCCGCCAAAACAGTAATCAGGATGGAAAGTCGCTACTTGGAAAACACCTTCCCAGTTTTGCTGCTTAATTAATCCTTCAACCCAATCTATGCAAAAGTTGTAGTCCCAGAAATCTTGTAGCATGTTGGGAACCACAACCAACGTGGTCTCAAGTTGTTCGGGCTCTGTGTTACTCAGCTCAATCAGTTGCAATAAAATATCTTCAAGAAGCGCTTCTTCTAGAGTCGCTTCACTAACAAAGATTTTGATTTGTTTATTACGTTGCGGCTTGGCAGCAAACGGACAAAGGTTGAGACCGATTACTACATCGTTGAGCCATTGATCGACCTGTTGAGTGATCGCTTCGATATCTGTGTTTTGTGTTGAACGCGTTGACATACGACTTTCTGGTTTTTATTAAAGTAGCGCAAGCATAGCAGAGTTGGTTATCCAAGTAACCAGAGAGGTATTACGCAAGTGAGCGTACCTTAGCTACTCTTTAAACTCGCAGTGTCAGGTGTTTGGTCAGTATGCTTTCTTTCGGCAATGTGTTTCAAATACGCAATTGCAGCAAACATTGCTAGGTAGACGGTGCTTCCCCCCATAAGAACACTCGACCAACCTCCATGCTGCCAACAATAAAGAAGTAAGAATCCTCCTAAGCTACCGCCTACATAGTAGTGTACTAAGTAGAGCGCTGTCGCGGTGGCTTTGGCGTGAGTGGCATTCTGACCGACCCAACCGTAGGCGAGGGTATGAGTAAAGAAGGCACCAAAACTTATCAGCAACAACCCAACTAGCATTGCAGTCAAGCTTTCAACCGCAGCAATCCACATCCCCGTCATGCTCACTATCGCGCCTAAGAACATACCGAGGATTGATGAATAACGTTTACTCCAGTGGCCTGCGCAACGAGAGGAGAAAGTCCCTCCCAAGTAACAAATAAAGATCAGTGAGGCCAACCCGACAGGCACATTGTGAGGTTCATTCACCAGACGGAAACCCATGACGGAATAAAGGTTGACGAACAAAGCAAAGTTGAGTCCTCCTATCAGCATCGCGAACCACACGCGTTGGTTTTTAAAATGACCAATAAGCGCACGATTTTGATGGCGCAAGCTGCTTGATGACGGGGTGAAGTTGCGCTGTGTTGGCAATAAATAGTGAACGCCAATGACACCAAGAAGAGTGAACACCATCATAACTTCAATGGCGACATCAACACTGAAATTGTCCGCCAATAAGCCGCCGCTAATACGCCCTGCAATGCCGCCTAATGAGTTAGCCGCAATGTACGTTCCAATTGCCATCGAGAAGGCGTGCTTGTCGAGTTCTTCTGCCATGTAAGCCACGGCGACCGCAGCAAAAGCGGCGAGCGCGACACCGATCAGTGCTCGACATACCACCAAAAACAGAAATGAGTCACCAAACAGCATCAAAGCGGAAAGGGTAGGAATCGAAAACAGACCAGCCATCATGACTGGCTTTCGTCCCACTGATTCTGACAACACAGCCATTGGAACGAGGCTAAAAGAGAGAGCGAGTGTTGAGGCCGCAAATAACCAGTTCACTTGCGTTTCTGTGATCGTGAAAATTTGAGCAAAAGTGGGCAGCATTGGCTGTAGTAGGTATAAATTTGAAAAAACCAAGAAGGAACCAAGCGCTAGCGAGAGCGTAATGCGTTTGTATTCCGGTGTGCCAAAACTGACCATGAATCCTGCCTAATGTGAGCAAATGGAGAGACTGTGATCAATCTATCAGTTCGTTATAAATTAAAAAAATATATTAAAAATATGGACACCATATATTTATGATCTAATGGAATCGAAACAACTTAAACATTTTCTGGCGGTCGCTGAACACGGAAACATTACCCATGCGGCGAAAGCCCTGCATATTGCCCAGCCCGCATTAAGCATTTCTATCAAAAAGTTTGAGCAGTCTTTGGGTGTTACCCTATTTCGCCGTGATGATAAAAAAATCAGCTTAACGAAAGAGGGCGAAACGCTACTTATACATGCCAAGCGGGTGATTCAACAGTTGCACGACGCGCAGCTCGCGATTGATGAGTTGAAAGGCTTAGCGAAAGGCGAAGTAAGGCTCGGGACGCCATCAATGATGGGCAGTTATTTCTTTCCACGAATTGTGATGGCATTTAAAAGCCAGTTCCCGGAGTTAAAATTGACCTT
This sequence comes from Vibrio sp. 397, assembly GCF_033339395.1. Classification (NCBI taxonomy): domain Bacteria; kingdom Pseudomonadati; phylum Pseudomonadota; class Gammaproteobacteria; order Vibrionales; family Vibrionaceae; genus Vibrio; species Vibrio sp. 397. The sequence continues at coordinate 389,193 of NZ_JAWOUN010000001.1, read as the reverse complement.
GGTCGAAGCTGGGACTCAATCGATTCGTCGTATGCTGCTCAATGGTCAACTCGATATCGGTGTGATCAGTTGTGATAACGTGCCTGATGATCTAGAAACTGACCATTTGTTTACTAGCCAAATGGTCGCAGTTGTTTCACCTGAGCATGAGTTAGCCCAGCGAGACGCTCTTACTTTTGATGAGTTCTTTGAACATGATTTGGTTATGTTTCAGCATGGCTATTTTCACCGCGAATTTTTGGATCAGGTGAGTGAGGAGCATGGGTTTACCATGAAGTCATCATTCGAGACCAACTTACTGCCTTTGATTTTGAGTATTGTGAAACAAGAGTTTGCGATTACCGCGTTACTGGAATTGGTGACTCAACATGAGTCGGGCGTTGTTGGCTTACCGTTTGAACCACCAGTTACGCTGGATCTGGCACTTGCTTGGCGCAAGCAGGGGTATTTATCAATAGCAGATCGAACGTTTATCGACTTTATCAAGCGCTACGTTTAAACGCAGCGCAGATTCATCGTCCGAGCACTAGTCGCCTTTGTACATCTTCTCGAAGTTCTTTGGGTTCCAGCCAATCATTACCCGATCACCAATTTTTAAAACTGGCACTGAACGAGCACCAAGCGCATCAAGTTCTTTGCGACCGCGTTGCATCTTAGCATTGCACAAACGATAATTAATATTTTTCGAATCCAGATAACGTTGAGCATCTTTGCAGTGAGGGCATTTGTCTTTGACGTAAAGGACGACACGTTTCATTGAGTTTCTCTCCATTATCATTGGGAGGCGAAGTTTAACGGCCTTTCACCATAAATGAAAGGCGAAAGCTAAGGTGAAACTGTCCTTTATCTCAGGTATATTGAGCGCCTTTATTTTGTCATAACAGACGTTAACTCTATGCATCCGTCACTTCGATACATTCAAGGCTACCCACAAAACATCGTAGAGCAGGTGAGCTCATTGATAGCGAGTGGCAAGTTTGTTCCTTGGTTCGAAAAGCGTTATCCCGATAGGCACCAAATCAAAAGCGAAAGGGCGCTCTATGAGTACGCCATGGCAATCAAAAATCGCTACATGAAGAAAGCCGCGCCAATCAGTAAAGTTGTCTACGATAAGAAAATTCACGCGGTAAACAATGCGCTTGGTTTGCACAGTGTAATCAGTAGAAACCATGGTGGTAAGCTTAAGTCGAAAAACGAGATTCGCATTGCCAATGTATTTAAAGATGCGCCCGAGCCACTATTAAGAATGCTGGTGGTACATGAGTTGGCACATACTCGTGAGAAAAACCACGACAAGGCGTTCTATCAGTTATGTTGCTGCATGGAGCCTGAGTATCACCAACTCGAATTTGATGCTCGTTTGTTTATGATTTACCTCGATTTAAAAGCGAATTTGAATGAAGAACAATAATCACAACGCGAAGCAAGCAAAGCCAAAGGCTTCAAAGGCGGCTCAGAATACAGACGCGAATAAAGCCAAGCCGAAGCGTGTTAAAGACAAAGTTGCGCGCAAATCCTCGCAGCCTGCAGGAAAGAGCGAAGTCGAGTTCATAAAAATAGCGAAGAATGGTTTGCATGAGCGTAATGTTCATCGAGGTCGTTACGATTTTAAAAAACTCGTGGAAAGTGAACCACAGTTAAAGCCATTCGTTATCAAAAATCCGAAAGGGGAAGACTCCATAAACTTCTCTGATCCTAATGCTGTTAAAATGCTCAATAAAGCATTGCTTGCTGCGTATTATGGTATCGAGTTCTGGGACATTCCCGACACCTACCTTTGCCCACCGATTCCGGGCCGCGCTGATTACATTCACCGAGTGGCAGAACTACTTGATGGTGAAGTAAAAGGTCAGTACGCGCACCAAAAAGTGAAAGCGTTGGACATTGGCGTGGGAGCAAACTGTATTTATCCGATTGTTGGTGTAACAAAATACGGTTGGCACTATACGGGCAGCGATGTCGATCCAAAATCCATCCAATCGGCTCAAACGATCGTAGAGCACAATCGTGTTTTGACGGGAAAAATTGCATTAATACAGCAACACAATGATGCCAATATTTATCGAGGTATCATTCAACCGAATGATCGTTATGATGTGACGACATGTAATCCGCCATTCCACCGTTCGGCGGAAGATGCCGCTATGGGCAGCCAGCGTAAAATCGATAATCTAAAAGCAAACCAGCGTAAGAAAGGGCTAAAATCTCAAACCGCACAAGTAAAGACAAGTAAGCCGGCGTTGAATTTTGGCGGTCAAAACGCTGAATTGTGGTGTGAAGGCGGAGAAGCGGCGTTTATCCGAAAAATGGCGAATGAAAGCCAAGCTTTTGCTGCGCAGGTCTTGTGGTTTACAACACTTATATCCAAAAAAGACAACGTTCGCCCGATGCGCAAGCAGCTTGAAAAATTGGGTGTGAAAGCCATTCGTGTGGTTGAAATGAGTCAAGGACAGAAAGTGAGCCGCTTTGTAGCTTGGTCATACATGGATAAACAACAGCGTAAAGCATGGATTGAATTAAAGTAACATTGACCGTTTCACGCTGAGCAATAAAGTAGAAAGCCCGCTGATATCAGCGGGCTTCTATTTTGGGAGATCTAAAACTTAATGATGGGCTCACAATCTAGTGAACTGAGAGAGACAAAAGTATCTGTTTTGGCATAGTACAAGCCACAGGTTTCACCTCTGATCTGCAACGTATATTGGTCTGGAAGATCCGTATAGCTGCCATCCAACAGTTGATTGTTTTTCCCTTTTACTCGTCCTTTTTCAATCAACACATGCGGTGAGGATTCAAATACGTTATTTGCGATTCTAGGTGCTGGTGTCCCTTGGATTTCTGCGATCGCGTTTTGAATCTCTATGACTGTTTCCGGAGAGCTCTTTTTACTCAATGCTTCAACGGGTTCTTGTGACATAGCTTGGCATCCTATCAAAGAAATCGAAGTGCCTAAGAAAAGCGCAACCCGAATCAGCATTCGTAAAAAGTTAGTTGATCTCAACATGAATTGCCTCTGTTCGTAGCGGAGAGCGAAGATCGCTTAACTCCGGAGATGAAATGTTACGCGGCATGGCGTTGAAACTTGAAGAGGAGACTGGCGGACAGGTTCCAGTTTCCATGTAGTTTAGTGCCGCAGAAAGCATACCTTCAGACGGATCGCCTAATGGTTTTGTTAGGTCGTCATTGACCCAGCAACCTTCCACTCTGTTGTTTAAGCCTAACTCGGTATTGATTTGGCTCTTTGGAGTAGGAATAAAACCATCAGCGAAGTCGCCAAATTTTTTCTCGTTCGCGGACTTGAACTGAATAGTGTAGTACATAGTGCCGCAGTTTTGTTCTGGTGAGAACCCATACGGTTTACCTGTGGTTGTTGAGCCTATTTGGATAACCTCCACATCAATGCCGCGCAAAGCGTTGATCAACAGTTCACTTGAGGAAGCCGTGCCTCCTGAAGTCAGTACATATACGCGCTTTTTGTTCAGTGTCGGAAGCACTTGGTCCGAATATTTCTGTGCTGCCCAGTCTATTGCTAGATTTGTAAAGCGATAGATGTTATCCCCATCTTTAATGGTACGCATCACTTTGTCATTGTGAATCAACTCACTGAAGACTCGGTTCTGACCAGCACCGCTTAGCATGTAGCCTACTTGCGAGGACTGAAGGACTAATCCACCGCCGTTGTAACGTAAATCAACGACGATCTCGTCAACATTCTCTGCTGAGAGCGTACTAAACGCCTCAATAAGCGGGGCTTGAGCGCTTGGTTCAAAGGAGTTGTATTGCAGATAGCCGATCCGCATACCATTGTGTGTAATCACTTTGGCATTTTTAACTGGAGAGGTCATGACATCAGAGGCGGTAAGCGTCACGGTTTTCTCTAGATCGTCAACACTCTCAAATGTGAAGGTGTAATCTTGATTGATGTCAGGGTTAAAGAGCGTTTTGTTAATAAAATCAATGTCGGACTGACTACCGGTGTTAACCACATCAATATTATTGATTTTCAGAAGCTTATCACCACGAGCAATGCCGCTTCTATCAGCTGGCGAGGCTTCTTCAGTGTAGGAAATACGAACGTCTCGAGGTTGTACGCCACGTAGGAATGCCCAGTTGAAACCAAATCCAGCAACTAAACCGGATTGCGATGATTTCATATCATCTTCATAAGAGACGGTAAAATGGAAGCGATCTTTCGGTTTACCCGTCGCGGTAGTAGCAGAGGTGACCAGCGTATTGAAGTAATCAGTAACAGTTTTGTAGTTTGCTGGATTATTATCAGGAACCTCGTCATACCATAGATACGTTTCGTTAGTAAAAGCTCTTAAAAAGAGTTTTTCGTGTAATGCAGAGCCCAATTTATCTGGATAGGCGGCATAGTTGTCATATGGGTCCAGTCCGACGCGGGGCGTTTCACATTGGTTGATAAACGTTTTCGACGATTGGCTAAAATCATGAACTTTCCATGTTGGACCGTTTGCACTGCTAGTGGACGGAGTAGGTGATGAGCTATCACCGCCGCCACCGCCACAGCCTTGTAATAATGCGAGAGTGACTGCCGTTGCTAAAGAATACTTAAATTTCACTTTTCTATGTCCTTATAAATAATAGAATTATAATTATGTGTTTTGCTTTTGTTTTTATTAGCTAGGTGAATGTATTAATTTAATTTGTTCGTCTGCAAATTTATAGTTAAATAGTGTGAGGTAAATAACGTAAAAAAGTTGTCTTTTATCCTTAAGCTAAATTAGTCATTACTTAAGTTTTCTGTCTATTTTAAAAGATCTAACAAGACAATTAATAAGTGTGAAATTAAGACAAGTTCTTAGTTGACTAAGCGATGCTTGTTAAATAAAAATCAGAATTAGATTCAGGAAACGCTTTGAATCAATAATTTGGTAGGGGTATATGATGTTATCTGGGATTTGTTTGATTTATTTGTCTGATGCTTTAACTTAATTTAGTGAGTTGAGCGACGTGCTTTAATAGGCTTCCGTCAATGTTAGGTAAATCATCAGCGAAAAATATCTGAGCACCGGGAGTGCAGCGCATTAATATATTTGTTAGTTCACCTTCATTGTTGGAAGTGTTAACTGCGTTAAGTTTCGCTAATTTATTACAAAGCTCGTCCTCTATTTGCACTTTCTGCTCTTCGGTGAGCCTAATGCGACCTATACATATGCCTGGGTTGATATCATGAGAAAGCGAATCTTGTTGAAATCGCTCTTTGAATAAGGTGTCTAATGCCGTACCTTCTTCCATAATAAATCGACGACCAGAACGGTAAAACAAGCCGTCTCCGAAGTTTTCGACATATCCTAGAATTTCCGCGATACGCAAATAGAATCGTAAGCTTGTATCAGAAAGTCCGTAAGTTTGGGCTATCTCTTGCGGTTTAATATCACGAGAAGTCAGCATATAAATAAAATCAAGTAAATAAGGATGCTCAACGAAAAGGGCGCTCTCTTCATCTGTTAGCATTTGCTCGTTTTGGTGCTGAAGCTCGTTGGCTAAGGTTGCGAGTTCGATGAGATCGGTATTCAGGTAGTTCAGATAAATAAGTACTTTATCCAAACCTAAAGCTGGATTATGTAGGTGGCGTTTAATACTAGATAAAGGGATGCCACTTTTCTCTGACAAGGAATTGTAGCAAAGCCCTTCTTCTTTAATCTTTTGTCGTAGCGCTGCAAGTAAAAACTTTGGTCCAACATTCATCCTTGAATATCACCTTATTCGTTATTCCGTTTACTGGCTGATATTTTGCCTTTCAAGCAGCAGGTTTCGAATCGCTGTGCCTGCTTCTAGAATGTGCTTTTTCAGTAGGTACTTGGCGCCTTCGATATCGCGATTTTGGCACATTTCAAACAAGCTTAAGTGCTCTTCTTCTGCCTTTTTAATGCCTGTAGTAAACAATAGCTGCATGCGTATGTATCGGTCACACTTTGTGTTCAGGTTGTAAATGACGTCCATAGTTTCAGGCATGTTGGCTGGCGCATATAGGGCTTTGTGGAACTCGTAGTTGTAGTTGCTCCATTCTTCTACTTCGTCGCCACTGTTCACTACTGACTCGAAACGTTCGCGAACTTCGCGCGCGCGTTCAAGGTCAGCGTCTGTCATATTTTGAATCGCGCGCTCTAAAATGTGGCATTCCACGACAGCGCGCAGTTCAAATAGCTCATTGATTTTCTCTGGAGATAGCTCAGTGACCGTCGCACCTTTGTGAGGTTCAAAGCTAACGAGTCCTTGTGCTTCCAATTGAACTAACGCTTCACGCACAGGAATTCGGCTAACATTAAACTCTTTTGCTAACGCATCTTGACGTAAAGGTTGACCAGTTTTTAACTCGCCCTTCAAGATCTGAGTTCGAATTGCTTCCTCAACGAGCTGAGTACGCGTTTTAAAAACAGGTTTCTGTGACATTGAAGTCTCCCGTGAAATTAATATTGTATCCAATCCATTTTACTTTAGTAGTTTATTGTTTTTCTGGCACAAACCAACTAGGAAAGAAGGTTTTGAGAAGTAGAGTGAAATAAAAGGCATCAGTTGATGCCTTTTTGAGCCATTTGGTGATTTTATTGGGACACACTGCCATCTATGGCGCGTTGAATACCCAGTGGGTTCGACGCTTTTAATGAATCCGGCAATAAAGATTCTGGTAAAGCTTGATAAGCGACGGGACGCAACCAACGATGAATAGCCTCTGCCCCGACAGATGTTGAGGCAGAATTGGTTGAAGCCGGATAGGGTCCACCATGAACCATAGCGTAACCAACCTCGACGCCAGTTGGCCAACCGTTGAATACAAGGCGTCCGGCGATTTCTTCCAAACTTGGAAGCAGTTGCTTGGCTTGTTCTTCGTCTTCAGCGGTAGCGTGAAGGGTTGCGGTGAGCGAGCCAGTCAGTGAATCACTCAGTTTCAACATGTCATCGAAATCTTCACAGATTACGATCAACGATTGAGGACCGAATATTTCTTCTTCCCATTGCGGGTTTTTACGCCAGTTTTTACTGTCCGTCACGAACAGTGCTGGTGCGACATTGGTCACTTCTGCTTGTTCAGAACGAGTTACGTTAATGCCTGTTTCGGAAGCTCGCTTATCCACTTCGGATTCATACGTTTCTCGGATTCCTTGCGTTAGCAAAGTGGCCGTTGATTGTTGTCGAATTAACCCTTGAGCGATTTCGATAAAGGCTTGCGTTTCTGGGCTATTCAAGACAAATACAACGCCTGGTTTTGTACAAAATTGTCCACAGCCCAAAGTCATAGAAGCCACAAACTCTTCAGCCAATGAGGCGTTTGCTCGTATGGCTGAAGGGAGAATAAATGTTGGATTAATCGCCCCTAGTTCACCATAGAAGGGGATTGGCTCTGGTCTTTGCTGAGCTAGATTGAACAGCGCACGGCCACCACCGACGGAACCTGTAAACCCAACCCCTTTAATTTTTGGATGGGTAACGAGTGCTTGGCCAAGTGCGCGTTTGTTGCCTTGCAATAGCGTGAAGATGGCTTGCGGTAAGCACTCTTTCTCAAGTGCAGCCTCAATACACTCTGCAACAAGTTGACTGGTGCCAGGGTGGGCGGTATGGCCTTTTACAATCACAGGACAGCCAGCTGCCAGTGCCGAAGCCGTATCACCACCTGCCGTAGAAAATGCGAGCGGAAAATTAGACGCACCAAACACGGCGACAGGGCCAATTGCGATTTGCTGACGACGAATATCTGGTTTCGGCAGTGGTTGACGGTCTGGGTTTGGCGTATCGAAAATTGCTTGATGGTGATTACCCGAGCTCACAACCTCGGCAAATAGTCTTAATTGGCTCGCTGTACGTCCTATTTCACCGCTTAAACGTGCTTCGGGAAGGGCAGTTTCTAAATGAGCACGAGCAACGATTTCTTCACTCTTCACTTCCAATTCAGAGGCGATAGAGCAAAGTAAGCTCGCTCGCTTTGCATTGCTTAGTTGGCGAAACTCACGCGCAACGTTTTGGGCGGCTGAGGCGGCTTGATTAACTTCTTGCTCTCCATGTACCGGAAACGCAATAGGTAGAGGCTCACCAGTAAAGGCGTTGACTGCGTAAAAAGTGGTTGGTTCTTGTGGGTTCATCATTCTTCCTTACTATCCTTATTACTTCACTTCAAATCCGTACGCATATGGGTCTTCATCGTCTACCCATATTGTGTTGTGACCGTATACTTGTGCCCATCCTTCAATACTTGGCAAAATAGCGGCTTTGCCATTCACTTCGGTAATGCCTTCTATACGTCCTTGAAATAGGCTGCCGATGATACTTTCGTGAATAAAGTCTTCTCCTTGATTGAGTTTGCCTCTTGCATGCCATTGCGCCATGCGTGCACTAGTACCCGTACCACATGGCGAGCGATCCAACGCTTTGTCGCCGTAAAACACAGCATTTCGAGCGGTGGCGTTTTCTTGAGTGGGCTCTCCGGTCCATAGCACGTGAGAAACACCGCATACTGTTGGATCTTCTGGATGTACGCACTCAACCGCTCGAGATACCGCTTCGCGAACTTTTGGTGAAAGCATCAAAATTTCATCTGGAGAGTAGTGTTCAAGTCCGGCATAGTTTTCTTGAGGATCGACGATTACGTAATAGTTTCCGCCATAAGCAACATCGACAGTGAGCTCACCTAAGCCCTCTATGTCCACGGTTACGTCTTGGTGGGCAAGGTAAGCTGGTACGTTAAATATCCTCACTGACGTGACCTTGTCACCTTTTGTTTGGTAGTGCACTTCGATTTGTCCTGCTGGGACATCAAGTATCAAACGGCCTTCTTTTTTGGGAGTGATAAGGCGATTCTCGATAGCGGTAGTGACGGTTCCAATGGTGCCGTGGCCACACATTGGTAAGCAGCCACTGGTTTCAATAAACAGAATTGAAGCGTCTGCGTTATCGCTGCAAGGAGGCAAGACAACTGACCCCGACATCATTGAGTGTCCGCGAGGCTCAAACATGAGTGCCTGACGAATCCAATCATAATGCTCAAGAAAGTATTGGCGCTTTTCGCTCATGGTATTGCCTTCGAGTGGAGGCACACCGCCTGCGACCAGCCTAACTGGGTTGCCGCAGGTGTGGGCATCAATACAGAAAAAAGTTCCTTGTCTCATTTTTCGCTCCTTGCTGAAAAAATGGTTGAATTAAACAATAGTGATGTTAACGTAATGTAAAATATATTGTATACAATCTACGTTTTCAAGTGTGACTCGGAGCATATTTATGTTGGTCAAGGATGAAACCAAAAAGGAAAGGATCGCCGTGATAGGTGCGGGGATTATTGGCTTATCAATTGGATTGAAGTTGCAGCAACAAGGTTATCAAGTCACGATTTTTGATCCCAATGGCGTGGGGAATGGATGCTCTAAGGGAAATGCAGGTCATATCGCGACTGAGCAAATCTTCCCTCTTGCAACGCCAGCGCTGCTTCCACAATTACCTAAAATGCTGCTAGATTCCAAAAGTCCGGTTTCGATCCGTTGGCAAGATATTCCAAACACAATCGGGTGGATGATTCGTTTTCTATTACAAACAAAGCCATCAGCCGCGGAGCGGGCAAAAAACGCGATTAAGAGTCTTAACGAGCGGTCAGTGGCAAGTTGGCGTGGCGTGCTTGATTCAATCGGAAAAGCACATCTAATAAAAATGAATGGTTCATTGCTCACTTTTGAAAACGAGAAACTGTTTCAGAATTATCAAAGCACGCTTAACTCACTGGCTAAAAACGGTGTGGCGTATCAAGTTTGGACACAAGAGGCGATTCGAGAGCGGATACCTGATCTCAGCCATAAGGTTCGTGTCGGCGTCTTTTTTCCCGATACAGGTCATACGCTAGACCCTTATCAGCTCTGTGTTGAGCTAAGTGAAGCTTTTGAAGTTCTTGGCGGTAAGGTTTTACAAAACGGTGTATCTGCGTTGGCGAAAAATGGCGAGGTGCTGGTTGAGTCTCAAACGTATTCATTTGACCGAATCATTGTTGCCGCTGGTGTACATTCTAAGCCTTTGATACGGCAGCTAACCGGAGTCAAAGTGCCTATTCAAGCCGAGCGAGGTTATCACCTAATGGTGGACGACAAGCATGATGTACTGCCATTTCCTATTAGCTCTGCCGATAGAAAATTCATCATGACTCCGATGTCTGGTGGGCTACGCTTGGCAGGCACTGTTGAGTATGCCGATGTAGAGTCACCACCCAATATGAAACGTTCAGAAATGCTTTTTAAGTTAGGTGATGAGATGTTTGAATCGGGGTTACATTCACTCAAGCAAGGAGAAAAGTGGATGGGTAATCGGCCTTCAACAGTCGACTCGTTACCGGTTATTGATAGCATTTGGGATGGAAATGTATTACTGGCATTTGGCCACCAACACCTTGGATTAACTCAAGCGGCGATTACGGCAGATCTCCTTTTAGAGCTTATCGAAGGAAAGCCGACATCGATTGATCTTTCACCTTTTTCATTACAACGATTTGCCTGAAAAATTTAATATTAAATATTGTATAAAATATATTAAATGCTAATGTTAACTTAATTTTAACAAGAATGGTGTCCAACAGCCGTACTCGGATGCCTCCAGAAAAACAACCAAAAGGAGTAAAACATGTCACGAATGACCAAAGCACCATTGGCGCTGTTGATTTCAGGAATGCTGTTGGGGACCTCTGCTTATGCTGAAGACAAATTGACGGTCGTATCTTGGGGTGGTGCATTCACCAAGAGCCAAGTGGAGGCATATCACAAGCCTTTCATTAAAAAAACAGGTGTCGAGATCGTATCCGAGGATTTCAGCGGCGGATTAGCCGAAATTAAAGCGCAGGTGGAAGCGAACAATGTGCGCTGGGATTTGGTTTCTCTCGACAAGCCGGACATTGTTCGTGGTTGTGCAGAAGGGCTATTAGAACCAGTGAGCCCAAGTATTTTGCCTCCGGGAGCTGATGGAACACCAGCACAAGAGGATTTTATTGATGGTGCGATTCACGAATGCGCAATCAATACCATCGTAGTGTCCACTGTATTAGCGGTGAACGAAGACGCGTTTAAAGGTAAGGCTTTGCCTAGCAAGTTGACCGACCTCTTTGACCTAAAAACTTTTCCAGGTCGACGTGCATTGCAAAAACAACCTCAGGGTAATCTTGAGTGGGCACTATTGGCTGATGGTGTAAAACCAGAAGAGGTCTACAGCCTGCTCGAAACCGAAGCCGGGCGTGAGCGTGCGTTTGCTAAGTTGGATACGATCAAATCAGAAGTGCTGTGGTGGACAACAGGAGCCCAGCCACCTCAAATGCTTGCAGACAAAGAAGTGGTGATCGCCTCGGCGTTTAACGGCCGAATCCACAATGCCCGTAAAGATGAAGGTCAACCATTTCGGATTATATGGGACCGTCAAATGGGTTACATGAATGGATGGGCGATACCTAAAGGGAGTGAGAACACAAAGCTTGCATTGGACTTTATTGCTTTTTCTTCAGGAACAAAACCATTAGCTGATCAAGCTAAGTACGTTGCCTATGGGCCTACGCGTAAGTCGTCTTCGGCGGAGGTGAACCCAGACATTTTAGCGAACCTTCCTACCGCACCTCAAAACTTCCAAACCGCCTTCCTGATTAACGATGAATGGTGGTCAGACTACGCAGATGAACTAAATGAAGAGTTTAATACCTGGCTGCTTAACTAGGCGTTAAATTGTGTATGGGGCCAAGTTTTCATCCATAAGTGAGGTTCCGTACTTTTCCTCAACTGTATTTATGTTTTCGGAGAAATGATGAAAGTCATCGAAGCACAGCAAGTCGCGCAATGTTTAACAATGAAGTCTCTTATTGAAACGATGCGTGAAATGTACTCGCGGCCAGCAACAATACCTCAACGCCGAGTCATGCCCTTAGAAGAGGGAGAATACGAGGCGTTTGCGCTACTTCCAGCTTGGAACCAGGAGTTAATTGCGGTGAAAGCCTTTACGTATTTCCCGCATAACCCTGAGCAAGGCAAAGATACGCTTGCATCTAAGCTGCTTGTTTTTAGACGAAACGATGGTGAGCCGCTCGCACTCGTGGACGGTAAAGTTTTAACGTTTTGGCGCACCGCCGCAGCTTCTGCGTTGGCAGCGGACTATTTAGCGCGTCCCGATGCTGATCGTCTGTTGATCTTCGGAACGGGCAATCTTGCGCCTTATTTTGCGTGGGCATACGCTGCGGTTCGCCCACTTAAGCAGGTTTATATTTGGGGGCGTAACTCAGACAAAGCCGAGGCGACGGTAGATGCCATTGTGTCATCTTCAGAGTATCAGTCGCTTCCTGATGAGCGTCGGTTCCGTGTTTCAGTCGTAGAAAATGTGGACCACGTTATCAAACACGTTGACATCATCAGCTGTATTACCGCATCAGCAGAGCCTTTGTTTAATGGCGCAGACGTGCAGCCGGGCACCCATATTGATTTGGTCGGTAATCATGACTTGGATAAGCGTGAATGCGACTCCGAAGCAGTGCAACGAGCACAGGTGTATGTTGATAGCCGTATTAATGTATTAGCCGAAGCGGGCGATCTTCTCATTCCAATTCAAGAGGGCGTGTTCACGTCAGACGATATTAAAGGGGAATTACCGCAGCTTTGCGCCCAACAAATCTCAGGACGTCAAAACGATGAGGTCATTACTTTATACAAATCAGTTGGCAGTGCTTTGGCTGATTTGGCCGCTGTAAAGGCGGTGTTGTTAGAAAATGGCATAGATAGCCATGCCTGAGCATTTTTGCTCGTTCATTTAAATTGCATACAATATACATATAAGGAAAGTAGTTCATGAAAATTGATTGGAAAGGTGTTTATCCGGCGGTCAGTACGCAATTTCGTCAAGATCAGTCAATCGACTTAGACGCAACGCAAACTGTTATAGATAACCAAATTAAAGATGGTGTGAATGGCATTATCTGCTTGGGTACTGTCGGTGAGAACTGTGCGTTGTACCCGGAGGAGAAACGCCAGGTCTTGCAAGCGGCAAAAGAAGTCGTAAATGGCCGTGCGCCTTTGATTGCTGGTACAGCAGAGTCTATTACCACAGCAGCTGTTGATTACATGCAGGATGCGTACAAAATTGGTATCGATGGTTGTATGGTGATGCCTGCCATGGTTTACCGCACGTCTGAGAGCGAAACGTTCGAATATTACCGCACGCTAGCAGAAGCAACGCCAGAAATGCCAATCATGATTTACAACAACCCGGTTGCTTATGGTGTCGATGTAAACCTCGACATCATGGCGAAACTGGCTGAGTTTGAAAGTATTGTAGCTATCAAAGAGTCGACCACTGATACTCGTCGTATCACCGAGCTTTACAATAAATTTGATGACCGCTTTACCGTGTTCAGTGGTGTTGATGACATCGCTCTTGAATCATTGATGCTAGGTGCGACCGGCTGGATTTCTGGTTTAACCAACGCATTCCCAGAAGAGTCCGTTGCGATTTATAAACTGGCAAGCCAAGGTCGTTATGCTGAAGCGTTAGAGATCTACCGTTGGTTCTTACCTCTACTGCGTTTAGACACCATTCCTACGCTGGTTCAGTGCATAAAATTGGCCGAGCAAGTCTGCGGACGTGGCTCTGAACAAGTTCGTGCGCCACGCCAACTTTTACAAGGTGAAGAGCGTCAACAAGTCATTCAAATGGTTGAACATGCGTTAGAAACCCGCTTAGACCTATCCAAATACAATCTGTAATTGTGCTGTTTAGTAGAGCGTTAACTGACGCTCTACTCATTCGTAATATTCAAAAAATGAGAAGAGGGAAGTCATGAGCACGGAAAACAAGGACTATGTCAGCTTTCAACACGTTAAGAAAACCTACGATGGCACGAATTTGGTGGTGAAAGACTTCAACTTAGATATTGCTCCTGGAGAGTTTGTTACTATGTTGGGGCCGTCAGGATCGGGCAAGACCACTTGCTTGATGATGCTAGCAGGCTTTGAAACTGCGACCGGTGGAGACATTTATATTGATGGCGTTCCTGTCAATCATCTCGCGCCGCACAAGCGCGATATTGGTATGGTGTTTCAAAACTATGCGTTGTTTCCACATATGACCATTGCTGAGAATCTTGCGTTTCCTTTAAAGGTGCGAAAACTCGACAGTGACACGATTCAAAGCAAAGTTCAGAGTGTATTAGAAATGGTCGAGCTTGAGCATGTTGCGACTCGATACCCAAAGCAGTTATCAGGTGGTCAACAACAGCGTGTCGCGTTAGCGCGAGCATTAGTGTTTGAGCCTAAACTCGTGTTGATGGATGAACCACTAGGCGCATTAGATAAGCAGCTGCGCGAGCAAATGCAGATGGAAATTAAACATTTGCATGAAAAGCTTGGCATTACCATTTTGTATGTGACGCACGATCAAGACGAAGCTCTCACTATGTCCGACCGTATTGCGGTTTTTAATCACGGCGAAGTGCAACAACTCGCGACACCAACCGAGCTTTATGAATCTCCGAGTAATACGTTTGTTGCGCAGTTTATCGGAGAAAACAACCAACTCTCAGGTTTAGTCAAAGAGTGGAACGGAAAGTATTGCCAAGTGCTCGTTGGGAAAGAGTTATTTACTGCGAAACCTGTCAGAGTCTCTGAGCAAGGGCAGAGAACAACGCTTTCCATTCGACCAGAAAAGATTGTTATTCAACCAGAGAAAGCGTCTTGTGAGAACCAAGTCTCAGGCGTCCTACGAGAATTGATTTATCACGGTGATCATTATCGTTTGGTCGTCGAAGTAGAGAGCGTTGGTCACTTCATCGTTAAAGTACCTAACGATAATCGTAAACACTTGCAGTTAACGCCTGGCTCAATTTGTCGTATTGGTTGGCAAAGTGACGATTGCCATGCTCTTGATGGGACACAAACTCAAAGTAGCGAGGTAGCAGCATGAGTCGAGAGCTAACCGCATTAGATTCTGTATTGGAAATCGAACGCCAAGTTCATGAGCAAGAAACCAATTTGAAAGCGCAGTTGCAAAAGGCCGAGCGCCGAAAAAAGCTTCGCTCCATTATGCTCACAACGCCATTGGTGTGTTTTATTCTGCTTACGTTTGCTTTTCCTATCCTCGACATGCTTTATCGAAGCGTGGATAACCGAGAAATATCCCTGTCACTACCACAAACTATTCAAGCCTTAGAAAGTTGGGATTATCAAGGTCAGCCTCATCAAGAAGTCATTGAGGCATTCTCTGTTGAAGTACTTGCGCTTTATCAAAGCAAAGATCTACCGAAAATAGCCAACCGGATGAATATTGAAGAGTCTGGTATGCGCAGTTTACTCATGAAAACCGGCAGAAAGTTTTCTCGTTTGACGTCGCTGCCGAGCTCGGTGACACAGTTGGCTAAGCTGGATAAGCGTTGGGCTAATCCTAAATATTGGGCGGCGTTTAAGAATCTTAGTGGCGCATTAACATTCAGTCACTATCTTGCAGCGCTAGACTTGCAAGTGAATGAGTTTGGAGACATTGAACCCCAACCAGAAAAACGCCAAATATACGTCGACCTTTTCTTTAAAACTTTTTGGATGTCTATTTCAATCATCTTAATTTGTTTGGTGATGGCGTACCCCGTTGCTTACCTGCTTGCCAATTTACCTGATAAGCGCGCGAACTTACTTTTAATCATTGTGCTGCTGCCATTTTGGACATCATTATTAGTCAGAACCACGTCTTGGATTGTTCTGCTGCAAAACCAAGGGGTCATTAATGATCTCCTTATTTGGTCGGGTTTTACTTCTGAGCGAATTCAGATGATTCACAATACCTTCGGAACGGTGGTGTCTATGGTGCACATTCTGTTGCCTTTTATGATCCTGCCTCTGTATAGCGTAATGAAAGGAATTAGCCCAACTTATTTCCGTGCCGCTCGTTCTCTAGGCGCGACGCCTTTCATTGCGTTCATCAAAGTTTATATGCCGCTTACTTTACCGGGGATAGGTGCGGGGGCTTTGCTTACTTTCATTCTTTCTATTGGTTTCTACATTACGCCCGCTTTGGTTGGTGGAAGAAGCGGACAGATGATCTCCAATATGATTGCCTATCATATGCAGACATCACTGAACTGGGGGATGGCTGGCGCATTGGGTGGACTGCTTTTGTTCGTTGTACTGGTTCTGTTTTATATGTTCAACCGTGTGGTTGGCATTAACAACCTCAAGGTAGGGGGATAACCATGGCATTACCAAACTATGCATCAAAAGTAGAGCGAGTCGCTTACGCAGGTTACTTAGTTTTTTGTGGGTTGGTGCTGTTCTTTTTAATCGCTCCAATTCTGACCATCATCCCGTTATCGTTTAATGCAACGCCTTACTTTACTTTTACCGAGGGGATGCTAAACCTTGATTCGGCAGCGTATTCTACTCGCTGGTATCAAGAAATGTTTACTAGTGATCAGTGGCTGTTGGCGCTGAAAAACAGCACGTTCATTGCTTTTATGGCGACACTCGTTGCAACAGGGCTAGGAACTCTGGCGGCGTTGGGTTTAGCAAGTAGTAATTTGCCTTTTCGCAATACGATTATGGCGCTGTTGATCTCACCCATGATCGTACCAGTCATTATCTCTGCTGCTGCGATGTACTTTTTCTACACACGCCTTGGCTTATCACAAACTTATTTAGGCGTCATTTTGGCACACGCTGCGTTAGGTACGCCTTTTGTCGTCATTACCGTTACTGCGACGTTAAGCGGCTTTGACCATAGCTTGGTAAAAGCGGCGGCTAGCTTAGGAGCAAACCCTGTTTATACTTTCAGACACATTACCTTTCCTCTTATTCGTCCGGGGATGATTTCTGGTGGCTTGTTTGCTTTTGGCACTTCGTTCGACGAGGTTGTGGTGGCGTTATTCCTGACTGGGGCAGAACAAAAAACCGTTCCTAGGCAGATGTGGTCAGGAATTCGAGAGCAAATCAGTCCGACTATATTGGCGGTCGCTACGTTGCTGATTTTTATGTCGGTGTGTTTGCTCGTGACTTTAGAAGTTCTACGTAGGCGTAATGTACGCATTCGAGGCATTCAAGAATAACCAAACTTTTTCTTTGTTGCTCGCTACGCACTTTTGTTTAGGTGCTCCTCAATTTTTGACCAAATGCGCCTCATTGTAGGCGCTTGTCTTTTGTGTTTGTCGTCAGCGATGACTGACATGTCACTCCTGTAGATTAATGCCAGCCTGCTCGAAACGTGCCAAAGGCGACTTGTTTGATTGCTGATACCAACTAGCTGGCATGTTTGATTTAAGTCGCGCTTTTTCTTCCTTGCTAATCACAACATAATGCAAAAACGTATCAAGTGTGGTTCCCATCACGTCAAATGTCATTTCCCCATCTTTGCTGATGGCTTTCAATAACCCAACCACGGTTTCCTCAGGGACTAACGATTCAACCACCGCCTTTTTTCGCTCTTTTATTGATGTTGAAGCGCGCAGTTTTGCACGTGCCGTCTCCCAGCAAACTTTGTTGGTTTTACTGACAAGGTTGTGCTTGTAGCAGTAGTAACTGAATAAAAAGCGTGGCAGGTTTTGCCAGCGTTCGGCTTGGACTTCTAACCAAAGGTGTTGTAGCTCAATATCAGCGTCGGTCATAGGAGTTGTTTAGCAAAAAGAAAAGAAACCATTTTATCGCTTTTGTGAGGAGCAATAAAAGATATTTGAATGGAAAGATAAACAACTAGTTGATCAATATTACTAAAGCAAATCGATTTCTGGCAAGCCCGTGCAACGGCAACTCGAGTACCAAAAACTGATACCGCCACATCTAGTTGTTAACAAAATGTTTCTTCTTGTCTTGCGAGTAGATTATATGGAGATGCTCTTGCAGTAATAAGGGCAGTGGCGATGCAAAAGACGTAATGCATCTAAGGAAAACTCAATATAGAAGAAATTAGATGGAACTGAAGACTTTGAGTGTCGCGATTGCGACAACATTAACCAGCACTGGCGTATTTGCGTTAAGCGAGCCAGTTTCTCAAGTTACAGAGCAACATGCACATTCGGCTCATACACACGGTGTTGAATCCAATCGAGTTGAATACCAACCAACCGCAACTCTCCCTATTCAGCCCTCCAAGGCAACTCGAGTACAGTCACTTGAAAGCCTTGATGAGTCGAGCACTGCTTGTGATTTGGAAGCATTGGTTACCGAAAGCAGTAACCAATTGATCGGCGAAATTTTAAGTCAGGGCGCGACGTGTGTGAACCAGCTATTCTCTGCTGAAAGTCGGATTCAAGAGTCGGTATTTAGCTCCGATCATATGTACAACATTGCGAAGCGTACTACGACATTGGCGAAGGGGTATACAGGTGGCGGGAGCGATGAACTAGAAACGTTGTTCTTATACTTGCGCGCGGGTTATTACGCCGAGTTTTACAATGACAACATCTCATTTATTGAATGGGTCACCCCAGCGGTGAAAGAATCAGTGGATGCGTTTGTTAACAACGCAAATTTCTACGAGAACAGCGACCGTCACGGCAAAGTGCTTAGTGAAGTCATCATCACTATGGATAGTGCGGGCTTGCAGCACGCGTACTTACCGCAAGTGACTCAGTGGCTTACACGTTGGAATGATCAATACGCCCAGCACTGGTATATGCGCAATGCGGTTAATGGTGTTTTCACTATTTTGTTTGGTGGGCAGTGGAACGAGCAATTTGTGCAAGTAGTTGGTAACCAAACAGACCTTGCCAAAGCTTTAGGCGATTTTGCTCTGAGGGCGTCATCAATCGGTGCTGAAGATGAGTTTATGGCCGCGAATGCGGGGCGAGAGCTCGGGCGTCTGACCAAATATACGGGTAACGCGAGTTCTGTGGTGAAGAGTCAGCTGAGTCGAATCTTTGAACAGTATGAAATGTATGGTCGGGGTGACGCGGTTTGGCTTGCGGCGGCGGACACCGCCTCATATTACGCAGATTGTAGTGAGTTCGGAATTTGTAATTTCGAAACTGAGCTAAAAGGCTTAGTGCTATCGCAAACTTATACTTGTAGTCCAACAATTCGAATATTGTCCCAGAATATGACGCAAGAGCAACACGCGGCCGCATGTTCTAAAATGGGTTACGAAGAGGGTTACTTTCATCAGTCATTAGAAACTGGTGAACAGCCAGTAAAAGATGACCATAATACTCAGCTCCAAGTCAATATCTTCGATTCAAGCACCGATTATGGTAAGTACGCAGGGCCAATTTTCGATATTAGTACTGACAATGGCGGTATGTACTTGGAGGGCGATCCTTCCCAGCCGGGGAATATTCCCAACTTTATTGCTTATGAAGCCTCTTATGCGAACGCGGATCACTTTGTCTGGAACTTAGAGCACGAATACGTGCATTACTTAGATGGTCGATTTGATCTCTATGGAGGGTTTAGTCATCCAACTGAAAAAATAGTGTGGTGGAGTGAAGGCATTGCAGAGTATGTCGCTCAAGAAAATGACAACCAAGCAGCACTTGAGACGATTCTAGACGGCTCGACATATACCTTAAGTGAGATTTTCGAGACTACTTATGATGGGTTTGATGTCGATCGAATTTATCGTTGGGGGTACTTAGCTGTACGTTTTATGTTTGAAAATCATAAAGATGACGTAAACCAAATGCTGGTGGAAACACGCCAGGGGAATTGGAGCAATTACAAAGCAACGATCACCCAATGGGCGAATTTGTATCAAAGTGAGTTTGAGCAGTGGCAGCAAGCCCTTGTCTCAAATGGTGCACCTAATGCAGTCATAACCGCAAACAACAAGGGGAAAGTCGGTGAAAGCATTACATTTAGCAGTGAAAACAGTACAGACCCAAACGGGAAGATCGTCAGCGTCTTATGGGACTTCGGTGATGGCTCGACAAGTACACAAACCAAGCCGACGCACCAATATGGGAGTGAAGGGGAGTATTCGGTCAGTCTAAGTGTGACAGACAGTGAAGGCTTGACGGCAACCGCCACTCATAGTGTTGTTATCTCAACGTTGGGCGGTAATGACACATTGCCACAAGACTGCGCGGTGCAAAGTAAAGTAAGCGGTGGGCGCCTAACAGCAGGAGAGCCCGTTTGCTTGGCAAATCAACAAACCATTTGGCTAAGCGTGCCAGCGGTGAATGAGAGCTCAAATCTGGCGATAACGACGGGGAATGGTACGGGCAACCTAAAGCTTGAATACAGTAACTCTGGTTGGCCGGATGGTGCTAATCTTCACGGGTGGTCAGATAATATTGGTAATGGAGAGTGTATTACGTTGTCAAATCAGAGTAACTACTGGGGCTATGTTAAAGTATCTGGTGACTTTGAGAATGCCGCCATCGTCGTTGATTTTGATGCTCAGAAGTGTCGTCAGTAGGGCATTTTAACTGCATCATTTTAATTTAATTGATCGCCTCGCTAACATTGCGGGGCGTTTTTGTTTTTCACGCCGTTATCTCTATAAAAAAAACCAGCCCGAAGGCTGGCAAACAAGGAGTTTGAGATGAAAATGAAAACGTTATAAAGCTTGCTGATATCCTATTTCTCAATAAGTTGGGTTGTGCGTTGAAGCCAGTTTTTATCTTGCGTATCAAGAAAAGGGCTAAGTGCTTGATAGACTCGTGAATGGTAATGATTGAGCCAGTCTAGCTCTGCTTGATCTAGCATTGATAAATCAAGGGCGTTGGTCGCAATTGGAGCAAGAGTGATGGTCTCAAAACCGTAAAACGTGCCGAACTCATTTTGTTCTACTTCTACAACTTTAAGAATGTTCTCTATTCTTACCCCGTACTCACCTTCGCGATAAACGCCTGGTTCATTAGTAATGACCATACCCGGTTTTAGTTCAACCTCGTGGTGGCTTTGCGAGAAATTTTGTGGGCCTTCGTGAACATTCAAGCAAATGCCCACGCCGTGTCCAGTGCCGCACTTGTAATCAATACCATGTTGCCATAAGACGCCACGCGCCATGATATCAAGATTGGCACCCGTAGAGCCTTTCATAAATCGAGTCTGAGTCAGTCGGATGACCGCTTTGAGCACCAAGGTATAATCTTTGCGCTGCTTAATGGTCGGTGACCCGAAGTGGAAAGTACGGGTGATGTCTGTTGTCCCGCCAAGGTATTGGCCACCAGAATCGACGAGAAAGAAGTTGCTTTCATTGACCGCCGCATTACTCTCTTCATCGGCGGCATAATGCATTTTTGCCCCGTGAGCTGCGAAGCCTGCGATAGTACGGAAACTGTCACTCACATAATGTCGGGTTTGACGGCGATAGTGGTTCAGTTGTGCCTCAGCAGACAATTCTGTAACGAATCCGCTTGGAACTTGCTCTTCTAGCCAGTTCATAAACCTTACGATTGCCACACCATCATCTGTTAATGCCTGTTCTAGGCTAGTTAGCTCGGTCGCATTTTTTATGGCCTTCATTGCCGTTACAGGGCAAGCCATTGGCTTTAGATTCACATTCCCTTCAATCGAACTCACCAATAAGCTGTCTGTGTGGGTCGGGTTAAAAGCGAGCGATAATCCCTCACATTGCTGATTCAAATACTGACTTACGTAGTTGTAATGGCGAATGTGTACACTCTGATCGGTCAGCGCTCTTTCAACGTCTTGAGGCAGTTTGGCTTTATCAATAAACAGTGTCGCAAGTGATTGCTCTACGACTAGATAGGCTTCAGAAACTGGGCAGTAATTCGTATCACCACCTCGAATATTCATTGTCCACATGACATCATCTAGCGTTGACACTAATAAGCTATCTACTTGGTTCTCGGTTAACCAAGAACGGATTCTCGCTAACTTATTTTCAGTGTCAACGCCAGCAAAAGCGGTGGGGTGCTCGAATACGGGTGCACTTGGGCGAGGTGGTCTTTCAAGCCAAATCGGTGTGAGTAAATCCAGGTCGAGAATGATCTTAATGTTTTTCGCTTCAAAGGTTTGTTTGAGGCCTTGATAAAAAGCGTAACTGATGGCGCGCCCGTCAACCGCGATAATACTGTTTTCTGGTAGCGTGGTAGCCAGCCATTTGGCAACTGTCGGCGTTTCTGGTTGTTTGGCTTTAAACAGTTCAAGTCCTGTGCCGTGTAACTGTTCTTCAGCTTGAATATAGTAACGACCATCAGTCCACAGGCCACCACCTTGTTGGGTAATGACGACATCGCCTGCTGAGCCGGTAAAACCTGAAATCCAGCTTCGCGCTAACCAATGATCCGCTGAGTATTCACTGTTATGTGGGTCATTGTTGGTCACGATATATGCAGACACGTTGTGAAAGGACATTGCCTCACGCAATAACGTAAGGCGTTGGTTTACTGAGTTAGTATTGTTCATTAAATGGTTCCTAAAGTCATATTTGAGCAATAGATATGATGCTGCTCCGAGCCTGTTTTTATTGGGTTCTGTTGCCCGCATACTTCTGTTGCTTCTGGGCATCGAGTACGAAAAACGCAACCGCTCGGTGGGTTAAGTGGAGAAGGAAGATCGCCGGGCAATAGTTGTATTTCACGGTCACGTGCTAATTGCGGATTAGCTATCGGGACAGCAGATAACAGTGCTTTGGTGTAGGGGTGTTGAGCATCATCAAATACTTGATCGTAACGTCCTACTTCCATAGGTTTACCAAGATACATCACCATAACGCGGTCGCTGATATGGCGCACCACGCTTAAGTCATGCGCAATCATCACCAGTGTTAACCCCATTTCTTGTTTAAGATCATCTAGAAGATTGATGACCTGAGCTTGTATGGAGACATCTAGTGCACTAACGGGTTCATCACACACGACCAAATCTGGATTGAGAATTAATGCTCTGGCAATGCCCACACGCTGGCATTGACCTCCGGAAAATTCATGTGGATAGCGGTTTCGCTGGCTCGCCAAGAGACCCACTTTATCCATCATAGCGATGACACGCTTTTCTACCTCTGCCCGTTTAAGCTTTGGCTCGTGGGTGAGCAGTGGTTCGGCGATGCATTCTGAGATGGTTAACCTCGGATTCAAACAAGCGGATGGGTCTTGAAACACCATCTGAAATTCTCTGCGTCGAGAGGAAAGCTCTTTTTTACTAAACCCGAGCATGTCTTGACCTTTCCAAGTCAACTCGCCATGTGTAGGTTCAATTAAGCGAAGTAAGGCGCGAGCAAGTGTTGATTTTCCGCAGCCTGATTCCCCCACAATGCCAAGTGTCTCACCTCGGTAAACATCTAAGTCGATACCATTGACCGCTTTCACGATTTTACGTCGACTTGGAATAAGATGACGTGAAACAGGAAAGTGGACGTTTAAATCACGAGCAGACATGAGGACTTCTTTTTTATTCATAACGCCTCCTTAAGCTTTTATTTGAATGGGAGTGATAACACTGGGTGCTTTAACGTGACAGGCAATGGACTGGCTCGTGTTTAATGGAGAAAACCGTGGGGTTTCGTATTGGCAACGCGTCTCTCGATGCTCGCACCGCTCTTTAAACGGACACCCTTGATGGTTAATCAACGCACTTGGTGGGTTACCTGGGATGGTTGGTAAACGCGGCATATCTTCAGTGATGGAAGGAATCGCCTTTAGCAGGCCTTGAGTGTAGGGGTGCGCAGGTTGAGCGAACAATGTCTCGGTATCTGATTGCTCCATTTTTTGACCACCATACATGACCAATACGCGATCACACATCTCGGCGACGACGCCCATATCGTGAGTGATCAGTAAAATAGCCGTATTGAACTCTTGTTGTAAGTCTCGTAATAGCGTCAAAATTTGAGCTTGAACGGTTACATCTAACGCGGTGGTTGGTTCGTCTGCAATTAACAACTCGGGCTTACACAACAAGGCCATCGCTATCATGATTCGCTGACGCATTCCGCCAGATAATTCGTGAGGGTATTGATTCATCCTAGTTTCGGGAGAGGGAATACGCACCGCATCCAACATGTGAATCGATTCAATTTTTGCTTGTTTTCGGGTCATTCCTTTATGAATCATGAGAACTTCACAAAGCTGTTTGCCAATTTTCATAAATGGGTTGAGTGACGTCATCGGATCTTGAAAGATCATTCCGATTTTCTCTGCACGGATGCGGTTGAGCTGCTTTTTAGACATCGCGAGTAAATCATCACCGTGGAACATTGCGCTTCCAGACACGGCGCCGTTATCCGCGGTTAACCCCATTAATGCGAAAACAGACTGGCTTTTTCCCGAACCTGATTCCCCAACAATCCCAAGAGTTTCGCCCGCTTTAATCGAGTAGGAGAGATTACTGACCGCTTGCACTTGCCCATCTGGCGTATCGAAGCGCACGTTCATGTTTTCAATAGATAGCATGGGTTTGTCCTTATCGGTCTTTCGGGTCAAGAGCATCACGCAAGCCATCGCCGATGAAGTTAAAACAAAAGAGGGTGGCAACTAAAAACAGAGAGGGAAAAAGCAGCATCCACAATGCAACGTCAATCATTTTTGCGCCTTCGGAAATTAGGATTCCCCAGCTCGTGTCTGGTGGTTGAACACCAAGCCCTAAGAAGCTCAAAAACGATTCGAACATAATGAATCCTGGTACCATTAAGGAGGAATAAACCATCACGATCCCAAGAACATTAGGCAGAACATGGCGTCGGACAATTGTCAATTTAGAAACCCCAATAGAGTGTGCGGCTTCGATGAACTCTCGCTTTTTTAGACCGAAGGTGACGCCACGTACAACACGGGCAATGCCCAGCCAAGATACCATTCCGATCACGATAAAAATCAGGTAGATGTTGTTGCCAAAAAGGGTAACAAACAGGATAACCATAAACATAAATGGCACCGAATCGAGCACCTCAATAATGCGCATCATTACGCTATCGACAACGCCGCCAAGATAGCCGGAAATACTTCCCCAAATCGTACCAATAACAACGGCGACTAAGGCGCCAACAAAACCTACCAAAATAGAGAGCCTGCCACCTTGCATCGTGCGAGCGAAAACATCTTGCCCGAGATCATCGGTACCAAAGTAATGACCACTGCTCAGTGAAGGTTTTCCTAGCTCGTATGGATCGATGAGCACTTCCCAGTCAATTTCATCATGGCCAAAAGCGGCAAGAGAGGGGCCGAAGGTGATGCATAAGGTAATGAACGCCAAAACATACACTGATGTCATCGCGGCTCTGTTTTTACGAAATCGAGTCCATGCATCCTGCCAAAGACTGCGACCTTCGACGGCTTCAATATTGTCGACGACTTGATCTTGAAGAGCTTGTGTATCCAGTTTTTTGATCGTTAACATGCCGTACTCCTAAACGCGTATACGAGGGTCGATAATCGTATATAGCAAGTCGACCACAAGGTTAAAGAAGATAGTGAGTGAAGCGACAATCAGAGTAATGCCCATTACTAGGCCGTAGTCGCGGTTGAGAGCCCCAGACACAAAGTGTTGTCCCATGCCACCTGTACCAAAGAAAATGTCGATAATTACCGAGCCTGTCACGACAGACACAAACGCAGGGCCGAGCATCGCAACGACGGGAATCAGGGATGGTCGCAAAGCGTGATGGAATAAAATGTAGGTTGTGGACAAACCTTTGGCCTTTGCCGTTCGAATGTATGGTTGGTTGAGTGTTTCAATCATTGCGCCACGCATGACGCGTGCAATACTCGCAATGGAGCCAATCGCCAGGCTGAGCACGGGAAGAACAAGGAAAGCCAGTTTTCCCCCTTCCCAACCACCAGCAGGGAACCAGCCGAGCTGAATAGCGAAGATCATGACTAAAACTGGAGCAAGCACGAAAGCCGGAACCACAACTCCAGTCATCGAAAGTGTCATCAGGCCGTAATCTAGGCGGCTATTTCGGTTCAATGCCGCAATGGTGCCAAGTAACATGCCAAGTGGAACGGAGATACAAAAGGAGAGTACGCCTAATACTGCTGAAACTGGCCATGATTGTGCGACGAGCTGTGTAACACTGAAGTCTTGATAAACGAAGCTCGGACCGAGATCTCCTTGTATGAAATTACCAATGTAAATCCAAAACTGAGTAAGGAAGGGCTGGTCCAAATGGAATTTTGCTTCGATATTCGCACGTACCACTTCTGGCATAGGCCGTTCCATATCAAATGGTCCCCCTGGTGCAATGTGCATCAGCCAAAATGATACGAGTGCGATGAATAGAAGCGTGGGGATAGCGATAGCTAATCGCTTAACAATGTACCAAATCATGATCCATCATCCTTTGGTCATCCGAAATCACTTCGAACGGTTATGAATAAAAAATGGTCTGAGCTCAGGTTGCCTTCTCCACCGAGAGATATGAGGAACGGCAAGTAAACATTGAACTTGCCGACTCAGACCGAAAACATGCTTTTAGTGGGCTTTTACATAGACATTCTTGCGGTAGTACGACGACTCAGGGTTTGTCAGTTCGTAGCCGCCCACGTAAGGCTTGATGAGGTATTGATCGTTACCCGGACGATAAATAGGAATAATGGCCATGTCTTCAATCAGCATGCTTTCTGCTTGTAAATACAGTTCTGATGGGTTGCTCATGGTCTTTGAGCGAGCCATTAACTCGTCGTATTGCGGGTTGTTATAACGAGAATCGTTGTACTCACCACTAGAAACGAAGATATCCAACCATGTAGAGGCTTCATTGTAGTCGGCCGTCCAGCCGCCGCGAGTAATGTCGGTCGGCTCTTTAAGTGCGTAGAACACTTTCGGTTCTAGCTGTTTTATCGTGACTTGCGCACCCAATCGGCTTTTCCACATGCCTGCCATGGTGGTTGCCATTTTTACGTCCATCGAGAAAGTTGGTACGGTAAACGTTAACTTAAGCGGATTGCTTTTATCGTATCCAGCTTCTGACAGTAATTGCTGCGCTTTTTCGATACGTTTATGGCGGTTCCAAGTTGCGAACTCAGGAGTGTGAGATTTAAAACCATCTGTTTGAGGTGGCACAAGGGTATACATTGGAACCCCACCGTTTCTCAAAATAGCACTCGTTAACAGTTGACGGTCAATGGCATATGATAGGGCTTTACGAACCCGCACGTCTTTTGTTGGCCCTTGTTGAGTGTTGAGGTAATAGAATGTGGAGCCAAGAGACGCACTGGTGCTTGCCACTTCTTGTGGGCGTTGTTGAATTAACTTTTTCTTCTGGGCGGCAGGAATGGAAACCGCTTGGTCTATCTCACCAGCTAGGTAGCGGTTTAGCACTACGTTTGCATCACCAATTGGTAGCCAGGTGACTTTTTCCAGCACTACATTGCTTGCGTCCCAATAATGTGGATTTTTAACCATCACCAGTTTTTCGTTAACTTTCCATTCAGAGACAGTAAACGCACCATTTGTAACGATATGCTCAGGCTGGGTCCAACGGTTGCCATGTTTTTCAATGGTCGCTTTATGAACGGGGGCAAGCACTGGATGACTTAATAGTTTCGTAAAGAAGGGAATAGGCTCTTCGAGTGTAACCTGGAATGTTTTTTCATCCAGCGCCTTCACGCCCAAAAACTCAGGCTCGGCTTCGCCCTTCATAATGGCTTGCGAGTTTTCGATATTTGGAATGGCTGCAAACCAAGCGTACGGTGAAGCAGTGCTTGGATTCAGTAAGCGTTGCCAACTGTAGACAAAATCTTGTGCAGTGACCGTTTCGCCATTTGACCATTTTGCATCACGTAAGTGGAAGGTATAAACCGTATTGTTGTCATTGACTGACCAAGACTCAGCAACACCAGGAATGGTTTTACCTTGCTTATCTTGAATGACCAGACCTTCAAACAGGTCTCGACCGAGATTAAAAGCGGGCTCTGCGGCTTGCTTGGCTGGATCAATAGAAGTAACTTCAGCTCCATTGTTTAGCGTAATTTCTTGTGTCTCATTGAGGGTCACACCTGCGGGATACGGCGCGGCATAGCTTGATGTTGCCAGTATTGGACTCATCATCGACGCTAATAAAAGCAACTTAGGTAATTTCATCCTTGTCTCACTCTTTTCATCCTGAAAGATGCCAAAAATGTATATTGTATAAATTGTCTACACAATCGAGTTTTAACATTACTGTAACAGGGTGTCAGGTGTTGAGCTGTCTGGTCTCAAAAAGTGAGCTAGGGGAATTTCTTTGAAGATCTGATATCAAGTTGGCATGACGGGAAGTAATTTTGCTTCGATACAAATTAAAATCCCCTTCAAACACAGGCTAGAAGGGGAAGATAGTCAGTCTGCTCTTCAAAAGGCACGACGTTAACTGACTAGGAAATGTTTCACGAACTCAGTGATTTTGACCATATCACTTACCGCGATAAACTCTTCTGTCGTGTGTACTTTTGCCATGCCAGTTGAAAGGTTGACCGTTGTGAGACCTTTCTTGTTAAAGTTGTTGGCATCGCTACCGCCGCCAGTGCCTTTTGTTAAAGCGTCAATGCCCAACTCTGAAAACGCTGCTTTTATAGCGTTTACGTGTGGGTGGTTTTCTTCAATAACAAAAGCGTCGTAGGCTCGGCTAGATTCAATTTCGACTTCTGCACCGTGTTTTTTACAGACAGACTCTAATGTTGAGATCATATGATTGACCTGAGCATCTAGTTTATCGCCATTCAGGGAGCGTGCTTCTGCCACGATTTTTAATTCAGGCATAACAATGTTTGTGGCCTGACCGCCGTTAACCATACCGATGTTGGCTGTCGTTTCTTCGTCGATGCGAAGCAGCTTCATTTGGTTGATGGCATCTGCCGCCACCATGATCGCACTGATGCCTTCTTCTGGCGCAAGCCCTGCGTGTGCTGGTCGACCTTTGATTTTTGCCATGATTTTTTGCTGGCCTGGGGCTGCGGTCACAATGGTGCCAATAGGGCCACCTGTGTCTAACACGATTGCTTCCGTTGAATTGACATGTGACATATCGAAGTATTGTGAACCGAATAAGCCGCCTTCTTCATACACGGTGAAAGCAAGTTCTAACGTTTTGTGCTCACGGTTTTCCACTTGAATACAACGAACGGCTTCCATGATGGCAGCAATACCAGATTTATCATCGCCACCGAGAATCGTATTGCCTTTTGAACGGATAATGCCGTCTTCGATGATTGGCTCAATGCCAATACCTGGAGTGACCGTATCCATATGACAGCTCATTAGAATAGAGCCGTCTTTTTTGCCGTCTAAACGGGCGTACACGTTAAAACCGTTAGAAATGTGCTCAGGCACTGGAAGTTTGCGTACGGTAAAGCCTAGCTCGCCTAGCTGTTCTGCCAGTGTTTCTGCAATTTGTTTTTCGTTTTTTGATTCGCTGTCGATACGTACTAGTTGGCAAAAGTGTTTAACTAGGCGTTCTTGATTAATGTGTGTCATTAGATGTCTCTTTTTCTGATCGAGCGTGAAGCCTTGTGGCTCGGCTCGATAGGGAACAGAGCACCACTTATGGCACAGTTACTTTTGAATAAAACTGAGGTGAATCAATAAAGGGGTATCCATGACACGATTCTGACCGATGAGTCTTTCGAACTGTATGAAGCGTCACGAAACATTACTTTTGATGTTTTGCAGGATCAAATGAATAAATCGGATAGAGATAGGGTGCAATAGACTTTCCATCCCCTTTTACTTTTTGAGCTACGTTGCCAAGATAAAATGCCAAGGTAACAACTTGTTTACATTTTGTGTGTTGGCGTAAAGCCGAAAATATCAATCTAATATATTGAAAATAAGCAGTTTGTTTGATGTTTACGAAAGTGGGTTCGATGCGTTCTCTGTGTGTAACATATATTTTACAATTATGCGTAAAAATCGCCAAGATAAAGATTTCTCCCCACGTATTCCAATTTCTCAAGACCTGCGCCAAGTTAGAAAAATAAGTCCAAACAAAAGCTACTGAGACAAGGAGAAAGTCATGGTTGATGCATATAACCCACTAGGAACAGACGGATTTGAGTTTGTTGAATATACTGCTGCTGACAACAAAGGCATTCAACAGCTTAAAGATCTGTTTATATCGTTAGGTTTTGCGGAGATTGCAAAGCATCGCTCAAAAGAAGCGTGGTTATATCGACAAGGTGACATTAGCTTTATTGTGAATGCGCAGCCGCATAGCCAAGCTGAGGGATTCGCCAAAGTTCACGGTCCGTCGGTTTGTGGCATGGCATTTCGTGTGAAAGACGCCACCGTTGCTCTGGCGCATGCGTTAGAGAAAGGCGGTAAAGAATATAAAACGGAAATTGGGCCGATGGAGCTAAGCATTCCTGCTATTTATGGCATCGGTGAAAGCTTGCTTTATTTTGTCGACCGTTATGGAAAGCAGAGTATTTATGATGTCGATTTTCGTTTTTATGATGATGCTGATGAACGTTTATCAAAAGCGAATGTTGGTCTTTACGAAATCGACCACTTAACGCACAACGTTAAGCAAGGCAACATGGATGTCTGGTCTGGTTTCTATGAGCGCATTGGTAACTTCCGCGAAATTCGTTATTTCGATATCGAAGGTAAGTTGACTGGTCTTGTCAGCCGTGCGATGACCGCACCTTGCGGCAAAATCCGAATTCCTATCAATGAGTCGTCAGATGATAAATCACAGATTGAAGAGTTTATCCGTGAATACAATGGCGAAGGTATTCAACACATCGCATTGACCACTGACGACATCTACGAAACGGTCAAAACCTTGCGTGAGCGAGGCATGGACTTTATGCCAACGCCAGATACTTATTACGAGAAAGTCGATCAGCGTGTTGAAGGCCACGGTGAAGATGTAAGCAAGCTTCGTGATTTGCAGATTCTTATTGATGGTGCACCAACGAAAGATGGCATCTTGCTACAGATCTTTACTCAAACCGTTATCGGCCCTGTGTTCTTCGAAATCATCCAACGTAAAGGCAATGAAGGCTTTGGCGAGGGTAACTTCAAAGCGTTGTTTGAATCGATAGAAGAAGACCAAATTCGCCGAGGAGTATTGAGCGATGCATAAATGGATCACATTCCCTCATCGGGAGGGAGTGTGCTCTAAACAAGCACATGCTGACTTCCCGGAAGAGGCAATTTATGAACGTGAGGCAGGTCGAAGTGGCTTCTTCGGCCCCGCAACACATTTTCATCATCAACATGCCCCAACGGGGTGGTCTGAGTGGGAGGGCGAGCTACGTCCACGAGCGTTTGATTTTAATCTAGTCGAAAAAGCCAGCCATATTACCCCTTGGGCAGTCCCGCATCTATTACACAACGCGAATTGTAAAGTTCGTGTTTGGCGTATGGATGAAAAAATGGACTTCTTGGTGAGAAATGCAGATGGCGACGAACTGCTATTCATCCACCAAGGTACGGCAGATCTCTACTGTGATTATGGTCATTTGAAAGTGAGCGAAGGGGATTATGTCATGATCCCGCGCTCAACGAGTTGGCGTTTAGAACCAAGCGAGCCGATGTTCATTCTGATGATTGAAAACACCGATGCGGCTTATACATTGCCCGAAAAAGGCATGGTTGGAAACCACGCGGTGTTTGATCCGGCGGTTTTAGAAACGCCGTCGATCAACGATCAGTTCCGTGCTCAATATTCTGAGAATCAAACACAGGTTCAGGTGAAACGCCACGATAAAGTCAGTGTTATCACTTACCCATTCAACCCGCTGGATGCGATTGGGTGGCATGGTGATTTGGCGGTAGTAAAAGTGAACTGGCGTGATATTCGTCCACTTATGTCACATCGTTACCATTTACCGCCTTCTGCACATACTACATTTGTAGGAGCAGGATTTGTGGTGTGCACCTTCGTTCCTCGTCCAATTGAAAGTGATCCTGGAGCGCTCAAAGTACCGTTCTACCACAACAATGACGATTATGACGAAGTCTTGTTCTACCATGCAGGTGACTTCTTTAGTCGTGACAACATTGAAGCGGGTATGGTGACATTCCATCCAGCAGGTTTTACACATGGCCCTCACCCGAAAGCTTTCAAGGCAGGGCGAGAGCATAAGAAGACTTTTGCCGACGAAGTCGCGGTCATGATTGATACGCGTCACGCACTTCAGTTTTCGGATGAGCTGGAAAAAGTAGAAAACAAAGAATACGTCTATAGCTGGCAAGAGAAGTAAGAGGCAAGGATGAAATTAGCAACCAAGAAAAATGGCACTCGTGACGGTCTGTTGATGGTCGTGAGCAAAGACTTAACGCGCTGCGTACCAGCGACAGAAATTTTCCACCCCATGAACTTAGCACCGACGATGCAGGTGGCACTTGATAACTGGGATACGCTAGCACCGCAACTGGAAGAGCTATACGTTGCACTGAACAATGGCACGGTTGCAGGGTATGAAGAGTTTGAAGCGCACTACTGCGAGTCGCCGCTTCCTCGCGCTTATCAGTGGGCTGATGGCAGTGCTTACGTAAACCACGTTGAGTTGGTTCGAAAAGCTCGCGGCGCTGAAATGCCAGAGAGTTTTTGGACGGATCCGTTGATGTACCAAGGAGGCTCTGATGCCTTTATTGGTCCTTGTGACAACATCGAGTTTGCGAGTGATGAATGGGGTATTGATTTCGAAGGTGAAGTGGCTGTGGTAACTGGTGACGTACCAATGGGCGCGAGTGTTGCAGAGGCTCAGGAGTCGATTCGTTTGATCATGCTGGTGAATGATGTCTCACTGCGTGGGCTAATTCCCGCAGAATTAGCTAAAGGGTTTGGTTTTTTCCAATCTAAACCTTCTTCTGCGTTTTCTCCTGTGGCAGTAACACCTGACGAACTCGGCGAAGCGTGGTACGAAAACAAAGTGCATTTACCATTGGTCTCGACCTACAACCACAAGCCGTTTGGTCGCCCAAATGCGGGTATCGATATGACGTTTGATTTTGCAGACTTAATTGTTCATGCGACTAAAACGCGCCCGCTATCTGCTGGGGCAATTATAGGTTCTGGCACGGTATCTAATAAGCAAGGCACCGAACATGGCACTTCGATTGAGGAGGGTGGTGTTGGTTATTCATGTATCGCGGAAGTTCGCATGATTGAAACCATTCGTGATGGTAAGCCGTCGACTAACTTCATGTCGTTTGGAGATTCAATCAGATTGGAAATGTTCGATGCGGATGGCAACAACATATTCGGCTCGATTGACCAACAAGTTAGCCAATATCTCAAGCACTAACAATGCTGGTTGGGAGACGATATGAGCGATAGCATGATTTTATACGGATACTGGCGATCATCGGCGGCGTATCGTGTGCGTATTTGCTTGAATCTTAAAGAGTTATCGTATGATTCAAAATCGGTACACTTGGTGCGCAATGGTGGCGAACAACACAGTGACGAGTACCATGAGTTAAACGCTTCTGAACTGGTTCCTTTGCTGGTGGATGGGGAGGTTCAGTTAACCCAGTCACTGGCGATCATTCAATACTTAGAAGAACACTACCCGGATGTCACTGTGATCCCCGAGCAAACGCCGCTTCGATACCAAGCGCTAGCTTTGGCTCAGGATATTGCAATGGAGATTCATCCCCTGAATAACTTAAGAGTTCTACAGTATTTAGAGGGGGAGTTAGCTTGCGAGCCAGAGCGCAAAGTCGCTTGGATTCATCACTGGATCCACAAAGGTTTTACAGCATTAGAAGAGAAACTTCAGAAGCATCGTAAACTAAATGGTGATTGCAAGTTTAGCCTGACAAGCTCGCCATCTATTGTCGATATTTGTCTGGTACCACAATTTTATAACGCACAACGCTTTGGTGTAGATACCTCTCTTTATCCAACCATTAACGCTGTTGTGCAGTCATGCAATCAACTACCAGCTTTTATTGATGCGATGCCAGAGAATCAGCCAGACGCTAATAGTTGATTCTTAGCATACATAATGTATTAACAAAATTTAAACGAGCCAATCCAAGTGTGTGATTGGCTCGTTTTTATTGGTGAGCAAAATTTTCTGTTTCTCGCTATCGTC
Source organism: Vibrio sp. 397 (assembly GCF_033339395.1). NCBI lineage: Bacteria > Pseudomonadati > Pseudomonadota > Gammaproteobacteria > Vibrionales > Vibrionaceae > Vibrio > Vibrio sp. 397. Next base: position 355,328 of record NZ_JAWOUN010000001.1, on the reverse strand, counting down.
GTGGCGCCTCAAAATTGCGAGGTTTTGTTGCTCTGCATAACATTTCCATTTACGCTTTGAGCAACGAGTTGTTTTGGATGCACTTTATTTATGACCAACATTTTTATCATTGTTGTTCTTCTGGTTTTATTCTTCTTTGTTATTCAAAAGTACGTGATTAAGCACGATGACACGCGTGATTATCCTTATCGCTCGAAAGGCCCTCTGCTCAGAGGTCAAGAGGGTGCGTTCTATAATGCGTTAAGAACGGCGGTCGGGGAGCATGCCGTAGTATTCGCGAAAGTAAACATGTCCAGTTTGGTTACGCCAAAAGAAATCAAAAATAAGAAGCAGTTTTTTGTCGCGAACAATCGTATATCTCGAAGCTATTTTGATTACGTTATTTGTGACCCAAGGACACTAGAGCCGCGCGTTATCGTTGAATTGGATAATGGGCAGGAGCTAAACAAGGGTAAGATAGAAAGACAAAAGTTATTGATTCATGTTTGTAAGACGGCCAACCTGCCTTTAATTGGCGCCTCGATAAAGCACAGTTATCAAGTTGGGCGATTACGTCGTTTGCTTGCGGCACACATTGATTTGATTGAGCCCGATAAAGAAGTGCGTTTTTGTAAAAAATGCGGCAGTCCGATGATCATTAAAACCGCAAGCCAAGGTGAGTTCAAAGGGAGACGTTTCTTTACTTGTAGCCGTCAGCCGAATTGTACATACACCGAAAATTATAACGTTGTGTTTGAGGCGGACGACTAAACACGACAATTAACCAGCAGAAACAAGGGGCTTTGATTAGAGATGATCAAAGCCTTTTTTGTATCAGTCATCAAGGCAGGGCCTATACTTTGAAAAAGAGGGCAGAATAGGGCAGCCATATGCGATACGGATGGATTTTATCGGCGTTGTTCATCGCATCGAATGTTAGTGCGATACCTAATTTGAAACCACTGGAGTGTGAATTGACAGAGACACCCCAAGATCATTTCTTGTTTTACCGAGAGCAAATGGTTTACCACAGTGAGCAGTTTGTCATATTTCAAAACTTCAAAGGCAGGGTGAGCACTCAAGTGGATGTCAAAACAGGAGAGTTGATCCGTACAACCTATATCGGCGATCCATTTAAACCTAAATATCAGATTTTGTTTGGTACTTGCCCCAATGTATCGCAAACCTTACAGATTTGGATGCTCAGTGAAGTGCCTTACGACAATTAAGTGAGATAATAAAAGTTATATAGATCACACTTTTAAACCCTACGGGCTCAGTCCTTGTCGATAAAATCATCTGAAAACGCGTGTTGAGTTTACATTTTCGCCAAACGGTTCAAAGTTGGCAAATTTGTGCTTGCACCGTCGTTCGCTTATAGCTAATATCCTCGTCGTTCCAGAGAAATGCGTCCGTAGCTCAGCTGGTTAGAGTATCGCCTTGACATGGCGGGGGTCGGTGGTTCGAGTCCACTCGGACGCACCATTCTGAATTGAATGGTTAGGAACGTAAAAATTTGGGTCCGTAGCTCAGTTGGTTAGAGTACTACCTTGACATGGTAGGGGTCGGCGATTCGAGTTCGCCCGGACCCACCAAATTTTAGAAAAGCCCACCTTTTGGTGGGCTTTTTTGTGTCTGTAATTCATTGATACTCAAGTAAAACTACTTCTTTTCTTGTCCCTTGTTTTTGCTCTGCGTTAGCCCCTTGTCAGAGATAAAAGTGCACTACCTGATCCGCAACACAACCTCAAGACCCTAAATGCAAAGCATAAGGTGCATACGCTTCAAACCCACTAGAGCCGTCTATAAATTATGTTGCGTGCCACTTGCTGTGGCTTTAGAGACACTGACTACTAATCTAAATTATCTGGCGTGTGAAGATTAGTGCCGCATATTGTACATTTGTAGTCACCAGTCGCTTCGCCTTCCATTAATGAGCTAATTATTGCTGCAAATAGACCAGAGAAGAAACCTTTAGCTTTTTTCTCGGTCTTTTCCTGCGCTTTAGAGAAGCTTTCGTACCGATGTAGCGTTACTTCTTTACAATTACAGCAAAACGCTCTTGTCTCTTCAGAACCGTACATTTTTACCAATTGATTTACTCCCTGTAAGTTAATTTCCCAAGTGGCGTTATCTTCAAGGGTAAGTCACACAAGACTGATGTGTGACTTACCCTAAACACTAAAACGAACGTAATGTAAAACACCACATGTTATGAATGATTACTTAACGCCTTGTTATCCGAGCTTGCTAACTCTGCTGATTGAATAGTTGTGGCAATAAGTTCTTCAAACAGCTCTAATTGCCCAGCAGGTATCAATTGATTTTGTATAGCTTTTCGTTTGTTTGAGTCAAATAGCCGCTCTGTTAACCAACCAATTAGATACATCAGTGAAAGACAGCCACCGGCCGTCGCTACATTACCGTCTATCACGAGAGGCAGATCCTGAACATCTCCTCCCATACTTTGTAGAACAGCCTTTGCATCTGGGTTTGTTGTTAATCGCTTGCCTTTTAGTAAACCGAGTTCATGGAGGATGAATGATCCCGCACAAATCGAACCTATTAGCTGCCTATTTGGATCAAGATTCAACGCTGACATAAATTCAGCATCTTTTAAAGCGGCTGGAATACCCTGTTTGCCGCTTGTAATAAGAACGACATCTTGATTCGTCACCTCAGAAAGGTGTCCGTCTGTTTTAACTTTCATACCGAGGTGGGAATGATGTTCAGATTTAGTTCCAAGTATACTTACCGTCCAACTGTCGGTTGTGCGCCCTAGCAAGTCATACATAAGAAAGAAATCGACATCCGTGAAATCATCAAATAAAACAACGCCGATTTTATACATAACATTTATCCTTTTGGACTTACTCGTAAGTCGCAAAATGTGTAGTAGGAGGGGAGGGGCATTCAATACGCAAGCTTCTGCTGAGCACCTTAAATACCAAAGGCGGTGCAAACTAACAATGCCATGTGTACCAAATCCCTATTATAAAATTTTGTTATGTTTGTTTTACGAGCCCGCCCAGAAAAACTCAACCCTAATACCACTTGGGTCGTAACACATTAAATGTTTTGCGGGTCCTGTCTTAACAAGCTCGGGACCAAACTCAATTTCGATTCCCGACGCCATAAATTGATCACGCAACTCATAGAGTTGCTTCTCAGTCTCTACGAGTAAAGCTAAGTGATGCAAACCAATATTCGTTTTTCTGTCAAATGGAGTGGCGGCATCAGCCTTAGCCGCCCATAGTGTAAGCATGATATGCCCATCACTCACAAATATTGCCGGGTAGTCTGGATTTCTTTTTACTTCACTCCAACCTAATTGTTCAGTGAAAAACTTCGCGCTTGCTTCTAGGTTAGATACGGTTAAACCTACGTGGTGTATGCCTTTTGTTAACACAGTCACTTTGTTTCCTTACTCGTTTTAATGGCTATCAAACAAAGATAACTCGATAAAAAGTAAGCATCAATACACATATGTTGATTAACTTCGTCAATCTATTCGAATACGGTAATCCAACTGGAAACATAACATTGTAAACACGAAACCCAACCTTGAACTAAAAATTAAACTTTGAGTTCATTCTTAAGGGCTTTATTAATCAAATGCATTAATAGCCATAATATTTAAGCCAGCCTATAGGGCATATCATTCCATTAAACGTTTGAATGTTCTTATTCAAGCTAACGTCTTCCAATTTGTAACAGTGAACAACATTACTAGTCGAAGTAGATGCTGGTGTTGAATACGTCACAGGTTTAGAAGCGTTTGCTTTATGTATTTCATGTGCTCGCTGCTGGTTTATCGCCACTTGATTCTTGTGATTGTTAACTTCTCGCAATCCAGATTCTAAGGGTAGGTGCCAATCCTTACATGTTGTTCCTAAACCATCATTCTGAGACTGATATTCTGATAACGCTACACGAGCTTCATTTACAGACTGATCGATATCGGACTGATCGACTAGCCAAGTAGAAAAAGAATAGTTAATGGCCTCTCGATAGTTTACGGATTGCTCTAAGCTATAAGCATCGGAGTGAAAACAGGCCTCTACCACTGCCCATTGAGTCGATAGGTTTGATAATACGTTTTCAGGTATAGGCTGAAGCTGGCTTTGCGTAGACTGGCAACCGGTTAGAAGAAAAGGGACAGGGAGTAGTTTTAGAAAAAATTTTTGGTTCATTTTAATTTTAAAATTAGTGCAATCTTTTTCATTATCATAATACAGGACGATTGAAGAAAGTAGCATTTCTATCAGTAAGGGAATGTGGCTAACGCACTGATAAGGTGTGAGTAAAGCGATATCAAAGCCCTCAACACACCTTAACTACGAATACTACCGCATAACAAAGATGCTATGCGGTAACGGTAGTATTCAGGCTTGAACAGTTTGTCGCACGTTGCTCTCGCCTGATAGCACGGAAATTCTCTCAAAATCTCGACTCGGGAAGTCAGGATCTACGTACACAAACATACGACTTATCATTTTTCCTTCAAACTCAAATACACTACAAAAACGCCCTGTGGAAACTTTGTTGTCCGGCCAAGAGGTACCATCACTCATTACGCCGCCTTCCTGTCCTTCAACAATGACCTTGTTTCCAGCAGTCGTTATTTGAAAGCCGTCTATGTCGTGCCAGATACTAATCAACGAGCTACCAATCCTATTGCCAAACTCCACTAAGGCACTCTTTCCTTTCGCTTGCCCAAATTTAGGAAAGAAAAAGTCAACATCCTCTGAGAATAGATCCAGATAGCTAGGATCACCGGCATCTATTTTCTCGAAATACTTAACTACTAGCCCAACTAAATCGTCTTTTTCCATAATTATTTCACACCCATATAAGCTTTACGCACAACCTGAACGCTTGCATCTTAAACACAGAGTACATTTAAACTGAAATTGCCAAGAGTTGCGAATCTTATTGAAGTGCCTTGTTAGATGTAATCCGTTTAGCCTACGTATACACCATTGAAGTATTCGACGCGTTCTAACGTCATTCTTAACTTACATTCTTCAATTTGGACACCTTGCCAGGGTGAGGGTGTGGAAGACAGGCCCGTAAATTCACATTCGGCGTCTCTGTATTTTAGCCAAGCTCTTTGGGCCTTTCGAAATGGCTCTACCAGTTCGGTCTGAGACCATGTTTCCCTTAGTGCTTTTTCTTCCTCACCTATTCTAGCGATTGCTTCCTTGTAACTTTCGTTAAGCTCTTTATCTGCAGATTCCATCTTCTTTTCTACACACTGATAACCAGCCATAACGCCACCGCCTTTTACTTTGCAGGGATCTTCAACATCATCAGAAGCCAAGCAAGGTAAAGAAACCAACGCAAACATCATAAGTAATTTGTTCAAAATTGCCTCCAAGCTCCGAGTGCTTGTTAAACAGTTATCCGCTATTTTTCCTTTTTAATCATGCAGCTTTTTATCTGTGCCTTCAAAGATAAAATAGAAGGTTAGTGATTCTAGTGCCTAAACAGAAGGTAAAAGAGATTGATACACGGGTTAAATGACGCCTTAATCTGAGTTACTTTTAGTGGGCGTTTTGTATCAATCTTTTCTGTGGAATCATTAGTTTGATGGCGACTGAGGACGTTAAGATGACTCCCAATGAATTTATTATCGCCCTGAAACACCTAGGTTGAATTAAGTGGTGACTATTCCCCTCCAATCATGGAGTTGATTCAAAGGTAGGGCGATAAATGTTGCGATTCGTAATAAAAATTTATGCCAAGTGCAGTTCGCTATCGCGGCTTATATTGAGTTGGGCAATAACCTCTAATGATGTCTGAGTTTCGTAGCTTGTTGTGTTTTGTATTGCGCCCCGAAACCCTTTTACGCCACAATTTAAAGCTACTTGATTTGAGCCGGCTACGCATAAACTGAATCACGTCGGATTCATTCAAACCAAATTGGAATTCGATAGCCTCAAATGGGGTGCGGTCTTCCCATGCCATTTCTATTATTCTTGACTCAGTTTCCGAGGTCAGTTTCATTTCAAATAACCTATTTTAGAAAAGAGATTTCTACGACGGAAATTGAGTCTTGGTTCAAATGTTCTTATATGCGTGCTTAGTGTTTAGCGACTTAACACCTACAAAAACTTCTCAGTGAGGACTTCGTCTACGTATTTCCCACGAACTTTTGCATGCTTCTTCGCGGTCCCTACGATTTCGAAGCCTTGTTTGAGATAGGCTGATAACGCTCGCTCATTATCGCTGCGAACGTACGCAAATAGTTTTTCGTAACCCTTTTGTTTGGCTACTTCGAATGTCGATTTGAAAAGCTGTTTAGACACACCTTGGCCACGAGCACCGTCACTAACAAACGTACCAATTATGCCAACATGGTCAAAAGCTTTTGTATATTGTGCAAAGGGCTCGATATTTTGGAAACCAATGACTTGTGAGCTATTTTCGGATAAAGCGACTGTAAACACGCCCCGTTCTGGGAAATGAGTAATGAACTCTTTTTCTTCTTCAGGTGTGAAAGGCGTATCTAATACAGTGTATAAACCTTCAATAATGATGGGATTGAGGACGTTTGTAATGCCTTCAGCATCACCTAAAGTTACCTGACGTACAATTAAATTCATGCCACTTAGCTCCTATTAAATTTAGGGCTGTTTTGTACATGAGTTGGAGACTTGCAGCAACAAGTAACGTCATTAAGTCGTAAAGAATATACCTATTACACTTAAGCGGCGGTTAATAGTGCTGATTGTTACTTTAGTATTTCTGATATATCACTTTTTAAGTGACGGCTTAACTTCTACAGAATATTTCCACATCACGATCCCGTTTTCTACAAGATCATAACTCGCGCTTTGACCCTCGGAGTTGAGTACAAATACCGGCATTTCCATCCTTGACGTAGCGCCATCTTGGTTGCATGACATGGTAGCTTCAAGCTGTATGTTATTTTTGCTCGGTTCTGAAAGGGTTCCTAAGTACGTGCAGCCGTCGACAAAACTGGTTTTGCTTTTTCCTTTAGAGGATATTTCAAAAGTCGGAAAAATGAATGTTGATTGAGGCTCTGTTACTACCACATTGACTTGATAGTTCGTCGCTGAAAAAGCATTGAAATGAGCTCCAAGCATAAGTAAGAACAAGATTTTTGATTTCATAAACTCTTCTTTATTTCGATATTACTAGTTTGGTTACGGCGCTATTAACGTGACCACTTAATCTAAAACTTTACTGCGGAAGCATCAAAAAGGATACAAAGGTAGAGTAGTTGAATATGGTTAATCGGCCGTAAATAGTTTTATTAAGCGATTTTACATACCTAAAAGAGGTAAGTTCTTTCGCTTTTGATAGGTTAATGCTAATTCTAAACAGGTCTTGATTGAAGCTTCTGGCAAAGGTGCTGATAAAGATAGAATTATTGCTCGATTACCCTGAAACTCAAGTGAGTCACTATACAGTTCGCGGAATGTGTCGACGAGCTTAGTTTGGCAATTAAAGAACAGATAATAACGACTAGGCGTTTTCTGTTTCCAATCCATCCTTACCGGGCTACCTGTTTTCACACTGTAGCTTGGCCCTCCCCATTTTAGAGATTCTTCAACTTCCCCCAGTTTTAATTCAGAAGCGATAGTTAAGACGATATTTCGTAGCTCTTCTATCCGAATACGCACATGTTTTGGATACTCATCAAATCTTGCCTTCACTGCATGGTTCATTGGTATCTCCTATAAATAGCGCTGTTTTGGGGTGAAGCCCAAGCATACTTTGGCTATGTAGCAATTACGTCATAATGTTATTAATCAATAAATCTAGCACATAGCCAAAATACTAAGCGTAAGGGTTTCCCTCGGTTACGTTTAGGATGCTCTGGGTGAAAACATGATGATTGACATGCCAAGCATAGCGACAGAAACCCCCACTATGTCCCAGAGCGTTGGTCGAACGCCGTCGATACACCACAACCATAGAATTGCGACAAAAATATAGACACCTCCGTAAGCAGCATAAACTCTGCCAGTTGCGGTAGGATGTAAAGATAGAAGCCAAGCAAACATAGCAAGGCATAGCGCTGCTGGTACCAAAAGCCAAACTGACTTATCTTCCTTTAACCAGAGATAAGGTAAGTAGCAGCCTAATATTTCTGCAATGGCGGTTATAAAGAAAAGCCCAATGGTTTTGACTTCAGTCACTTAAACATTCCTATCTTTCTCTACAAATATATGATGCTTGTTAAATGGGCAATTGTTCGGCTCATTACATTTCGCCCAGCTTAATCTTGGATTGAGCCTCACTCACGGTTTGTTTACCGAATAACAAATCCATCATCGAAATGATTCGTTTGTTGTCTTTACCCCATTTATCTGGATTCGCGCTGTTTGGTGCTTTAAATTCAACTTGTCCTACTTTTTCGTTATTTTTGTAGGCTTTGATCTGAGCATCAGCGATAAATGTTCTAAAATCCCAGCTCCAGCGTGATACGTAAGTAAGTGTTAGCTCAGAGCTAACAGGAGGCGTGCCGTCGCTTACGACTGTGCATTTATGGGCGGTATCCAAACACCAGTCTTGCATCGAATCTAAGAAAACATCTCGCGTGGCGTTGTCTTTTACGATGGTGATTTCCTTGCTCTGATTTTCTTTCGAGATTGTTTCTACCGTATACTTTGGTGCCGCACATGCGGCTAATAGAATAGGCAAGCTTAGAATGATGAGTTTTTTGTGCATCTTATGTCTCTTTTTTAAATTTATATATTCAAACAACTTCAAGATACTGAGTTCAACGAGAATAACTAACAAGCATGGCAACAGTTATTAACAAAACCTTTAGAGTCGAAGGGTTTGTTTCGGGAGTATGCCAATGTCTCGAAGCAAAATAATTAGTAAGAGATTGCTATAGCGTTATGTTAACTCTTGAACTTATGTCCGTATCAATGTTCAGAATTCTTCGCATTGAAGTTTTTGAAGTGCAATTCTAACGGAATTTTAAATTGCTGCATAATGCTCAATTAAGAGGAATAGGGGAGCTTATCGTTAAACATAACGTGTAGTTCTGTAAATTGCCCCCTAAGACTAAGCTAAAAGGGCCTAATGTTTTAAAATAGCTTCTTGTCTATTCTGTTGTGTGAGTTTTCAATGTTGTCTCATACTAGCCACTTAAAAGAGCGCTGTAAGAACTTGTCTGCATTATCAAGGACGATTTCACCGTGAGCCATAACCAATATATTAGGTTTCCAAGACAGCAGTTTATTTAAGTGTTTTCGAGCCTCTTGTTTGCTAAACATAAAACTTAGGCGCCAATCCAAAGGCATTTTTCCATTCGGAGCAAGAATACCGGCCCCTTTAGCCACAAACCGCTGCCAGTAGTTAAAGTCCTGGCCAGAAAAATTCTCGACGAGGTCAGTAACAATTAAGGTCTTTGAAAGTCGATGATAAAACACACACTCTTCCATTAATGGAGAGCCAGAAAATAGTTCTTGTTCAACCTCAGAGTTCCAAGCATTACCGCCTTGGTTAAGTGAAGCGTGAAAGTGTATATCACGGCACTTCTTGATGACTTCATCTGTGCCATAAACTTCTGCGCTAGGATAGGCAAATACCCATTCAGATAAGAACAAGTGGTGTAAATGATTAGGAGCGATTAAGTATTTCACTTGGCCTAGATTGTTGATTTGCTCTCTAATCGAATTTGATAACTTAATTGGACTATGAACCCAAAGGCCACCATCAGAAAGCCTAACAATAGTCATACGAGTGGTGTATGGGAGTCCTAAGAATTGGACGGGATCTCCGTCAAATATCCATATCTCTTGGGCTAACTTTTTCATGTCTCTCCAACCGTTAACACTGTATTAAGGCGGCATTTAAGTTACTCAAAAGCTGCCTTGTTGCACAATAAACTCTTCGCTAAGCGTAAACCAAAAATATTAGGTTTACCAAACCCTTATTGAGTGCAGCTGTACATCTTTGAGTATTTTTATACTGAACGAACGTAAAGTAGTTTTAAGAGGATCATTAGACTTGATAGAACAAAACCCCGCTATTTTTGAGCAGGGTTTTGCAATTAGATAAAGGGGCTAACCGATGATGAAGAAGAAAATCGCGGTTGCAACAATACCAATCAACGCATAAGGAAACTGTGTGGTTGCGTGTTGCATTGCTGTACAGCCCGAACCTTGTGCAGATAACACGGTTGAGTCACTAAAGAAACAAGAGTGGCTCCCTGCCGCTGATGCTGAAAGCAGCGCTGCAACGGTTAAGTGTAGAGGCACACCAAGCTGTTCGCCCAAAGGTAGAACAATTGGCATCGCTACTGCAAACGTTCCCCAAGACGATGCCGTTGCAAATACCAACGCGCCCGTAATCATAAAGATAATCGCCGGGAAGTAAGACGCTGACAGGTAAGGGCTGACGGTCTCAATGACATACTGCGTGACGCCCAATGAGTCGTTGACCGATTTCAACATGAAACCACCAATAACGGTCGCAAGCGGCAGTAGCATAACCTTAATGCCATCATAAACAGCTTCGAACATGTCGTTCATCGAGATCAGTTTTTGTGCGCCGTAAAAGCTAATAGTAAAGATTAACGCGACGAAAACACCAGCAAGTAGATCGATACCAAAATACCAACTTGCGGCAACAAGTACGATCATTGGTAACAAGAAGTTGACAAGGCCCATGGTTGGGTTGGTATGTGCAGATACATCGGGACCAAAGTCGACATCTGTTGCACCGTCTGGACGAACTTGACCATTCTTCGCACGCTTTTCTGCCTTTTTCATCGCACCTAGATCTGGGATCTTTTCCATTGCAACCAGCAAAACAATCACCAGCGTTACCCAGCCGTAAGCCATGTATGGAATAGCTTCAATGTATGCTTTGATACCATCTCCCGCTTCTGCTACTCCGTTTGCTTCTAGCAACGAACTGAAGAAAATTGCCCAAGTGGAAATCGGTACGAGGATACAGATAGGCGCGGCGGTTGAATCCACAAGATATGAGAGCTTTTCACGCGAGATTTGGTAGCCGTCCGTAACTTTTTTCATTGAGGAAGAAATTGCAATCGCATTCAAATAATCGTCGATAAAGATCAGAATACCTAAAGCAAAGGTCATCAGCATCGATTGCTTACGGCTTTTTACTTTCGTGACCAGCATGTCGGAGAAGCTTAAGATACTGCCGCCTTTCTCCAAAATAGCAATTAGGCCGCCCATCAAACCACAAACGAGGATGATCCAAGCAATAGTTTCATCCATCATTACACTCATGGAAATATCAACAATCTGTTCTACCGCTTCAGTTGGGTTAAGCAGAAGAACACCGGCAATAGCGCCGCTAAAGAGGGCTTCCACAGTTCGGTGTGTTGTCAGCGCAAAGACCAATACCAACGCCGTTGGTAAAAGACTCATCCATCCGTAGGCTTCGCCTTCCTCATGGTTCAAACCGATTGTGGTAAAAAAGACAAACGTCGCAACCGAGATTAAAGAAACAATAATGTGTTGAGAGTTGATTTTAAGAGGCGCATCCAGCGCCTTGGTCTGCGTAGTCATAAAGTTCATTTCCTTTGTTTATGCCGAGTGCAACATCCAGTCGATTTCCAATGGAGTAATCGCTCGCTCAAATTCTGCGAGTTCACTCTGTTTGCAAGCTAGATACAAATCGATAAAGTCTCTTGAGATGTATTGAGCCAGCTCACTGTGCTCCAGTCGCTCTAGAGCTTCTGACATACGCAGAGGTAACTCAATTGCATCATCACTGAGAGTCGGTGGACATTGATCTTTGGTGTAGCTTTCACTCGCTAATACTGCGGAAAGTACTACTGCAGCGAGAATGTAAGGGTTAACGTCAGCGCCTGCTATACGATGCTCTATACGGCGATTTTTGCTATCGCTGATAGGCACACGCAACGCAACACCACGGTGGTTTTCTCCCCAATCGGCTTTGGTCGGGACGTAAGCGCCAGGAACAAAGCGACGGTAAGAGTTAACGTTAGGACAGATTAGGGCCATGGAATCGGATGTTTGTGACAGCATCGCTGCCATGGTTTGATAGAAGAAGGCGCTCGCTTGACCGTCTGGCTGGCTAAAGTGGTTGTTACCATCTGTATCAACCAAGCTGAGGTGAATGTGCATGCCATTACCCGCTTGCTCACTAAAAGGTTTCGCCATAAATGTGGCGTCAAATCCGTGCTGATGAGCGACTTGGCGAATCAAGCGTTTTGCGATGATGATTTCATCACATGCTCGAAGTACATCTTTAGAATGGTTGAAGTTGATTTCGAACTGCCCTGGTGCCGATTCAGATAGGGCTCCGGAAGTGTTTAAACCTTGTTCTAATGCAATTCGATTAAGGTCGGCCAAGAAATCAGCGTAGTCATCTAGTCCATCAAGGTCGTAAACCTCGGTATCTTTTTCTCGAGTTTTTTTCGTGGGGTTAATTGCCGTTAATGGTTCGCCATTTTCGCCGCGGGTTTTGTCTATTAAATAGAACTCCAGCTCGAGCGCGACACAAGGATATTGGTCTTTAGCATGCAGTGTTTGCAATATAGAAGCGAGAATGTTTCGGATGAACAGTGGGTTAGGGTGCTGCCCGGTTTCATCCATCATACTAAGCAGTAGCTGACCAACTTGTTCTTTTGCCGTCGGCATTAAGGTGCCGCTGATTGGATAGCAGAGATTATCTGGCTCTCCGAGATCTTCTCCCAACCCGGCCGTTTCAACGACGTTACCTTTGGTATCTAGGGTGATGGTCGAAAGGGGGAGGGCAACACCTTTATTCAGTTTTTCTAGAGCATCTATCGGGATGCGTTTTCCTCTCGGGGTGGCATTTATATCGGTAAAGATGAGATCGATAAATTCAATATCGGGCCATTTTTGTTTAAAATTTTGTACTTCCTGTAGATACGATTCCATTTTCTTCTCCAAATAGCCTGACGAGTAGAAATTAGAAATAACCAAATTAACAAATAAATTACAGCACTCTGAGCGAGCTGTTTGTTTTTTAGGTTATTTTTAATTTAAACATGTACTTACACTGTGTTTTTGATGTTTAACGGCTGGTTTTTATGTCTTTCTGTTAACTATTTTGTAACAGTTGGTTTTGTTTTGTTCAATATAATGAGCATAAATATTCAGTTTTGAAGCCTAAAAAGTGCTTCAGATCACGTTGTGACGATAATAATGGTCATCTGTGTTGATAATTTTGTACATGGTTTGTAGGGTTTGTGTTAAATAAATTGAACACGGACATATCATGGCAGATACACACAAACCCATCATTGGTGTGGTTAGCTGCGCTAAAGAGTTGGGTGGCTATCAGATACAAGCGGTCAACGACTTTTACCTTCGCGCCATAAAGGATTTTGGAGGACTACCGATTATGTTGGCTCCCGACATGTCGGGCGATGACGTAACCACCATCCTAGACATATGTGATGGTTTTCTTTTTCCTGGCAGCCACTCTAACGTTGCGCCACATCGATACAATGCAACGCACGAAGAGAGCTACAAAGATGAAGCTCGTGATGAGCTCTCATTCACGTTAATTCGTCATGCGGTTGACCAAAACATTCCGTGCCTTGGTATTTGCCGCGGCTTTCAAGAGATGAATGTCGCACTTGGTGGCTCGTTAAACCCAGCCGTTCATGACTCCGGCTTCAATGACCATCGTGAAGCGCCTGTTGAAGATTTCGAACAAAAATACGCGCCAGCACACGCTGTACTAGTTCAAAAGCAGAGCTTATTTGAACAATGGCTGGTGCAAAATCATTGGGAAAATACCACCTTCTTTGAAGTGAACACACTACACAACCAAGGCGTCGATCAGCTTGCTCCTCTATTACAAGTAGAAGCTAAAGCCCCGGATGGCTTGGTAGAAGCATTTAGTCTTCCTAATCAAAAATTTTTCGTTGGCGTGCAGTGGCACCCAGAATGGGAAGCAAAAACCAATCATTTCTCTCAAATTTTGTTCAATGAATTTATGATGGCTACCTCTCGTTAAACGTTTGGAGCTGTATGAATGGACAATCAAGAGATTGGTAAAAATATTGTTCAGTTACGAAAAAAACATGGATTGTCACAAAGGGAACTAGCCGAGCGCGCTGGTATTACCCACAGTGCAATCTCATCCATTGAAAATGGCAAAGTGAGCCCGTCGGTCAGCTCACTACAAAAAATCGTTAATGTATTTTCTTTATCGTTATCAGAGTTTTTCACTTTTGAACAACCTTCGAACGATGAAGTGAAAGTAGTCATCAAGCCGTCAGATCTTGTGGAAATCGGGAGCGAGACGGTGTCCATGAAACTGGTAACGAATGGCGACAAAGATCAAGTTATCGGATTCTTGATCGAGGAATACGCACCTTATGGAACCACTGGTGCGGCAGAAATCAAACACGAAGGCGAAGAGATTGGCACCGTATTAGAGGGTGAAATCACTCTGGAATATAAAGGGCAATCTCATGTCATAACAGCGGGCGAGTCGTACATTATTGATACGACGAAGCCCCATCGATTTACAAATCACACAGACAAGGCTTGTCGAATGATAAGTGCGCATACGCCAACCACATTTTAGTGGGGGCTTGCCTTGTGTGATCACAAGGAGAGCGTATGAAAACCCAAGAGCAATGGATTGAACTAAAAAACAATCTAAACATCGAAAACAGGGCGTACATTAACGGTGAATACAGTGCCGCTTTAACAGGGCAAACCATCCCGGTAGTTAACCCAGCAACAGATGAGATATTCACCGAAATCGCCCGTTGCCAAAATGAAGATGTTGATCTCGCGGTTTCATACGCTCGCCAAGCATTTCAATCCGGTCAGTGGAGCGAGAGCAGCCCAGCTCATCGCAAAGCAGTGCTTAAACAGTTTGCTGACTTGATTGATCAAAACCAAGAAGAATTGGCTCTGCTAGAAACGCTTGATACTGGTAAACCTATCTCTCACAGCTTCTCAACCGATATTCCTGGCGCAGCAAACTCTTTACGCTGGTACGCAGAAGCGATCGACAAAGTGTACGGCGAAGTTGCCCCAACAGAAAAAGATGTACACGCTTTTATTTCTCATCAATCAATTGGTGTGGTTGCTGCGGTTGTACCGTGGAACTTTCCCCTTTGGCTTGCGTGCTGGAAACTTGGTCCTGCTTTAGCCGCTGGTAACAGCGTGATTCTAAAACCGTCAGAAAAATCTTCTCTCACCGCGATATTTCTAGGTCAACTTGCTTCTCAAGCGGGATTACCAACAGGCGTTTTCCAAGTCGTTACGGGTTTTGGTCATGAAGCTGGCGACGCGTTGGCGAAACACCAAGACGTAGACTGCATCGCCTTCACAGGCTCGACGCGCATTGCAGGTCAACTGATGGTCAGATCGGGTGAGAGCAACCTAAAGCGTGTGTTTGCAGAAGCGGGCGGCAAGAACGCGAACATCGTGTTTGAAGATTGTGATGATTTAGACCGCGCAGCAGCAGACACCGCCGCAGGGTGTTTCTACAACCAAGGTGAGGTGTGCGTCGCGGCAACCCGCCTGCTTGTTCACGAAAGCATCAAAGAGCAGTTTATAGAAAAAGTTATTCAAGCGTCGAAAGCGTTCACGCCAAAAGACCCAATGGACCCAAGTTCATCAATGGGTGCGCTCATTGACCAAGATCATAAATCAAAAGTGTTGGAATACATCTCGTTAGGTGAATCAGAAGGTGCAAACGTACGTTGTGGCGGCGATGTCGATGGGCAGGGCGCATTTGTTTCCCCAACCATTTTAGACAACGTCGACAACAAGATGCGTGTCGCTCAAGAGGAAATTTTTGGTCCGGTGCTGTGTGTCATTCCATTCAAAGACGAAGCGCAAGCAATTGAGATCGCTAACGATTCGAAGTACGGCTTAGGCGCGGCACTCTGGAGTAGCAATATCAACCGCGTTCATCGCGTAGCAAAACGACTGCAAGCTGGCTCGGTTTGGGTCAACAACTATAACGAAGGTGACATGACGGTTCCATTTGGTGGATTCAAAATGAGCGGAAACGGTCGAGACAAGTCTCTCCACGCGATTGAAAAATTCACCGAAACCAAAACCACTTGGATTCGCCTCCATCCTTAAGCCTGCTGACGATTACGATAAATAAAGGAATAGTTCTATGAACAAGCATACGGATTCGTTCTACGCGCACTCTGTGCCAAACATGCCGGAATACCCACAGTTGCAAAACGACATCGAGTGCGATGTGTGTGTAGTCGGTGCGGGATTTTCTGGTCTTTCTTCTGCACTACACCTTGCAGAAAAAGGTTTTAAAGTCGTTGTGCTAGAAAGCGCAAAAGTGGGCTTTGGGGCAACTGGTCGTAACGGTGGCCAAATCGTTAATAGCTACAGCCGAGATGTTGACGTGATTGAAAGCCGTTACGACCAAAACCAAGCTAAAGCTCTGTGCGATATGATTTTTGAAGGCGGCGATATCATCCGTGGTCTGATCGACAAATATGATATCAACTGTGATTACAAGCAAGGTGGCTTGTTCACGGCACTGAACAGTAAACAACTCAAAGGGCTAGAAGAACATAAGAAGAACTGGGAGCGTTACGGCAACGACCAACTGACTCTGCTTGACGCAGGAGAGGTAGAACAAGCGGTAGGGACGAAAGTGTACACTGGCGGTTTGCTGGATATGCGCGGTGGTCATATTCATCCGCTGAAACTGGCATTAGGTGAAGCCGCTGCGTTCATTTCTCTAGGTGGTCAAATCTTTGAGCAGTCGGCGGTCGTGTCGATTGACAAAGGGATTAACCCAGTAGTCAAAACGGCGCAAGGCAGCGTGAAGAGCAAGTACGTGGTACTGGCAGGTAACGCCTACCTTGGTGGTTTGGCACCAAACATCAGCAACAAAGCGATCCCGTGCGGCACACAAGTGGTGGCGACTCAGCCTTTGAGTGATGAGCAGCTCAAACAAGTGCTGACCAGTGACTACTGTGTTGAAGACTGTAACTACTTGCTTGACTACTTCCGCTTAACCGCCGACAAGCGTTTGTTGTTCGGAGGTGGCGTAGTTTACGGTGCACGTGACCCAGAAAACATCGAATCACTGATCCGTCCGAAGATGGAAAAAGTTTTCCCACAATTGAAAGGCATCAAGATTGATTACACCTGGACGGGTAACTTCTTGCTGACTTACTCACGCATGCCGCAATTTGGCTCGTTTGCAGACAACATTTACTACCTACAAGGCTACAGCGGTCACGGTGTAACGTGTACTCACCTAGCAGGCAAGTTGCTGGCTGAAACCTTGACTGGACACGCTGAACGTTTCGACGCGTTTGCTGCACTGAAACATTACTCCTTCCCAGGTGGCCGCCACTTCCAAATTCCGTTTACGGCAATGGGTGCGGCTTACTACAACCTACGTGACAAACTGGCGATTTAAGAGATAAGGAATATCCAATGAGCAAAGTGGTGAAATTTGCAGCCCTTCAACTGACGAAAAGCTGGGATCTGGAAGATAACCTAGCCAAAGCAAAAAAGGCGATTCGTGAAGCAGCACAAAACGGTGCGAACGTGATTCTTCCGCAAGAGCTGTTCGCTGCGCCTTACTTCTGCAAGAAACAGGAAGCAAAGTATTTCGAGCTTGCAGAAGAAACGGAGAATTGTCGTCTTATTAAAGAGATGAGTGCGTTGGCTAAAGAGCTCGGCGTCGTTATTCCAGTCAGTTACTTTGAAAAAGCGGGCAACACGTTTTTTAACTCGCTAGTAATGATAGATGCCGATGGCACGGTACTAGATAACTACCGCAAGTCACACATTCCTGACGGTCCGGGCTACAGTGAAAAGTACTACTTTAGCCCTGGCGATACCGGTTTCAAAGTGTGGCAAACCAAGTTCGGTAAGTTCGGTGCTGGCATTTGCTGGGACCAATGGTTTCCAGAGCTTGCACGCAGCTTGGCTCTGCACAGCGCGGAAGCGATTTTTTACCCAACTGCAATCGGTTCTGAGCCTCAAGATCCGACACTGGATTCACGTGACCACTGGCAACGTACAATGCAAGGTCACTCGGCAGCAAACCTCGTTCCAGTGATTGCGTCAAACCGAGTGGGCACTGAAGTCGATGATGGTATCGAGACGACGTTCTACGGCTCTTCTTTTATCACTGACCACACCGGTGCAAAAATTGCCGAAGCACCGCGTGAAGGTGAAACCATCATTTACGCAGAAATCGATCTCGCTACGACAGCGAAAGCGCGTCACGCGTGGGGCTTGTTCCGCGACCGTCGTCCAGACCTTTACACCAGCGTTGGCAAACTAGCCGTTTAAAGAGGCGTTAAAATGAAGTTATCGACAACACCAGCGCAAGATGGCTTCTATTTTCCGGCTGAGTTTCAGCCGGTTAGTGAAGTTTGGCTAGCGTGGCCAGAAAGGAAAGACAACTGGCGTGATGACGCATTACCCGCGCAAGAAACCTTTGCCAGAATCGCGAACTTAATCGCGGAAGTGACCAAAGTGTGTGTGGCGGTGTGCTCGCACAACTTTGACCGAGCGCGTCAAATGCTTCACTCAGATGTACGTTTGGTGGAAATCCCATTTAACGATGCGTGGATGCGAGACATCGGGCCGACCGTGCTTGTTAACCGAGCGGGCGAGCGCCGTGGGATTAGTTGGCAATTCAACGCGTGGGGCGGCGAATACAACGGGCTTTACGACAACTGGAAGCAGGACGACCTTGTCGCTGGCTCGGTGTGCGACATCATCGGTATTGATCATTACCGCGCTCCGTTTGTACTTGAAGGTGGGGCGATTCACACCGATGGTGAAGGCACGCTTTACACCACAGAAGAGTGCTTACTCAGCCCAGGACGTAATCCGCAGTTGAGCAAAGCGCAAATCGAAGAGCAGTTAAAGGCGTACCTCGGTATCGAAAAAGTCATTTGGTTGCCAAATGGTTTATTCAATGACGAAACAGACGGCCATATCGACAACCTGATGCACGTTATCGCACCGGGTAAAGTGGTACTAAGTTGGACCGATGACCCAAGCGATCCGCAATACGCGTTATCTCGTCAAGCGGAACAAGTACTGAAATCTCAGCACGATGCGAGAGGGCGCGAGATTGAAATTGTCCGTTTGCCATTACCGGGTCCGTTGCATTACAGCGAGCGTGAAGCCAATGGCATTGACGCCAGTTCAGGAATGAGTCGACAAGCTGGCGAACGCCTAAGTGCCTCTTATGCCAACTTTCTTATCGTCAACGAGCATGTGTTCTTGCCGATGCTGGACGAAGAGACCGACGCTATGGCGATCGATATTTTGCAAAACGCGATGCCGGAATACCAAATCATCGCGATATCGTCGAGAGAGGTTCTACTCGGCGGAGGGAACATTCACTGTATTACGCAGCAGATCCCTGCTTAAACATAAACTCGCCGCTGGCTTAGCGGCGATGATGAGTTGTCAAAAGGAATGACCATGCAACAGATACAAAACCAAAGCCTTGTTTCGTTTATGGTAGCGAATCCACAACAGGGCATTGCAGTGACTAATCCGGCGACCGGAGAACTCCTCGGGTACGCACCAGTATCAACCGAAAACGACATTTTAAATGGCATTGAACGTGCCAGTGTGGCGCAGAAAGAATGGGCGGCACTGCCAGCAAAAACTCGCGCTGGCATGCTCAATCGTTGGTTCCAACTTCTGTTAGAAAACAAAGCCGACCTTGGCCGTTTGATGACGTTAGAGCAAGGTAAGCCGCTAGCGGAAGCTCAAGGTGAAGTGCTTTACGGTGCGAGCTTTATCGAATGGTTTGCTGAAGAAGCGAAACGTACCTACGGTGAGACGATTCCTGCGCCAAGTGCGGACAAGCGTTTGGTGACCATCAAACAGCCAATTGGTGTCGCCTGTGCGATTACGCCTTGGAACTTCCCAATTGCGATGATCACGCGCAAAGCAGGGCCAGCTTTAGCGGCCGGTTGTAGCTTTGTCGTAAAACCATCTGAATCTACGCCGCTGTCTGCGTTTGCGGTCGCAGAGCTTGCCTATCAAGCGGGTATCCCTCGCGATGTGCTGCAAGTGGTTCTGGGTGAAAATTCACGTCAGGTAGGCGCTATTTTCACTTCGCATCCGTTGATTCGTAAGTTGTCTTTCACTGGCTCTACCCAAGTTGGTAGTGTGCTGATGCAGCAAAGTGCGGGGGACATTAAACGCACATCAATGGAACTGGGTGGTAATGCACCGTTTATTGTGTTTGATGACGCTGATATCGATGCAGCCGTGACAGGTGCAATCGCTTCTAAATTCCGTAATGCTGGTCAAACATGTGTCTGTGCTAACCGTTTCTACGTGCACAGCAAAGTGTATGACGAATTCGTTGCTAAGTTTGACGCTGCGGTTCAGCAGCTCAAAGTTGGTAACGGATTGGAAGAGGGGGTCAACATTGGTCCAGTGATCAGCGAGTCAGCGAAGCAAGGCATTCAAGCGTTGATCGATGGTGCTATCGAGCAAGGCGCGAAGCCGGTTTCAGAACTTAAAAAGCTCGATGGTTTATTTATGCAGCCAGTGGTTCTCAAAGACGTTACTCACGACATGAAGATTGTTTCCGAGGAAATCTTTGGCCCTGTCGCGCCAGTGATTCGTTTTGACAGCGACGAACAACTAGTCGAAATGGCGAACGACACCATTTACGGTCTTGCGTCGTACTTCTACAGCCAAAACATCCACCGTGTTTGGAAAATCGCAGAAGCGCTCGAATACGGCATGGTTGGCATTAACGAAGGCATGATTTCTACTGAAGTCGCTCCTTTCGGCGGTGTTAAGCAGTCCGGCATCGGACGCGAAGGAGCAAAACAAGGTATCGATGAATATATGGACGTGAAATATCTCTGCTTTGGCGGCAACTAATTAAGGACAAAACAATGACAAACCAACAACTGCACGAAAGAAGAAGCCAAGTTATCGCTCAAGGCATGGGCGCACTGTACCCACTTTACGTAGAGAAAGCAGAAAACGCTTACGTATGGGATATCGAAGGCAACAAATACATAGACTTTGCAGCGGGTATCGCGGTAACTAACACCGGGCATTCTCACAAGCGCATTAGCGAAGCGGTAAAAGCTCAGCTGGACAATTTCTCACACACGTGTGCGATGGTTACGCCATACGCGTCATTCGTAGAGCTGGCTGAAAAGCTGACAGAACTTGTACCAGGTGAGACTAAGAAGAAAGCGATCTTTCTAACCACTGGCGCCGAGGCGGTCGAAAATGCCGTAAAAGTGGCACGCGCTCATACAGGCCGTAGCGGCGTGATAGCGTTTAAAGGCGGCTTTCACGGTCGCACAAACATGACGATGGGGTTAACTGGTAAAGTTGCGCCGTACAAAGCGGGCTTTGGTCCTTTCCCGAACGAAATCTACCACGCGCCGTACCCAAATGCGTTTCACGGCATCAGCGTTGAGCAAAGCTTACAAGCGATCGACGATCTATTTGCTTGTGATATTGAACCATCACGTGTTGCGGCGATCATCTTCGAGCCAGTACAAGGTGAGGGCGGCTTCTACAAAGCGCCTGAAGCGTTTGCACAAGGCTTGCGTCAGCTGTGTGACAAGCACGGTATCATGCTGATTGCGGATGAGATCCAAACGGGTTTTGCCCGTACCGGTAAAATGTTTGCGACGGAGCTCCTAGGCATTGAACCCGATCTAATGACAATGGCGAAAGGCATTGCTGGTGGTTTCCCAATCTCAGCTGTTGTTGGTAAATCGGATGTAATGGACTCCGCACTGCCTGGTGGTTTAGGTGGTACTTATGCAGGCTCGCCACTCGGTTGTGTTGCTGGTCTTGAAGTGCTGAAAATCATCGAAGAAGAAGATTTGTGTGCTAAAGCGATGGGCATCGGTGAAGTGGTCAATGCACGTATGACCAAACTGCAACAATCTGTGCCTGCTATTGGTGAAATCCGTACTACGGGTGCGATGATGGCGATTGAATTTACTGACCCAGAATCAGGTAAGCCGCTACAAGAGATGACCAAATCGGTGATTTCTAAAGCGCAAGAAAACGGCCTTATCCTGCTTTCTTGTGGAGTAAAAGCGAACGTGATTCGTCTGTTACCTCCACTGACCATCAAATCTGACGTACTGAACGAAGGCTTAGATAAGTTGGAAAAAGTGATTCTTGAAGTGGCGTAATTCACGCGCTTTTAAATAGCAATAACAAATCAAGGAAGCGGTTGGCATCAATCGTTTCCTTTTTGTTTTTTAGCGTATCTGCTGCCTATCTAAAAAGTATTGCTCAAGCTCCAAGTTGTCACTTTTATTACGGATGACTTAACAATTGGGTTCGTCCTTACTTTCCACTTAGTCGCTACTTTGTTCTCCTCGAGTGTGGTTTGGTGCTCGCATTCTAAATCCCGACATCTGAAAGCCACTTGAGTCTATAATTTTATTGAGCGTCATTCCTCACTTTTTGGACTATAAAAATGAGATAGTATTCATATCCCACTTAGGTTGCTTGACAGATTAGCAGGACGAACTTTGATAACAAAGAATACAAGGTATGCCATTTTACTCGGCTTAGTTCCCATCGCCATATTTGTAGTGGCCTTTCATTCGATAACCAACTTTTACGTCAACTCGGTAAAAGCGTCGAAAATAGATGCTTACGTAGATTATTTAAATCAAAGGTCTGCCTATTTGGACGGAGCAATAGTGAAGCAGATTGCTCAGTTAGATTTTACTTGTAGTGATAGTGATGTAAGAACTTTACGCGACCCACGTTTTTATAACCGTTACATTCGTTTTATTGCGATGACCACAGAAGGCGGAAAAACGTGTTCCACGGTTGGTAGTGAAGTGTCTCGCCCATCTAGTAGTGAACGATTTCAGATGGATGAAAACTTTTTCGCATCACTTATTTTGCCGCAACAGAATGACCAAATAGAGTGGATGGTCATTTATGATAATGAACACGTTGAAGTCTTCTGGGTACTTGATAACAGTTGGGTTAACGAGGTAATAAAAACGCCTTGCAAAGACTGCCTATTTGTAGAGTTTAAGTATGATGAACCAATATTTGGTGATTTAACGATAAGCCGTGGCAAAGCGAATATTGCAGGAGAAGAAAACGCACTGTCAAAAGAGTTTTTCTTTTCAGGAGAGTCTCAAGCCAACATGCTCATAAAGATATACAGCGGTGAAAAACTTAAAAATTATGCTCAGGAAAGAGTACTTTTGTGGGGCGGTCTTGTAAGTGTGCTTGCAGGTCTTGCGACTGCCTTTGCATACATATCTGGTAAAAGCTTGAGAAAATCCATTACTGGTCTAATTGAAAATGGGATTAGTAATGCAGAATTTATTCCTTACTACCAGGCGATTGTCGATAGTCGCGATGGTAAGACAGTAGGATACGAAGCTCTGATTCGATGGTCGCGGCGTGATGGAATGGTGCCACCAAATATGTTTATTGGTGCTGCAGAAGAAAGTGGCCTGATTATCCCGATGACCAATCAGCTTATTCGTAAAATCATACAAGACTTAAGTGACTTACCCGAGCATACGTGGGTCAGCATAAATATTGTTTCCTCCCATTTAGAGTCAGGCGTATTAACGAAGTTGCTGTCGGAGTTAAATTGGCCAATCTCGAATAGAATTCATTTTGAGTTGACCGAGAGAATACCAGTAAAAGACACTGAGGCCGCGAAAAAAGAGATTTTGTATTTAACGAATAAAGGCTACAAGTTCAAAATTGACGATTTTGGTACCGGATATGGTGGCTTTTCTTACCTACAAGACTTGGGCATCCGATGTTTAAAAGTGGATAAGATGTTCATTGATCCAATAGGATCTGACGACCAAAAATTGAAAGTGCTGGACTCAATTGTGTCTGCAGCGAACAAAGCGGAATGTGAGATGATTGCAGAAGGTGTAGAGAGCCAGGCTCAAGTCGAATACCTGGCTCAGCATGCGATTTACCTTATTCAAGGTTATGTTTACGCTAAACCAGAGCCCCTGACTAACCTTGCAGGCGCTTAACAGCCATAATGTCAAAACGTACCGTTTTAAAGGTGTCAGTTGCCTAGGTTAGCGCTGATTTCTGCTGATGGGGTCACACTTGAGGATTCCTAACACTCTCATTACTTCTAGAGTGTTAGGAATTAACGTTACTTAGGAGGAGAGTGCGGCTCTTTTCGCTTTGATCGACGTAATGAGCTGAGGTAGTAATGACATTACGATCATTCCTAGCATTAAGCTGTATTGCAGAGGAGTGAACGTTTCCCCCAATAGCAGTAGGCCCGAAACAATGCCTGCGACTGGGTTTGCAATACCCCCAAAGGTAAAATCTACTACCGACATCCGCTGCAATAACCATACATACATGCCATACCCTAATGCGGTGTTCAGAATAATTACCCACAGTAACCCTAGAATATTCGTCATGGATACGTCCTGAACGACCGTAACATATGGCTCTGGATTGTTTATCGCCAGCACACTTGTTGCGATAGACATAATCACGCCACCCAAAATGAGCTGCCATGTTAGCACTGTCCACCAGTGCATTTTTGTACCTAGTGACTTTGTTACGCTACTTCCTATCACGATGCACATAATGGCGGAGATCATCGCAAGTAAGCCCACGGGTTCGAGAGAAATAGAGCTAGGATCAAATAAGAACCAAGCTAAAGCAATCAAAGTTGCGCCGCTTATTGCTTGAATGCCACTAGGCTGACGTTTGTAGACCGCCCAACCAAACAGCATCGCAAAAACGGGGACCGAAACCATACCAACACCAGAGATGGCAGAAGGAAGCGTCAACGCCATGACAAAAATGAGACCAAAGAAGCAAGCGATGTTGATGGTTCCTAAAACAAGCAGCACCTTCCACTCACTTCTTTTTGGAAACGAGGGCTTTATTGCCAGCAACAAAAGACCCGCAGGCAGTGCCCTTAGAGCGCCAAGTAAAACGGGAGGCCAGTCCGGTAGAGTAAACTGAGTAACAGCGTAAGTCGTCCCCCAAAAAAAGGCAGGAATCATCGCAAGTAAAATGTTCATGTTAAATATCTTTATGTAGAGATAATTAAATGTAACGATATCGGCAAGGTGGCTTTTTGTAAAGTATCTTTATGTTAAAATAAAAAATATATGATGTTTGGAGAGAAATAATGGATGCAATTGATAGAGTGGTAGAGCAGTGGGCTAGGGAGAAGCCAGACCTCGACACTGAACCGATGGCAATAATGGGTCGACTAATGCGAATTGCAAAACACATGGAATCTAGGGTCGCCGAGCTACATAAGAAGTACGACCTGAAAATGGGTGAATTTGATGTGTTAGCGACACTGCGTCGAGCTGGTTCACCATATTGTCTTACTCCCTCAGCGTTAATAGAGTCGATGATGCTCACTTCGGGTGCGATGACTAATCGCTTAGATAAACTTGAGAAGAAAGGGTTTATTACCAGAACCCATAGTAAAGAAGACCGACGTAGCGTCACCGTTGAACTAACAGAGCAAGGCTTAACCTTAATTGACAAGCTAATTTTGGAGCATGTAGACGTTCAGCAATCGTTATTGCATGGTTTAGAAGGCAATGAAAAAGAGCAGGTTAACCAGGCGTTAAAATTGCTATTGCCACAATTTGAGTGAGAACGCAGAAGGAGGTAGGGGATATGAAAAGCAAAGAACTAGAACAATACTTAAGTACCTTCATGTGTGCAGAAAGCGATTTCCCATTTGGGCCTGAAGCGCTTGTTTACAAAATCAAAGGCAAGATGTTTGCCATCATTGCAGAGAGAAACGGTCGGGAGTATGTCAGCGTAAAAGTAAAACCAGAAGATGGAGAAGTCTTAACGTCGCAGTTTACGGACATTATCCCAGGTTATCACTTAAATAAGCGTCATTGGATAACGGTTTATTTTAACGGTGATGTCGAGGATGGGTTGATTCAAGACTTGTGTGAACGCTCTTATGCTCTTGTCGTTGCCAAGCTGCCGAAAGCACAACGAGCGTTGCTTGGTGAGTAATCGGCAACGCACTGGCCTCTGTTGTTTTGTCGCTCGTTGCTCGTAGCCTTTACGGAAAAATTCGCACCTTTTTCATCCTCGGGCTATATAAGAATAAGAAGGTGGAAAAGGGGAATGATATGCGAGCATTATCTGAATGGCTAAAAGAATACGGGGAGAGTCACCAAAACCCTATCAACCAAAAGATTCACACAATCGCAGTTCCAGGTATCTACCTTTCTGTGGTTGGACTTATTTGGTCGATTCCCCAGATTTCATTATTAGGCTTCGAACTTAATTGGGTTTGGGTAGCAGTGATCCCCACTTGGGTTTTCTATTTTCGTTTGTCTCTGAGCGTATTCATGATGATGATCGGCTACACATTAGCGTGCATTGGCCTTATTTGGTCTCTAGAGGTATTGATGTTGCCCGTTCTGCATATTTCTATGCTCTTGTTTGGTGTATTGTGGATATTGCAATTTATCGGTCACAAGATTGAAGGTAAAAAACCGTCGTTTTTTGAGGATTTACAGTTTCTACTCATCGGCCCGATTTGGGTGTTCAGAAAACACTAGCGATAAGCAAAATCAGGCATCATCCGAATGACACAAGACATATAACGTTCAGAGATTATGTAGCTCTTACTACAGAATACATCTCCTTCTTATTGCCACGACAAGCATTCACTTTAGATACGCACTATGATTAAAGAGGTGCCAACGCACTTTACGCTATCGAGATGCTTAAACTTACGGCAAGTTTACTTTAGGGGGATGAATGTACGATCGACAATATAAGTATGCCTATTGGAGAGAAGAGCGTAAAAAAGGCAAATGGCACTATATATTAAAGTCCTTCTTTATGATTTGTTGTGCATTACTGCTTGGTAAAGTCATCGGTTTGTTCATTTTTGGAGAGCTGCATTCTTTAAGCGACATTTGGGAACAACTCCCTGCGGATGTTTTTATTATGATGCTCGTGGGCTTTCCAATTAGTGTCCTTGGTTGGTACCACGAAGAGTCAAAGTTTTTCCGGGCACTGCGACGCAAAGAAAAGCGGTTAAAAGACAATCAAAACAAACCGAAATAGAGTAACCTTTGTCTATGTTTGGATTGCCACTTATCTATCTGAACTGTTCGATTTTACCCCTTTCAGTCGTTTAGCGTTTAGTTACGTGTTGCAAAAAGCCTTCTTAATGCAACAGCCCCTAGCGTTGTGGAAATTGGTACTGTAAGAAACATTAAAAAACGAAGTTGAGCATTAGCGTATAAAGGCTCGCACTGTCATCCTTTGGGGCTGATGAAAACGCGCCAGAGCTATTATTGTAGGCGTTGAACCTTTGCCATTCTGCGTTTAGGGAAACGTTGTAATCTAGGTCGTATCTCAATCCGAGTAAGAAACTGTCTCCACTTTTTTTATCCCGACTATTAAACTGCTGACCGTAAACAATATAAGGAGTCAACTTTTTTACATTATAACTTGTTGTCGCGTACCAAGATGAGGAAAGATTGCTGGTCTGTCCTTCTGCCATAATCACAATGTTATCGAGCTCGTATCTTAACCCTAGAGAAAACAGATCGATCGTGTTGTTTTTTTCTGTTTCAACTAGACGGTCAATGATTGTGGTTCCGCCACCGGGAGTGGACTGCTCAATGTTAGAGAGCGTCGTTGTTTGATCATAATCGCCGTGGAGGTAGGAAAAATTCCAACGATAGCTCTCTCCGCTTAGCGTTAAGTTCATCCCTGCAGTGTTGTTTGACTCAATTTCCAATTCAGTACGTTCATTGATGGTTACGTCACTATTGTCTTTAAACCCGACAAACGGCATGGCGGTAAGTACGACTTGCTCATTAAGGTCATGAATCCAGCGTGCAGATAGGCCGTTATAAGCCGTGATACCTAGAATGCTGTCATATACCTCATTCGGTGGGCGGGCTTGGGTAAAAGCGTGACCGACATAGTTGTACTCAGACATCAAAAACAGTGGCAGTCTTAAGCGTCCTCCTCTTATTTCTATGTTTTTATAGGTATAAGCCAAATACGCCCACTCGAGCTGAGGCGAGCTCCAATGGTCTTGCGGGCGCTTTACGACTTGTGCGGATGCCCGAAATGCCTTGTGAAAATAATCGAGCTGCATGCCGAAAGTGGTATCGCAATCGAAACAAGATTCATCGCCAATAAAGCGGTTAACTAGTACCGTAGTTGGGTTATCGGATTTTGCCCACGAAGTAGAGCCAAAACCACTTAAAGAAAGTTGTTCTGTTAGTTCAATCGTGGCTGAGCTCGGAAAGGTCGCGATACTCAGCGATAACATGGTTAAATATTTTTTCATATCAATTCTCCGAGCTAACCACACATAAAACATGAGCATTACTAGGGACGCTCGATGTTGGGGCATAACCAATTCTATTCGGCTTCTCTTGCATCCATGCTATGAGGTCATCAATGCTGGAGCGTGCAATCACTTTTGGCGGTCTAGCTTTACCTGAAAAAGACAAGCTTGCCCAATGCGCGTTCATTTGCGCTAAATTTTTGTTGAGAAGATAACGATAGAACTCAGCTCTTTCTGTTGATGTCGCAGGCCAGTCAGAGAGTTCAATTCGCTGGCCTTGTAAAAGTTGCGTCTTCCCTCTGTACAACTTTCGCGCTTTATTGACAGTGAGCGGAGAGAATTCGTCATTAAATGAGAAAACGGCGTAGCTCTCTGCAGCGAGAGCTTGGCAATTTAATGAAAGAAGGGCAATCAGAATAAACAGATAGCGTTTTATGTAACGCAAAGGAAAAGCAACGCGAGAATGATTTCTACTCATAGAATCCACCTACATTGCTTGTTCAATTTGATACAACAGTTTTTCTTTGCGCACAGGCTTTGGTACGTAGGCATCCATTCCTGAATCAAAGCAGCGTTGAATATCATCATCAACGACGCTTGCTGTTAATGCGATAATGGGCGTCTTAGCTAATCCTTTACTCGCTTCATAAGCTCTAATTTGCCTAGAAGCTTCAAACCCATCCATTATGGGCATCATGCAATCCATCAAAATAACATCAAACTTTCCATCTTTTTGGAACATTTCGACTGCAATTTGACCGTTTTCTGCGACTTCGAATTGATAGCCTGCTTTAGATAGCAATAGAGAAGCCACTTTCTGGTTCACTCTATTATCTTCGACAAGCAAGATGCGTTCGGAGCGAATAGGCGTTACCGTTGCTTCTGGTTGCTCAGAACTTGCAGGTAGTTCATGAGTTTTATCGGGGGTGGTGTTCTCTTGGTGTGGTTCAGCAGGCGTCGTGTTGGAAACGCGTAACCCTATTGCCTTATCTAACTTCTCTTTAAGCAACCCTGCTTTAAACGGTTTGGGTACATAGTCATCCATTCCAACGTCAAAGCATTTTTGTATATCGTCATCGACCACACTTGCCGTTAGAGCAATAATCGGAATTCTGAAAGCGCGTTTTTCTTTTACTTCTATTTGACGAATTATTTGGGTGGCTTCAAATCCATCCATTACGGGCATCATGCAGTCCATTAAAATTAGGCTGTACTGATTCTGTTGAAATTTCTCAACCGCTTCTTGTCCGTTTACTGCGACATCAAAGTCGAAGCCAGCTTTTGTGACGTGTAGCCCCGCGATTTTTTGATTGACCGTATTGTCATCAACGACCAAAATTTTCGGCAGAGATTTAACATGTTGCGCTGAAGTGCTCTCTTGTTGTGCGTGCGAGAAATTTGCCGCACAACTTTCAAGTGCTTTAATTAAGCGCTGCCCTAGTAGTGGCTGAGTGACCAAGGCGCTGATATTGTTTCTAAAGTCGAATTGTGGGCTATGAAGGTGCTTGATGAGGCAGACACGAATGTTTCGTTTACAAAGGCTTTCTATCTCATCGATATGCATCGCCGCTGCATTTGGTGATGCTTCTACATGAATAACGATAACGCGCTCGTTATCAATCCACGTTGGCAACGCACTTAAGGTATCTACTGACTGCGTTATATTGATGTTGAAAAAACTTAACTCGTTACGCAGTTTTTGTTCTAGTTGAGTACTGCTGCATACAATCCATATATCGTTGTGATTCAGAGCGTGATAAGCGTTAAACTCTTGCGTCACAACAGGAGCAGTTAGTTCAAAGAAGAAGCGACTGCCTTTACCTTTCTCGGATTCAAGTTGAATTTCTCCACCCATTAGCTCAACTAATTGCGTGCTAATGGCAAGCCCAAGTCCAGTTCCCCCAAATTGTCGGGTAGTAGAGTTATCCTCTTGGGCAAATGGAGCAAATATTTTCTTTTGCTGCTGGGCATCAATACCAATCCCAGAATCTTTAACGGAAAACTCGATGACCGCTTCACCATTTTTAATTTCGCGGGTGATGACCGATAGCTCTACACTGCCTTGTTCGGTAAATTTTACCGCGTTAGACATGAAGTTCATGACAACTTGGCGTATACGATGGTCATCCAACATTACGTGGTAAGGCGTGTTACGGCTAATGTTGACTTGCACATCGATGCCTTTTTCCTTTGCTTTCGGTGAAATGATAGAAGCAATGTCATAGATAGACTCTCGAACACAAGTTGAATGTGGGCTAATGAGCAACATCCCAGATTCAATTTTTGAGAAGTCTAGAACGTCATTAATTAAACTCAAAAGCAGTTGGGAGGAGGTTTCAATCGTGTCGACGTAATCGCGTTGTGTGGCAGTCAGGGAAGTATCGGATAACACTTCAGAGATGCCAATAACGCCATTTAGCGGCGTGCGGATCTCGTGGGACATGTTGGCCAAAAAGCTACTTTTGGCTTTACTCGCCTTAATTGCATCATCTTTTGCTTGTTCTGCATCTTCTTTAGCTTGTGTGAGCTTTAGTCTGGACAACATCCGCTCATCACTAAGCTTTTTTACCTCTCGAGCAAACTTACTCAGCTCGTCTTTACCCTTTATTAGTTGAGCAAGAGGTGAATTTTCAGTGTTACTTTGTTCATTGCTTTCGTTACTGAGAAATTTGAGGACTAGATTCAAGTTTCCAGTAACTTTTCGCACCAATCTTAGCGTTAAACTTACGACCAACAGCGTTAAAAGGCTCATCATTGCGATAAAGGTAAAGCGGTGCTGTGTCGTCGTGTTGATTGTCTTTGATATATCATCACTCAGCTGTTGTTCCATTTTGTCGTCAACACTTTGTAATAACGATAAGCGTTTGTTGAGTGCAGATAACCCCGCATCAATCTCATCCGGGGTTAATGATTTGAGTTGAGCTGGTTGCAATAAATAAGCACGAAACTCTTGGCTTTTGATAAAGACTTCACCCGTAAACGTCTCAATGAGCAGATCTACTTGTTGTTGATTGGCATTTAGCGTCACAAAACGCTCTAGAAATAGTTGTTGGTTCTGGATTAAAGATTGGATAGAAGCCTGTGTTGTGAGGTCATACTCGTTATTTTCCTCTGAAGATCGAATCAAATATTCGCTTAATCTATGCTCTTCAGTGGACCAAAACATCAACCATTCAAGTTGCATCAAAGAAGAAAGGTGAGTGTTTGTTTCATAACTCACATTTCTAAAATAGACTTTGTCTAAGCTCATGAGGATTTCTTTGAACGTATCAGCGCGCCACTCTGCCGCATCTAACTTTTCTTCTTGATTTTGCGAAGAGAGCATCGAGAGGGTTGCTTCCTCAAAGCTTGTCAACTGGTTTAGTATCTCAGCGTTTTCACCGAATACTGGTGCAGCGGTGTCGCGTAACAATTGAGATATCTGCTGAGTTTTTAGTTGCTTATCTATTAAATCAGGGTTATTCGGTAGGTGATAAAGCGAAGATACGCGGTCGATGTAGACAGAGAATAACTGTGCTTTTTGTAGTTCCTGAGCCTGGATAGAAAGGCTTTGTACATGTTTACCCGCGAGGACAAGCAACAATAAAATTGGCAGCAAAACCAACCCAAATAGCTTTTGTTTTACCGACAGGTTGTTCCAAGAAAAGATTCCTACCACGCGCATTTCCATATCCAAGAAGTTGATATGAAAAGTGTAGTTTATTTATCTCAGATGTTAGATTTTAAGAGAAAATTCATATTAATGAGGTGGGGGAAGTGTGACCGATATTGCATTACGAGTACTAACGCGCTAAGCGGCAATAGTTAACAAAACGGCGTTCTAAGCAAAGTGATTGACGCTTTGAGCGCCACTCCCTCGTTGGTATTCAAATGCAATCAATTCCTCAGCAGGTACTGGCCTACCTAAGAAAAAGCCTTGTACGACGTCACAGTGGAGAGACTCCATTCGTGTGAGTTGAGTTTGAGTTTCTACGCCTTCGGCTACTACTTTCATTCTTAGGTTGTGAGCCATGGATACAATCGCGCGAACTAATGAATCGTCTTGATCGCTTTTTCGGATTTGAGCGATAAATGAACGATCAATCTTGAGCCCGTCAAAAGCCATATGTTGTAGGTAGGCAAGGGCTGAATACCCCGTACCAAAGTCATCTAGCCAAACTTCCACTCCGATACTTTGTAGTTTTTTAAGCACATATTGAGCTTTCTCTGTATCATCAATAAAAAGTGACTCTGTCACTTCAACATGAATGGTTTGAGGGGCGACATCATGTCGTCGTAAATACTTAGAAAATAATTGACTTAAATCTTGGCGATAGATTTGCCTTGGGGATAAGTTTAATGCGATGTGAAAATCCGTACCGAAATGTTCTGCCCACATTGCCCGCTGAGCAACTGCTGTCTCAATGATATGTTCTCCAAGCTCCAATATTAAATCACTTTGCTCTGCGATCGGGATAAACGATTCTGGACTGATATAGCCTTTCTCGGGATGATTCCACCTAACCAATGCTTCGACCCCAATTAGGCGATAGGTTTTTAGATCAAATTGTGGTTGATACCACAGCTCGAATTGAGACAAGTCACGTACTGAACGACGCAGTTCTCGTTCTATGTATAAACGTTGTTTAATCGTTTCATCAAACGTGGAGTCGTATATCGTCATAATGTCTTTACCGCGTCTTTTAGATTCCTGCGCCGCAAGAGAGGAAAGCTGTAAAAGAGATTCAGCGTTTGAACCAAATTCTGGATACACAGCAATTCCGAGGCTTGCCGTAATTTGAATATCGTTCTCTTCCAAACTAAAGGGAGAGAGTAGTTGGCGATGAATAGCGTGCGCTTTTTCTGTAGCTTCATGACTGTCCGAGCACGGAAAGGCCAGTACAAATTCATCCGCACCTACTCGACTTACGATGGTAGAAAGGCGGTAAAGCGGCTTAAAATAACTCGGCAAACGGCTTTGAAGCTCTGAAGCAAGATGGCCGAGCAATTTATCCCCAATGTTATGTCCGTAGTTATCGTTAATGTGCTTAAAGTCATCCAAGTCAATAAACACAACCGCGAGTGAGGGGGATTTGTGGTCAGTTATTTGCGTTTGAATATCAATGAGTAACTTTTCTCGGTTTGGCAGGGAAGTCAGAATATCGTGGTACGCCATGAACTCAACTCGGCTGGTGTATCGGTTCACTTTGTTTGACATTTTGTTGTACGCCGAAATAAGTTCTCCCACTTCATCTTTGCTTTGTATATCGGTGACTGGCAGCGCTTGGGTATTTGACTCTGAAAATTGATCTTTTAGTTGCTTGAGTGGCTTAGTTAACGACCGCCCCAAAGCATAAGCGATGATGCTACCGAATAGAACGGATATCCCACTGATCGTTAGCAGCAAGTTAAACATCTTCTGTTTATCGTTTGAGGTAATCGCTTGGACTTGTTCAATGTTCTGTTCTTTCTCTTCCAGTAGATGTATCAAGTTAAGCTCAAGATACACCGCCCCAAGAGTAATGTTTGATTGCTGAATCGGCGCTGCGATCTCCAACTGATGCTTGGAAAAGGAAACGAGAGTTCTAGATTCTTCTATTGCTTTCAAAATAAAAGGAGAGCGGTAATGAGGTTGGGCAAACATCCTTAGCTGAGTAGTGCCGTCGTGAAAGATTAGCCCTTCATTGTCAACAACATGTATTTTCGAGACATCTGGCTGGCTCAATGTTGCCTTAATTTGCTCATACGCTTGACTGATATTGTCTGTATAGAGTGGATCAAAAAGCTGTTTTGATAATAGCTCTGCATAAACCAACCCTTTTTGCTTAACGTAAGATTCTGTTTTTTCTTGAGAGTTGTTCGTGATTTGTTGAGTTAAGCTATTTGAATACGCATCGTAACCGTGCATGTATAACGCAAGATTTATCACCACAACAAACAAGACAACGAACATTGTCGAGCAAATGTATTTGGTTTCGAGTGAGAGCTTTTGAAACATCAATCCACCTTCGGTAATAAGTGAACTGACTTGCGCACTGTACTTAAGGAGGCTCGCATTTCTGGAGTAAGCGCGCTGAATTTTTTGGTGTTCTGAAACTTTTTAAGTGCGAGAGAGCCTTCGTGAGTTGTATCCATATCAAGCAGTATGGACGTGATTTTACGCTGTTGCTCTAGGCTCATGCTTGGAGAAGCGAGAATCAAATCCCTGGGTATTTCAACAGAACGAGAAAAAATCGCTAGTTTGTCTTTCATGTTCTCTGGCAAATCTTTGGGATTGTTCCAGTTGAAGTTACTGAATGCTCCTGCTGCAACTCTCTGTTTATATACCCATACAGATAGGTTGATTTCATTTGACTGAGCGAGTTGCTCATCAAGGAATAAATAACCAATGCTGTCTTTGGCCGGTTTGTCATCAGGAGAGGGAAGGTATTGCAGTTTTTCTCCGTGGTTCAGCAATGTAATCGCAGGTAGGTAATAGCTGCTGGTAGACGTGCGCTTTTCGAAAACAAGCGTTTTTCCGCGCAGGTCAGAAAGTGACTCAATGCCACTCTCTTTATTAGTAAAGAACACCGTATGATATTTTTGCAGGCCTTTTTTCCATCGTATAGCAAGAACTTGGCTATTAGACTCCTTTTCTAAGGTCATCGCATTAAAGGGGGTCGCCGTTGCAATTTGAACGGTGCCATTTTCAAGCGCAACCGCGAGCTGACGATAATTTTTAAATACCTTTACCGCCCCTTTTGCGTAACCATATTCAGTCATATTTTCAGTTACATACTGAGTAAGGGGCGTCGCTTTTTTGATTTTGCTTTGGGCTTTATTGGACACAATGCCAAATGTGAATGTTTTCTCAATATTTTCTTGTGCACTGACAACAAAAGGTGAACTCAGCAAAGTGAGTAATAACAGAGTGCAGGCAGGTTTCATCCGGCTTCAACTTCCTTCTGGTGCATGTCAGTAATATTTAGTATTTATCAATGTGCCGAAATCAATCTTAAAAACAGTATGATGTACAAATTTCGTTGTGTGCGCACTTTTTATAATGTGACTTGGTCACTTATTCCGTTCAAATAGTACCGAATTTGACGTTTATGTACAGGATGAATGTATCACCGTGAGTCTGAATTCACTGGATTCTTGGTCAAGCGCTGTATTGGCTGTGAGCTAATGCGCCTTATGTATCGCTATTTTGTACTAAGAAAATTTTTCCAATTGTTTTTGATACTTTTTCTCGAGAGCTTCATTGCCTGCTGCACGTTCAAGTTGAATCATGAGTTGCAAAGAGGGCTTCTTCACGCCATACATTTGATTGAATCTCATTAATCGAATTCTAGCTTCAGTATAATCACCGCTATCAATTTCTATTTTAGCGAGTTGCAAAATCGATTTTGGTCTATGAGGGTCATGATCGATAGCTCTAGTAAAGTAGTATCTCGCTTTGTCTTTATCTTGTGATTTTAGCGCACAAAAAGCTGCATTCTCATAGCTTGCTGGAATAAGGTAGTAATAAGGCTGCTCAATGGCTCGATTAAACATCTGATCGGCTTTTTCGAAGTCACCTCGCTTGCAAAGAAAAGTACCGTAGTTATTGAGCACATTTCCGTTTTTAGTGTGTTGGCGTAGAGAGCGTTTATACATCTGTTCGGCTTTAATATCTTCACCAACCGTTTCGTAGTAGTGAGCCATAGATAATTGCGCGCGATAGTATTGAGGTGCGTGGTTTAAGGCTTGTTGTAAGTTATCATGCGCGCGAATCATGTTACCGCCGTCTAAATAACCTAAGCCAAGTGCGATACGTGATTCTGCCATTGCCACAGGATCGGCTTTAACGACAGGGCTTCCATCTTCTTTCACCGTCACGCAACCCACGAGTGCAAACTGAGACAATAATATTAGTGCACCGAGCTTTGCTGTTTTCATTCTTTATCCCTACATCCCTGAATCTTTCTGCATGATATGAATTACTTAGCAAAAACCTATTGAGGAAAAAACACTATGCGATCAGGTTTGCAAACTGTTATGAAAAAGCCGCCATATGGCGGCTTGGTTCACATATTACATTTCGGTAATGATGAGTGCTTTGTTTGCTTATTTTGAAGCTAATCGTCTTTAGTGAAAGCATCTTCACTGAAGTGATCGAGATCGTACGGTGTTTGCTGATAAACACAGTAGTTCAGCCAGTTTAAAAAGAGGAGGTGTCCATGGCTTCTCCAGCTTGCAATTGGTGGGTTATCTGGGTTGTTGTTTGGGTAATAGTTGACAGGAATAGCGGGCTCCATACCTTCGCTTAAATCTCGGATATATTCATTATGTAAAGTGTGAGAATCATACTCAGGGTGTCCTGTGACAAAGACATTTCGTTTGTCTTTTGTGGTGGCCAAGTACACACCTGCGACATCCGATGTCGCTAAAATGTCTAAGTCAGTATGCTCTTCTAGAAAGTGAGGCGAAAAATCTGCGTAACGCGAGTGAGGAGCCAAAAACGTGTCATCAAATCCGCGTAAGATAGGGTGAAACTGATGATGGATTTGATGATGATACACGCCTGAAAGTTTTTCTTTACGCGTTTTTTTAGGTAGATCGTAGAGTAGCTTTAACCCTGCTTGCGCAGCCCAGCAAACATAAAGAGTGGATGTCACATGATCTTTTGCCCACTCCATGATGGTTTTGAGATGATCCCAATAAATGACATCTTCAAATTGCACCAAACCTAATGGAGCCCCAGTAATGATCATGCCATCGAAGTTTTTATCTCGCACCATTTCAAATTGGCGATAAAACGTGTCTAAATGTTCAGTTGGCGTATTTTTACTCGGGCGGTTATCAATGCGCAGTAATTCGACGTTAACCTGTAGTGGGCTGTTTGAGAGTAGACGCAGAAACTGAGTTTCAGTCTCTATTTTTTTTGGCATCAGATTAAGGATCAGCACTCTTAAAGGACGTATTTCCTGACTCGCTGCACGCGTTTCACTCATCACGAAGATGTTTTCTGTCCTTAATACATCGGTAGCTGGTAATTGATCTGGAATTCTAATTGGCACGACTTTCTCTCCCTAAGTATAGTCAATCTAGACGTCTATACTTCTAAAGCTAACTTAATTAAGTTTAGATGTCGATACGAAATCCGACTTTTCAATCTACTCTTTACATTATGGTAAACCGTACTCGGGGTTGTCACACAATTGTGACTAAAGCAGAGTTTCTGATGAGATAGGTTTGAAACGCAGTGTGTACTATTTCCTGGTAATTATGCGATCACGTTAATATGTGAAGGTGACTTCGTAGTAAGGAAGTCTCAAATTAATGAGCCATACTAAAAACAATCAGCTCACCATTTTGCATTAATGTGCATGTTTGGAAACATCGTCAGTGGAGGACATTATGTTCGGTATTTTCAAGAGAAAGACAAAGATTCAGAGCATCGCTCAAGAAGTTCCTTGCGTGCTACTGCATTCGTTTGGTGATAAAGACATTTATACGCCGGAAGAGATTGATCAAGCTCTTCAAAAGCTGGGTTATGATAAGAGCAAGGATATCAGTCATTATCAGTATGCGTATGGAATGTTTGCCGATGAAGCCTCTTACGAGCTCCTAGAACTAACGGATGAGCTAGGTAATTATGGTCATTTCCAACGTGAAGTAGGTAAGATGCTACTCAATACACCTGAGCCGATTGATATGCATATCTACTTTGAAATTTCTCGTCAGCACCAAAACGTCAGCCTTTCACCTGGTCATCAAAAAGTAAGCGAAAGTGATGGTGTGTAAACATCGTTAGTGGTATTCCATCGTGAGATGAGTTGGGTATAATGCGCGGTCTAATTATCCGGACATGTTGTCGGTTACATTTCTGTTGAGCGTTAATGCCTTATGTTCAAAATGCTTGTCTCTATGCCACCAATGTTGGCGCTGTCGATAGCGATTGTATGTGAAGTGATTGCCACTTCTTATATTCCCAAAACAGAGCAATTTACGAAAGTAATGCCGAGCACAGTCGTTTTGATTGGTTACGGCATCGCTTTCTTCTTGCTTTCCGTCACAGTGCAAACAATGCCTGTCGGGGTTGTTTATGCCATATGGAGTGGTGCTGGGATCGTTTTGGTTGCGACGGTTGGTTACTTTGTTTACGGACAGCGTCTAGACTTACCAGCCCTAGTTGGTATTGGGTTTATCATCGCAGGTGTGTTGATCGTAAATTTATTATCCAAAACAGTAGGGCACGAATAACGCCACTCTACTTGTTAAGTGAATAAGAAGCCGCAGCGAGAAATTGCTGCGGCTTTTTAGTACAAATTCAATCGCTAATGGCGAGTATTGATATGACGTCTTATTGTTGTATTCATAACGGTCGCATTATGTGATTGAAAAATAGACATTATTTAGCGCATTGAAAATACAAAGTTATGTTTCTTCAAACTTTAGGAAAGGGCAGTAGATAAATCACTCCGATAGATGTTAACGTGGCGACTCATCTTTACTGCTTTTTCATTCCCTACATATTTCTGCAAAGTTCTTATTGTGTAGTGTGTCGAAGAACCATAGAATCCGCGCGCTTTAATTTATGTTATTAGCGTTATCAATGATAAAAGTGCAGTCCATTATCATTGTTTTTATCACTTATAGATGGGCACATCTGACAATACTTACATGAACAAATACAAAAAGCCTGCTTTCAAGGCCGAATTTCTTTTGCCTCGTTACTGGGGAACGTTAATTATCATTAGCGTGATGTACTTACTTAGCCTCCTTCCTTTTAAAGTTCAACTAGCTTTGGGACGCAACATTGGTCGTTTAGCTATGCGATTCATGAGAAAACGTCAAGTTACGATCAGACGCAATCTTGAGCTTTGCTTCCCTCATATGGAAAAATGCCAACGCGAAGCAATTCTAAAAGACAACATCGACAATACTGGCATCGCACTTTTTGAGACCGCAATGGCATGGTTTTGGTCAGATAAACGGGTAAACAAACACGTCACGATAAAAGGCATGGAGCATCTAGAGGCTTTAGAGAAGTCAGGCAAAGGTGCATTAATGTTGGCCGTACACTCAATGAATCTAGAGTTAGGTGCTCGAGCTTTTGGCATTAAAAAGTCTGGAACCGGTGTTTATCGCCCAAACAATAATCCGTGCTTTGATTATTTTCAGTATAAGGGACGCTCTCGCTCTAATCGTACACTGATTGATCGTAAAAACGTCAAAGCCATGCTTGAATCACTTAAAACGGGTGAGCGGGTTTGGTATGCACCGGACCACGATTATGGTAACCGACGCTCGACATTTGCACCGTTATTTGCCGTTAAAAATGCTTGTACTACGACAGGTACAAGTTTGTTGGTTGATTCTACAGATTGCGCCATTGTGCCTTTTACGATGGTAAGAGGAAAAGACGGACACTATACCCTAACCATTAGTGCGCCCGTCGAAGGTTTCCCGAAAGAGGATCATCAACGCGCCGCCGCATTCGTGAATCAAATAGTTGAAACATCAATCATGGCAAGTCCGAGCCAGTATATGTGGCTTCATCGTCGGTTTAAAACTAGACCAGAGGGTGAGGACTGTTTGTACAAGCCTAGGCTCATCCCTAGCTTGGCATAACACATAGATAGCCTACAAAAAGCTCAAGGAACATACGAACCTTGGGCTTTTACTTTCTATTCTTTTCGCTTTATAAGTAGCGATCTTTTAGGTGAGCTTGAAAGTGTTTAGCATTCAGTGTTTCACCCGTGGCTTGTTTTACCAACTCATCAGTGGTGAATAAGCTCCCTTTACTCCAGATGTTTTCCGAGAGCCAATTGAATATCGGAGCTAAGTCGCCAGAACGAATAACCGCATCTACATCGACGGTTTGTTTCATTGCTGCCATAAATTGTGCAGCGTACATCGCACCGAGCGTGTAGGACGGGAAATAGCCAAAACTTCCGTCTGTCCAATGGATATCTTGCATACAGCCATTTTTGAAGTTTCCTTCGGTTGATAGCCCCAAGTACGCTTTCATCTTTTCGTTCCAGAGTTCTGGTACATCTGTATGTTTGATGACGCCGTTCATGAGATCTCGCTCAATTTCATATCGAAGAATAACGTGAGCAGGATATGTAAGTTCGTCAGCATCTACGCGAATAAAGCCTTTTTCTACGCGAGTGTAAATTTTGGCTAAATTGTCTTTTTCGAATTCACTACCAGAAAAATGGTTAGAAGCCAGTCGAGCGAGGTGATCGATAAACGCGCTGCTTCGTCCTATTTGCATTTCAAAGAAGAGTGATTGTGATTCATGAATACCCATAGAGCGAGCTTCTCCCGCGGGTGTTCCTGATAAATCTTTTGGTAGCCCTTGCTCGTATCGAGCATGGCCAGTTTCGTGGACAATCCCCATCAATGATTGGACAAACTCGTTTTCATTATAACGTGTCGTAATACGTACATCTGTCGGTACACCGCCACAAAATGGGTGGGTACTCTCATCAAGTCGACCGTGTTCAAAATCGAATTGAAGTAGCTTCATGACTTCCAAACCGAGCGCTTTTTGCTTTTCCGCAGGGTAGTGTGCAGTTGGCAATAAGATGTTGTCTGATTGTTGTTTTTCAAGCGCTTCATCGATCAAAGTAGGAAGCCAGGTTTTCACGTCAGCAAAAAGAATGTCTAACGACGCAGACGTTGTGCCAGGTTCATAAACATCGAGCATGGCATCATAAGGAGTCGTGCCATTTGCTTCGGCTCTAATTTGCGCTTCTTCCTGCGATAGCTTTACTACTTCAGCCCAGTTCTTTTCAAAACCAGCCCAGTCATTTTCTCCACGTTGTGTACGCCATGCATGTTCACATTTGGAGCCAGCAAGAGATTGAGCTTGAACTAATGATTCTGGTAGTAAGTTAGCTTGCTGCCACCCACGCTTCATTTCTCTTAGGATAGATTTTTCTTTTGTAGACAGCGTGTCTTCTTCTGCCTGAGCGAAAAGCTCTCCCAAGTGCGGTTGAGTCATTAAAGAATGGATATGTACATCAAGCTCTGCCGTGGCATTCGAGCGTGCTTCAGCGCCACCAGGTGGCATGACCGCTGCTTGATCCCAATCTATGATGGCAGATAGATGCTCAAAATTTGCCACTTTTTTGGAATGTTCAACGAGTTTTGTAAATGCGTTCATGTGACTACTCTTATTCTTTTGTTCTTTCCCTAAACACCCGATAACGGGTCCTTCATATGGTGTTGCACTAAGCAACCTGCGTTAATTTACTAATAATTAACAATTAACTCCAACCCATTGTCCATAAACTCACCCAGTTGTATAGCTCTCTTAAAAAAGAAGCTTGCGAATCTTGTGGATTGGCGGTATTGATGAAGGATTGACAATTAATTATCACGATAATATGGATATTTTGAATTTCGAGGCATTTATTATTGCCATTACGATTTTAACGTTAACGCCAGGTTTAGATACTGCACTTGTTATCCGTAACACTAGCCGCTCGGGCCTAAAAGATGGATGTACAACCAGTCTAGGGATTTGCTTTGGCTTATTCGTACATGCTTTTTTTTCTGCGGTTGGTATCTCGGCGATTCTTGCGCAATCAGCAGAGTTGTTCCAAATCGTAAAAATGATTGGCGCAGCTTATCTTATCTGGCTTGGTTTGAGCAGTTTAAAAGCGCTAATGTCGTCGAAAGATGGATTGACCGTGACCGAGCAGATTCACGAAGTGTTTAATGGTAAGCGCTCTTTTAGAGAGGGCTTTCTTTCTAACGTCTTGAACCCGAAAACGGCGGTCTTCTATTTGGCTTTCTTACCACAGTTTGTGAATCCAGAAGGTTCACCCTTGCTTCAATCAATGATGATGGCATCTGTACACTTTGCTATTGCGATGGTTTGGCAGTGTGGTTTAGCTGGCGCGCTTAACTCGGCTAAAAATCTACTAAAGAATGCAAGCTTTATGAAGTGGATGGAAGGCGCGACGGGCGCAGTATTAGTCGCACTTGGTGTGAAGTTATTAATTGAAAAACCCGTTTAATGCGTAATATTTATCGATTGTTGATACTACTCGCTGTATTTATTGTGGGGATAGGTGCCGCTGTTGCTTGGCATACGTGGCCACAAGTACAGTTTGCGCAACGCGGCATGATCTGGTCTTGGCACTGGGGCTACTTCGAGCCTTTTGCTAATGGAATACAACAAACGCGAACTCAAGACACTAAACAGTTATTGCTCAGGCGTGTGTATTTGCATGACGCTATTGTCGTTTTTGTTTCGACAACTATGGACAATAAATTTGAGGTCGACGTTGTAAAAGAGCAAACCTGTGAACCTAAAACGACGACTTGGGCTTCGGTCTCTGTCAATCATCAACGTGTCAGGCATGTACCTATGGTGTGCGATGCGTTTGGGCAAGGCTACTTTTATCGCTACATCGGGAAACATCTGGAATCGATTGAGGTTGGTGTCGGCGACTCGTTTGTAACAGAAGCATTTTTAGACTGGCCGCTATCAGAGTTGAAAGCGGATCAATTCAAGCAAAAAAATGCGAAGTTTTTTGAAGAACGTGGAGAAAACGTTGAGCATCAATGGTTGAGAGATTAACCATTTAACCGAAGATAAATAAAGCCCGCTAAATAATAGCGGGCTTTATGTTTTTACCATTTCTAATGTGCTTTGCTCTCCGTTACTGGTAGTTTGTGACCGAACAGCTGTCATTTCACTAAGCTTTCACTGCTTCAACTTCACCTGATTGCGATGTTGAGCTAAAGAACAGTTTGGTTTCTGCCAGTACGACGTGACGCAGTGCGATCAAACCAATCAGGTTAGGAATTGCCATCAGACCGTTTACGATATCAGCCAGTAGCCAAATCATATCGAGGTGAAGGAATGCACCAGATGCCACCAAGCCAACGAAAATCAGTTTGTATGGAAGCACAGCTTTAGTTCCGAACAGGAACACAACGCAACGCTCACCGTAGTAGTTCCAACCAAGAATGGTGGTAAAAGCGAAGAACATCAAACCGATTGAGACGAGCATAGGGCCAAATGTATCTGCATTTAAACCCACCGCAAAAGCATGAGTCGTCATCGCGGCGCCTGCTAGGTCACTTTGCCATGCACCGGTCAGGATTAGAGCAAGGCCTGTCATGGTACAAATAATGATGGTATCGAAAAAGGTACCCGTCATTGAAATTAGGCCTTGTTTAACACAAGAGTCTGTCTTCGCTGCTGCTGCTGCCATAGGCGCGCTACCCAAACCTGATTCATTTGAGAACACACCGCGAGCGATACCTGATTGGATTGCCAACATGATGCTTGCACCTAGAAAACCACCAGTCGCTGCTGTTGATGTAAAGGCTGAAACCAGCACTAATTCAACGGCATTGAACAATTGGTCTGCATTCATGATGATCACGCTTAAACACGCCAACACATAAAATACAGCCATGGTAGGAACCACTTTTCCTGCAACGTTAGCAATGGATTTGATGCCACCCAAAGTTACGAAAGCAACCAAAAGAGTTAGTACAAAGGCAGATAGCTCACGGTTAACACCAAGAGATATCTCACTTGCATCCAGAATCGCGTTTACTTGTGGAAACGTACCGATACCAAAACAAGCAACACCTAAAGCAAACACTGCAAACATGATCGCGAGAGCTTTTGAGCCAACACCGTATTGCAAGTAATACATTGGGCCACCAATCATTTGGCCTTTATCATCGACTCTTCGGTACTTAACCGCCAACAAACATTCGGCGTATTTAGTCGCCATTCCGAAAAGGGCAGCGAGCCACATCCAGAATAGAGCGCCTGGTCCACCTAGTTTGATTGCTGTGGCAACACCAACAATGTTACCAGTACCAATTGTTGCTGAGAGTGCAGTACAAAGAGCTGCAAAGCTAGAAACGTCACCTTGAGTATTAGATGACTTATCTTTACTGAATACCATCGCTAGCGCTGTTGGGAGGTGTTTAAACTGGATCAAGCCAAGGCTAAAAGTGAAGTAAACACCTGTACCCACTAGCAAAATAAGCAGCGGTGGACCCCAGACAAAATTATCGATGGTTTGTAGTAAAGATTGTAGGTTGTTCATGATTTCCCCTTAATAAAACAACTAATAAGGAGAAGAGGGAAAGGACGAGATCAACGATCTCTAAAAGA
Source organism: Vibrio sp. 397 (assembly GCF_033339395.1). Classification (NCBI taxonomy): domain Bacteria; kingdom Pseudomonadati; phylum Pseudomonadota; class Gammaproteobacteria; order Vibrionales; family Vibrionaceae; genus Vibrio; species Vibrio sp. 397. Next base: position 310,963 of record NZ_JAWOUN010000001.1, on the reverse strand, counting down.
ACTAAGCTATTGGCTGTAGGCGGGAAGGCCAAGCAAAATAGTTAGGTTGTAACTTTCCACTCCTCTGTCCTTTTGCCTGAGAGTTTCACCTTGCGTGAGTGCAAGACTTGCTCCTTCGGCGACCGATTTAACGGTTCTCTCCAGAGGTTCCTCCAACTACAGTCCCCGCTACCTAGGTAGCACCTGAAATAGTTAATTCTTCGGCGAGTTATGCTAATCAAATGTTAAAATTTGATTAATAACCACTCTCCTGCAGTCTTCATCGGAACAATTACTCAATTAAATGAGTAAAGGTTAGTTAATGATGCTGGTCATCATTAACGTGTGAACTCTATCATGTTTTTGGTCCATTTCAACACCCTATGTCAATTTATTTTCAATGAAATAACCTTATCTATTTTCATGAAGGTATGTTTGCCAATCTTTTTGTGCGAGTCACGGCATAAATAAAATTTATTGGGTTAGGGAATGGAACCCAAAAACACTTCAGAACAATAAATGTGTTTCGATCGTTACGACATAAGTTATTCAATTAAGGACACAAAATTGATTAAAATCGGAGCACTTATTTTAAAATCTACGCTAAGTTGACCTTATGGTACGTATAAATGGGTTACAATGAATCTTTGTGAAACAGTCTACGGACCTAGGCAGTTTTTCATGAGTGGACAAGGAGGCGGTATGACCAGATTATTAGCCATTGCGGTGTTGATTGCAGTAGCATTTGTGCTGTTTCGTTATCGAACCAATGAAAAAGTCCAAAAAGCGACCGTTATAACATTAATTGGCGCATTTCTGATTTATACAGCATCAATTATGTTTGCGGAATTGATCCGCTAGCAAAGTAAAAGAGTCCTTGGAGTAGTATACGGTGAGTTCTCAGAACAAAATGGAAGAGCAAGACGACGTAGTTGTCATTGAAGAGCGTGACAAACGTACGCATATCTATATCGCAATCGCTGCGGTGTTAGGCTTGGCATTTGGTGGCCTTGTTGGATCGGTTGTCACTGCGAACAAGTGGGAATCGACTTACCACGTATTAGAAGAAAAGTATCAAGCACTAACGCAAGATAAAACCCAGTTGGAATCTCAAGTAAAAGTGCGTGAAGAGGCGCTTGACCAAGAAATACAAAACCAAGTTAGTGAGTTACTTGCCGCGAAAGACGAAGCGCACCAGAAAGCACTTAAGAAGTTGCAAAAGCAATTGACTGAGGTCGAGAAGGTCAACTTGTCACTAGAGTCTCAATTGAAGCAGCAGGCAGATAAGATCAACACGACGAAGTCAGAAAATGAGAAGTTGAGTCGTCAAGCGGATATGCAAGCGACTATGTTTGAGCGGTCCCGCGAAGTATTCCAGAAAGAGCTGAAAATTTCGCAAGAATTAGAGTCTCTCGAGAAAGAACGGTCGAAATTATTACCTAAGATTGAGAAACTCAAGAAAGAGTGTGACGTATTTTTAGAAGGCAAATCTTGGGACGTGAAGTCGGACGCGTGTGATAAACATGATGAAGCTAATTCACGACTAAGTCAGGTCGATCAAATGATTGAAGTCTATAAAATGGACCTCAAACAAATCAAAGCAATAACGGAAGATATCGGCCTTTAAGTCTTTTGTATCCGGTTTTGAAAAGCAAAAGGAGCTCTTTAAGAGCTCCTTTTTCGTTGTTAGCTATGACTTTTAGCCTGTCGCGTATATTAGATTCGTGAGGCGTCATAGCCTGAGGCGAGCAGGAGCTCTCGTTCGTGTTTAATCAGCTGAGCTCGATCTTCAATTAGTTCATTGAGTGCTTGAGATGGCTTACCTGCTAATGCTTTGAACGAAGCAAAAGATTCCGCGGTGTCGATTTTATCAATCATCTGACTGATGACATTACGAGCCTCACACGGGTTACTCGTCGTTGTAAAGTATTCTACTTGCTTTGCTGCCGATTTCATCTCAGTTAATAGCTCAAGCGGGCTACTTTCTTTGGCTACTGCCATGTAGTTATCCAGCACGCGCTTTGCATAAAGCAGTTCTTTGAGGGGGATATCTCTTCCGCTCTCGATTAGGGATTCGCTAAGGATCATACTTGAGCTCATGGGCATTCCTTCTTATTACTACGCCGCTTTTGATGTTTCCTTGAGTCTAATTTATTGAAGTCACATTGGGAATGGGTAAAAAGCATTTTTAACGCATTTTTATTCATTTATGAAAACACGAATGCGATGCTTATCTGGATCGATAGCCATAAAATTTAACCCATACACTGATGTCGCTGGTGGTTGAACAAACTCAACACCTAGGTCTTTCCAGCGCTTGTAAATGCGCTCTAGCATATGACTATTGGGCACCGATAAAGACAACTCGGTGCCACCACCTCTAATTCCGCTGTAGGGTGAAAGATTATCTCTTTGCTTGAGTGTCAACGTTAAGCCTTCGGTCAGTGGAATAGCGGCGAAGGTTGGAGACAACTGCGTGACTTTGCGTTCGAACAGTTTCGAATAAAAAACTTGGCTGGATGTCCTCAACGTAGAGAACGAATGAATTGATAGTCAGCATGGTTTGTTCCTTAATCAATTAGAAATAGTAGGGGCAATCTAACGGAAAGGAACGACAGGAGTTGTCAGTAGAACATTCTCGAAGGTAAGTGACAGAATAAGAAAAAGGAGCCGTTTAGCTCCTTTTTATCAGCGGAATCATTGGTATTAATGAGTGTGTTTGGAAGAATACCAGTTGTTTTGATACGCTTTAGATGCAAATAATGCGTTTGCTTTTGCACGCTCGATAATAGACTCGTCCACCTCTAGCGGCTTCATGGTTTGGTCTTTAAAGTCGTACGCCAGGGTCGATATCTTTTCACCAGGGGAAAGCACAACGAGATTGTCGCGCGTTAAATAACCAAAGTTTTTGTCGTATTGCATCATTGCGCGTTCATCTTCGCGAGCCAGTGGCTTCGTTAAATCACGACCAATCATCGGTGTTTTAGCATCTACCCCAATCAGAGATAACAGTGTAGGCGGCATGTCTATGTTGTTTGCTATGCGGTCATCTTTACGTGGTTGAATGCCTTTACCAAGGATCAATGCTGGAATGTGAAAGTGCTTAACTGGAACAAGGTTAGCGCCAGAAACACGTGCATCATGATCTGCAATTACAATGAAAATGGTATCATCCCAATAAGATGACTTTTTCGCCTTTTCAAAGAAAGTACCCAAAGCGTAATCGGAATATTTAACGGCGTTCTTACGCGTCATATATTCTGAATCGTATGGCTCAATTTTGCCTTTTGGATACTCATAAGGGCTATGATTACTTGACGTAAAAACTAAGCTAAAAAAAGGTTTGTCGCTTTTTGAAAGGCGTTCAAACTCTTCGTTTGCTTTGTTATATAGATCTTCATCACTAACACCCCAAGAGCCAACAAAGCTTGGGTTGTTATAATCGTCTTCTTCTACTATTTGATCAAAACCGTTACCAAAGAAGAAAGTTTTCATGTTGTCAAAGTTGGCTTCACCGCCGTAAATAAATTGCGTGTGATAGCCTTGAGCTTTCAGTAAGTCCGCGATGGTAAAGAAACCCGTTTGGCTTTTACTCAGCTTCACTACCGCGCGAGACGGAGATGGAGGAAAGCCCGTGGTTACGGCTTCAATTCCACGAACAGAACGAGTACCAGTGGCGTACATTTGTGTGAACTGCCAACCTTCCTTCATGAGTTCATCAAGGTTTGGTGTTAGAGGTAAACCACCCAAAGCACCGACAAATTGGGCGCCTAAGCTTTCTTGTAGCAAAATCACTAAGTTTTTATGTTTACCCTGGTAAGTCGCGGGGTTACTGTTCATGGTTGGGAGTAATGAAGGGGTGAAGTCGGACTTTGTTGATGAAGTGCGAACTAATTCCAACATCTTTTGAGTGTCCATTTTTCCGTAGAACTGCTCAGCACTCTTTTCTGACTTCATGCTATTAACCGCAAACAACAATGAGTAAGATGAGTTCAGTGCTAAGTCGTTAAGCAGTGGATCGTTAGAAAAGGCGACCATAGCAGGATTTAGCGGGCGGTGCCCTAAAGATGAGCGAGCACCTGCAACCCCAAAAAGAACAACGAAAAGTGCCAATAGTGGTCGCCATTTCCAGTTGACCTGCTGCGCCTTATCGGTCAGTTTCTTACTCCACTTCCAACCTAAAGTGATGGTTAAAACTGTACCTAACGCACCAATAAACAGTTCTAATTTGTAGCCAGTCCAGAGCATACTCAAGACTTCTTTTGGGTAGATTAAGTATTCCACAAACAGGCGGTTTGGACGTAGGTCGTATTCCTGAATGAATGGCGCTGTTGCTAGCTCCATGTATACAAGCACCCAAAGCCCTAAAACCATCCATATGCGTAATATTCGCTTCCAACACTCTCCCATCTTACCGGTTAATGGCATGAAGGTTGAAAACAGTGCTGGAAGAATAAATAACCAGCAAAGCGTTGCAATATCTACGCGCAAACCTTGACCTAGGATGTAAATTAAGTCGTTTAGAGAGTCAATACGGTCAATCTGCCAAAAAGCTAGCAAAACTCTTGAGATAGACAGAAATAGAAGCGAAAACAAAGAAAAGGCAGCAATTGGCTGCAAAGGCCCCCACACAGAGCTCTTTGATAAGTTTTTCATATTTATTCGAATAGTTTAATTGTTATGTTGTGTTGTTTTTAGCAAAGCAAGCGTGAAATAAACGTGAATTATAATGTGGGTTTATGGTCGAGTAGTGTAAGTGTTGGTATGTCTATGTAAGGGGGAGGGGCGTTTGTGTAAAAAAAGAGCCAGTTGATAACACCAACTGGCTCTAGAGGTTGATAAAGGCATGATTACATTGCGGCTTTCTTCGCTTCTTCGACCCATGCGTCGAACTTTTTCTGGTTCGCTTTGATCCAACCATTTACATGAGACTCGATGTCCGCTGAGCTGTTCTTACCTTGGCTCATCATCATATTCTGAGCACTAACATCATTGATATTTAGTTTGATGATTTCAAATAGCTTCGCAGCAGCAGGGTTTTTTTCCGTAAACTCTTTATTGGCAACGATGCGCATAGAGTTCATCTCGAAGCCGTAGTTCTTACCGTTCTCTAGTGTCGTATCAATGTCCTTACGCTCACCAGGAAGTGAAGAGAATGGCACTTCTAACCACACAACATCTTTCCCTGGAACTAAAACGCCACTTACCCAGTACGGTGTCCAAGTGTAGTAAAGAATCGGATCGCCTTTTTTGTAACGTGAGATCGTATCAGCGATAATCGCCGCGTAGTTACCTTGGTTGTGTGTTACTGTGCCACGAAGTTTGAAAGCATCCAACTGATGCTCAACAACCATTTCACACCCCCAACCTGGGTTACAACCAGTTAAGTCCGCTTTGCCATCGCCGTTTGCATCGAATAGCTTCGCCAATTTTGGATCTTTTAACTGACCAATGTTAGTGATGTTATATTTTTCCGCGGTTTTCTTATCGATCAAATAACCTTGCGCAGCACCACTTACGTATTGGCCTTTACGGAAGAACTTATCATCACCGCCCGACATCGTGTACTTATCGGCGTGAAGAGGGAACCAACCAACCGCTAAGAAAGTAGCATCACCTTTAGCAATAGAGGTGTAGCCTACGTTGTAGTCCACTTCTTTGGTCGGTTTAACATCGTAACCAAGCTCTTCAAGTGCGCGGTTTACGATCAACGTTTGAAATGTTTCTTCTGCAACGGTTGATTGAACAGGCTGAACAGTGACACCTTCACCCGGTAGTTCACTTGCCACACCATAAGTTGAAAATGCGATAGTACTTAGAGCTCCAACTGAGAGCGCTTTCTTCCATGAATTATTCATTGATGTTTCTCCTAAGTTTTAGATCGTCTTGGTTCGTCTTTGTTTTCAGTTTTAATAGGTATGAAACAGGACCTGTGTGATACCAGCGAAGTTTAGTGTTGCCCGCATTAACCCCTAACACCTGGGTGATACGGTCTAACAAAATCGCAAGAATAACGATGCCTAAGCCACCAACGGCAGCAAGACCCATATCAAGTCGGCCAATACCACGAAGTACCATTTGGCCTAAGCCGCCAACAGCAATCATTGAAGCAATCACTACCATAGAAAGTGACAGCATTAAGGTTTGGTTTACACCTGCCATGATAGTTGGTAACGCCAACGGTAACTGGATGCGATAAAGCATCTGTTTTTTGTTTGCCCCGAAAGAGTGGCCAGCTTCGATAAGCTCTTCAGGTACTTGCTGAATACCTAAAATAGTCAGGCGCACAACGGGAGGCAGGGCGAAAATGATCGTTACTACTACGCCAGGAACGTTACCAATACCAAACAACATAACAATTGGCACAAGGTAAACGAACGCGGGAGTCGTTTGCATTGCATCTAATATTGGCCTAACAAATTTGGCAGCGGTTTGGCTCCTTGCCAACCATATCCCCATTGGTAGCCCTATAAGCAAACAGAAGAAAACGGCGGTTAACACCAGTGCTAGCGTTGTCATCGCTTGTGACCACGCACCAATTAGGCCGATGAAAACAAGGGATACAAGAGTAGAAAAACCAAGTTTTACATTGGAAAACTGCCACGCTAGCAAAAATAAAATGAGTACCATTATAGGCGCAGGTGTAGACACCAAAGCAGTTTCAAACGACGTTAGAATAAAGTCGATTGGAACTCGTATTGCTTGGAAAACAGGTCGACCATGTTCCACCAGCCAGTTCAAACCGGATTCTACCCAGCTATCGAGGGGTAAAACCGCATCTTGGAATGGGTTCATAATATCGAATGGCGCTTGCTCTACAGTTTCTGAGTTGAGCCAATCATTACTTGGCGCGGCCTCTGTACCTTGCGACCAAGGATCATCTTGCGCAGGAGCAGTATTTGACCAGGGATCATTGTTAGTTTGCTCTGAAGACATCGTGTTAATCCTTATCTAGTGTTTGTAGAAGACGTGATTTAGTCACGACACCAAAGTAAGTTCCTTGCTCATCTACGACAGGCACGGCATAAGGAACACCAGCAACCAGACCCAAAATGTCATTAATTGACTGATCAGGCTGAAGAGTAACTTCATCCGGTAATTGAGCACTGGCTAACGAACGGTTTTCTTTATGAGCCAAACGTAGTGAATCAAGAGATACGATGCCGGAATATCGGCTAGATTTATCGACGACAATACCGTAATCACGGTCGTGATCCATCAGAATCTGCATCGCAGAGCCTGGACCGTCATTTTCCGATTTCTTAAAAACAGCCGCTGGCTTCTTGCGAGCGATATCTTTTGCTGTCAAGACACTTGCGATGTTTACGCCGCGGAAAAAGGCTTCGACATAATCATTTGCTGGACTGTGTAATATTTCATCAGGTGTACCAACCTGAACAACCTCACCGTTTTGCATGATGGCGATACGGTCGCCAATGCGCATTGCTTCATCCAAATCATGAGAAATGAAGACAATTGTGCGTTTGTCATCGTTCTGTAGACGAATAAGCTCATCTTGCATCTCAGAACGGATCAATGGGTCTAAAGCGGAAAACGCCTCGTCCATTAATAGGATGTCAGGATCACAGGCTAACGCTCTCGCTAAACCAACGCGCTGTTTCATACCACCGGATAATTCGTCAGGGAAAGATTCTGCATAAGGGTCTAAACCCACTCTTTCTAAGGCGGAAAGGGCACTTTTCTGACGCTCATTAACATCGATGCCGGCAAGTTCTAAACCAAAGGCGGCATTTTCAATCACCGTCATGTGTGGCATGAGTGCGAAACTTTGAAACACCATTGAGATATTATTACGACGAACTTCTCGAAGTTCATTCTCGGAGATGTGGGCGATATCTCTTCCTTTGAGATAAACACTACCTTTAGTCGGCTCAATGAGCCGGTTAAGAAGTCGAACAAGGGTGGATTTCCCGGAGCCAGAAAGGCCCATGATTACGAAAATTTCCCCTTCATTTATGGTGAGAGATACATCGTTTACGCCGACTGTTAAACCTGTCTGTTCAAAAATACCGTCTTTATCGACGCCTTTGTCGATAAGCGAGAAGGCTCTCTCTGGGTCTTCTCCAAACACTTTATACAGTCCCTTAACTTCCAGTATGGGATCCATGTTATCTGTCCTTTTTCGTGTGTTTATAACTGTTTAACGATTTGTACTCTAATTAATTTTAGTTCAACTTTCAACGAAAGGGGGTTGGTTAACTAGTTCTGCCGTGCATAGAGAATTCGTTGAGCAAGGTATGTTCAATTCTTATTTTTTATATTTAAAACAATTGCTTGTGATGTGTTTTTATCCGCCATAACGTTGCCCTGACGTAGGGTTGAATTTATTTTGAATTTTTTTGTACATTTCAACTCAACTCGCTTGCATAGATATAAGCTGTGATAGCTTAGAACTCTACATATAAAAAGGTTAGAGCTCTAATTTTTGGTTAAGGCTTGGTCCTGTGAAATCGGTTAGGTACTGTTATCCTTAGATTTATTTATTGCTTGATTTCACTCAGGGTGATATTTATCGCTGTAGTTTAGGCAACGTATGGAATAAAAAATGGAAGCCGAACAGTTAGAAGTGCTCAATTTCATTAGCCAGTACCCACCTTTTGATGACCTACCTGAAGAGCAGCTTAGAAAAATTGCTCTCAATGCCGAGGTTGCATACTTTCGGCAAGGAACAAAAATCCTTAACTTCGGAGATACGATCCGCGACTTGTATATGGTGAGAAGTGGGGCGGTAGAGATTTATCGACGTAAAGGTGAACTTTACAACAGGATTGATGCTGGTGGACTGTTTGGTCAGATGGGGTTGTTGATGAACAACCGCGTACGTATGCCAGCCAAAGCGATAGAAGACACTCTCGTTTACTGTATTCCGGAAAACATCTTCAATGAACTTTGTGATGAGTTTGAAAACTTTGCGGACTACATGGAACTGGAAGATAGCGCGCGTTTGCGAAGCGCAATATCTAGCCGCTCCGAAAGCAATGACTTTACCACCGCTAAGGCACGTAAAATCTTAGCAAGAGATCCAGTAACTCTGGAGGCAACGGCTTCAATTCAGGAAGCTGCGATACTAATGGCAGAGGAAAATGTCACCTCTCTGCTCATTATTCGCCCGACAGAGGAGCTCACAGAAGAAGATGATGAACAGCTGCTTGGAATATTGACTGATCGCGATCTTTGCATTCGCGTACTAGCTCAAGGTATTGATACCAATATTCCAGTGAGTGAGGTCATGAGTTATGACGTGGTTTCATTGGATTATAACGCCTATGTGTTTGAGGCCATGTTAACCATGTTGCGTTACAACGTGCATCATTTACCAATTTTAAAAGATAAAAAGCCGATAGGAATTATTGGCATGACGGACATCGTTCGTTATGAATCTCAGAACAGCCTATTGCTAGTGAGCTCTATTTTTCAGCAAACCAGTGTCGAGGATCTCAAGCAGGTTTCTGAACAAGTAAAAGACTGTTTCGTAAGAATGGTCAATGAAGATGCCAACGCGCACATGATTGGTCGAGCCATGTCGGTTATAGGCAGTAGTTTCAAACAACGCCTCGCTGAATTAGCTGAGCAAGAGTTCGGCCCAGCGCCCATTCCTTATTGTTTAGTCGCAATGGGTTCAATGGCGAGGGATGAGCAGCTAATTGTAACGGATCAAGATAACGCGCTTATTCTCGATAACAGTTATGACGTTGAGATTCACGGAGAGTACTTTGAAAAGTTTGCTAAATTTGTTTGTGATGGTTTAGCGGCATGCGGCTATGCTTATTGTACTGGAGACATTATGGCTACCAACCCAGAATGGCGAAAAACTCGTGCAGAATGGGAAGAATGCTTTGGAAACTGGATAGACAATCCAACCCCTGAGAGATTGTTAAATAGTAATATCTTTTTTGATCTCCTCGGTGTGCATGGGCGAGTGAAATGGGCGGAGCAATTAAGCAGCTTTATTGTGAGACGAGCGAAAAGAAATAACCGCTTTCTTGCTTGTATGGCGTATAACGCAATACGTAGGACGCCTCCACTGGGCTTTTTCAAAGACTTTGTGATGGAGAAAGATGGTCGTCATCGCAACTCGATTAACTTGAAGCGAAGGGGGACGGCTCCGTTGGCCGATTTAATACGGGTGCATTCTCTGGCAATCGGTTCCCGATCGCAAAACTCTTTCGACCGTTTAGATGACATTAATGATGCTGGCATTTTACCGAAAGGTCGAGGTTTGGATTTAAGGGATGCGATGGAGCTAATCTACATGGTTCGAATTCGTCACCAAGCCCTTGATATAGAAAATGGAGAAGAGCCAGACAACAATATTGAGCCGGAGAACATGTCTGAATTTGAACGTCGAAACTTAAAAGCAGCATTTCAAATTCTAAGTAACGCTCAGAACTTCATTAAGTTTCGATACCAGAGAAGTAGCAAATAATGTGGTTCTCAAAAAATGTAGAAAAAGAACAACCGTTGTTGGATACATCCCAGACGCCAGAGTGGTCAATGTTGTTCAAACAACTCGCTAAAGAAGCGAAAGACGAGAGGCTCAAACGCTATTATTCGACACCGATGGTTAATGGGGAAACACCAATTGAACAAGTGCCATTTGTCTCGGTAGACTTTGAGACAACAGGATTGAACTCGGAAGAGGATGTCATTCTCACGATCGGACTTGTGCCGTTTACTATTGATCGTGTTCAATGTAATGGCTCTGCTCATTGGGTCGTTAACCCAAACAGAGAGTTAAACCACGAGTCTGTCATTATTCACGGTATCACTGACTCAGAGGTAAAAAACGCGCCGCAGCTGTCTCAGATCTTGGGTGAAATATTGGATGCGTTGTCAGGCAAAGTGGTACTTGTTCACTATAAGAACATTGAAAGGCAGTTCTTTAATAACGCCTTGCTAAATAGCATCGGAGAGGGGATACAGTTTCCTGTCGTTGATACGTTAGATATTGAGTATGCGATACAACGCCGTGAATGCAGAGGTTTTATCAATAAGTTGAAAGGCAAGAAACCCGGTTCTGTACGATTAGGGCACGCTCGTGAAAGATATGGCCTCCCTGCTTATCAACCTCACCATGCCCTGACGGATGCGTTAGCAACTGCGGAGCTGTTTCAAGCACAACTGCAGTATCACTTTAATCGAAACATGCCAATATCTTCGGTTTGGCAATAGGCGTTATTTATGGTGAAAACAATAAAATGCAATGAGAGATAGGGGGCTTTAAGATTATGATGGCGGATTGAGTAACCGCTTATAAGAACAATGTTTTATGAACATGTGCTTGGTAGTGATGAAGACGTTTCATTACTCGAACTCCGACGAAAGTAATTTAAACTTGGTCACGTATTTTTAAGGAGATTATCCGTGAGCACCGATAATAACGGTGGCATTCAACGCCCCGATGGAAAAGTAAACGCAATAGATACTGACTATCAAATTGGTCAGGATAACGTTGCGCTAAAGGTAGGCCCATTTGGCCTTGATATTCACAACCGTGTTTTTGCAATTTCTGGCTTAGCAATCGTCATGTTTGTTGTGATAACACTATTATTCCGAGAACAGGTAGAGCCGTTTTTTGCAGACCTACGAGCGGGTTTGTTGCACAATTTAGACTGGTTTTTTCTCGCTTCAGGTAATATTTTTGTCATTGTCTGTGTCGGATTGATCTTCACACCATTGGGCCGTGTGCGAATCGGTGGTACTGAAGCAACACCGGATTACTCCTATGCCGGATGGTTGGCAATGCTATTTGCTGCAGGTATGGGCATTGGTCTCGTGTTCTTCGGTGTATCAGAACCGATGTCCCATTTTAGTTCTGCGATTGGTGGCGTGAGCGTTGAGAATGGTGTACGTACTGACTGGGCACCGCTAGGTGGTGCAGAGGGCGATGCAACTGCAGCTTCGGCATTAGGGATGGCTGCGACGATTTACCACTGGGCACTTCATCCGTGGTCAATATACGCGCTCTTGGCTCTTGGGCTGGCTATCTTTTCATTTAACAAAGGTTTGCCACTCACCATGCGCTCAATTTTTTACCCTTTGTTTGGTGAGCGTGTATGGGGTTGGACTGGTCATATTATCGATATTCTTGCAGTGGTAGCGACGGTTTTTGGTTTAGCAACATCGCTAGGCTACGGTGCATCTCAAGCCGCAACGGGTTTGAACTTCCTGTTTGATGTCCCAATGACCAATACGACGCAGGTTATATTGATTATTGGTATTACTGCGCTCGCTTTAATCTCTGTTGTGGCTGGACTCGATAAGGGCGTGAAGATCTTATCTGAAATCAATATGGGTCTTGCAGCACTGCTATTGCTATTTGTTATTGTTGTTGGCCCGACGATTGCGATTTTAACTGGTTTCTTCGAGAACATCGTTTCCTATGTGGCTAATATCCCTGCCTTATCTATGCCATTTGGACGAGAGGATGTGAATTACTCTCAAGGCTGGACGGCGTTTTACTGGGCGTGGTGGATTTCTTGGTCACCATTTGTGGGTATGTTCATCGCACGTGTGTCTCGCGGTCGTTCGGTTCGTGAGTTTATTATTTGCGTTATTCTTATCCCATCTTCAGTTTGTGTGTTATGGATGACGGCTTTTGGCGGTAACGCAATTAGCCAATACGTTAATGATGGCTATGAGGCGGTGTTTAACGCAGAACTGCCTTTAAAACTTTTTGCCATGTTAGATGTTATGCCATTGGCTGAGATAACATCTTTTGTCGGCATTATCTTAGTCGTGGTGTTCTTCATTACCTCTTCTGACTCAGGATCACTGGTTATTGATACTATTGCTGCGGGCGGTAAGGTCGATGCACCAACGCCACAACGCGTGTTCTGGTGTACGTTTGAAGGTTTGGTTGCGATTGCATTGATGTTGGGTGGTGGTCTAGCTGCTGCTCAAGCAATGGCGGTGACGACTGGTTTACCATTTACTATTGTTTTGCTTGTTGCAACGGTATCTTTGATAAAAGGTTTGATGGATGAACCTCGTCCAAAGGCGGTGTCTAAGAAATCAAAATAACTAGTATCAGCAGTTAAATTATTGATAAAAGCGGTATGCGAAAGCATGCCGCTTTTTTTTGGATTTCTATTTTTCTCTGAGAAATGAACAGCATGGAAAATGGTCTTATTCTGGTTGTTTTTTGTACTGTGCATTTAGGTGACTATTTAATAAATTAGACCTCGAACTATTTTAACTTTTGGTTAATAGGTTTATTTTTGTGATCCATATCACAAAAATACCGATAAAAAGGCGGATTATTTGATTTTTAGTCGCGAGGGATGCCCATAATAAAAAGGAAATTTAATTAGACCTCAAAGGATATGTATTTTCACATGATCACATCAGCACCTTGGGTCCTTTATCCAGAGATTGGAGAAGACTCAAGTAAAAAATGGATTTTTCGTGAGCCTAAAATCTCTGATGGTGACGACATTTACAGCTTGATTGCAGACTGTCCTCCATTGGACATGAACTCATCTTATTGCAATTTCCTACAGTCTACGCATTTCAGCAAAACCAGTATTTTGGTTGAGCAAAAAGGCGAAATCGCAGGTTTCATTTCCGGTTATCAGAAACCAGACGAGCAAGACGTTTTATTTGTCTGGCAAGTTGCAGTCTCACCTCGCTTTAGAGGTCATGGTTTAGCATTCCGCATGTTGAAAGAACTTCTCACCCGAGAGGAATTAGGCGGTGTTAAATCGGTAGAAACTACCATCACGGAAGATAATAAAGCCTCTTGGGCACTGTTCAAAAAGTTAGATGCGATTAACGGCAATTCTGGCCAAGTAAGCACATTTTTGGATGAAGAAGCCCACTTTAAAGGCAAACACGATACAGAATATTTGTATCGCATTCCTCTCAAATAATCCTCAAACAATAGGAATTAAAAACGGTCTCATCATGGATATTTTCAAAAAGCAGGAATCCAACGTACGCTCATATTCAAACAATTTCCCGGTCGTTTTTCGTAAAGCGAAAGGCTGCTGGCTAGAAACAGAACAAGGTGAACGATACTTAGACTTCCTTGCTGGAGCGGGATCTCTAAATTACGGCCATAACAATCCAGTACTAAAACAAGCGTTGCTTGAGTACATTGAAATGGACGGTATTACTCACGGTTTGGATATGCACTCAGAAGCGAAAGCATCGTTTCTGGAAGCGTTGGATACTTACATCCTTAAACCAAGAAACTTGGATTACAAGGTTCAGTTTACGGGCCCAACAGGTACTAACGCTGTTGAGGCGGCATTGAAGCTGGCTAAAAAAGTAAAAGGCCGCGACAGCGTCGTTGCGTTTACTAACGGCTTCCATGGTTGTACTGCTGGCGCACTGGCTGCAACGGGTAACCAGCATCACAGACAAGGTAATGGTTCTAGTCTAAGTAACGTCACTCGTATTCCATTTGAAGGTTACGCTGGCGTAGATGGTCTCGCGCTGTTCGAAACCATGCTAAATGATAACTCTGCAGGTATGGATAAACCAGCCGCTGTACTTCTTGAAACTGTGCAGGGTGAAGGTGGTTTAAATGCTGCTTCAAACGAGTGGTTACAACGTTTGAGCAAAATCTGTAAAGCCAATGACATTCTTGTGATTGTCGATGACATTCAAGCAGGTTGTGGACGTACCGGTACTTTCTTTAGTTTCGAGCCGTCTGGTATCCAACCGGATATCGTGACGCTATCGAAGTCGATCGGTGGTTACGGTTTGCCGATGGCTGTCGTATTACTTAAGCCTGAGCTTGACCAGTGGAAGCCAGGCGAGCATAACGGTACGTTCCGTGGCAATAATCACGCCTTTATTACCGCTGCAAAAGCACTAGAAATTTACTGGGCAAACGATGATTTTGAAACACACATCAAGCAGTGTTCAGACAAGGTAAGTGCTGTTATTGACCGTTGTGTTCGTCGCTTTCCACAAATGTTTGTGCAGAAAAAAGGCCGCGGCATGATGGTTGGTATTGAATGTATCAATGGTGACATGGCATCTGAAATCGCGAAAAACTGTTTCGAGAATGGAATGGTGATAGAGACAGCGGGTCCAGACGATGAAGTTGTGAAGTTCTTCTGTCCACTAACCATCAGCGAATCAGAGCTAGATCAAGGACTAAGCATCTTTGAAAATGCAGTAGAGACTATCGCTGCGAAACATTTCAAACAAGCATCTTAATAAGGATTTTAATTATGATCGTCAGAACTCTAGATGAATGCCGCAACAGCGAACGACGTGTTGTTTCAGATAACTGGGAAAGTGTCCGCATGTTGTTGAAAGACGACAACATGGGTTTCTCTTTCCACGTCACAACGATTTATGAAGATACAGAAACTCATATTCACTATCAAAACCACCTTGAATCGGTGTTTTGTATGAGTGGTGAAGGTGAGATTGAAGTTGTAGGTGGAGAAACGTACCCAATCAAACCAGGTACATTATACATCCTTGATAAACACGATGAGCACTACTTGAGAGCTTATAAGAATAAAGAAATGGTAATGGCGTGTGTGTTTAACCCACCGATTACTGGCGCTGAAGTGCACGATGAAAACGGTGTTTATCCTCTCGTTGACTAAAAGATGATGGTGGGGTGCTTTGCCACCCCACACTTTACTATCTCTTCTTTTTTCTTTTTAAAGTTACCAATCAAAAAAGGCTTATCATGACATTTACCGTAGAAAAAATCGGCGGTACATCAATGACAGCATTTGATGCTGTTCTCGACAATATTATTCTTCGTCCCAAAACACCATACAATCGTATTTTTGTCGTATCTGCATACGGTGGTATGACCGATGCGCTGCTCGAGTGTAAAAAAACCAGTAAACCAGGCGTTTATCAGCTTATCGCGAAACGCGACGACAAATGGGAAGAAGCGTTAGCGTACGTTGAAAGCCGTATGTTGCTGACCAATGAAAATATTTTTGCGGACCCAATGAATCGTATCCGTGCGGATAAATTCATTCGCTCCCGCATTGCTGAAGCGAAAAACTGTATCGCGAATATTTTAGAAACCTGTCAGTACGGTCAATTTTCGTTGCGCCAGTACTTGCCTCAAATTCGAGAGTTTCTCTCGTCTATCGGTGAGGCACATAGTGCTTACAACACAGCACTAAAACTAAAAAATATGGGTATTAACGCTAAGTTCGTTGACCTGTCTGGTTGGGATAATCAAGCGCCAAGAAGCCTTGATGAGTCGATCAGTGACGCGTTTGCTGATATCGATGTATCAAAAGAACTGCCAATCGTGACAGGTTATGCTTACTGTAAAGAGGGCCTAATGCACACTTATGACCGAGGTTATAGTGAGATGACATTTAGCCGAATTGCAGCAATAACAAAAGCGGATTTAGCAGTAATTCACAAAGAGTACCACTTGAGCTCAGCAGATCCACGCGTTGTTGGCCCTGAAAAAGTATTACCAATTGGTAGTACAAACTATGACGTAGCAGACCAACTTGCCAACCTTGGCATGGAAGCGATTCACCCCAATGCCGCTGCGGGTTTACGTGAAAGTGGTATTGAGCTACAGATTAAAAATACATTCGAACCTGAACACGAAGGTACTTTGATCTCTTCAAGCTACCGCCCAGAAGAAGACAAAGTCGAGATCATCGCAGGTAAAGAAAAAGTATTTGCACTGCATTTGTTTGACCAAGCAATGGTGGGAAAAGCCGATAACGTTAGTTACGAATTGATGGAAATCATCTCAGATGCTCGTGTAAGTTTGGTTGGTAAAGAGATGAACGCTAACTCTATTACTTACTATCTAGGTGGCAGTTCTGATAGCTTAAACAAAGTATTGTATAAAGCCGAGAAACGTTATCCGAATGCCTCGATTAAAGGCCGTATGGTCGCGCTTATCTCAGCAATTGGTTCTCAAATTGATACCAACAAGACGTTGGCAAAAGGTGTACTTGCATTGATGAATAATGGCGTTACGCCAGTTGCACTGCACTCATCGTTGAGAAATGTAAATGTTCAATTTGTTGTCGGTGATAAGGAATACCAGCACGCGATTTGCGCATTGCATGATGAGTTTTTCCAAAGTAGCAGTTTAGCTAAATCGGTTAATGTGGCTTAGTTTATCCACGGTTAAAATACAAAGGAGAGCAGGTTAGCTCTCCTTTTTTGTTTTTCAGTTTGTACTCACAATGCCCACTTTGTATAGGCTAAACAGGCGATTTAAGTAAGTTCCTATGTGGCGATACACATAAGCCAGCAGAATGGTCTGCTGGCTTATGTTACTGATTAACTAACGTTAACTTAGTTTACTTAAACTTGCTGATTTCTTGTTCAACTTTGTCTAGTTGTTGCAGCTTCTCTTGCATTTTTAGAGAGTTGTAGTTTAGTGAAGCAGGGTTCATCGCTGTGCCACGTTGCATTGGGTATTCTGGAAGTGTTTTAAAGAACTCTCCCACAACGTCTTGTACAGGTACAAATAGCCACATGTTGTCAGCCATCCAACGCAAGTACATTTGTGATTCGCTTGGGCCTTTTTCGAATGGGTCAGCGCGTAGGTGGATGATTTTAGGCCAGTTCGGAGCAAAACGAACTGCGTTACTTAGGTTCCCTTCAAGCGTTGCAAAGTGAAGTTTCCAGTCATTCCAGCGGACAGCGTTTAATTCACCATTAGACGTAAAGTAAAGCAGCGACTCACGAGGGCCTTTTTCTTCCTTACCTTCAAAGTATGGCATGAAGTTATAACCATCTAAATGTACACGCCACTCTTTGCCATTTGCTTTGTAGCCTTCTGCCAGTTTTTCTTTTACATCAGGTACGCCAGCAGCTGCCAATAATGTAGGCAACCAGTCTTGGTGTGCCATCATTTCATTGATCTTGGTTCCTGGCTTAATTACGCCTGGCCAACGAACCAGTTGAGGAACACGCATACCGCCTTCCCAAGTTGTACCTTTTTCACCATGGAATGGTGTTGCGCCACCATCTGGCCAAGTCATGGTTTCTGCGCCGTTGTCCGTTGAGTAGATAACGATAGTGTTGTCTGCAACACCTAGCTCATCCAGCTTGTCGAGTAAAACACCTACATGATCATCGTGTTCCAGCATACCATCGGCATAAATGCTTACGCCTGATTTACCTTGGTATTTTTCCTGCAAGCGAGTCCAAACGTGCATACGAGTGGCGTTATGCCAAATAAAGAAGGGTTTATCCGCCTTAACTGCTTTTTCCATAAATGCCAAAGAGCTCTCTAGGAACTCTTCATCTGCGTGCTCCATACGTTTTCGTGTCATCGGGCCAGTGTCTTCAATCTTACCGTCGGCATAAGACTTAATGACACCACGAGGGCCATAGTTTTTACGAAACTCTGGGTCTTTAGGGTAGTAATAAGTTTCAGGTTCTTCTTCTGCGTTTAGGTGATATAAGTTACCGAAGAATTCGTCAAAGCCGTGTTTGGTCGGTAAGTGCTTATCTTGGTCACCTAAGTGGTTTTTACCAAATTGACCCGTCATGTAACCTTGTTCTTTTAACAGATCTGCAATGGTTGGCGCCCAATCAGGTATGCCGTGGTCAGAGCCTGGCATACCAATTGTTAACAAACCCGTACGAAATGGCTCTTCACCCGTAATAAAGGCCGCGCGACCAGCAGTACAAGACTGTTGTCCGTAGTGATCTGTGAACAACGCACCTTCATTCGCGATACGGTCGATGTTTGGCGTTTTGTAACTCATCATACCTTGGTTGTATGCGCTGATATTCCAGTAGCCGATATCGTCACCAAAAATTGCCAGAATATTCGGTTTGTCGGCTGCCATAGCAGCACTGGACGCCGCTAACAGTCCTGCGCCCACAGCGATTTTGCTCAATTGATTTGCCATAAAAACTCCAGATTGTTGAGAGTAAAGATAAGCACAAGTGAGCCTTATGCTTAGTTGCTGCATAAGTTAATGATGTATATAGAAAAATCCTCTTATACTCGATATAACCATAAGTTATTGCTAGGTTGTAACCATTTGTTAATTAAGAAGAAATAGGATTGTTCTATTAGTTTGTAGAGATTCGTAAAGTAGATTTAGATCACCTAAGAGCCTTATTTTTATTGCGTAGTAGAAGAGGGGATGGAAATGAAAAGCAATAGGATGCTCGCTTGTTTTACGGTCCTAAAGCAATACTAAAGTCGTTATGTATTGCTTGTAATTATTTGTATAACCAGTGATTTAGTGTCTATATTGATTTAGGTTGTACATTATAAATATAAGGATATCTATGAGTCAGTGGGCAGGCCGGTTTCGCATTTTATTGCTGGTCAACGTTGTTGTCAGTTTTATGGCTTTTTCTCAAGAGTTATTAACAGAGAAACCAAATATTCCTTTAGGCTTAAATCCAGAATATGCTGGCACACAAGCTTGTATAGATTGCCACCAAAACGAGGTGGAGGCCTGGAAAGGGTCACATCACGATATGGCCATGAAGCATGCAAGTACAACCTCTGTGCGTGGTAATTTTGATAACCATGTTGTAACACACAAAGGAATGCCTAATCGTTTTTTTAAAAAAGGCGGCGAATATTGGGTCAACATTCAAGGCTCTGACGGGCAATGGCATGACTATAAGATCAGCTATACATTTGGCTGGGAACCATTACAGCAGTACATGGTCGAGTTTGAAGATGGCCGCGTGCAGCTTATTCCTTTTGCTTGGGACACAAGAGCTAAAGTTGAAGGGGGACAGCGTTGGTTTCATCTTTATCCAGAAACGACAACAACGGATGAATTCTATTGGACCAATACCGGGCAAAATTGGAACTTCATGTGTGCTGATTGCCATTCAACGAACCTAAAGAAGAATTACGACGCTGACAAAAACACTTACAACAGCTCATGGTCAGAGATTAATGTGGGATGCGAAGCATGCCATGGTCCCGCTAGTCAGCACATAGAACTGGCCAAGAAATACAAAAATGCTGGCACTTCTTTTGAGCATGACAGCCATTATGGCTTTGATCGAAATTTGTCTAAAGCAGTGTCGGACTGGGTGTTTGAGGAAGGCCATAGTACGTTACAGCCGAAATCAATTGAAGCAACCAATCAAGTGCAAACATGCGCTCAATGCCATAGTCGCCGAACCCAGTTAAATGAAACAGGTGATCATGTTAAAGGTTCCTTTTTTGATAAATATCGCTTAAGTCTTATAACACCTGAACTCTACTATCATGATGGACAGATTTACGACGAAGATTATGTTTATGGTTCGTTTCTTCAATCTGAAATGGCGGAGAAGGGGGTCACGTGCACTAATTGCCATGATCCACACACGGCAGAATTAACGATCCCAGAAGAGGCAGTATGTTCGCAATGCCATATTGCATCTGAATATACACCTGAAAAGCATACCTTTCATAAGGCTGGATCTGAAGCATCGCAATGTACGACCTGTCACATGCCAGAAACGACTTACATGCAAGTCGATCCTCGTAGAGACCACAGTTGGCATATTCCACGACCGGATTTGAGCAAACATATTGGAACGCCCAATGTTTGCATGTCATGCCATGAAGATAAAAGCAATCAATGGGCCGATGAACAGATAGCAGAATGGTACCCGAATTCGAAGTATCGTAATCAGCAACATTTTGCTGTCGCATTTTATGCGGATTCAATTGGTCATCAAGGAGCAGCAAATGCGTTGGCATACTCTGCTCAGGATTCGTCTTTAAAAGACATTATTCGCGCCTCAGCCCTGGAGAGAATGGGGGGCAACACTGACCAAAATACAACAGTATCTTTGGCTAGGGCCGTTAAGAATGAGAATGAAATGGTTCGATTAGGGGCAATTTCAGGCTCGTCTGGTTATGAATTTCATGATCGGTGGCGGATTCTAGAGCCATTGCTTGGTGACCCGGTGCTTTCAGTGAGAGCGGAAGCTGCCTCGGTGCTGGTAGCGAACTACGCACAAATGACCCCTTTACAAAAAGATATCATTAAATCACCTTTAGAAGAGTACATGGAAATTCAAGAGTTTAATGCCGATCGTGGTTTCGGAAGAACCAATTTGGCGAATGTGTACCGCAGCTTAGGTGAAATCGACAAAGCGGCCGAGCTGTATAAACAAGCGATCAGCATCGAACCCTATTTCGAAAATAGCTACGTTAACCTAGCAGATTTGTATCGTCACCTAGGTAAAGAAGAAGCTGCGCTCACGGTGCTACAACAAGGGATGAAAGCTCAACCTAAATCCAGCACGTTACCATACAGCGCAGGTCTTTCTTTGTTGCGTCAAGGCAAAGCTGATGATGCGAAAAAGCTACTTAGACGCGCCGCAGAAATTGGTGAAACTAATGCTCATTATTGGTACGTGTACGGTCTAGCCCTAGAAAAAAGCGATGTTCTAGAAGCCAGTAAAGCGTTGCAAACAGCATTTGAAGTCGGTGGCAATCCACAGCACTTGTATGCTCAATGCGAGGTTCTAGCGAGAAATCATAAAAAAGGTGCTGTCGCTTTTGCTTTCGATAGGTGCATACAAGAGCTTAGTCACTATGCACCTAAACAAGCTATTGATCAGCTTAAAGCCTCTATTGTCGGGGTCAATAGGAGCTAATTACCAAAAGTGGAGCTTTTATCGCTCCACTTTTTTCTTGCTTAGTTTAATCAGCGTCTTTCGCTAATCTCAGCCCCATGTCGGACATGATGACTGACTGGCTAGCAAAATCGCGACGATAGTTTTCGGATTCGTCAGCATCATAGGCAAAGCTACCACCTCGTACAGACTTGTGTGCAAGGCTTTCTTTTTCATCTTTTGCGTTTACCGGATTATCACTTGGTGCTGATTTGTAATAGCCTTCATCAAACGCATCAATAACAAACTCACCAACATTACCCGTCATATCGTATAAGCCAAGCTCATTCGGTTTTTTCTGACCTACCTTGTGTGCCTTATTGTTTGAGTTACTGGCATACCAGGCAACGTCGTTAATATCATCAGACCCCGCGTAAGTGAATCCTTGACTTAGATTCCCCCCTTTCGCTGCAAACTCCCATTCTGCTTCTGTGGGTAAACGATAGTGCTCTCCCGTTTTTTCATTCAATTTCTTTATAAAATAATTGGCTTGTTGCCAGCTAATGTTATTCACGGGCGTATTTGGGTTTCTAAAATAACTCAGAGAAGAGCCTGTAACCGATTCGAATAACTCTTGGGTTACCTCAAATTTTGCCAAATAGAAATCTTCCACGCGAACGGTGCGGGCCGGGCGCTCGGATTTATTTGCTGATGGATTATCCGAGCCCATCGTAAATTGTCCGCCTTCAATAAGAACCATATCTTGATCGATTTTTTGAGCAAGAGGGCTAGGTTGTGTTGTTGCACATCCAGTCATAATTAGCGAAATCGAAATAGCGGCACCAAGGTAAAGAGTATTACTTTTGGAATGCTTCATAGGGGAGCTCCATCAACATTTATGATCAAAGAATTTTATCAGGCAAGTCTATGAAAAACAGTTATACACACTATAACAAGCGCCACGAATAATTGAACATTATCATCACACTAGGCGATTAACTTAATAATTAGTCTTAACGCCGTTGGGCACAGGCTAGCAACTAAGAAGGTGATGAATGCACATAACTCAAGGTCCGCAGTTCAATGGAAAAGCATCCAAGCGATTACATGTTATGGCGAAACCTATCGGTGCAGTGTGCAATATCGATTGCACCTATTGTTATTACCTAAGCAAACAAGATTTACTTGAGTACAAGCCAGGCTGCTCACCAGTCATGGATGAGGAAACGCTAGAGACCTATATCCGTCAATATATAGCGGGACAGAATACACCTGAAATCATTTTCTCTTGGCAGGGTGGTGAGCCGACAATGCTAGGTTTGGATTATTTCAAGACAATTGTTGAGCTACAGAATAAATACCGTCCCGATGGCATTACGATCTCCAATGATCTCCAGACTAATGGCACACTGCTTAACGATGAATGGTGTGAGTTTTTAAAGGCGAACAACTTTCTCGTCGGTTTAAGCATTGATGGCCCAGAAATGATGCACAACGCTTACCGAACAAACCGAGCTGGTAGAGGCACATTCCGGCAAGTTATGAATGTGGTTGAATTATTACATAAGCACGAAGTAAAGTTTGCTACGCTCACTTGTGTTAACAACTTGACCAGCCGTAACCCACTTGAAGTGTACCGATTCTTGCGAGATGAAGTACGCTCCCCTCAAATGCAGTTTATTCCAATAGTTGAACAGAAAACATTCAGAACAACCGCCCCTCAAACTTGGGAGCCAAACGAGCAACTAAAGCAAGGAGATAAACGGTTGATCCCAGGTCATAAAGATGCCGTTGTTGAGCCTTTTTGCGTTGCGGATGAAGCATGGGGAAATTTTCTGATCGCGATTTTCAATGAATGGGTTTTACACGATATCGGCAACGTGTTTGTGCAGTACTTTGAAGCCAGTATCGAAACCTGGATGGGCAGAAAAAACCCACTGTGTACGTTAGGTGAAATCTGCGGGAAGGGCTTAGCAATGGAGCCTAATGGTGATGTGTTTGCGTGTGATCATTACGTGTACCCAGAATATAAGGTTGGAAACATTCATCACGAAAAGCTCGATACGCTCGCTTATAGCTCTGAGCAGCAGAAATTTGGGTTTGCTAAAAGTCGTACGCTGCCCCAACAGTGCCTTCAATGTGATTATCAATTTGCATGTTTTGGAGAATGTCCCAAAAACCGTTTTATCCGTACTAGGCAAGGTGAGCCTGGTCTTAATTATCTCTGCGCGGGTTGGAAGAAGTTTTTTACCCATGTTGATCAGTCGATGGCGTACATCTTACGAGCGACAGGTAACCCAGTGGTTCACGGTAAATACAGTGACCAGATTCTACACCAGCAAGCTACTCAAACACAGACTGTGTTTGAAACGAAGTTTTAAGATAGTCACTACGCCTGCTACAGGCCCGGAAATGAAAGAATATAGGTTATTGAATGCAAAAAATTAAGCTGCTCTCTAAATCATTACTCGTGATCTCGATCGGCATTGCTGCGAGTCAAACAGCAGTGGCACAAGAAACAACATTGCTAGACCCAGACCAGGTATCGCCGACAACGGTTGTCACTCCACAAGAAGCTCAAATGACACCGGCGCAACGAGTCGAAAAGCTGTCTTATGATGCGCAAAATAAAAAGTTGTCTTCAGAAAAACGTATTGATGCTTTACGTGAGTTAGCCAACTATCCAAGCCAAAATGCATTGGTTGCAGTTGCGCGTGGGTTGCAGGATGAAGATGCAGGTATTCGCGAAGCTGCGATCGTGGGAGCACAACCATATATGATTGAGCACCGTTGGCGTTTGATTTCACCATTATTGAGTGATGACGCCGCCATGGTGCGAATTACAGCAGCGATTAACCTCGTTCGAGATTACGCCAATTTGAGTTCAGAGCAACATCAGTCACTTGAAGGGCCTGTTTCAGAGCTGACAGCACACTTGTCCAGTAAGAACGATAATGTTTCCAAGTTATTACTTGCAGACGTTTACCGTTGGCATCGTGATTGGGATAAAGCGGCGCTGATATACCCAGAGTTAACTAAGCTTGAGCCAAACAACCCTCAAGTTTGGTTAAGCTATGCAGACAACTTCCGAGCGCAACAGCTAGACCAAAAAGCTATCAACGTGCTTGACGAGGGCATCAAGCTAAATTCAGAAGATGCCTCGCTGCATTATTCTAAATCTCTCGCTTTGGTTAGATTAGACAAAAAGAAAGAAGCGGCGTTTGAAATAGACAAAGCTGCGACGATGGCAAAGACGAACAGTTACTTTTGGTATTTAAATGGTGTTCTGCAAGAAGAGTTAGACTTGAAGAAGTCTGTCAACGCTTTTGAGCAAGCGTATTTGATATCCGGTGCTCCAGAACAATTGTATGCCGTGTGTGACATCTATGTCAGATACGGCAACCCTAAAACGGATGACTGTTTAACAGAGCTAACGAAGGTCGCTCCCGACTATGTTATTGAAGAGCTCAATCAGAAAAAGGGACGTAAAAGTGCCTCTACATCAGTTGAAGCCAATGAATTTAAACTCTAATCGGTAAATTCCATGTTCCTATTTCAATAAAATAGTGAACCAATTTAGTGACGGTGTCACTCTTTGGTGGCCGTTGGATATGTCAGTTCAATATGCGCCTGTTTCAATTGAACTATACTTTTGATTGGATTCGCACCTAGCACCTCAATATAAGGAATTAAGATGGCTATAAAGTTAAAGACGATTGTCTTAGCAACAGGTTTTGCTCTGTCTAGTTACGCTGTTGCTGCTGATATGCAAGATCCACTTCCGTCATGGAACAACACTGACGCTAAGCAAGCTATTATGGCGTTTGTTACGAAAACAACGACCCAAGGTTCGGATTCCTATGTTCCTGAAAGCCAACGAATCGCGACGTTTGATAATGATGGAACACTTTGGGCAGAAAAGCCCGTTTATCTACAGTTGTTTTTTGCGATCGATAGAGTAAAAGAAATGGCCTCTGAGCATCCTGATTGGAAGACAACCGAACCCTTTGCTTCCGCATTAAAAGGTGACATGGAGGGGATTGGTAAACAAGGACTCGAAGGTGTAATGAAGCTTGTTATGGCAACCCATTCTGGAATGTCTACTGAACAGTTTCATCAAGAAGTTAAGGAATGGTTGAAAACGGCTGTCCATCCAACAACGGGTAGACCATACACTGAAATGGTCTATCAACCTATGCTCGAACTGCTCGACTATTTAAGAGCTAACGACTATCAGACCTACATCGTTTCTGGAGGCGGAATTGAATTTATGCGCGTTTGGGTGCCGGAAGTATACGGCATTCCAACGCAAAACATCGTGGGAACGACGTTAAAGGCGGAATATCAAAGTGTTGATGGAAAACCTACCATCCAACGTATGCCGGAAATAGACTTTGTCAATGACAAAGCAGTAAAGCCTGTGACGATCCAAAACTTCATTGGCAAACGTCCGGTCATGGCGTTTGGTAATTCTGATGGTGATTTACAGATGTTAGAGTGGACGAAAGCAGGTTCAGGTCCAAGATTTTCTGCGATTATCCATCACACGGATGACAAGCGCGAATGGGCGTATGATAAAGATTCTCATGTTGGTAAGTTAGATAAATCGTTTAAAGTAGGTGAAGAGCAAGGTTGGCTATTTGTCGATATGAAACAAGATTGGAATCAAGTGTTTAAAGAGAGCACTAAATGATAATCTTTGTTTGACCATAAATTGCTGCAACCAAACAATTGCAACGAAATAAAAGGCCTCACAATTGAGGCCTTAGTTAATTCCACAGTAGCTTCGATACCTAGGGTCTAGTTTCTAGGTTGCTGTGTCATTGTTTCTACCACTTTTTCAATACTTAACGAGCTACCTTTCGTTGCAGGGAACTCCTTAAATGTCTCTAGGAACTTACGCACGATAGCTTGAGCAGGAACGAACATCCACATTTGATCAGCGTAAAAATGTCTGACGTAAAGTGCTGCATCTGGACCGACCTCAAATGGATCCATACGAAGGTTTACAATCAAAGGCCAACTAGGTGTTTTGCGGTATGCCTCATTAATGGCACCCTCCATAATACTGAAGTGGATCTTCCAGTCTTTATAACGAACGGCGTTTAAATTACCACCAGCATCGAAGTAAAAGATTTCTTTGCGTGCGCCTTCATCAGCTTTACCAGTCAGCAGATCAAGTTGGTTGTAGCCATCTAAATGTGCTTTAAAGGTTTTGCCCGCTGCTTTATGACCCTTCAATAGTTTTTCTTTCACATCAGGTTCGCCCACAGCTGCTAGTAGAGTTGGCATCCAGTCTTCTTGTGAAAAGATATCGTTGATAACCGTTCCTGGTTTAATGTTTCCAGGCCAGCGTACCATCATCGGAACGCGGAATCCGCCTTCCCAAGTCGTACCTTTTTCGCCCTTGAACGGTGTAGTACCACCATCTGGCCAGGTAAATTTCTCAGCGCCATTATCAGTACTAAAAACAACAATGGTGTTATCTGCTACGCCTAGCTCTTCAAGTTTATCAAGCATGACACCTACTTGATCATCTAGGTCCATCATGCCATCGGCGTATAAGCCGTAACCTGACTTCCCTTGATATTCTTCACTCAAATGTGTCCAGACGTGCATACGGGTTGAGTTATGCCAAATAAAGAATGGTTTGTCTTCTTTTACTGCTTTTTCCATAAATGCCAAGCTAGCATCCATGAACTCTCGGTCTACGTTTTCCATACGCTTACGAGTAAGGGGACCTGTGTCCTCGATTTTGCCATCCGCAGTCGCCTTCAACACGCCTCGAGGTCCGAATTTTTTACGAAACTCTGGATCTTTTGGATAAAACTCAGACTCAGGCTCTTCTTCCGCGTTTAAATGGTATAGGTTACCAAAGAACTCATCAAACCCATGGTTAGTTGGTAGGTGCTCATCTTGATCACCAAGGTGGTTTTTACCAAACTGACCAGACACATAGCCGTGATTTTTAAGTAACTCTGCGATAGTAGGATCTTTCGATTGAATACCCTCTTTTGCGCCGGGCATACCAATAGTCAATAGACCGGTACGAAACGGATGTTGGCCCAGAATAAATGAGGCTCGTCCGGCAGTACAACTCTGTTGTGCGTAAGCGTCTGTGAAAATGGCACCTTCATTGGCGATTTTATCAATGTTAGGAGTCTTCCCTCCCATCATACCATTGTGATACGCACTAATGTTGTATACACCTACATCGTCACCCCAGAACACAAGGATGTTGGGCTTATCGGCAGCAAAGGCTGTGGACGCAGCTAATGTACCGACCAATGCCATTACCTTTTTAATCGAGTTTCGCATGAAAATCCTCCGCGATAAATGAATCCATTATCGTTATATAACGTTACTAATTGTGTTCATCATGGCGAAGTCGAGTGAGATGACACCAAATGAGACAATGTAGTCAGTTGAATATAGTAGAGGTTTTTTGTTGCTTCCAAGTAATCCCTGTTTTTCAAAAATGTTAACTAACATGGACTAGACTTTAGTGTGTTTTAAGTGTGATAAGACGCACTTACAGGATTGAATTTCAATGAAAGGCGACACTATGAAAAATAAAATAGCAACTATCCTGTTTCTATGTATCCCGTTAGAAGTGGTTGCGGAAGAGACACCAAATGTCGTGGTAATGTTGGTTGATAACCTTGGGTGGGGGGAACTAAGTTCCTATGGGAGTACCAGAGGTGTTGAAACTAAAAACTTAGATCAACTTGCTAGAGAAGGTGTACGCCTTACTAATTTTAATGTGGAACCGCAATGCACGCCAACTCGCTCCTCATTCATGACGGGGAGGCGAGCGCTTAGATCTGGGACAGATAAGGTTGTTTGGGGAGTGCCTTACGGTATGGTGAACTGGGAGATAACCATTGCAGAGAAGTTTAAGGAACAAGGATATAACACGAGCCTTTACGGGAAATGGCATTTGGGAGACCAAAAAGGGCGCTTTCCAACGGATCAAGGCTTTGATGAATGGTATGGCATTGCAAATACGACGGATGAGTCAGAATATAGCTCTCAACCCGGTTATAAAGCTATATTACCTAAACCTCAAATCCTTTCAGCTAGAGCAGGGCAGGATCCTAAAGGGGTCAAAGAATATAATTTGGACTCACGTAGAACGATTGACAGTGAGCTAGTTGAACATGCCACAGATTTTATAAATCGAAATGTGAAAGAGAATAAGCCATTTTTCTCTGTAATTACTTTTACTCAACCACATTTACCGACGCTACCTCATCCTGATTTTATTGGTAAAACAGGCAAAGGAAATTACTCAGATGTGTTAGCTGAGATAGATTTTCGAGCTGGGCAAGTTATTGGTGCAATAGAAAAAGCAGGAATTAAAGACAATACACTAGTGATTTGGTTTTCTGACAACGGTCCAGAGTGGCATATGCCATACCAAGGCTCTAGCGGACCATGGCGTGGTGCGTACTTTACGGCTCTTGAAGGCTCTCTCCGAACACCATTTATTGCCTCTTGGCCTAACCACATCAAACCGGGCAGAGTGAGTGATGAAATTATCCATGTTGTGGATCTATTTGCCTCACTTTCTCATGTCGGTGGATACAAATTACCAAGCGATAGAACAATAGATAGTATTGATCAGTGGGCCTTTTTAAAGGGAGATAGTGAAAAGTCTAATCGAGATGGTTTCATCGTTAACAATGGATCTGAAACCTACGCTTATAAGTGGGAAAATTACAAGATGCACTTTATTGATCAAGATATCATGCCGGAGAAAGGGCGCCCATTACAGATCCCTGAAATATACAATTTGATTGATGACCCTAAAGAGGAGTTTGATTTAAGAAATAATGCCACATGGTTATTTCCTATCATGATAGGAAAGAGAGTAAAGTTTGAATCTTCCGTTTCAACAAGCTGCGATACGATTCCTTTCCCTGCTCCATTTGGATATGAGCCCGATTGTAGCAAGGGGAATTTCAATCAATTTCCAGTGGATGGATTACGCCAGAAGTAGTTTACCCCAATGGCTCTTTCTCGCATACATGAGGTATGTTTTTGGTTCAATATCTCATTAGAGCCATTTAGGGCCATGTTTTTTCTAGTTTCATTTGAACAGTCATATTCGTCGACCATACTTAAAGTTCGTTGTTTCATATGGGGCGAATTATGCAGCCAATACTCTACATTCAAATCGGTAATGTTCTTTGGGCGGTTTTAAGTGACGGTTCTTGGATCCAAATGTTGCCCAACGAACAATTAGTTCCAGAAGTAGAGGTGGTTGTTCTTAATACTGACATTCTCGATATTGCATTTAATGAAGATACAACAAGTGAGGATGAATCGAGTTCGAATGATCTTTTAATTGCATCTCAAAACGGTATTGAATCCACTTTTAATCAGAGCGTTCGAGATTTTAGTGAGTCTTCTGGTGGGTTAAGTTTTGTTGCCTATATTCGCGCTGTTTTACCTGAGCAACTCGTTTCTAATGGCTATGTTACCAGGCCAGCAGTGCAAGAAAGAGAAAACCCAACTTCTGAGACTCAGGCTCCTGAGCGGTTGAATCCCGATGCTATATTAACGGTGGATATTCTTGATGGCGGCGATGGATACGAAAACCAGTTTGAAGTTCCTAGTGTCACGATTCAAGGTGACGCACTCAAGATAAGCGATGAGTGGCTTGTTACTATCACCATTACCGATAGCCTCAATAATTCTATTACTGTTACAACGACCGTAGAGAACGAGTCTTATACCCTATCAGGCGTTGATCTGTCTTCTCTTGCCGAAGGGCCGCTTACGGTGACTTCTGTGGTTTCTGACATTTATGGCAATAACCTGAACGCCGTCGATACGACCATTAAAGATACGCTTGCAACGGTGAACGTCAATTTTGATGGTGGAGGGGATGAGTATTTAAATCAGTACGAAATCGCGACTACTCGCCTCGAAGGGACGATTGAAAACATTGAAGATGGCCAGCGTATCCAAGTTACGGTAACCGACTCGTTAGGAGCGGTCATAAACTTAGAAACGGTGGTGACTGGTGGAAGTTGGTCTCTGGACGACGTTGACCTTTCTGGATTGTCTGAAGGTACGCTGACAGTTGTTGCTGAGAGTATTGATATAGCGGGCAACCCTACAACCAGTGAAAACACCATCATCAAAGATACGCTCGCAAGTGTGACGGTGGACGTTGACGATGGCGGAGACGGCTATTTAAACACTGAAGAGCGCCAATCTGTCACTTTGTCAGGGCAAGTCAGTGATGTTGAAAATGGTCAGACGGTTTCTGTCACGGTTCAAGACAGCTTGGGGGTGATGCTCTCGTTCAATACCGTTGTCGTTGATGGTATGTGGCAAGTCGAAGGGGCGAACTTATCCACGTTAGCCGATGGGGCGTTAACCGTATCTGCCTCCGTGAATGATGTAGCGGGCAACCAAGCGAAAGCAATGGATGAGGCTACGACCATAGATGCCACTGCTCCCACCATTGATATCGATACGGATTTTTATATTAGCGGTGGCCTTGCCATTGATGATTTCCGTGAGGGTATAGTCACGGAAATGAGAGGGACAACCAGTGGTGTAGAGCAAGGTCTGGCAGTGACGATTCGGGTAAGTGACGGAGACAGCACGCTGAATTTTACTGGCCTCGTTGATGCCTCAGGTTCGTGGACAGTAACCGGAATTGACGTAAACACTCTCAATCTAAACAACACGTGGACCATTGAAGCAGAAGTGTTGGATGCCGCCGGCAACCACGTGGTCGATACCATGCCGACAATAGTGCTACCCGGTTCAACGGTATTTTCTGAAAACATCGTTGGATTTTTTGGTGAGCAAAGCAGCTCGGCAGCCATCAACATAGAAAATGGTGTGCCAGCACTGCATGCAGAGCAGCCAAGTTTGAGCGCGCTTACATCGGTCGGTCAATCTATTAACGTTGTTGTTGCAGAAGATGGGTTGAGCTTACAAGGAACATCGACTGACGACCGATTAGTTTTCTCAGCAGAAGTCAATGATGATGGTACGGTTCAAATTACTTTTTATGAAGCGATTGATCATGGTGTAGGTCAAGATGAGCTGGTGACTAACGTATTGGTTGAAAGCATTCAAAGTGATGCTGACGGCACACAAGAGGCTGTTGTGGCTCCCCTAGAAATCGCCATCCTTGATGCCGATCTAGTGATCGAAAATGAGTCATATAGTGTAACCGAAGGCCAAGTCATTTCTGGCAATGTACTGGAGAATGACATTGATATTGATGGTGAATTGTACATTCGATATGTCAGAGCCGGAGGAGAGATCCAGTCTGTCCCTGATGGTGGCTCAGTAAGTTTTAGTCTAGAGAAGGGTGAATTAACCGTATTTTCAGATGGCTCTTGGCAGTTGAATGCCAGTCGCAACTTAGATCACACGGTTGAGCAAAGTCTCGTTTTTGATTATCTCGCAGCCGATGATTCAAAAGATTACGGTGTAGCAACCGCAACTATCGACATTATAGATGGCCAAGCGGGTTATGTAGGCAGCGCTACTATAAACGCAGCAGAAGTACCTCTGGGAGAGGCATTATTAACCACCGAAGGCAGTGTTAATGTGATTGCTGGCTCTGATAACCCTGATCCGACTAGTTTGTATTTTGGTGGGGCATCCATTACTAAGTTAGAGGCATTAGGGCTTACAAGCTCAGTCTCTGATAATGAGCTTAGCTACACGTTAAGTTCCAGTGGAAAGCAAATCACAGCATTTGCTAATGGTGTCACTGTATTTACGTTAACATTGAGTGGCATTGAGTCGGGTAACGATGTACTAGCTTCAATCTCGCTTACTCTTGATCATCCTATCGATCAATTCAATAGTAGTGATACGGTCACTTTCCCGCTGACCATTGGAGGGACAGATCTAGACTCCACACCGCTTGTAGAGAATGAAATTGATTTCGTGTTGAAAGATGGTGTTGATCCTACGTTGAGCAACTTGACTGTTGTTGCAATGGAAGAGATTAATCTAGAAAGTGGGGCAATCTTTAAGACTGGGAGCCTTCAACTCGATATCGGGAGTGATTATGTTGACTCTCTTCGATTTAGCGAATTAAACCAGCCCACATTAGTGAGTAGTGAAAGTGAGTTGCTTTACCGTCTGTCTGATGACGGTACGACAATTACTGGCTATATCTTAGAAGGTGGGGTGGAAGTAAATATTTTTCAATCGAAACTATTATCCACATTACCTGTAGAGTCGAGTAGTGAAATAGAGTATTCCTTTGAATTATATCGCTCTTTCGATCTGTCAAAAGATCAAATCCTGGATATACCATTGTTAGTTAATGCAACAGATTCAGACGGTGACACCACCTCCGTAACATTGGATATTACCTTAGAGGCAATTGAAGGTTTGAACGATGATGCCTCTTTAACGGTGGATATTCTTGATGGCGGCGATGGATACGAAAACCAGTTTGAAGTTCCTAGTGTCACGATTCAAGGTGACGCACTCAAGATAAGCGATGAGTGGCTTGTTACTATCACCATTACCGATAGCCTCAATAATTCTATTACTGTTACAACGACCGTAGAGAACGAGTCTTATACCCTATCAGGCGTTGATCTGTCTTCTCTTGCCGAAGGGCCGCTTACGGTGACTTCTGTGGTTTCTGACATTTATGGCAATAACCTGAACGCCGTCGATACGACCATTAAAGATACGCTTGCAACGGTGAACGTCAATTTTGATGGTGGAGGGGATGAGTATTTAAATCAGTACGAAATCGCGACTACTCGCCTCGAAGGGACGATTGAAAACATTGAAGATGGCCAGCGTATCCAAGTTACGGTAACCGACTCGTTAGGAGCGGTCATAAACTTAGAAACGGTGGTGACTGGTGGAAGTTGGTCTCTGGACGACGTTGACCTTTCTGGATTGTCTGAAGGTACGCTGACAGTTGTTGCTGAGAGTATTGATATAGCGGGCAACCCTACAACCAGTGAAAACACCATCATCAAAGATACGCTCGCAAGTGTGACGGTGGACGTTGACGATGGCGGAGACGGCTATTTAAACACTGAAGAGCGCCAATCTGTCACTTTGTCAGGGCAAGTCAGTGATGTTGAAAATGGTCAGACGGTTTCTGTCACGGTTCAAGACAGCTTGGGGGTGATGCTCTCGTTCAATACCGTTGTCGTTGATGGTATGTGGCAAGTCGAAGGGGCGAACTTATCCACGTTAGCCGATGGGGCGTTAACCGTATCTGCCTCCGTGAATGATGTAGCGGGCAACCAAGCGAAAGCAATGGATGAGGCTACGACCATAGATGCCACTGCTCCCACCATTGATATCGATACGGATTTTTATATTAGCGGTGGCCTTGCCATTGATGATTTCCGTGAGGGTATAGTCACGGAAATGAGAGGGACAACCAGTGGTGTAGAGCAAGGTCTGGCAGTGACGATTCGGGTAAGTGACGGAGACAGCACGCTGAATTTTACTGGCCTCGTTGATGCCTCAGGTTCGTGGACAGTAACCGGAATTGACGTAAACACTCTCAATCTAAACAACACGTGGACCATTGAAGCAGAAGTGTTGGATGCCGCCGGCAACCACGTGGTCGATACCATGCCGACAATAGTGCTACCCGGTTCAACGGTATTTTCTGAAAACATCGTTGGATTTTTTGGTGAGCAAAGCAGCTCGGCAGCCATCAACATAGAAAATGGTGTGCCAGCACTGCATGCAGAGCAGCCAAGTTTGAGCGCGCTTACATCGGTCGGTCAATCTATTAACGTTGTTGTTGCAGAAGATGGGTTGAGCTTACAAGGAACATCGACTGACGACCGATTAGTTTTCTCAGCAGAAGTCAATGATGATGGTACGGTTCAAATTACTTTTTATGAAGCGATTGATCATGGTGTAGGTCAAGATGAGCTGGTGACTAACGTATTGGTTGAAAGCACTCAAAGTGATGCTGATGGTACACAAGAGACGGTTGTGGCACCGTTAACGATTACTATTTATGACTCTGATCCGGTGATTAGAGATGACACATACTCAGTCGTAGAAGATCAAACAATTACGGGCAATGTACTTGAAAATGATATTGATCTTGATGGAACACTTTATGTGAAATTTGTAGAGGCTGGCGGGGAGCAGAAGTCAATTCTAGAGGGGGGATCCGTAAGTTTTAGTTTAGAAAAAGGCGAATTAACCGTATTTTCTGATGGCTCTTGGCAGTTTGATGCAGGTCGAAACCTAGATCATTCGGTCGAGCAAAGTGTTTCTTTCAGCTATTTAGCGGCAGATGACTCCCAAGACTATGGCTTGGCTAACGCGACCATTGACATTACTGATGGACAAGCAGGTTACGTAGGCAATGCGACTATAGACGTAACAGAAGTCCCTTTGGATGGCCCGATATTGAACTTTGAAGGAACTGTCAATATTGTCGCGGGATCTGACAACCCTGATCCGAGTAGTTTGTATTTTGGTGGGGCATCCATTACTAAGTTAGAAGCATTAGGGCTTACAAGCTCAGTCTCTGATAATGAGCTTAGCTACACGTTAAGTTCCAGTGGAAAGCAAATTACAGCATTTGCGAATGGTGTCACTGTATTTACGTTAACATTGAGTGGCGTTGAGTCGGGTAACGATGTATTAGCTTCAATTTCGCTTACTCTTGAGCACCCTATCGATCAATTCAATAGCAGTGATACGGTCACTTTCCCGTTGACCATTGGTGGCGTAGATTTAGATGCCACACCGCTTGTAGAGAATGAAATTGACTATGTTCTAAAGGATGGCGCAGACCCAACTTTAAATAATTTGAATGGGGTAGAAGTAAAAGAATCTGATCTCGCAAATGGAAGTGTGTTGAGCTCAGGGAATTTTCAAGTTGAGGTTGGCAGTGATTACCTCGAATCTTTGTCGTTCATCGTCTCTGAACAACCCTTGTTGACGAGTGGTGAACAAGTTGTGCTTTATCAAGTCTCTGCGGATGGCAAAACACTTGATGGTTATATTCTTGACGAAGATGGGCAAACTCAGATTCCCATCTTTCAGGCTACCCTCAATGCTTCATTACCTATTGATGCAAATAGCGACATTACCTACTCCTTTGAGCTTTTTCAGGCTCTCGACCAACAAGAAAATACTGATCCAAACGTACCTCTCGTTGTTACTGCAATGGACTCAGACCAAGATAACACGTCGGTCGTTTTAGACATTAATGTGATAGATAACGACAATGGACAAGCGCTAATCAATAGCGGCAATGTCGAGTTAACCGAAACACCTGTCGATACAAACATTGCTCCTGATGGGGTTTCAGCCATAGCGAATACGGATGTGATAGTTACGTCATCATTCGATCCGATTGTGTATCTGGGTGTTGACATAAATGATGGAGATACTGTCAAAACTACGCTTGGTGATGCTGTTACTTATAACGGAGAGGCTGTCACTTGGTACGATAACAATGATGGAAGCTTTGACGCAATTTCAGACACTGGAGACGTTGTATTTAGGATCACGTTACCTAGTGACTTCTCTTTGCCATCAAATGATACGTCTACCGTTAATGTAACTGTAGAGCTTTATCACTCGCTTGACCATGTTTTAGGTGATGGGACGCAATTGTCGATCTCTATGCCCATCGTGGCGAGAGATTCTGATGGAAGCGAGATCTCTACGGAGTCCAACATACTGGTCTATGATGGCTTGTTTCCGGAACTAGTAATTACAGAGGGAATCACAGTCAATGAAAGCGGGTTGAATGATGATTCGCTTGATTCTGGCATCGAGGGCTCGTCACCATCCATTACGCTATTACAAGGTTCAGACTCTATCGCCAGTGTGAGCGTGAATATCGATATGTTCAATGCGCTCGGCTATAAAACAAGTAGTGGTAGCCTGGTTTCGCTTGATTCACCGGACTCGAATGGTTGGTTATATGCAAGAGATGAAAGCGAGCAAGACGTCTTTAGAATTAGATTTAATACCGATGGGACTGTCGAGTTTGATCTATACCGTGCACTTGAACACGATGAACCTGACGGTGTTCCAGCGGACGAGAACACATTAGAACTCAGTTTTTCAATTTATGCCGTTGATAAGGATGGCGACCAGTCTGAAGCTGAGACATATACCGTTAGTGTAGTAGATGATATCCCTGAAGACACAAGCTCACCAATAGAAATTGAACTTACCGAGGGGGATGAGTTTTCGGGAAACTGGTTTAGCAATAATGCCGACTTAATCAGTTCAGATGGCACGTTGATTTCAAGTTTGACCTATGCAGGTGAAACATACGATACGGCGAGTTCGGTATTTAGCAATGATGCTTGGACCATCGATTTAATCAATAGTAGTGATGGTAACTTAAAATATGGAACGCTGACTATTGCTCAAGATGGGACATTTACGCTAACTACCGAGCTTATTGTTAATACGCCTGTAGGTGGTTTGCTTGATGATCTAACGATAACTGTGACGGATGCAGACGGTGACCAAGCAAGCAGTGAAGCTCAATTAATTCTTGATGATGCCAGGGGCTTTATTCGAACCGTTAATGTAGATACGTTAGAAGATAATGGCGCGAATAATAGTGGAGACCCCACGCCAGTCGCGTTACCGATTAGAGTTTCTCCTGGGGATACGGAGAATAATGAGCGTGTTGAAGCGATAAGGATCTCTGTTGAATCTCTACAAGGAGGGGCTCTGTTTTTAGACGGAGCGCGCCTTGAAGATGATGATAATGACGGATTTATTAGTCTTTCTGGTACAGAGCTAATGGGGGTGGGTATATTCACCGTTCCAAATGGTGATCTCACTTATCAACCAGCACTAAACCTGTCGGGCAACACTATCAAAGTTTCGTTAGCAGTGTCTGCATTAATCGTATCTGATGTCGAACCAGATGGTTTTGTATTACAAGGCAATAACACGTTAAATGTTAACGTTTTACCGGTTGCAGATTTGCCAGAGTGGTCTAATGATTCGGACTTTTCTTATCAAAGTGTTGAAGATTCCGCTGAATCACTTTCGCTCAATATTGTCGCTGAAAAGTTTGACCAAGACGGTTCTGAAACGCTCCACTACCAAATTTCGAATATTCCAGATGGACTTATATTAACACTTAACGGAAGTGCTATTGAGGAAGGGAAAGCGTACAGCCAATCCGAGTTAGATCAAATTGAAATCACATCTAACGAAAACTTAGCCGGAAGATTTACTTTTGATGTAACGGCAGTAACGACTGAGTCGGGTAGTGTGTTTGCCGATGAGCAAGATAAAACAGCGGAGATCACTGAGCAAGTTGTTATCGATATATCTCCAGATGCCGATGTGCCTACGCTGACCGTTAAAAACATTCAGGGGCTTGAAGACCAAGCGATTGACTTAAAAGATTACATCCTAGGGCGGCTCACTGACACAGATGGCTCGGAGTCTCTTTCTTATCGCATAGAAGTTCAAGATGGTTGGACATTGCCTGTCGGAGCTGGGATTACGCTTATCGGTATTAATACCTACCTAGTGACCTCCAATGCTCTAGCCAATTCAGAGGCGTTACTTCAACCAAAATCGGATATCAGCTCATTTACTGAATCTCTATCCCTTCAAGTAACCGCCATTTCAACAGAGTCGACTATTGATGGCTTAGCACCTCTTAATGAAACCGCCGAGAGCCAATCTGCAACCATTGACATTAAGCTAAAAGGCGTGGTCGATGAACCAATTGTCCTAGATGGTGGACAGGGGAATTGGCAATATGATCAAGCGACTAAAGTAATTAGTAATCTCTCTACGTTAGACGAAGATAACCTGATACAACTGGATTTTATCATCCAGACATCAGACGACGATCTATCAGAAGAAATTAATATCTTGCTTCAGAACATCCCTGTGGGAACACAACTGACAGATGTAAATGGTGACCCTATTGCTCTTCCAATTGCATACGTGGACCCAATAACGGGGCCAGTTTATCAGGTCTCGAACGCTGTTCTTGAAAACACTTACCTCAAAACAGAGCAAGATTTTAGTGGAACACTGAGCATGGATGTTATCGTCGTTTCAACAGAGCCCGATGGTGATTCTGCTGAAACCCCTCTTAAAGTGGAAATGGAAATCTTACCTATTGTTGATCAAACTGACGGTCAAGAATTACAAAGCAATGGTATTGAGGACAATTTCATCACACTAAATCTTGAGCCTGTCGTTAATCAAGATATAGATTCTAGTGAGTCCTTGACAGGATACATCATTGTATCCATTCCAGATGGCTTAACACTTTACTTTGATGGTAATGCAGTAGAGGAAAGTAATTTACCGTTAGAACTCAATGAACTACTCGATGGTAGCTCGGCAACATTATCTGAGTTGTTAAACAGTGGACGAATCACTGTAAAAGCTAATGAAGACCTAAGTGGGACGTTTAGCCTGGAAGTTCAGTACGAAGTGACAGACACGTCTCCGACGATGGAGACTGATGTAAAGGCAATCAATGGCTCTTTGAGCGTCGTGGTTTCTGGAAAAGTGGATATTGGTAATGAAGATATTGACAAAACACGTTTAGAAGGCGCGACTGAAGTATTCACAAGTACGGATGGGTCTGCTGTTGACGTGAGTGGAGGCATTACATTTACAGAAGCGGATATTGATGGTTCAGAGTATCTCGATTACATCGTTTTACAGATACCGCAGGGTCAAGACCTCATTGTTACTCATCCGAATGGTGCTTCTCAAGATGCCGATGGGAACTGGCTGATTCCAATCGAAGGAATCACAAGTGATAGCGTGTTGGAAACCGCTCAAGATTTGCTTGCTGGCGCATCGATTTATAGCCCATCTAACACAGAGATACTTGATGTGAATGTGTTAGCGTATGTTCGAGATGGAACGGATGCTCAATACATCACAGGTCAGTTCCAAATTCAAATTACTGGCCATGAAGGAGATGGAGACCAGTGTGCTGATCCTGGTGAACCGGGAAGCGTTCAAAGTGGGGATATTGTAGGTAAAGAAGGTGAAGATGTCTCAATTGGGGCGTTTTTAAACCCTGATGTGGCGAGTAGTGATGATAACTTAGTTTCCTTCTTTGTCGCCGCAGATTCTTTACCTGAAGGAGTCGAGCTTACTGGCGAAGGTGTGATACCTGCTTATGATAATACGGGCAATCTGTTGGGTTATTCAATTTCTAGCGCTGGATTGTCTTCCTTGACGCTTACTGGCGTGGATGAGGACTTTGCTGGTTGCATTACTTTCAATTTAGAAGTGACAGAAACGGCCCCATGCGATGGTGACTCGAAAACAACCGCTCAGACCATTACGGTACAAATCTCTCCTGTTGTCGATGATATCGCGATAGCACCAAGCCAAGTTACGGTTCAAGAAGATACTATAACCAACCTGAATCTTGCTCTTGTATTGGGCGATAGTGAAGGGCCAATGCAGTCCATTACTGGAGAAGGTGACGCAGCGACTGGCCTTGAAAGTGTCAATTGGGTTTCTTTATCGGTGTCTGACGAGAATGCGCGGTTTACTGCCGTGGACCCGAGCCTACTCATTGACAACGGTGATGGAACATGGGTAGTGACAGATGTTACGCGTCTAAACGAAATTCAGTTAATCCCACCTGAAAACTACAGTGGAGAGCTTGTTATTTCCGTTGACGCAAACATTACTGATGAAGTCACGGGAAGTTGTTTAAGTACTGACAGTGCGAAAGATACTCAAACTAAATCAACAGAAGTTACCGTTACCATTGCCCCAGTGGTTGATAAAGCGGTTCTGGAAACAGAAGACGTAGTTGGTAATGAAGATAATTATATTTATTTAGGAAACTTATCTGCATCATTAATCGATCAAGATGGTTCTGAGTCGATGTCTTTGGTCATGACAGGAGTGCCAGACGGAGCCGTGTTGGTTTGGGACAATAATGGGACGTTCGAATTACTCCCTGATAACGGTTCAACGGATGGTGAGAGCAAGGAGTGGCAGCTAACTCAAGCACAACTTGATAAGGTTTACTTTCTACCGCCACTAGATTTTAGTGGGGATATTTCATTAACACTGCAAGCTATTACCCAAGAGTCTGGATCAAACGACTATAACTATACCACTTCTCAGTTCAACGTCGGCGTAAAACCGATTGGCGATGATGTATCGTTGAATACAACCTCTAACACGTTCACTGGAGATGAAGGTGATTCCATTTCGATTGACTTTTTAGCGAGCGGTTTTGAAACAAATAGCAACGAATATATAGAAGTGTCGATGTTGATCAAAGCAAGCTCTGAACCCTCTGCATTGGAAGGCTTAGGTAGGATTCGTATTGGAACTCAATTCTCATCCTTTACCTTCGATGACGCGGGCAATGCCGTGGCGACGGTATTAGTGCGAGCAAATGAAGTGTCAGGTTTGGAGTTCATTCCGAAGGATGCATTTGGAACGATGGATGTTGCTCTCAATGTTAGAACGTTTGATCAAGCGATAGTGTCAGAGACACTCGAAACCGATTTTGGAGATGTGCAAACTACCGATCTAACCATTGTTGTTACCCCTGAAGCTGATGAGCCAACACTAACGGCTGATTATCAGTCTATTGTGTCTGAAGCGTCTGGGAGTATTCCTTTGGGGTTGAGCATGAATTTAGTCAATCCTGCACCCGAAGAGTTTGGAAGTGTGGAGATTCGCGGATTACCAACAGATCTAGAGTTGAGTCATGGTGAAAGATTGAACGGCATTTATACTGTTGATCAAGAGAATGTCGCTGATCTTTCCATCGTTGGCGGGTTTAGCGGTGCAAGTGATTTTACGTTGTCGATAAAACCGATTGCAACACTGGGTGCTACAGTCGCAGAAGGTGCTGCTCAGACAGTCAATGTTACCTTAGTGGAAGAAGGGGGCCAAACATTACTTGCGACAGATGCTAATGATTTGCTTATTGGAGGAAGTGGCAGCGATGTATTCCAGTTTGACAGTTCAGGGCTCGGTAACGAGTTAAAGCCCTCGTACGATGTGATCAACGATTTCCAAATATCCGTTATTGGTGATGATAATGACACAATTGACATCGCCTCGATAATCACCGCTACCTCGATAACAGAAGTCGATAATAAGCTCGATTTAACAGAGAATGATGATGGCGTAACGCTTCACATAAAACCAGAAGAGACGGGGACAAAACAACAGATTCTTATGCAGGGCGTCACTCTCGATCAGCTTTACAAAGGTGACTCGACTGGCGTAGCCGAAGAAAATGTCTTACAGAAGATGATTGATGACAACAACTTGCTAGTAGGTGGTATGTCATGAAGCATCACTCATCCTCATCAAGTGAGCTGACTAACGATCCTTGGGGGCAATCGTTAACTTGGTTGATGCGTTATTTTGAGGTTAGACACCATACAAAAAAGGTGCTTTCTGGATTACCTCTTGTTGAGGGTAGATTGGATAGTGACTTATTCATCAGAGCCGCTGAGCGAGCCGATCTTGAACTCACATTAATCGATTTAAAATCCACCGCAATGTTGAGCTTTCCATTGGTGGTAATCAATAGGAAGACGTTACAACCCGCTATTATATCTGAGCGACATAACAGCGATTATCAAGTCACGTTATTTAGTGAAGATCAAGGTGAAACGCAATACGTCACGAGCAAGGAACTGCATAATCAATTCCAGCCTCAAGCATGGCAAGTTTCTATGCGTCCAGAGCTGGACAAACGGATAAGTTCTATTCAAGCGGATTATAATGAACATTGGCTTTTCGCCGTAGTGAAAGAAATGTCT
This sequence comes from Vibrio sp. 397, assembly GCF_033339395.1. Classification (NCBI taxonomy): domain Bacteria; kingdom Pseudomonadati; phylum Pseudomonadota; class Gammaproteobacteria; order Vibrionales; family Vibrionaceae; genus Vibrio; species Vibrio sp. 397. The sequence continues at coordinate 268,682 of NZ_JAWOUN010000001.1, read as the reverse complement.
CCGTGGTATCGAGATCTTTTGATTGCCTCTTTCCTTATCAATACGCTAGCGCTAGTTATTCCGCTTTTCACTATGAACGTTTACGATCGTGTAGTGCCTAATCAAGCTTTCAGTACATTATGGGTTTTGGTCGCTGGTGTCTCCGTCATCATTATTTTTGATTGGCTATTGCGTAAAGCAAGGGGAGTTGTCACTGATACCGCGGGTAAGTACATCGATAACAAGCTTTCTTCGATACTTTTTTCTAAAGTTATGGGGATGAAACTTGAACACCGTCCTGCATCAGTCGGTGCATTCGCTCGACAACTACAAGATTTTGATAGTGTTCGCGATTTTTTTACTTCTGCATCTCTTGTGACCTTAGTTGATCTCCCATTTACGTTGTTATTTTTAGTCTTAATAGGTTGGCTAGGTGGGGCAATGATGTTCATACCTATTGCCGTCATGTTTACCCTGCTGATCCTTGGTTTTGCGGTAAAAGCAAAAATAGAACAATCACATACGGAAAGTGCTGCACTATCCATGAAGCGACAAGCTCACTTGTTTGATTCATTGTCCTCTTTAAAAGAGATTAAGCAAAATAACGCTACGGGAGAAGCACAAAAGCGTTGGGAGCAAACGGTATCCATGCTTTCTGATTGGCAAAATCAATCGCGAAACTGTTCGAATATCGTTGCTTACTCCATTCAATCTAGCCAGCAGATAATTACCGTAATGTTACTTGTAACAGGCGTGTACAGAATTTCTGAGGGATTGCTAAGCATGGGGGGGCTCATTGCTATTGTCATGCTTAGCGGTCGTGCTGCAGGGGCGATTAACCAGTTAGCTATGCTGTTACTTCGCTATCAACAGACAAAAACAGCGGTTGAAGGCTTAAATTCTATCATGTCTTTACCTCAGGAGGCGCAACGCAGTCAGGTCATTACGTCTGCCGAATTTACAGGGAATATACGTTTAGAAAACGTGAGCTTCCAATACCCAGATGTTGATATGCCATGTTTGAGAGATATTAATCTTACTATCAAGCAAGGCGAACGCGTTGGCGTTATTGGTAGTGCAGGAGCAGGAAAGTCTACACTCCTTTCTATTATTACCAATCAACTCAGTGCCTTACAGGGTAGCGTTTATTTTGATGACATTGACAGTCAGCTTTGGCCCGCCGAATTGATAAGAGAGAAAACGGGTTGGGTTGGCCAAGATTCGCATCTTATATACGGCAGCATTATGGAAAACATAGTATTAGGACATCATGTTATTGATCAAGAACGTTTACGCCGTGCGATAGAATTATCGGGTTTGAACCAGTACATGAGTCGCCTTCCTCATGGTCTAGAAACGCAAGTCGGAGAAGGAGGGCGTTATTTGTCGGGGGGGCAAAGGCAAGCTGTAGCGATTTCAAGAGCTTTTTATCGAAACCCAGCAGCATTAATTTTAGACGAGCCAACCAGTTCCTTAGACCAGCCAGCTGAGAATGCGTTGTTTAATGCTCTCAAATCGTTGCCGCACTCGACGACGATGATTATTAGCTCTCATAAACATTCCTTATTATCGCTTTGTGATCGAATTGTTGTGCTTGATAAAGGCACAATTTTGAGGGAAGGAGCGCCCCAAGAAATTTTTGCTAAACAACAGTCTAACGCGAAGACGAACAGAGTACGCGCAGTATCAATTGTACGCGAAGGAGGTCAATGATGAGCACAGTTCGTTGGAGTAATGCTCATTTAGCAAACCGTTCGAGAACGTTGATTTGGTTGTCTGCCGCGTTAGTGCTGAGTGTGATTATTTGGGCCTCGTGGGCGAGGTTAGACGAAGTGGTTGTCGGCGAAGGAAAAGTTGTTCCTACTTTGTCTGTTCAGACGATTCAGAGCTTAGAGGGAGGCATTCTAAAGGAGTTACTTGTCATGCCTGGTGAAAGCGTCACTAAGGGGCAAACCATCGCCATTCTGGATGATACAAGGTTTAAGTCGACCTATTCGGAGACCTCTGAACAAGTTGAATCTTTGCTCGCCAGAAAGCAGAGGCTTCAAATTGAATTAGAAACGGTAAAAGTGAATAGCCTCCAACTGGATTGGAAACAACAAGTGAGTATCGAGCCTCAGCCATTTGATATTTCGATGACCGGCCACTCTGCCTATCTGAATGCCAAAGCAAACTATCTTGAGCGGTTGAGCCAACTGGAGTCTGAGCTGGAGGAGGCTAAATTGCGAATTGAGCAACAATCGCAAGCTTATCTTGATACCTTGAATACCATTCAAACACTAAAAAGCAGTCTGGTTATTGTCTCGAAAGAGCGAGATATGCTGAGAGAGGTGGTTTCTAGTGGCGCGGTAGCTGAAGTGGAATTATTAAAACTGAATAGAGACGTTATAAAGCTCAAAGGAGACATCGCGAGTTCACAAGCTGCTGCCCAAAAGCAAAGGGCTGTGTATTCTGAATCCATCGCAGATTATCGTGGTACTGCGCTTGCTTTTAGGGCAGAGGCACAAGGGCAGCTCAATGAAGTTGTGACGCAACTAGCGCAGCTCAATGAAAGTCGTCAGGCGATTGCGGATCAGTTGAATCGAACGCAGTTACTTTCTCCGGTCGATGGAACCATCAAAGATGTTTTTGTCAGAACCATCGGAGGTGTGGTTAAGCCGGGTGAGCCTATTTTAGAAATAGTCCCTCGTAATAGCACGTTAATCGTTGAAGCGAGAATTTCTCCTCAGAATATCGCCTTCATAAGGCCTGGCCTGCCGGCAACGGTAAAGTTGTCTGCCTATGACTTTGTCATTTACGGAGGCCTAGAAGGAGAAGTGACCTACGTAAGCGCCGATGCACTTCAAAATGAAGAGGGCAATGCCTACTACCGTGCCAACGTTACTTTCAAGGTTGATGATAAGTTTACGATCATCCCGGGAATGCAGGTTGTGGTAGACATTCTTACAGGAGAAAAAACAGTACTGAATTATTGGTTAAAACCTATATTACGTGCGAAAGAGAATTCGCTCAGAGAAAGATAGACATAAGGATATAAGATGCGGCTTAAATCAACGTTATTGGTCTTGTTTGCAGTATCATCGTCGCCAAACGCTTTGACTTTAGAAGAGTCAGTTACGTTATCTCTCGATAGCTCCCCCAGTTTGCTTGCTCGCTATTCTCGCTATGAGTCGATGGTACGAGACCGAAATGCCATAAATGGTTCATTTCTTCCTCAGGTTAATTTGTATGCAGCAGCAGGGTACGAAGGTACTCGATATAACAACGGAAACTACATCGACAGTGAAGATAGAACATTAGAAAGAACGGAGATGGGCGTAAGAATCTCCCAACTGTTATTTGATGGATTTAAAACAAGTGCTGATGTTGATCGCCTATCTTACGAGGCTGAAGCTGAACGCTTGGACTTATTGGCATCTGCGGAAAATGTTGCATTAGATACTGTCAGAGCGTATGTGGATGTTTTACATGCCCGAGAGTTGATGAAACTGACAGAAAGAAACCTAAGTGAACACCAAGAGATCTACCGTTTCATTCTAGATAAAAAAGAAAAAGGTTTAACCAGCAACTCCGACTTAGCGCAAGTTTCTTCGCGTGTCGCGACAACACAGTCCTCATTGATTGCCGCCCAAAACAATCTTTCCGATGCTAGAACAAGATTTGTACGTTTAGTTGGTCGAGCGCCGCAAAACTTAGTTGAGCCTGTTTACCCGCAGGAATTGCTTCCGAATAAGCTTGACGAAGCACTCAAACAAGCGGTTAGGTTGCACCCATCCATACAGTCGGCGATGAAAGATTTAGAGGCGGCTCGACATGAAGTAAAAAGAGAAAAGGGGGATTACTACCCAGAGCTCAAGCTTGAGCTGTCAGCCAACAAAACAGACAACGTGGATAATATTGAAGGCATTAACGAAGATGCAAAGGTTATGCTGACGGTCAACTACGATCTCTTTAACGGCTTTTCTACAGACTCCCGAGTGGAGTCATCTGCCTGGCGAGTAGAGGAGGCGAGGGCTATTCGAGCAAATGCAGAACTAGATGCGAATGAAGGTGTAAGGCTGGCATGGGACGCACATACATTGCTTCAACAGCAAATGGAGTTTTTAAAAGTCAACGTTGATGCGGCGAAAGTAACTGAATTAGGGTACATCCAGCAGTTCAATGTAGGGCGACGCAGTTTGTTAGATGTATTAGATGCCAAAGTTGAAACGTTTGTTGCGAGACGGAACTACACCCGAACAAAGTACGATCATTTGGTTGCCACTTACCGTTTATTCAACTCGATGGGGATTCTGACTTATGCGTTGCGAGTTGAGTATCCAGAGAACTGGAAGGAGAACAATAATGGATAAATTCGCAGTGACGAGTGTTCTAGTTTTCATGTTAGCAGGCTGTGCTGAATCACCGAATACGACGTTGACCACTTACCAGTACAACGACCTTAAAGACAATGATAGTGATGGCGTGATAAACCAACGAGATAACTGCGCAGATACGCCCAAAGGTGTGGTTGTTGACAGTGAGGGCTGTGCGAATTGGGTCAACGACTCGCAGACACACCTGATCAGCTTTTTCTTTGCGATGGATGAGCATCAGGTAACGCCATCTCATGATATGCCGCTAAGCGAGTTGAAAGCATTGCTTCAGAGTAACCCAAATGCGCAAGTCATACTGATAGGAGACACAAGCCCTGAAGCGTCACTCGAATACAACAAAGCGTTGGCAAAGAAAAGAACGGCAGCTATACGAAAATTGCTAGTGAGAAACGGCATTCAAGATACTCGAATTGAAGAGCAAGAGTTTTATCAGAATACGGCATTGACGGTACAACTAAAAAAACGGGAAAGGCGCACAATTGCTGTTGTAAACACGAAAGCTGAAAGTACTGAACAAGCGTGGACTATATTTAGTTCGGACAGCGAGTTGACACCTAATTCGAAGTTGGAGCTGAATTATGAAAATTAAAGTCTTGCCTTTCCTTGCTCTAACTTCATGTTTGATTTCACCGCTGGCATTTTCTGACTCTGAGGCTCGAACATCGATTTTTGTCGAGCCAGAGATACTAGAAACGATAGAAACATTGATAGATGAGCCAAATGTAAATGTAGCGCTTGCATCTCAGTCTGGTGGTTTTAACGACATGCTAAATGACGGAACCTCTATTGCGATCACATCTAAGAAATGGTCAGATGAAAACATCTCCCGATTTCAACGAGAAAGAGGCCACAGGCCTACACGTTTGTTTTTAATGGCAAACGCTATTGTCGTAATCAATGGTCAAAAGAGTACGGTAGATAGTTTTTCCGTTAGTGAATTGAAACGCTGTGATGCAAATACGTATGCTTTCGGGGAGATGCGTTTAAGTAACCCAGATGTGAGCTCTAATGGTTGTCAATCATCGATTCAAATGCTTGATGAAGACCGATTGAAACGGGCTTTAAGCGACGACTTGTCAGCCAAAGCTTATATGCGATACTCCGATTTTAAATACTCAGAACAGTGGTCGAGCTACAAGGCTCTCTCTGTTCATCATAATGATGACTCATGCTCTTTGAGCACAGATTGCATCTATTCTCTTCGCTATCCATTTTCCGTGGTCTATTACGTTTATATAAATAAACAATTCGACACTAATCAGAAGATCAAAAAATCAAAGCTATTTGAACTCCTTACAACCGACCACAATACACAACAGGTACGAAATGCTGGGTTTATTCCACTACCAAAAGCGCTTATTAAAAGAAATAGAGTGCAGTTAGGGCTAGATGAGCCAGTTGTTTTAAATGGGTATAAATAAACTTCATACGCCTAACTATGTGGGCTTGAGTGAACGTACCGTCCTAGGAAGTTTTGCCTTGCTGCTCATTTATCTTTGGTTAACCTTTGGTCAATTGAGTTGGTTGTAAGTGGTTTTGTTGGTAATTTTTCTATTATTGTGGCAAGTTTACTTAAAACCACTTAAGTGAATTTAAGTTATGACACAAGAAGAAAGACTCGTAGCACTCAGAGCGAAGCTGGAGCAGCAAAACAAAGTAACGTTGTCTGAAGTTTGTGAGTACTTTGGTATCTCGCGAGATTCAGCTCGTCGAGACTTAGTTAAGTTGAGTCAGCAACCTGGGTTACAAAGAATACGAGGTGGTGTCATGCTTGCGCCGATCTCTTCCCATACCGAGGCATACGCGAGTCGACCCGTGAGTGACGTTAAACATCGACTAGCTCAAGCTGCCGCAGCGTTGTTGGATGAGCGCGACCATCTTGTTATTGATACCAGCACCATTTTGTCTCTGCTCCCACTCTATGCAGGAAAAGCACATTGTGGAGAAAACAAGCTCAACGTCGTCACTAACAGCATTGATGTACTGACCGCTGCTGAAACAAACGACACAATGGACGTTTATTTCTTAGGCGGACACTTTGACCCTTATGCCAGAGCAGTTTTAGGGGCGCAAGCAGAGCAGCAAATGCAGCAGTATCACGTGAACAAAGCGTTCATTGGCGTGTGTGCATTGACATCCCGAGGGCTGACAACAAATAGTTTGTTAGAAGCAACAATGAAACAAGCGATGATTGCTCAAGCTCAGCAGGTCATCGTCGTTTGTGAATCCCGAAAAATTGGTAGCGACAATTTCCACCACGTATGTGATTTGTCAAAGATCGACATCATTATTACCGATCATCCCCCTCAATCAGATTTTCAACAACTCCTCGATCACAATGATATTGAATGTATTGTTGTGTCACCGAAATAAGGAATCTTAGAATGGCTTACGATCCCGTAAAAACCGCTGTGATTGGTTACGGATATTCAGCAAAAACGTTTCATTTACCCTTCATTAAAGCGCTACCAAATTTAACGCTGAGCGCGATAAGCTCTCGTCAACAGGAGGCGGTTCAAAATGATTGGCCAGATGCTAAGTGGTTTTCTGATGCGAATACTTTACTCGATGATAGTGATGCAGAGCTCGTAATCATTACTGCGCCAAATGACGTACATTACGAACTTGCAAAGCGTGCGTTGAACAATGGGAAACACGTCATCGTCGAGAAACCGTTTGTTACTCGTATAGAAGACGGTAATGAACTTATCGCCTTGGCGGAAGAGAAAGGTCTAGTGCTGAGCGTTTTTCACAATAGACGTTGGGATGGAGATTTTCTCACGGTTAAATCTCTTATCGAACAAGGTAAGTTAGGTGATATAAAGCTGTTTGAGTCACACTTTGACCGTTACCGCCCTGAAGTTCGTCAACGATGGCGAGAGCAGGCTCAAGATGGCGGTGGTATTCTATTCGACCTTGCTCCTCATCTTCTCGATCAAGCATTGGTGTTGTTTGGCTTGCCAGATGCGATAGACGCACAATGTCGAATGATGCGTCCGGGCGCGACGACGATTGATTATTACAACTTGATACTTCATTACCCTGAGCATATTGTGCACTTGCATTCAAACTTGTATAGCCCAGAGCCGAATCTCCGCTACAAAGTATTGGGTACGGAAGCTAAATATGAAAAGTTCGGATTAGATCCTCAAGAGGGCTACTTAAAAGAAGGCCGTTTGCCGGAAAACGATGCTTGGTCGGAAGAAGATGAGGTGTTATACGGCGTCCGTTACGACGAAGACGGTGCGCAAACTATCAAAACGGAGAGAGGCGAGTACCAAGCTTACTTTGTTGGTGTGGCAGACGCCATTCGTTTGGGCACTGATAACCCGGTTCCTGCCGCTCAAGCAGTACAGAATATCGCTCTGATTGAGATGGCATTGGAAAGCAGTAAAACGGGTAAAACGATTCAGGTGAAACCATGAGTTTGACGCTTGAACTCGTGGCCCTGCAAGAGCATGAACTTCAGTTGGCGGAATTTAATCACCATATTGCGTGGTCTATCGGCCTCGCTCTAAAAGAAGAGGCTGAAGCTCGCGGCGCGGCTGTTGCTATTGAGGTTTACGGCTTTGGACAAACGCTATTTCAATACGCGATGGCAGGAACCTGCGCTGATCATTTAGATTGGGTCCGTAGGAAGCGAAACTCAGTATTAAGGTATGGCCACAGCTCTTACTATCTTTCTCTGTACAACAAGCAAAAGCAACGTGATTTCGAAAATCAGCCTCATCTCGATGCTCGTGAGTACTGTGCTCATGGTGGCGCGTTCCCAATTCGGCTTTCTGGGTCTGGTTTGGTTGGGGTTGTGACGGTATCGGGTTTACCGCAGTTAGATGATCATCAGCTAGTTGTGGATATATTAAAAACGATGATAGAGACAAAACCCTCTTAAACGCCAAATATGAAAGTAGCACGGTTCTTTATCGTGCTACTGAATTCTCTTTTTAGCTCATAAAGTGTTCTTTAATGTGAGCAAATATTAACATTGATCCCAACTTACTACCTGAAAATCAAATCAATTTCATATAACCTATACGCTCATTCATATAGAAAGCCTTCAAAGTTGGCCATTGGCAATGTCTTTTAGAAGAAAAGAAAAACTCAATCTTAGAAATCTTATTGTCACCCTATGTGTGTTCAGTGTGCTTGTCACTTTGATCAACGCATTCTACTCGATTTATCGTGTTCAAAGGGATCTCATCATCAATAACACGTTAGAATCAAACCGTGTTTACGCCCAAAAAATGTCTGAAATGACAGACTCTTTCATAGAAAGCTCAATGTCGCAGCTAAAATACAGTGCGAACGTGCTAAAAGACAAGATGCATGACGCTCAGCTTCTTGATAAAGAGGCTGAGAGATTAAGAACGCAAACCAAATCATTTAACTCTGTGGTTGTCGTTAATGCAAAAGGGGTTATTATTTCTGTATCCCCTGAAACACTTCAGGTGAAAGGTGTAAGGTTAGTGGGTGAAAGAAAACGCCAGTCTTTAAACGCTCAAGCACCGGTTGTTACTGAACCATTTATATCGCCAGCTGGAAATTACTTGTTAACCATCTCATACCCTATATTTTCTCAATCTAATGAATATTTAGGTTATATCGGCGGCACTATTTATCTAGAAAAAGAAAATATTCTTGCAGAGTTACTCAGCCAGCACGCATACAAAGATGGTTCTTTCCTTTACGTTGTCGATGAGAGTAACACTCTGATTTATCACCCAGATCAATCGAGAGTTGGTGAAGTAATCGACGATAATGAAGCAATCAAAGCGGTGACGATGGGGCAGAGCGGTAACAAAGAAATTGTTAACTCTCGCGGCGTCGAAATGCTTGCTGGTTATGCACCAGTAAAGTCATCAGGATGGGGAATTGTTGCTCAGCGCCCTAAATCGATGACGTTATCTGTGCTAGATGAACAGATGTGGAATGTTTTCCTTAAGTCGATTCCAATTGGTTTATTAACTTTGTTGCTAATTTGGTTCTTGTCCCTTCTTATTTCTAGACCACTTTGGCAGTTAGCGGGTGCTGTGCGAGGTGTCGAAGAACATTCATCATCTATCGATGATCTCAAACTGGTTAAGTCTTGGTATTTTGAGGTCTCACATTTGAAGCTTAGTTTTCTTAAAGCATTTGGTATCGTGTCAAAAACCATTGATAAGCTGCAACTGGATACATTAACAGATTCGATGACTGGATTATTGAATCGACGTGGATTAGATAAAGTTCTTGGTTTGTTTAAGCAGGAAAATACCGCGTTCTCTGTTTTGGCGCTAGATATTGACCACTTTAAGAGCGTAAACGATAACTATGGCCATGACGTGGGTGACAACTTACTTAGAGAGTTTGCGCAGTTAATGAAAGACCAAGCTCGCTCTAATGATCACCTGTGTCGTTCTGGCGGTGAAGAGTTTATGATGTTTTTGGAAAAAACAGACGTAAACCACGCTATGGATGTTGCAGAGCGTATTAGACACAACGTGGAACAACATGACTTTCAGGTGGTTGGTAAGGTCACGGTTTCGTTGGGCGTTTCTCACTGGAAAGGCAATGACACACCAATTGAAGCGGTAATGAAAGACGCCGATAATGCACTGTATAAAGCGAAACATAATGGAAGAAATAGAACGGAGTTGGGTGACGACGCACAATAGATATTGCGCTTTATGCTGAACATAAAACGAGCCAGTGACTAATCTTTGCTGTTAATCGCTGGCGTAACCGCTACCAATTGCGCGAAACGGCAAGTTCAGCTCTAATTCTGGAATTTGTTTACCCACCCAAGCCGGAAATGTATTGCTATTTGGCCCTGGAAACAGCGTATATTCTTCAGCCCAAGGGTATTGGTTAATAACACTTTGTATTTTAGGGATAAGCTGGCGGGCCTTTTCACCTTGTATGGAGAGGATCTTTTCTGGTTTTGCACCATACCAATATCGATCTGGCGTCCCAGTTTGGTACTGATATAGAGCGGGTTGTCCGCGATTCACTCTCCAGCCGACTACTTCATACACTGTATATTCGTTCGCATTTTCAGGCTTTATTGCAAACCATGTATGAACGGCAAACCAGCCTCGCCAACCAAACGCGTCTGCGGCGTAAAACTCAATCACAGCATGCTTAACATTGGAAGGATCGGGTGCGATACCCGCAGGTTCTCTGCTAGCGGTACGCCAATCTCCTTGAGTGCATCCACCCAGCATAACCGCGATTGACATGAGCCAAATTTTTACAAGGTGAGTAAAGTTGAGAGGGTCTTTCATTTATTGCTCCTAGACCAACCGATGTTGGTAACGCTCTACTGATTTTAGCTATAAAAACGTGGCAAGCCTGATTGTTGAAATCCTCTCCTTATTAAAAGAGAGAGGGAAGTTAGTGCCATAATTCCAGTTCATACGTAATAATAAGGTAAGCCGATTTGTAACATGTGGCATAGACGATGCCGTATTTCTCGAACGATTCATCTAGTTGCGTATGAAAAAGTAAGAGGTTGTATGTATTCCTTACACGGTCACATGAATTAAAAGCATAAAAAACAGAGATTTACAGTGGCCTTTGACTGGTTGAGTGAGTTTGGGACCCTCACATTGTCTCACATTTGCTTGTTTTGGACGGAATTTTCATCGCTCATCTTTTTGCGCGTTTAGAGTCAGCGTTCAGCTATGGCACAATAGGCGCTCACAGAACAAGTGCTGTTTGGTCATGCAAATAGCAGAAAAATAACCAGAAATAGAATAATTAATGTTTAAATCAAAAAGTATACTCGCATTAAGCATGTTCGCATTTGGCTGTTTTGCCAATCAAGATAGCGAACCAACGTCCGTTGTGCTGAACTATGGTGACTCCTCCATCAGTACTGATATTCAAGCCAATCGAAAATTTCATGTTGTCCGAGACAATGAAAGTGAGCACGTAGAATTTTCCGGCGGAATCACAAAGGAGTATTCCGATTATATTGTGAATATTCATATCATAAGAAAAAGCAATATACGCAGATCAAGCCGTGAGCTGAATACAACCGTACTGATGAACAGTAATCAGATTGGGAAGCCTTTAGTGATTGGCATTGAAAATGATGAGTTCACTAGTATCACTTTGCGTTAATGCTTAGTATTTATTGAATAAGAATGAGGAAACTGATGCTCTCAATACGCTGCTATCGCACCGAGGATGCCCCAACACTGTGGGCACTCTTTTACCATACTGTGCGAATCATTAATCGTCGCGATTACACTGAATCACAAGTTTCCGCTTGGGCACCATCAGATTTTGACCTCGATGTGTGGCAACACAAAATGGACGATATTCAACCCTACGTCGCGGAGATAGAAGGGCAGGTCGTTGGCTATTGTGATTTGCAAGGTGACGGCTTGATTGATCATTTCTTTTGCCATCATGAATACCAAGGACAAGGTGTTGGTCGTGATTTGATGTCTTTTCTTTGTTCACAGGCGAAAGTACAGGGGATAAAACGACAGTATTCTGAAGTGAGTATTACCGCCCGACCTTTTTACGAGAAAATGGGTTTCACAGTTAAGTCTCGACAACGTGTTGAGATTAGGGGAGAAACCTTAACTAACTTTATGATGGAAAAGTATATTTAACTTAAATCGTGAGCATTTAGTGAGCTTGAACACAGATATAAAATGTTTTCCAATGTGAAAACGAGTTCATTGATCTCGCACCAACGTTTTGTTTGAAAACAGTGTACATAATCTTCTCTGGAACGCCATTACCGCATTTCGTCTCTGAAGGCTTAAAAACAGTCTGAAAGTTTTGGTTTTGCGGCGGGTAATAGCGTTCCAAACGCCAAATGTGTCTGGCTAACCATCTCAGGAAGAGAAGTAGTACTATGCGCCCTTATCTCAAATACGTTGTTCCAACATTGATACCATTGCTTGTTTGGTTAATGCCTCTCTCTGCGTTCCCATTTGATGGCATTACTATCGTCCAGCAAAGAGTGATTGCAATCTTCTTGCTTGCCGCACTTTGCTGGGTATTCGAGCCAATTCCAATCTACGCCACTTCGGTTGTGATCATTGTCCTAGAGCTATTGCTTGTATCAAATAAAGGTATTGTGCTCTTTCGTTTGCAAGAAGGGCAGCCACATTTTGGTGAGCTATTACAATACAACGAGATAATGGCGACCTTCGCTAGTCCGATTATCATGCTCTTCCTCGGCGGTTTCTTTTTGGCTATGGCGGCGACAAAGTACAGGTTAGATGTCAACTTAGCCCGAGTGTTACTCAAACCATTTGGACAAAAACCAAAGTTCGTTATGCTGGGGTTGATGCTGATCACCGCTGTTTTTTCCATGTTTATGTCAAACACCGCAACAACAGCGATGATGTTGTCCATTTTAACCCCTGTGATAGCAGTTTTCGGACCTAAAGACCCAGGTCGAATTGCATTCGCTTTGTGTATTCCTGTTGCGGCCAACATTGGTGGCATTGGTACTCCAATCGGCACGCCACCGAATGCCATCGCCCTAAAATATTTGGTTGGTGACAACTTAATTACGTTTGGTGAATGGATGGTATTTGGTGTGCCATTCGTTATTGTGATGATGGCGTTAGCCTGGTTTCTGATTGGCTTTTTGTATAAAGCCGAACAAACCACCATCGATCTGAACATTAAAAGCAAGTTTTTGAAAACACCCAAAGCAATAATGGTTTACGTCACCTTTGCCGGCACGATTATTCTTTGGTTGATGGGTTCTGCACATGGAATGAATTCTTACACAGTAGCATTAATTCCGGTCGCAGTGTTCTCATTGACGGGCATCATCAACAAAGAAGACTTGAAGAAAATCTCTTGGGATGTGCTTTGGTTGGTGTCAGGCGGTATTGCTCTGGGCCTTGCTCTAGATAAAACCGGGCTTGCGAAGCTGGTGGTACACAGCATACCGTTTGATCAGTTCTCGCCATATGTTGTCTTGTTTGGTGCGGCTTTCTTGTGCTTGTTAATGGCAAACTTTATGTCGCATACAGCCACCGCAAACTTGCTGATGCCGATTATGGCTGCGCTGGGTACTTCTATGGCTTCGCTAACGCCTCTCGGCGGTGAAGTTACTCTAATCTTGGTCGTGACATTTGCCGCTTCACTCGGTATGTCGTTACCAATCAGTACGCCACCAAACGCGTTAGCTCATGCAACAGGGCATGTCGAGAGCGGCCAAATGGCTCGTATCGGTGCCGTGCTAGGCGTGATTGGCGTATTACTCAGTTTTGTGATGGTGTGGATTTTACATACTGTTGGGCATATTGGATAACCCATGTACGAAACGAAGTTAGACGCGTTAGTACAACGCTACTTTAATCACCTTGAACGCCGATTAACGGTTTTATCCGGGTCGGTGCTTATTGAGCAAGCAGGCTACAACGATCGCTTGTACTATGTGCTGTCGGGAGAACTGGCGGGCTATTACGCGGAAGATGACAAGAAACCGATTCAGGTATTTTCTGCGTCTCAAGGTGCGTTTATTGGCGTACACAGTTTCTTTTCTGGTACGTGGACCGCCTCTTCGACAGTGATTGCTCAAACCGATGTTGAATTGGCTTGGATACAGCGCGATACGCCCGCCGTGGAAGAGGCGACATACGGACCATTGACGACACAATTTATGCCTGTGATGGTTAACGAATTATCTCGTCGTCAACGGCGCGCAATGCAAGAGGCATTGGCTAAAGAAAAAGCACTACAAAAGCTTCATACCGCAGAGCAAATGACAACGTTGGGGCAGCTTGCAGCGGGTATTGCTCATGAGTTGAACAATGCGATAGGCGTTGTAAGCAGTAAATCAGAACGGCTAGAGACAGTTATCATGGAACTGCTTGAAGAAGTTCATCCGGAAGCGAGTCAATTTTTTGATTTTGGTTTAATGCAAGGGCAGAAAGTCTCTTCTAGCGAAGCGAGAAAGCGGGGGCGCCACTTCGAAAAACACTACGGTTTAACCAAGGAGGTTGCTCGTGATCTTGCACGTGCCGTTCCAAATAATTTCCTTTCGGAACATTGGCTAAAAAGACCAGAAGAAGCGATACGTTTCTGGCAAATGGGACGAGATCTCCATGACTTACGCATTGCCTCTAAACATACCGTTGGCATTGTACGATCCGTAAAACAATTGGGGCGCACGGATATCGACTTGGATGAAGCGATTAACATCAATGATTCAATCAATCGCGCCTTGGCTCTATTGCAAAGTGACTTAAGACGAGTGAGTGTTCGTTTTAGCCCTGCGGATTTACCTGCTTTTATTGGTTCTCAAACCGAACTCGTCCAAGTTTGGGTAAATATATTAAAGAATGCGTGCGATGCACTTGGTGAAACGGAGAAACCCGGTATCGAAATACATACTCGGGAGAGTAAGGGTAAAATTTTGGTCACGATTGCTAACAACGGACCAGAAATTGATGAAGCGACACGTAGAAAAATTTTCCGGCCAAACTTCACCACTAAAAAGGGGGGATTGTCGTTTGGTTTAGGGTTAGGTCTGTCGATTGTGAAGCGCATTATCGCCGGATATAACGGCTCTATTGTAGTAAAGAGCGACAGTGAAAAAACGATTTTTAGAATCAAGTTACCAGTAGAGGGTGAACATGGAGAAGCTTAATGTAATTTGCGTTGATGACCAACGAGAGGTACTAAGCGCGGTTCTACAAGATTTAGAGCCGTTAAATCAGTGGTTGAATGTCGAAGACTGCGAATCAGCAGGTGAGGCTCTAGAACTGATGGATGAATTTGATGCAGAAGGCGAGATGATCGCATTGATTATTTCCGATCATGTGATGCCAGGTAAAACGGGAGTAGAGCTGCTGACCGATGTATCAAAGGACGGTCGTTTTGGCTTTACGAGGAAAGTGCTTCTTACCGGGCAAGCGACGCACACCGATACGATTAATGCGATCAACTCCGCAGGCATTGACCGCTACTTTGAAAAACCATGGCAAGCAAGCCAATTAATAGAGTGCGTTAGAAACCTGGTGACCCAATATATCTTTGATGTGGGCTTAGATTACACTCAGTATCACGAACATTTAGATCAGAGTGTGGTGTTTGAACGCCTACGTTAATAGGGGGACATTAAGCTTGTTTTCGTCACGGCCAGTTAGTGTCTGAAATCTATAGTGAATAGTTCAGCATGTTTAACGTGGCCGTGCGGAATATTGCTCTAGTATGCTTAACTCAACGAATAGCGGCTTGCACTGGCAACAGAAAGTGGCTTAGAGAACCAATAACCTTGCAGATAATCGACGCCCATTTCGGTAAAAAATTCACACATTTTGGCGTCTTCAATTCCCTCAATCACTACTTCAATATTATTTTCCTGGCACATAGTGATAAGAAACTTCAGATATTCTTGTGAAGAGCGGTTGTTTAGTGTTTTCCACGCCATCGACCTATCAATTTTGATTTGTGTCATCGGGAGGTCGAAGAAGCTATTTAATGAACTGTAACCAGATCCAAAGTCATCCAGAGAGAGTGCAAATCCTAGTTCCCTGAGGGTATTCAGAGGGGCAATGGCTGTCTGATTATTATCCAAAATAAACGTTTCTGTTAGTTCCAACACAATAGACTCAGGATCGACACCAACCTCATCCGCCATGGCTTTAATTCGCGCAGGGAATTCACTATTCATTAACTGAAGTACAGAAACATTCACGTTTACACGAACTTGGTTTTGGTAACGCTCACGGTAGTTTTTGATAAATTCACACGCTTTGGCAAAGACTTGATATCCGAGTTCGACAATCAAACCTTTGTTCTCTGCCACGGGGATGAATTCGTCTGGATAAATTTCGCCAAACTCTTTGCTACGCCAGCGAACCAGAGATTCGAAGCTCACCACTTTTGAGCTTTTGGCGTCAATAATTGGCTGAAACTTAACGCTTAATGTCTGTTTTTCTAGTGCACTTTTTAGACCTTGTTCAATAAAGAAATAACGGTCTACGGCATGCTGAGTTTTCTCACTGTAAACCGCAACACGGTCTTTATTCTGCTCGCTTGCGTACTGACAAGTTCGTGCTGCTTTACGTAATATTTCCTCTGCTGAGTGACTTGGATCTATGCAAGGATACAAACCAATACTAATGTTACTTCCTAAGTATTGGCCCTCTTCAATCACTGCCTCGTGGTAGGTTTCCTTTAAACTTTCGGCATAACTTTGCAGCGTTTCTACCGAGCATTCATCGTGAATCAAAATCGCAAAGTCATCATCATGTACGCGATATACAGAACTATTTGGAGAAGGTAGGTGACTGAGAGTTTGTAGCAATTTTTCCACTAACCCATCGACCAACTCGCTGCCATATTGATTTAAGTAAGATTTAATCTCTTCTATCTGAATGTAACAGATAGATGCACAAGAATCGGTGGCTCGCACACTATCTTCAATATCCAGCAAGAGATGGGCGCGATTAGCCATACCTGACGCATTGTCATGAAATGCGACTTGATGAATGTAGCTTTCCATCAGCTTGCGTTCAGAAATATCACGGTGGCTACCAACCATATAATGACCATGTTCTGTTTCTTTGGTCATGGCTACGCCTTCAATCCAGACGTACTGTCCATTGGGTTTACGCACGCGGTAGGTCGTTGTGACCCTCGTGTTGTTGGTAATGATGTGAGCATCGACCCGAGTGGAGAGTCTTTCTCGATCGAGAGGGTGAACAAGGTCTAACCATTGCTCTAAGCTGATTCGACCAGCGTTGATACCAAGCTGCTCATAAAAGCCCTTGTTATAAAATACCATGGTGCCAAACTCATCCATGTAAAAGAGGCCTTCGTTAAATACATCGAAGATATGAATGAATCGTTCTTCGACGATTTTTAGGAACTCTCGGTCACTATCTGAGACTTGTTGGTCAAATATGGTGGTCAAGATATTTCCTCCTCGAGCCTTTTAGCATCAGAGATGAGTGTTGGGGTTGATAACATAGAGTTGATCTGCTGGCGTACATTACAATCACAAAAGTGTCAGTTCAAATTGTTTGGCTATCATTTTATGCGCTACTAGGTTAATAACATACTAAGATTAGGCGGCTAATCATCGACATTTATAAAAAATAGTCAACAGTAAAAATCATTTATAAAATACAGTTATTGATGCCGTCCGCAATCTATAAATATTTATGAATAATTATCCTAAAGTTATTTTCAGTTGTGTCGGTATCAATGTGCTGTTTTCTAACGTCATTTGTATATATGTTATCTTGGATAAAACCATAATAACAAAAAGGACTTAATGAGCGCGACCGATTATTAATTGACAGGATGCTCATTAATTGTAATCAATTCAAATTTATTATCACGCCAAGTAATCAAATCTCTTATAATGCGGACGTTAATATCGAGTAAGCCTTCTTTATATGCAGTACGATCCGAAAAATTCAATCAAAATTGCGCTCGCTGATATCGGCGTTGGTATGTTTGTTACCGCGATAGAGCACAACAAGCGCGTCAATTTAGCCAATGCAGGGCGGATATCTAGCCCTGAAGGCATTAAGAAGCTTGCTACAAGTGGCGTAAAGTATGTTTGGGTAGATCAAACATTATCTTCGCAGCAGTGTGTCTTCAAGCATGTAGATGAATCAACTGATGCCACTAAAGAGACGAGAGAGCAGAAACACTCAGATTTTAAGAGGGGTCAACGAACTTATCGTTCGAGAGACATCCAACACAAGCGAGCCAAAAAGCTGATCGCCGAAGCAAAAGATTTGGCGCAGAAACTATTGAATCAAACTTTTGAAGGAAAAATCATTGAAGTTGATGAAGTAGAAGCTTGGGCTGACGATGTCATTGAAAGTGTTTTGATTGACTCAGATGCGTTGCAGTGTGTCTCTGCGCTCCGAAAAAAAGACTCTTACTTATTGGAACACTCCGTCAATGTCGCTTGTCTTTTAGTGTCATTCGGTAAGTACTTGGGCTTAGATAAACCAACGCTAAAACAGCTTGCTGTAGGTGGCATTATTCATGATGTAGGTAAAATTAAAGTCGATGATAAGATCTTGCACAAGCCAGCGAAGCTAACGCCTGAAGAATTTGAACATATGAAGCTACATCAAGTGTTCGCAGGTGAGATTATCCTTCACGTAAAAGGACTTAGTGACGTAAGCCGTGATGTTTGTTTGATGCACCACGAGAAGTTAGATGGCAATGGTTATCCTAGAGGCTTGAAGGGGGAGGAGATTCCAATTCACGGCCGTATGAGCTGTATTGTAGATATCTACGATGCGCTAACGGCTGATCGCTGTTACAAAAAAGGCATGAGTTCTGCCGAAGCGTTTAAAATCTTGTTGAGTCTAACACCATTTCATTTAGACGCCGACTTAGTTTACAAATTCATTAATTGCATTGGGATGTATCCCGTAGGCTCCATTGTCGAGTTGAACGATGGGCGTGTTGGTATTGTTTGGTCTTCAAATGAATCTCAAGCATTAAAGCCAGAAGTGAAATGTTTCTACTCCCGCAAGTATAAACGATACATTGATGTCACGATGGTGGATTTAAAAACGAGTGCGTACAAAATTGAAAGAGCGATCGCGCCTTCATCGTTAGAGATCGATCCTAAGCCTTTTTATGATTAAGAGAAATAGATAAGCTTATACAATAGGCTTTACATCCTTGCATGTAGATCGTATTTTATTTGCATAACTATCTATTAATTTTTTCTAAGTTATTTAGATGCAAGATGGTTATTAAGACCTCGGCTTCATGGATAGAAACCGGGCGATAAAATAGTTCCATACACAATGGGCTATAAACCTCATTTTGCTGGAAGGGATGCCAATGCAAATAGATACATGGATTTTTTACACTCTTGCCATTCTCGTGCTCACTGCTTCACCAGGACCAAGCTCACTGTTGTGTTTGAGTAAAGGAGTGAGTAGTGGGTTTCGTATTGCTTTCATGACTGCGCTTGGCAGTTTGTCTGCTATTACGATCATCCTTACGCTCTCATTTACCGGGCTGGGAGTTGTCATTGCTTCATCTGAGTTGGTTTTTAATATTATCAAATGGTGTGGTGCCGCTTATTTAATCTGGTTAGGTATTCAAGCGTTGCGCTCATCTCAGACAGATTTTAATAAAACGGCAACGACTCAAAGTTCCGCGACAGCGTTCAGCGCGTTCACTAGTGGTTTCATTGTTGGCGCTAGTAATCCCAAAGCGATAGTCTTTTTCACCGCTTTGTTTCCTCAATTCATAGAACCTTCCGCACCGCTACTGTCTCAATACGCGATTTTCACGTCTACATTTGTGGTTTTTGAGCTGAGCTGGCTAACATTTTATGCCTTGTTAGGGGTAAAAGCCTCCGATTGGTTGTTTGTCGCTGGAAGAGCGAAGTTGTTCAATCGTTTGACTGGTGGAGTATTTATTGGTGCTGGCGTGATGTTGTCGACGGCAAACCGATAAATAAGACAGACTTCGGTACGCAGCTAGGTTTTTCCCATATAGTAAGTTGGGATGCGCTAATTTAGCTTTATCTTATTTCCAGAATGGAAATAGACGTTTTGTTTATTTTCATTAGTGGCAACAGCCAAGCAGGAGTAAAATCACGTTACTCTTTAGGGGTAGAGCTCGTATTTTGTCTTGTGGGCTTGTGGTTACTTTGTAGGAATATCTTAGATGACAAGCCTTTCTAAACTACAACAACGTTTTCTAGATATCGCGACCGACGTCCGTCTTTCTCCAAAACAGAAGTCGAGTTTTTTAGCTTTAGAGGCGGAAGCGTGCATTCCTTACATGACCGTATCTCCATCACTGAGACAAGCAATGGATGAAGGCATCATCTGCGATATGTTTGAAGGTCATGCACCGTTTAAACCTCGCTATGTGTTGCCTGATTACGCTAAATTTCTATCGCAAGGCTCAGACTATTTAGAGTTGTCTCCGGCTGATGATTTCGATGATGCGTTGAACATGCTGACCATCATTTACCATCATGTTCCTTCGGTAACGAACATTCCGGTTTACTTAGGCCAGTTAGATGATGTCTTGTTGCCTTACATAGGCGACCTAACAGAGAGCCAGATTTACAAAAAGTTAAAACATTTTTGGATCATGCTGGATCGCACATTGCCAGATGCGTTTATGCATGTGAATGTCGGACCGACAGACAACATTATTTGTCGCACTGTTTTAAAAGTAGATGCGGAGCTCAAGCAGATCGCACCGAATCTCACCTTTATGTACGACGAGACAGTTACACCTGATGACTTACTTCGTCAAGCGACACAGAACATTTGTGAATGCAGTAAACCGCATATCGCCAATTACCCAATGCACGCGAAAGCCTACAACGGCTCACGCTTTGGTATTGTAAGTTGCTACAACTCGCTTCCATTAGCAGGTGGCTCGAACACATTGGTGCGAATGAATTTAAAAGAAGTTGCAAAACGAGCATCAGACTGTAACGACTTCTTAAACAGTGCGTTGCCTTCTTACCATCGATTAATGGTCGAGCTCATAAACGCAAGAAGCACGCACTTGCATGAAAAATCGAACTTCTTTCAAGGCTTTTTGACGCAAGAAGGGTTGATAAAAGAGTCCTATTTCGCGCCAATGTATGGCGTTTACGGCATGGCCGAAGCGGTAAACCTTCTATTTGAAAAAGAAGGGCAAATAGGGCGATACGGAAAAAATGATCGAGCAAATACTTTTGCTCATGATGTTTCAGCAACACTGGCTAAACTGGTGGACTCAACCCCGGTGAAATATGGTTTAGATGGCAAAGCGCTCTTACATGCACAAGGCGGCATTAGCTTAGATCATGATGTTACGCCAGGTGTACGTCTGCCTTATGGTGCAGAGCCAGACCCTGTCACTTATGTACAAGCAACGGCGAAGCATCATCAGTATTATCGTGCGGGTATCAGCGATGTTTTGACGATTGATGAAACGGTGAAATCTAACCCAGAAGCGATGTTCAATTTATGTAAAGGGGCACTAAATGTTGGTTATCGTGAGTTTACCGCGAATGTCACTTCAAATGACTTAATTCGCGTGACAGGCTACATGATCAAACTTTCAGACGTCGCGAAATATGATAAAGAAGGTTCGAGAACCAACACGACGTTTCTAGGTGCAGAAGCAGCAAAAAATACCAAAATTTTAGAACGCTCGCCACGTGTGGTGAGTCATGAAGTAACACCGACTTACACGCAGGCATAAGTTCGGTTTAGGAAAGAACAAGATGTCTAGACGAAGTGGAAGCCTTTTGGCAAAAGTCACTCGTATCCTTCCTTTCTCTTGTGTTGATGGGCCAGGAAATCGTCTAGTCATCTTTCTACAGGGTTGTAACTATCAGTGTTTGAACTGCCACAATCCTCACACGATAAACCATTGTAATCATTGTGGTGAGTGTGTGAGTGAATGTTCAGCAGGCGCATTGAAGTTCGACGAAAACAACAACGTTGTTTGGCTTAAAGAGGAGTGCACCCACTGCGATCATTGTATAGAGATATGTCAGAACCAATCTAATCCAAAAATTACTGATTACTCTGTAGTAACAATGCTCGATTTGATACGCAAACATCGCTTTTTCATCAGTGGTGTTACTGTATCCGGTGGGGAATCTACCTTACAACTTCCTTTCATTATTGAGCTGTTTAAAGGGATAAAACAAGATCCTGAATTACGGCACCTCTCTTGTTTCATCGACAGTAACGGTTCTTTAGCGGTTGCTGGTTGGCAGCGTATTCTACCTTTTCTGGATGGCGCAATGATCGATTTGAAAGCGTGGCAGACGGAGACGCATCAGTGGCTAACTGGGCGTGATAATCATCGTGTATTTAAAACCCTTCAGTACCTTGTTGAGCACGAAAAATTGTACGAGGTCCGCTTACTGCATATTCCCCAAAAAAGTGATTTAGATATAGAAATCGTAGCAATTGGACGTTACTTGAGTACTCTTCCTGAATCGGTGCTTATCCGTTTAAATGCCTTTCAGCATCACGGAGTAGTGGGGGAGGCGTTAACTTGGGATATGTGCTCTCATCATGATATCGAACGCTTAAAATCAGAGCTTCGATGCTACGTGAGTAACCCTATCACAGTGCCGACAGTACTCACGTAGTACCGTTGTTTATCTATACTTACGCATCACAGGCATCTAACATGGCGCAGGCGTCGAGTAATTGTTGCTGTAACCATTTTAAAGCGGGATCGTTTAAGCTCGCTTTGTTCCAAACGAGGCTGTAGGCTACCTGTCCGTAATCGAATGGAAGAGCTTGTTCAACCAAACCTTTTGCTTGCATTGCCGCTCTTGCCCAAAGCTTGGAGCATGTGAACAAGTAATCCGAGTGCTGACACATCACCGCAGCTGAACCAAAGTCGGCTACACGCATGGCCAAGTTTCGCTTTGAATGCCTTTGGGTGAGATTTTGCTCAAAATAAGGTTGTGACAGATCTTTATCATGAATACCGATGTGTCTTGCACAAAGGTAACTTTCAACAGATAGGGGTTGCTCAGCGAGTGGGTTCGATGCTCTCATTAAGCAAACCATTTCGTCTTTCAAAATGGTTTTCCAGACCAAGTCTTTATTTTGTGTGGGTGGTTGGCTGAGATCGTGAGGAAGCAACAAAAAATCCACTTGACCTCTTGCTAATGCATCGAAGCTCATTTCCTCTTTCGCATGGACATTCAAGTGCGCGTGATTGCTCAGTTGTTGGGACAGATGCTGTAGAACTGGCGCAAAGAGCTCAAACGAACTTTCACGCATTGCTAATGAAAAACTACCTTGATAGTAAGCCGGATTAAAAGAGCCTTGATGTAATAACCCATTCATACTGGAGAGTATGCCATGGATTGATGGGCCTATATGCAGCGCAAATGCTGTCGGCACTAAGCGAGTGCCATCACGATAAAAAAGGTCATCCTTTAGCGTTTCGCGCAACTGTCCGAGCGTTTTACTGACGCTCGATGGTGTTACACACAAGCGTTCTGCCGCAAGTGTGACGCTGTGAGTGGTTAACAACATATGTAAAACAGTTAGATGTTTAAGGCTTATACGCGAAAGAGCAATGTAGTCCATAAATAGCATGGTTTCTTATGATTTTTGGCAGTATATCAGCATGAAACAAATTTTTACTATTGTTTATCTCGGAAACACGCCTGTTTCTCTTTGAGCTCAATGCATTTAATGGGTTGCATAAGGGTTGATGGTGCTTATAAGTCTAGAAATTTATCTTAGTTTTGTTGGACTTTAATGCTTTCATTTATTCAATTCTAAAGCTTCTATGTAATTTTAATCAATTTGGAGGAGTTGATTGATTTGTACACGAATTAAACTTGTTCCTTGTTAATTAAAATAGATATTGTTTTGTTGATTGTTTGGTGATTTACTCATGATCCCTCAGTAACAAAGGTATAAATAATTAATGGACGACCCCTTTAGTCGACAAAACCCTTCACCATATGTCTTCTTATTATTGGAGACATGCTCATGCTAGAACTTTTTATGCAACCAGAAGCTTGGGCTATTTTCGCCACTTTGTTTGCGCTTGAAGTTGTCTTAGGCGTTGATAACGTCGTTTTTATCTCTGTCTTATGTGAAAGACTGCCGCTGCACCAACGTAAGCTGGCAAGAAACCTTGGTATTGGTCTTGCTGTTATTGCTCGTATTGGTTTAGTGTTTTCAATCTCTTGGATCATGCAACTGACTCAACCGCTATTTTCTTTGGCGAACCATGCGTTTACCGGAAGAGACGTTATCATGATTGCGGGTGGTGCATTCCTCTTGGCTAAAAGCCTGAAAGAGTTGTGGAGTTGGTTAAATCACAACGAGTCGGCTCACTCAACTCACGCCCGTACTGGTTTAGCGGTAGTTCTGTTGCAGATTGTTGCCGTGGATGCTGTATTCTCGATGGACTCGGTGATAACCGCCGTTGGTTTGACAAGTGATGTCCCACTTATGGTCGCAGCGATTGTTTCGTCTGCTATCGTGATGGTCATGACAGCCGAAAAAATCAATAACCTGGTGTCGTGTTACCCTGGTTTTAAGACACTTGCTTTGTTATTCCTCGTTTTGTTAGGTGGTTTATTGATGGCAGAAGGCTTCGAAATTCATATCAACAAAGGTTATGTGTACTTTGCGATGGCATTCGGCTTAATTCTGGAACTTTGTCATATCCAGTTAAAAAACAAACAACGCCCGACTATTAAACGTCTTAGTCCGTTGCGAGTTCATCCAACCAGATTAGAAGCTCGTCAATAATAAAAGATATTGCCGCTCATATGAGCGGCATTTTTATATTCGTCATCACCTATTTTTACTCTCTTTTTATTTTGTTGTCGTTTCGACAAAAAATCGCATTTGTTGTGGGGTTGAAGATTTTTTATATAGACCGCCCAACTAATATGAGTGAACGACAATAATGAATAAAATGATCGATGCGTTAGCAACCCATGGTTACTACATCTGGGATGATTTTCTTTCAGAACAAGAAGTGGATCAATTGCGAGACTGCATTCCAAGTAACTGGAAAAAAGCGCGTATTGGTCGTAATGACGATGTGACTCGTATTGAGTCAATTCGAAGTGACAAAATTCAATGGTTATCGCCCAATATGGGGCACGCGGTTACTTCTTACTTAGATAAGATGGAAGAAATACGCCAAGAAGTGAACCGTCACTTGTTTCTGGGACTTTTTGAGTATGAAGCTCACTTTGCCAAGTACGAGGAAGGGGATTTCTACCAAAAGCATCTAGATTGTTTTAAGGGCAATGAAAACCGTCGATTGACAACCGTTTTTTACATGAACGAATCTTGGACGGAAAAGGATGCAGGTGAATTGGTGGTTTACGATCTAAATGATAATAAGATAGCAACCATCCCTCCTCAATCAGGACGCTTACTTTTATTCTTATCTGAGCAATTCCCGCATGAGGTTTTACCGACCAACGCAGAGCGGTTCAGCATTGCAGGTTGGTTCAGAATCAATGGTGTGCGAGACAATGTACTTGATATTGCAAAATGATTGGTTTGCAACCTGCACAAAATCAGCAAAGGGCGTAGATACGCCCTTTATCGATTAAACATTAGTTGATAGCTCGTAACACTCGGTCATGTTTCGCTCTAGTACTTCATAGACGTTAGGACAAAGTTCTTGTTTAGCGACTTGCTCACCCATAATCGCGGCGATTTGTGCTTGCGCCATTCGTCCGCGGTAGGGACGGTCCTGAGACAGAGCTTGAAAAACATCGGCAACCGCGACAATACGCGATGGTACATCGAGTTCGTCTCCTGTTTTATGATAAGGATAGCCAGAACCGTCCAAACGCTCGTGATGATTAGAGGCCCACTCCGCTATTTTAGCGTTGGGAAACACTTTGTGTAATGCGAGCTGAGTATCAATTGTATGGCGTTTAATACGCGTATACTCTTGTTTATTAAGAGAGCCTTCTTTATGAAGAATCTCATCTGGTGTTTTTAACTTTCCGATATCATGCACCAACCCAGCAATAAATAACATCTCTTGGTCGTGCTCACAGAACCCAAGCTTGATGGCTAGATACCGAGATAACTCCGCCACTTTTTGCGAATGTTGATAAGTAAATGGGCTTTTTGCGTCAACAATTCGAGCGATAAACATGCCCAAACTATTCATATCTTGGATGGTGAGCTGTTTTTGAAGCCAATCAATGCTTTTAAAGTTTAATCCGATGGTTTCTATATTTTCAGACTCCATCGCGAACCAAAATGCGTCGGTCATAACGAGCCTAACCATTGCCTTAGCCATGTCTGGATTAAACAAAGTTCCAGCGTTTGCCATGATGCATTCTGCAATTAGTTCTTCATGAAGAGTGACAATGTCACAGTGGCAGTTCATGACGTATTTGGAACGCATAAAATCGAGACGATCGGCTAAATAGAGTAGGGCAGCGACCTCTTTTTCAAAAGGCGGTAAATCAAGATATTTTAGTTCACTCCAATGTGTATGGTGGTAAAGAACAGGTGTAGCAAACTGACGTAACAAACGACACTGCTTGAGGCTTCGGTATCCTCTTAAGCAATGTGTTTTTACATCTTGTGGCACCAACTCCTCAAGTAACATTTTATGTTCTTGTGTTTCGGAGACCCCACAATCGTGGATCATCCCTGCGAAGTAGCAAAACTCCGCTTTTTCTGGTTCCCAGTTCATGACCCGAGCACATTGGTAAGCGATGTAAGCGACACGATGGCTATGGTGCGTATCATCAACACCGACATAGTCGAGTGCTCGAGCAACCCAGATAAGTGCTTGTTTCAGATCTACTTCAAAGCCCATGTCCGTATGGGAATGGCAAGAATGATTCATGGTTTATACCGACATTGCTAATTAGCCCACGCTAAACCCAAATCAGAAGGTGATAGGAAAAATTGGGTACGACAGCGAATAGACCCCAAAAAGGTGGGCGTTTAGACATAGTTTTGATTATGGGCGGGATAATAATCCTAGTTGCATAATAATATCACCTGAAGCTCATGGTTAAGAGTCAGATATTTGAACTAAGTATAAGTTTTGAAAGATTATTGTTGCTCTTGTTGACTTATTTGAAAACGACAATAAATCATGATGTAACGCATTCTTATTTTTATTTTTGTAGATCGTGTTCGGGCTCAACCAGAGACACACGGTATTGATGTCTGATTAAGAGAATTCATATTGTTGCTTTTGAAGGCAAAAAATAAGAAGACTTCTTCGAGGCTTGCTCTGTAACTAACAGAGTAATAGGGAAAGCAGCTTGCTAACTACATGACAATAGAGCGTCGTTGAAAACATTTACTCTGTAGCTCATGTCGTTGAGGAAAGGTAATAAAATGGTACGGTTTCCCAGCGATGCTAGCCCTTTTAGTGAGATAAGTTTATTGAAAATGTGTGATTGCAAAGTAAGCATAGGTAGTAAAAGTAGCTAGAATGATAGCTCTAAATGAAAAGGATTTCGTATGTTGAAGCATCGTTTATATCGGACTTACACCGCAGGGTTAAAAATAGCAGCCCATATCCTTCCTATGCCGAGACCAACCTTGTTTTCCGGCCCTGGTTCGATGAATGAGCTATTAGAATCGATGACCGAGCTGGGATTTAAACGCGTTTTGTTAGTTACCGACGAAGGGTTAGTCCAAGTCGGTATTGTTGATAAGGTGCTTGAGGCAGCAGCACAACTCGATTTACAGTTAGATGTTTTCTCGCAAGTTAAGCCCGATCCTACCTATGATCAGGTAGAGAGCGGTCTAGAGGCTTATCATCGTTTTCATTGTGAGGGCATATTAGCTTTGGGTGGCGGCTCTGCAATGGATTGTGCAAAAGTCATCGCTGCGAAAGTTACCAATAAACGGCCAATAAAAAAATTAGCTGGACTATTGAAGGTATGGCGAATGCCAGCGCCGCTTTTTGCTATTCCAACAACGGCTGGAACCGGAAGTGAAGTTACTATCGCTGCGGTCGTGTCAGATCCCTCCTCACACATTAAAACCCCTTTAATGGATCCAAAGTTGGTGCCACTAATGGCAGCTTTAGATGCGAATTTAATGATTGGTTTACCTCCTAAGATCACGGCTGATACTGGCGTTGATGCATTAACCCACGCTATTGAGGCCTATGTATCGAAAAACGCTACTCAAGAAACGATGGCTTATTCGGTTGCCGCTATTAAACTCATTTTTAAATATCTTCCTAGGGCTGTGATGCAAGGGGATGATGTCGAAGCTCGTCATAAAATGGCTATGGCATCCTATTACGCGGGTTTAGCATTTACCAAAGCGAGTTTGGGTTATGTTCATGCCTTTGCTCACACATTCGGTGCGAGATATGGAATACCTCATGGTATGGCAAACGGATTAGCCTTGTTGCCTGTGCTGCGCTTTTCATTATCAGAGATTGAGCCTCAACTAAGAAAGCTCGATGAGTTGACGGCCGAGGGGCAGTTAGGTAACGCAAGTGCTCAGCATTTTTTGGCGAATCTGGAGTCCTTGTTTTCAACTATTGATATTGAGCAAACCAGTGCGCTCATTCAACGTGAAGATGCTGATGCGCTTGTTGATTTAATTCTGAAAGAGGCGCACTGGAATTACCCTGTTCCCAAGTTCATGAACAGGGAAGAATGCACACAGTTATTGTTAAATATCAGCAAGGCGTAAATTATAGTTTACATGTGTGGTTTTTTATCCTTACACTTTGCTTGATCTTCTGCTAAAGATCCTACAATATCGACGGCAATACAAATATGGTGTTGGTTTCGGTCCGCCGTTGCCCGATCTAATACTGATAATTTATAATAAAGTGTAAAGATTAATATACAATGAGTCGTTCTAAAGTATTCGGTAGTACGCTAATTATTGCGGGCACTACAATAGGCGCTGGTATGCTAGCGCTTCCACTTGCCTCTGCCGGCATTGGTTTTTCAACTTCTATTATCATCATGCTAGGCTTATGGGCTCTGATGGCTTTCACTGCCTTGCTTATGCTTGAGCTTCATCAACATGCGGAGAGTAGTGCTACACTTCATACTTTGGCGAAACAGATCCTAGGTCAAAAAGGCAAGTGGGTGGCAAGTTTTGCGATGTTGTTTCTTTTCTACTCATTATGTGCAGCGTATATCGCTGGCGGTGGTGCTCAGTTCGGAGACCGCCTTGCACAATGGTTTGACCTCGATATTTCAGGGCCTACATCAACGATAATCTTTACCTTGATTGTGACTTTAGTTGTGACAGTGGGTACCGGTACGGTCGATAAAGTAAACCGAGTTCTGTTCGCGATGAAGCTCATTGCGATGGTTGCGGTGCTTTCTTTTCTTGCTCCAAACGTTACGGAATCTTACTTGTTAAGTATGCCAATCGAACAAGGCCTTGTTGTAGCGGCGATTCCGGTTATCTTTACTTCGTTTGGTTTCCACGGAAGTATTCCTGCAATTGTGAATTACTTAGACGGTGACACCTCTTCTTTACGCAAAGCCGTTATTATTGGTTCGACGATTCCACTCGTTATTTATATCTTTTGGCAAATCGTGACGTTGGGTGTGGTTAGCCAAAGTACTCTTATTGAAAACGGTGGGTTGAGCGCGCTTATTGGTCAACTATCGCAGACGGTGCACCAATCAAACTTAGGCAACATTGTCGGTGTATTTGCTGATTTGGCACTGTTAACGTCATTTCTTGGTGTGAGTTTAGGTCTATTCGAGTTTTTGGGTGATACCATCAAAGGAACTAACGATAAGCCTAATCGTTTGATTGCGGCACTAGTGACGTTTACCCCACCGCTAGGCTTCGCACTTTTCTATCCTCAAGGCTTTATTATGGCTTTGGGCTATGCAGCGATTGCCTTAGCGATTTTAGCCATCTTTTTGCCTTTGGTTATGGTGATCAAGGTTCGTAAATCGGATGATTTTACTGGGGAGTACCGCGTCGCAGGTGGTCAAGGTGCGTTAGTGATAACGGGCATCGCTGGCACTGGCATCGTATTCGCTCAGGTGTTAATTACGCTGGGTGTGCTTCCTGCTCTAGGCTAGTTGTTTAGAACGTTCTTTGAATAACTTCTAGTTACTGAATCCATCGTAATCAATCAGTATTGTTAGGCCAACGAGTTTCGCTCGTTGGCTTTTTTAATCTGGATCAAATTACCGTAAGATATCCGGTGAAAAAATTGGTAGAAATGTGCTTTTATTTCGTACACTTAAGTTGTGGTATATCGATAATTTAAGTGGAGAAAACCGCTCAAAATACCATTGAATTTGCAACACAATGAGCTTTTCTTGTTTCTCTGCTTTGGTGTGGAGGTAAAGCATGGCGCACCGGAGTTTTTACCCGTTTGCAAAACCGCTTAACGAGCAACTGCAAACGCTAAAAGGCAGGATGCAGGCGCACTTGCCATGTATTGATAGGGTGTCATTTGCAAAATATCACCCAGACCAAGATGTGCTCAAATCATTTGCAGAAAGTGAGTTCGACACTTGGTGTTTAGCCCATCACGAATCAGCATTCCGTAAACTCCACCACCTCAATATTGCCTCTAAAAACGCGGTTCCTCGTATCGTCGAAGACCTTCATGATATTAATCACTGTCCTCGGGTTCAAATTTTACTCAAACACGGATATCAGTCGTCGGCTGCTATTCCTTGTTATGACAATAAAGCTTTTACTGGTTTTGTATTTTTGAACTCCACTCAACGTGATGCGTTTAGTTTAGAAGCGCTGAATGGTCTTAAACCTTATTTCGAAATGATTCGATTTGCGGTTGAATCAGAAACTCAAGTAGTCAATGCGATAGAAACGCTAGCGAACCGAATGCAATGTATGATGCCAGGCTATTCACCTGAGTATTACGCGCATACCAAACGCATGAAGTACTACAGTCAAATTATCGCAACGCAGTTAGCGGATCGTTATCACCTGAATGACGAAATGGTCGAAGATATTGGTATTTTTGCTCAGTTCCATGCGCTCGGTGATAGTCAGCTGCCAGTTGAAATTGCTAGCCGCCGAACAAATTACTCTCAAGAACAAGAGGCGATATTGATTCAACATATTGAGCGTTGTATCGATTCAGCGGATGGCATGGTTGCCCGTATCGGAAATCCGGTTCACCCGAGTGTGACTTTGTTTTTGCAGATGGTTACTTATCAGTACGAAAACTTAAATGGCACTGGTTATCCTTATGGTTTAACCAATGATGATATACCAATCGCCGCGCAAATTACGGCTGTCGCGAATGCCTTTGATTTTATGACGACGCACCATCCGTACAGACAAGCGTGGTCCATCCCATACGCATTGTTAGAACTTGAAAAATGGGTATATCAGGGATGGTTATCTCGAGAATGTGTTGATGCTCTGCGAGAGCATCAAGGTTATATAAAGCAAATCATCCACAAATATCCCGAGCACTATACAGGCTTGGGGTTAATGTGAAGAGCAGTAACAAAGTTGAAATGTTGACGAGGAGGAATATTTAAACAATACTGTTTTTATATACAGTAATAAGTTTGGAGGTGAAGTATGTTGTGGGAAACCCTTGAAAGAGTAAACCGCTTACGCCAACAAGCACTTGCAAATCCTGAGTTTGTTGAGTCAGCAAAAGAGCACGAACAAGCACTTCAGGAGCAAGAATACCATTATCAAACTAAGAAAAAGCGTTCAGCCAAAGACAAACAAGGTAAAAAGTCGCTGGCCGATATCTATAAAGAAGTAGAGTTTGGCGCTGACGCTCGTCATTAATGTATTCACTGCGGCATTTTTCATTTCTTCATACGCTGCAGTATTCGTTCAAATTTATGCGAGAGCAGTGGGAGACCGCTGCTCTCGTTGACCTGCCTATAATTTACTAATGAAGTTCAGCAGAGCAAATTATCACTAACACTTAGCAATTCTCTCAATGATCTTGTTGATGTAATGATAATGACAACGGTTTGCATTTGTATCTTTGTTGTTATATAAAACCTCCCTTATTAATCGTTCTGTTGAATAAGAACGGCAAACGTGATCAACGAATGAGAGCTCTGAATAACTGTTATTCGTAAATGGCTATTAGGTGAAGTAGGGATGTTGGAAGCTAAAGCACTCCAGTTTGAGATTGAAGGCAAGTCATTGCTAAAAGCGTTTGATGTGACATTTGAACCCGGAAAAACATACGCTCTTGTTGGACACAATGGTTCAGGAAAATCCACATTGTTAAAGTTGCTGGCACAGCAACAGCCATACACCGCTGGTGACGTGGTTCTGCATGGAACGAGCATTAACGATCTCTCAGCGAAAAAGTTTGCCCAACACATTGCCTACTTGCCTCAGCATCTTCCAGTGACCGACAGTATTTTAGGTCGAGATTTAGTCGGTTTTGGTCGTTATCCATGGCATGGTTTACTTGGACGTTTGAGTAAGAAAGATCACGACATTGTTGAAGAAGCAATGGCGATGACAGGCACACTAAAATACGCAGATCGCTTAGTGGACACGTTATCTGGAGGAGAGCGTCAACGTGTGTGGCTAGCTATGCTGTTAGCCCAAAAAACCGAGTATTTGCTTCTTGATGAGCCTTTGTCTGCGCTAGATATCAGCCATCAAGTCGATATGTTGAAGCTTATCTCTAAACTCAGTCAAGAACTGGGTTTGGGCGTTATTATCGTATTACACGACATCAACTTGGCTGCACGATTTTGCGACTACATCGTTGCATTACATCAAGGTGATTTGATTGCACAAGGCAATGTTGAACAGGTGTTTACTGAACCTAAGTTGAGGGACATATATGGGATAGAGATGATGATCTCTGACCACCCCGCGGGTTATCCGGTGGCGATGCCAAGCTAAAGGTTGGAATAATGAGCAGTACAAACACTCGACTTAAACATTTCTCTTTCGCTCTCTCACTTAGTGCGCTTTTGGTCAGTTCTTTTCAAGCACTAGCTGACGCATCACCTCGGGTGATGTCGGTTGATTGGACACAAACTGAAACGATGTTGGCTTTAGGGGTCGTACCTGTAGGCGTTGCTCAAGGGCAAGATTACGATGCTTGGGTAAAATCGCCACCGTTACCACCTCAAACTAAGGATGTAGGGTTAAGAACTCAACCCAATATAGAGCGTATTTACGAGCTCAGACCTGACCGTATTTTTATTGCCCCGTACTTCTCCTCAATGAAGCATCGCTTAGTCGATATTGCCCCCGTTACCACGATTGACTTATATGAAAGCGGGATTACGGATTGGTCGGTACTTACCAGTTTCACTCGGAGGTTTGGTGAAGAGCTGGGAAGAGAGGCGGAAGCAGAGGCGCTTATCCAACAATATGAAAAACGTTTGTCTTTATTAAAACAGCGTATAAATAAAGGCCAGCCGCCACTTCTAATGATTCAGTTTATGGATACAAAGCACGTACGTGTTTTTGGTCAAAATAGTCTTTACTCCCAGGCTATCGAAAAGATTGGGCTGAGTAATGCATGGAATGAAAAGACGAATAGCTGGGGCTTCAGCCTAGTTGGCATCGACAAGTTAGCTGGCATAAAAGCTCAAATCGTTATCGTAGAGCCATTACCTTATGGTGGAGCGGAGCAGCTCTCTCAAGACCCATTTTGGCAATATGTTGTTCAACAATCTGGTGAAAAGGTCATGCAAGTCGCGCCCGTTTGGAGTTTTGGTTCTATGCCTTCAGCCCTCCGTTTCGCAGAGTTAGTTACGGCGAGTAAGGTCGAGGAGTTAACACAATGAAAACGATGCCTTTAAGCTTTGTGGTGTTACTTTCGGCATTTACCTTTTCTATTGGTGCTTTCCAATTGTACCAAGTAAGCTCATTTTCGTTGGCTCTAAGCAGTTTATGGGAGCCTAACTTTCAATCTATCGATTCTGTTTTACTTCACTTTAGCTGGTGGCCTCGAGTCTTCACCACGATTATATCTGGTGCTGGATTAGCGGTTGCTGGGGTATTGATGCAGCAAGTGCTGCGTAACCCTCTCGCTTCACCCACGACACTTGGTGTGGCGAGCGGTTCAAGTTTTGCTTTGATGTTAGCTACGCTATTCGCACCTTGGATGTTGGATATCGCGCCTAATTTGGTTGCTCTCATCGGCGGTGTGATATCGATGGGGTTGGTGATGCTGTTGTCATGGCGACGAGCGTTATCTCCAACGGTTGTCGTCGTTTCTGGGTTAGTGATAAACCTGTACTTTGCATCATTAA
Source organism: Vibrio sp. 397 (assembly GCF_033339395.1). Classification (NCBI taxonomy): domain Bacteria; kingdom Pseudomonadati; phylum Pseudomonadota; class Gammaproteobacteria; order Vibrionales; family Vibrionaceae; genus Vibrio; species Vibrio sp. 397. The sequence goes on along the minus strand of NZ_JAWOUN010000001.1, from coordinate 234,680 downwards.
GTACGGTTATTCTGATGATGAATACCGAAAAGCTGAATGGGTTAATGATATGGGGAGCCGGTTCGCTTGTTCAGAGTGGATGGGGAGATTTCTCGTATCTTGCCCCTCGAATCGCACTTGCTACGGTCGTTGCATTTGTGATTGCAAAGCCGTTAAGTCTGTTGGAACTCTCCGAGCAAGGTGCCAAGAGTTTAGGTGTCTCGCTAGCTAAGTTGCGTTTTGTCTGTCTTGGGCTTGCGGTGTTAATCACTTCTTGGGTGGTTTCTGCCGTAGGAATCATCGGTTTCATCGGGTTAGCGGCGCCAGCGATTACTCGATTGATAGGTATCAATAAAATCCAGCATAAGCTTTGGGTATCAATGCTGATTGGTGCCATGTTATTGACTTTAACCGATTTGGTTATTCAGCAACTGCCGGGGCTAATGGCGAGTTTTATACCAACGGGAGCAGCAACCGCTGCACTGGGCGCTCCGCTACTGTTATGGCTGTTACCTCGCTTATCACAAAAGACGCAGGGCCATACTCAAACAGTGTTAACTCGACATCGTGAACATGTTTACAAGCTAAACCCTAAAGCGATCTCATTGGCGTTGATCGGCACGTTAATTTCTGTTGTTCTTTTTGCCACGGTTGCTGTGCAAAATGAAGGGTGGGCAAACTTATTTGCTAGCCAAAATTGGATTTTTTTGGAGTGGCGCGCACCTAGATTATTTGCAGCAGCAATTGCGGGGGCAATGTTAGCGATTGCTGGAACCATGATTCAACGCCTAAGTGGAAACCCAATGGCAAGTCCTGAAGTGATCGGTATCAGTTCAGGGACAGCGATGGGATTGATCATCGCGATGTTTACTGGGTTTGGTTCGTCAATTTTCACTCTTTCTCTAGGCGGGCTCGTAGGCGCATTAGCGACGGTATTAGTCATTGTGCTGCTAAACCGTAAGTCAGGCTTTCAGCCGGAGCGTATTTTGTTGACTGGTATTGCGATAACCGCACTGATGAATGCAATACAGAGCTTTATTCTAGCCACTGGTGACCCAAGAAGTTATCAAGCATTGGCTTGGTTGTCTGGGTCTACCTACTATGTCTCGGTTGAAACGTTACTCCCATTGTCTTTATCTGCGCTTGTCTTTATAGGGTTGAGTTTTCTCTGCGTAAGATGGCTAGATATTCTTCCTGTCGGTGCCGCTTCCTCTAAAGCACTTGGAATTCGAGTTGATCGTTCACGCGCAATACTGCTTCTTTTAGTTGCTTGTCTCACGGTCAGTGCGACATTGGTTGTTGGCCCGATTAGCTTTGTTGGGTTGTTGGCTCCGCATTTAGCTCGCTTATTTGGTTTTAACAAAGCGTCACAACACATGTTATGCGCCGCGATACTGGGGGCAGGGGTGATGTTGTTGGCTGATTGGTTGGGACGACAGGTCCTTTACCCGCAAGAAATACCAACAGGGCTTATGGCGTCTCTCATTGGCGGTTTGTATTTAATGTGGGGTTTACGCCGTTTATAGAGATGAGTTAAGCCTCAACCAAGAAAGTACTTATACAAATAAGCACTCGTAGTGGCATTCGTAACCTATGCGAGTGCTTTATGCAAAACCTCTGGTTTGTCTTTTACGGAAACAACTGGCGATGCCGTAACTCGCTTTTCTTTCAGCGGTCGCTGAAGTCATGAAGGGTTGGTTTGGCTGCCGACAAAAAGGAGAAGAATATGACTCGGCAGTTTATGCTGACACCAACGTCGATGGCGGTTGTATTAGCTTTATCAACGCCAAATGTCTTGGCTCAGGAAGATGAAAATATAGTTGTGATTGGACAGCAGCAAGACAGTGCAGTTGGTCCAGATTTTAGTTATCTCGGAGCGAAGAGTCGGGCAGCGACGAAAACTGATATTGCTATCAATGAGACTCCAAGAGCGGTGTCTGTTGTTACGCGAGAGCAAATGGATGATCGTGCCTCTATTAGCATTTCTGACGCACTACAGTACACACCAAGCATTCAAACTAATTATTTCGGCGAAGATAACAAGCAAGATTGGTTTATTATTCGTGGTTTTAAACAAGCGAACAGCGGGTTGTATCAAGATGGTACCCGTTTATATTCTTCTGGCTTCTATAGTTGGCAAATAGATCCGTTTGCGTTAGAGAGGGTTGAAGTTTTACGTGGTGCAGCGTCTGTTCTTTATGGGCAAAACCCTCCAGGTGGGGTTATCAATGTTGTCAGTAAGCGATCTCAATTTGATGGGGGATCAGGACTTGTATCTTTGGAGTACGGTTCTGAAGACCGTAAACAACTTTCTCTTGACGTAAACTCTGAGGTGAGTGAGCAGCTAGCTTTCCGCTTTCAAGGGTTAGCGAGAAAAAATGGGACGAGAATTAGTGGGGTAGAAGCAGAGCGCATTCTTCTCTCTCCATCGATGACGTACAAATTTAATGAGACGTCTGAAATTACCTTTCTAACGAGCTATCAAAAAGACGACTCAGATCCTTATCTGCAATTTTTGCCAGTTGAAGGAACGTTAACGCCAAACAAAAATGGAAAGATCAGTGATAGTTTAGCGATAGGCAATCCTAACTGGGAGACGTTTGAGCGTGAGCAGGTGTCTTTAGGCTATGAGTTTTCTCATGCATTTAATGATACCACTTCATTTGTTCAAGCAGCTCGTTACAGCGAAATGGATGTTAAGCTAAGACAAATGTATTCGTACGTTTACTCGGCTGACGTGCCTGCGTTGGGGCCGGCTTTGGACCCATCAAATGAACGCAAAACCATACTTAGGGGTGCTTCAACAGAAGATGGGTCATCTGATGCTTTTAATATCGATAATCGTTTGATGCACCAAGTAAATTGGGGAAGTGTTGAGCATAACTTGATGTTGGGCATAGATTTTCAAATGATCAGTATCGATGGTAAAGATTTTGCCAATGACCCTATAGTTGCTAATGGTAATGCATTATTAAACACACCAATGGGAGCTTTGCCCGATCCTAGGTTTAATGTATTTAATCCTACTTATTCGGATAACATAATGTTACTCAATCCGAATACGCTACAACCATTGAGCGAAACCGATAAGCAAAGAACGAAAATCGATAATCAGCAGCTCGGCGTCTACTTTCAAGATCATATGCTGATCAACGATAAATGGGCGATGTTATTGGGGGCACGTTACGACGATACAAGTAATGAAGTACATAATGTTACCACTGGTGCTCGCACGAAAGTCGATAATGGAGAGTGGACGTTTAGCGTGGGAACGGCTTATATTTCTGATTCTGGCTTCACGCCATACTTTAGTTACTCTCAGTACTTTGATCCAATTATTCAAGAAGACAGCAATGGTAAGTCAGCGAAGCCTGAAAGCGGTGATCAATTTGAAATCGGTATGAAATACCAACCGGATTCATTTGATGGTTATTTCAATATTGCAACGTATCGGGCAACAAAAGAAAACTTGGCTCGTATCTACTTGAGTGAATTAACGCAAATAGGAAAAATAGAAAATAACGGCGTTGAGTTTGAAGCTGTAGCTAATGTGACACCATCCTTAACATTGATCGGGAACATTGCGTACGTTGATGCAGAGATAAAACAAGACATCAATAAGGCATGGGTTGGCAAAACGCCTTCCCAAGTGGCGAATACCGTATCATCAGCTTGGGCACATTATCGTTTCTTTGATGGACCTCTTGATGGCTTTGCTGTTGGCTTAGGCGCGCGCTATACAGGTGAGTCATACGGAGACAATGAAGAGAGACTAAAAGTACCAAGTTATTTCTTAATGGATGCGACGGTCAGTTATCGAATCGGCGATTACAAGTTACAAGTCGCAGCTAAAAACATCGCGGATAAAAAGTACATAGCGACATGTGATGGCTTTTGTTGGTATGGCGACCGACAAAATGTTATTGCAAGTTTAACTTACGACTGGTGAGTTAACGTATAAATAAACACCCCTAACTTTAGGGGTGTTTATTTAGAAATCGGCTTTACGGACAAAGTGCGGGTTTTTGTACTTTTTCTGCGGACCAAACGATGATACGACAAGTTTGTTCCATAATGTTTTGTCAAACTCACCCTTTGGAATCGAAGGGTAGAGGGTTTCCTCTTCTTCTCTTGCAAAGTTCATATATTGTTTCTTTTTAATTTGATTGTACTTTTTGGCGATCTGGTTATGTTTTCTTACCCACTCCAGCTTGTAATTGTGGAGCACTTTTTCACCATCTTCGAGACTCATTCGAGATAGGAACAGTCGCTTGTATGAGACCTTTCTGTCCAGCATTGTGCGCATAACGGTTTGGATATATTTACCGTGATGCGTAATGGTAATGTCGTTTTCATCAATAGGAGTGACACACCAGCCTTTAGGTAAAAAGTCTGGCTTCTTAAATTGCTTATTACGCTCCATTAGCGCCTGATGTAAAACTAAATCAGAGGTGCCGCGGAACGTCTTTTGCCATTTACCGATACGAATTTGAATCGAACCAGGCAAGCGATAGATGTTAGTAAACTTATCTTTGTCCATGGACTTGTGTCATGAGATTAATGTGCATAATTAGAAAGCGGAATTCAGTCCAATGCCACAGGCAGTAGACTTAAGTACCGTACGATTTTACAACGACCTTGCGCGATATAGCGAGGGGTTATGTCAATAATAGGTAAGAAATAGAAAATTAGTTCACATTATGAAGAAATTGGAAGCTAACAGGTTAAATTTTGAAGTTACACCAATTATGCCCATGCCGACTAAATAAAAAGAAGGCACGGGCATAAAATCACACCGCTTCTTCGAGTTGCTTGGTGTCTTCTTCAATCTGTTGTAGATGTCGGTTTGCTTGCTGTAACTGATACATTTGGGCATAGCGACCATTTTGCGTTAAGAGTGCTTTGTGTGTGCCTTTCTCGACTAACTCCCCATGATGAAGAACAATGATTTGGTCTGCATCTAGGATAGTTGAAAGCCGATGAGCAATAACAACGAGCGTCATGTCTTGTCTGAGTACCGCCAAGCTCTTTTGGATTAAAGCCTCTGTTCCTGAGTCAATATTTGCGGTTGCTTCATCCAATATCAATATCTTAGGTTTTACCACAAGCACACGTGCTAACGCCAAAAGCTGTTTCTGACCCGCAGATAAATTAGTTTCGCCTTGACCTAACTGCGTGTCTAGCCCGTTAGGGTAACGATGAATTTGTTCTGCCAAACCAACCTTGTCTAACGCATCCCATATTTGATTGTCATCAACTGCCCGACTGAGAGAGATGTTTTCTCTGACTGAAGCAGGGAGAATATGTGGATCTTGTTGAACCATTGCCACATCTTTGCGAAGTACGTCTTTCCCTAATGTTTTAAGTGGACGACTATCTATGAGCAGTTCACCACATTGCGTTGGATAAAAGCCCATTAACAGTGACGCTAATGTGCTTTTACCGCTTCCTGTATGCCCGACAAGCGCGATAAAGTCTTGGTGGTTGGCCTTCAACGAAATGTCTTTTAGGACGTCCTGTTTACCATCGTAGCTAAATGTGAGGTCTTTAAGTTCGATAGCACCTGACCTTAATGGTTGATGATCGTCCCCGTAAGTTTGTTCTTTCGCGTCAATCAATTCAAAAACACGTTCGCTTGACACTAACGCCTGCTGAAGTAGAGCAAGTTGCTGAGTCATCTCAATTAGTGGTTCAGTAACTCGCGCAAGATAACTGATAAATGCATACAGTACCCCCACACCAATCAACTCAATACCATTAAAACCAAAGATCGCAACCAAGCAAAGCAACGCAAGACCAGCGAGTAAGTCCATTAATGGTCTTAGCAGATAGCCGTTTAGCCGAATCACTCGTTTAGATGCCACCAGATGCTCTGCGGTTAGCTCGTTGAACTGTTTATTAAAACGCTCTTCTTGTTGCATTAATTGAATGACACTCATCCCTTGAATGGATTCACTCAGATTCGCATTTATATCGGTCAATAGGTCACGCATCTTTCGGTAGCTTTCTGTACTTAGCTGCTTAAACAAGTACATAAAGCCGATGACGATCGGCAGCAATACAAGCACAACGAGTGTGAGCTTCCAGCTCATGAAAAACATAACGCCAAGCATTACGACAATCATGACCACGTTTTTCACCACGGTCGCGATCAAAAGCTCATAAAATTGCTGTAAAGATTCCGTATCGTTGGTGATTCGCGACACCAATTTTCCAGCAGGAGTGTAATCAAACGCAGATAACGGCTGCTTAATCACGCCAGAAAATACTTGCTTACGAATCGCTTTGATCGTGTTAGCCGCGACAATGCTAAATTGCAATGACTGAAAATACTGGAATGTTGCCGATACGATCTGAAGAGCGATATAACCTACTGCTAGCGAAATCAGAACACTTTGTGAATAGTCACCTTTAGCGATGTGCTCATCAATGAAATATTGAATCAACCAAGGGCCGCCGGCGCTAGCTAACGCTGCAATAAACAGCAAGGCGAGTCCTTTAATCATTGGCTTTGGTTGAGATAATGGGTAAGACATTAACCGTTTAAACGTGCTGGTCTGGTTCATTCATTATTCCTCCATCGCCTGCTCTAGTTTCTGATACTCGAACATCTCGGCGTACCAGCCTTTATGCGCTAATAACGCGCTATGTTGCCCACGTTCAGTAATGTGTCCGTGATTCAATACAATGATCTCGTCTGCTGCTTCCAAAGCGGTGAGGCGGTGCGCAATAACGATTAGGGCCTGATTACGGTAGTATGTTTCCAAATTCTTAAGGATTTGATGTTCGGTCCGTCCATCAACAGCGGAAAGTGCATCGTCCAAAACCAACACTTGAGCATTCAGCAGCATAGCGCGTGCTATCGCAATACGTTGTTTTTGCCCGCCGGAGAGTGTAATGCCTTTTTCACCAACTTCTGTTTGATAGCCTTCAGGAAACTTTTCAATATCGTCATGTATACAGGCTAACTTTGCTGCTCTATAGACTTCTTCTTTCTCTGCATTAGGGTTGCCTAAGGCAATATTTTCGAAGATAGATTTGGAGAATAGAAACGGACTTTGGTTAACGACAGCAAAACGGTTGCGCCACTGCGGTAGTAGGGCATCCTTGATCTCGACATCCCCGAATTTAATTGAGCCGTTTTCTAAATCATGTTGACGCAAAAGTAGTGTTAACAGGGTCGATTTTCCGCTTCCTACAGGCCCTGCAACTCCCAACATTTTTCCGGGTTCAAGTTCGATGTTTACTTCCGTCAAAGCGGGCGGTAAATCACTAGACCAGTGGAAATCGTCGATATCAATTTTTAACGGAAGTGGTTTATTTTCTATTGGCTTATTACCACTGATAATTTCTGGCTTTTCATCAAAGATCTCTTGTAGTCGGTTCCATGCGGCAGAGCCTCTTTCTAAAATGTTAAATAGGAATGCGAATGCCAGCATCGGCCATATCATCAACCCTAAATACATCGTAAATGCGGTCAGATCACCAAGCGTGATCTCACCTTTATCAACAAGGTAAGCACCAGCAGCGACACTAAGAAGGAAAGAAAGACCGATGGTTAACTGAATTGCCGGGTCAAATCTAGCATCGACTCTTGCGACAGCGATGTTCTTCTCGCCAGTATCATCCACAACCTCTTCAAAACGTTGCTGCTCTTGGTTTTCTAATCCGAAAGCACGCAGCATTCGCACGCCATTAAGTGACTCTTGTGTCATGTCTGACATGGTAGAAAAGGCTTCCTGAGCGACACGAAAGCGTTGATGTAGGATACGCACAATAAAGAAGATGATGATGGCAAGAAATGGCATTGGAAGAAGCGCCATTACGGTGAGCTTCCAGCTTACTTGCGTTAGCATAATGATTAAAACCGCAATACCAGTGATCAAAGAGTCTGCGGCGGTTAAAACCCCTTCGCCGGCTGTCATAACGATATTACGCACATCATTAGTGCCACGAGCCATCAGATCCCCCGTCTTGTAACGTTCAAAAAAACGAGGTGGCTGTGTCGATAAATGCCTATATAGACGGTTACGTAGAATGGTCCCGAGCTCCCAGCTTGCGCCGAAAAGCCAAATTCGCCATAAGATGCGACACCCATAAATAGTAAAGATCAGTACAGTTAACCCTGAGAGCCATAGAATCAGCGTATTTGTATCTAAAGTGTTGTCTACGACGCCATCAACGATGATGCCAACTGCTTTGGGCGGAACAAGCTGTAGTGCTGATATCACAGCGAAAAGCAGAATGGATCCGACATAGTGCCTCCACTTTTGTTGGAAATACCAACGTAGCTGCCAGAATATTCTCATTACGCCTCCCGCTTTAAATTATTGAATTTGTTATAGAACTATTATTGAGCGAAATGATGAGTTTACAAGCACAAGTTATAGGCGGGTTTAAAAACGATAGATTGTTTCAATTATAGCCATGTGTCGGCGCAAATTACTGGTTTTATCTCTATGAGCTAACTGTGCGACGACATTATGTGAAATAGTTGTTAATGGTTGTTTTGGAGCCATTACCTTGCAATAACGATGAAGACACCAAAAGTAAAAGTGTTACTGCCACTCTATATGGGAATTAGCAATCGTCAGTTTGTATTTTGTATTTCACTTGGCCACCAGGAGTTTCTGGGTAGTAAACTTCGACATAACACATATGTTCTGGACCAACAGGCTTGTTTGCAAAACCAATAAGGAAGTAGGGCTCGTCTGGGCTGTCTACCCCATACCAAGTGTTGATAGTGAGTTGCGGATCAAAGCCTGCTAGCTCTTTTGCTGGAATAACATTTTTGATAAATCCAAAGTAACCAATTAGGTCGTTATGGCCGTCATTATCTAGATCAATGTTATATTGTATGCCGCCATCTACTGTCTCTTGAGATTGAATCACTGCTTTGGTGTAGACAAAGTTGTTGGCGGTCATGAGTGCTTCTCTGGCTCCATATAGAACCGCCACTCTGGCATCTTTTTGTAAGCCAAGAAATTTAGGAAATGCAACGACGCTTACAATACCAAGAATGATGATGCACACAATGAGTTCAATAAGAGTAAATCCTTGAGAGCGACGCACAGCCTTTCTCCATGTTTTAGAAACGAATAGGCGGCTATTCTGATATAGAAACGTTCAGGTCAAGTATTAAAAAAGAATGATAATAAGAGATCGGGATTGCAAATCTCAAATATAAAACAAGTTGCTTATTTTCGAGATGAGGAGTGATTTTGATAAAAACCAAGGAATGAACTCGAGAGGATAAAAATCCTCCCGAGTATAGCGACTAAGATTCGTGTGTCAGAGCACTGCTGTTACGTTTAAAAATGAATCGCCAAATAAATAAGACAATTGCGATGTAACCTAATCCTACACCAAGCGCTTGCCAGTGCATGCCGTTATACATCGCGATTGGCATCAAAGAGATGATGAAGATGTCAGTGATTGAGCCAGGGACATAAGCGATGGCGTAATCATCAAGCACCTTGCTACGCATTTTTGGATCAACAATACGAAGCAACGCAATACCCATGGCAACTGTACCGGTTAACCAACCCCAAGAGAAAATGCCTTTCTCGAACCAATCTTCTCCCATGATACGTGGGGCAACCCAGAAGATTAGCCATAGTGTGAAGGCGATACCGCCGATTGCAAGCACTACCATCGGCATTAAATACTGGGCTAGGACGGTAATCTTGATGGCTGAGATACCAAAGATAATCAAATAATCGGTACTGATGCCCGCAGCGTGTTTGAATGCACCGTCACAAAGATAGCGTGAAGCTTTCGTTTGTTTCGCGACGATTCGCACGAGCATGCCGCCAAGGAAGCCAGTTACAAACGTCGGGATCTGCACCTTATCGTGGAAAGAAGACAAGTAGTTGGCGGCGACATAAGAGAAAGCGGTTACGACAACCACTAACGCAGCGTGAATCGCGAAAGAATCAACCGACAGGGAAGACATGGTGTCTTTCATTACCGGTTCTTGATCATCAGGCTTAACAAGGCCTTTGCGTTCGTGTTCGTCCATGCTGTCGAAGGTCGTAAAGCTACGAATCCAACCCATCTTCAATGCGAATTGCAGCATGAGCATGCCGACAGAAATCGAGATGAAAATACCCACGGTTGCGAACGTTAAGCCAAGTGTGAAGCCATCTTCCCAGCCAAGCCCCGTGAAGATTTCACCAACAACAGATGCAGAGCCATGTCCGCCCATAAAGCCCGCAGACATTGTCACACCAAAGCCAGGATTAATCTCTGGCCAGAAGAAGGTTGTGAGAACTAGACCAAACATTGCTGCAAACAACCACTGAGAAACAGAAGCGATTTGGTTAAACGCCCACAATGAGCCAGCACGCTGTGCGACGGTTTTAGGTGATGGAACATCCGTTGCCAGACCTAACGCAGAAAAAAGTGCAGCAGTTAATAGGCTTGCGTTAGCGGTAAACGTATCGGTCCAAGGCAGTACGTCTAACAGGGCTGGTCCAAAAAATAGACCGAATAATCCTGCGAGAACCGCCGATGGAATGTACATACGCTGTAGTAAAGGCGCGTGAACGCGAATGACTTTTGCCAAAATCAATAGTAAGCCAGCGATGGCTAAGTCAGTCAGCATTAGACCTTTAGGCATCTTATCCTCCAGTAAATGCAGTCAAGGGGTAGCGTCCTTGTGACCTACCTTGAATAAAAATCTCTCTCAAGCCAAAAAGTCACATACGTGACTAAAAGCGTTGAGAAATCAATGTCGTTTTCATAAGCAAAGGAATGTGCTTATGCAATTTGAAATGAGTGTAAATGTTGTGATTGCACACGAACAGGAAGAGAAATTAGATTAAATTTCTCGATATTTTTTTGATAGTTCACTCAGGAAAGGCGGCAATCCTAGTCACTTTGTCAGAGCAATGCAATTGGTGTGAATCAATAAATTATGCCTAGTTAATGGGTGTCTCTGACTAACAACATGAAAAATAAAGACAATTAACAAGCAATAATATTTGTCATATCGACAATAAAAGTTAATTAAATGGTTAAATTGTCGCCGCTTTATGGGGTGACGTTATGGATTCACATGAGAAAGAATAAAATCGACCAAGGTACGGTTTTTAAGGGAAAGCTGTTTTGAACGGTAAAGCAGGTGGATCGGTTTTGGCTTGGGAGCATGTTGCTGGAGAATTTCTACCAAGGCACCAGATTGGATTTCCTGCTCAACTAAGATCTTTGGTTGCATAAGAACACCAGAGCTTTTTAACGCGGCGAACTTAAGTACATCGCCATTGTTAGACGTTAATCGGGTGTTGCTGTTTCCAAAGGTATTAGATGGCATGTTCACCACTTGTTGGCTTTCTCCTTGGTGATACTGAAACCCCAAACAATGATGGTGTGCTAAGTCATCAAGTGATTGGATAGGGGCATGTTGCTCAAGGTAAGAGGGTGAGGCGCAGTAAGTCATGTGGTATTCACCCAATTTTCTCGCGACTAACGACGAATCGACCAACTCACCGATTCGAATAATCACGTCAGCTTCGCTTCGATATGGGTCAATCAAATTGTTGTCCAACATTAGCTCAACGTTCAAATCGGGAAATTCAGCTAAGAAGTCAGCCACGATAGGAGCAATGACCTTTTTGCCATACGTGACAGGGCAGTTAACTTTTACAGTTCCGGTTGGACGGTTGATCAGCGTCTGGATCAGGTTCTCTGCGTTGGTGATGTCTTCAATAATGCGGTGGCACTCTTGATAGTAGAGTCTGCCAGCTTCGGTCAGGGACTGTTTGCGCGTGGTGCGATGAATTAGCTGTGTACCTAAGCTTTGCTCAAGAAAGCTCACGTGCTTGCCAACCATGGTCGGTGAAATATCAAAGTGGTGTGCTGCATTACGAAAGCTGCCGTGTTCGACCACGTAAGCGAAAACCTTCATGCTTGTTAATTTATCCATTACACACCCAGAGTTGATAAAGAAATAACTAAAGCAGAGTTTATCAATCAAATGAGGTTAATTACAGTGGACGTATGATTAAGAATGGAGAAAGAGAGCCATCATGAGCGAGACGATTTTTGTTACCGCCGAACTGAAAATGAATGCCGATAAGCCAAGACAACAAGTGGTTGAAGCCATTGAACAATTTTGCCTTGATATGCAAAGCGAAGCGGGGTGCTTGCAAGCGAATGCGACCTACGATTCTACAGAACCACAACGTGTGATTCTTTGGGAGCGATATGAAAACCGCACCGCGATTGAAGCGCATTTTGCTATGCCGCATACACAAGCGTTTATTGCTGCTGAAGTGGCAGAGTTAGTCCAAGCATTCGAAACCCAAGCTCAATAGGAGAGGCGAACATGAAATGGGGCATTTTAGGCACAAGCTTTATCTCAGGTGTCATGGCTGAAGCAATCCAAGGCGATGACAAGAGTGAACTGTACGCGGTTGCTGGGCGTTCGGAGCAGAACTTAAAGACATTCGCTGAGCAATATGGCATCGAGAATACGTTCACCGATTACGATGCGTTGATTGCTGATGAGCAAGTCGACATTATTTACATCGCACTGCCAAATCACCTTCATCATGACTTTATCGTCAAAGCGGCAGAGCAGGGGAAAGCGATCCTGTGTGAAAAGTCACTGTCGGTAGATATGGAAAAAACCGAGTTGGCACTAAAAGCAGTCGAAACGCACAAGGTATTCTTTGCTGAAGGTTTGATGTACTTGCATCACCCGTTGATCAGCGAGTTGGTTTCTGTGCTTAAATCAGGAGAGATTGGTGAACTTCGCTCGATCCATACTTCTTATATAGCGTCGATTGCGCAGTTTGTGAATCCAGACAGTAAAGGTGCTTTGTATAACTTAGGTTGCTACCCAATATCATTAGTGCATTTGGTGGTGAAAACCATGTTGGGTGAACAAGCCTTTGGAAACCGCTTTATGACGGCGATTGGCCGAAGAGGCCATGACGGTAATATCTGTGAATCGAGCTTAATGATGCAATTTGGTGAGCAACAAACGGCGATCGTACACACTGCCGAAGATCACGGATTGAAACACCAATTCACCATTCTGGGTAGCAAAGGCTGTATTACGTTAGATTCAAACCCATGGCTACCAACGCAAGAAAACCAGTTTAGTGTGGAAATTTACGAGACGTCGAAGCGCGAGGTGTCTGTATCGGCAGCTGGAGACGCTTTCTTCTATCAAGTGCGCAATATTCGCCAAGCGGTTGAAGCAGGGCGTACATCGTTAGAGAACCCTTGTGCAACATGGGAAGACTCTCACCGTATTATGCAGCTACTGACTGAGTGGGAATCACTGGCTTCAAAGTAAGTCTGTACTTGAACCAATGAACATAAAAACGGCGCACTAAATCCAATATTTGGTGCGCCGTTTTGTTTTGGGTTCAGTCTCTGTTAAATGCGATTATCGCCGGTGCTGAACGCAATGATTTGGCTGATCTCAGACAGGCTTCTACCACTTTCTTGCTGCCATTGAACAAACGCTTTGTTGGTTGCATCGAGCGATTTTTTCGTATCTTTGCCACCTTCAATGATCTTGCAATTACGCAGGTAAGCTTCCACGTCGCTAGACAAGATAAAGGTATCAACGCCCATTTGACGAAGTGTGTAAGGGCCAGTATTTCCGCCTAGGCGATTGCCGCGTTTCTTCAAATACGCCCATAGGTCGGTGATTTTCTCTTGCGGCCAATCAGCAACCATTTTGCCAAACGAGCCATATTCGATTTTTGCTTCGTGGATCATACGAGCGTTGGCAGGAATCGACATGACTTTAGTGAGGTGGCGAATGATGCGTTTGTCGGTTGCTTTGGTTTCCCATTGCTCATCTGACAGCATCAATAGCGGCTCAATCTTAAACCCAAAGAACACTTCTTCGAAGTTCGGCCACTTGTTGCGAACCACGCTCCACGAAATCCCACTTTGGAATACCTTCATCGAAAAAGCGGCTAGCCAACGGTCGTCGGGAATCGCTGCCAATTCTTCTTTGCTTAGTGGATGAGACAAAAGCGCTTCAAGTTGATCTTCACCACCTTTACGCTCGGCAGCGCGCTGATAAATCGCGTCAAATTTTTCGATACTCATAAAAGAAGTTAGTCCTAGTTTATGTCGATATTTGTGAAACATACTACGCTTAAGTGGCTGAATCGTAAATTGATGGAGTGTCACAAATGAAGAAGGTCACATTAACGTTTGTCGGGGAAGGTTCGGATCGTATTGCAGAAAAATTCTATGCGTGGATGACGGACGGTGGGTTAGAAGACAGCATGATTGAGAATTTATCTGACCGTGAAATCTCAGTTGTCGGCATTAGTGACATGGATAATGAAACGCGTGATGTGGTGATCAATACGGAAATGAACTAACGAGTCGTTTTTCGTCAGCTATTAGAATCAGATAAAACAAAGCCCTTCACGAGAAGGGCTTTGTTGCGTTTATAAGCGTGAGAGCCTAGTTATTTACCAGCGTCAGACCGCTTGGCAGTGCATCACCGAAGATACGTTTTGATTCGCTCTCAGATAACTCTTTGACTTCTTCAACCAATGATACCCAAGATTCAGGTACCTTGCTTTGCTTCAACTTAGCCAATACCTGTTCACGGTAGTCGTCTGAGATATCAAATAGGCGGTCACCCGTCTTACGACAAATCATTACGGCTGCAAACGCGATCATTGGCTCTTTCTGCCAGTTCTGCTCTAACAGCTTAGGCAACCACTGTTCCGCTTGTTCACGAGGAACGACGTTATGCTGACTGCCATATAAAGGCGTACGTGATGCCAAGCGACCCATTGCCCACCAGTGTGCTTGTTCGAACTGGTTATGGTTGATGGCTTTGCTCAAGAACCACGTTGCCAATAGAACCTTGTCTTCGACTTCTAGATGCTCCAGAGAGGCTGACAAACGTACCATTGATTCGTAACCTATATCTTGTGCCGCTTTAGCGGATTGTGGGTTTTTCATCGCACCAGGGTGGAGATATTTCGCGATGTCCGCCAAGATGGTTTCTTGTTGCTCTTGGCTTAAACCACCTGCGATACGACGCCAGAATACCCACCAGTCAGTCCAACCTTGATGGTTCTTAAACTGAATGTTTTGCTGGTAGAGACCCCAAACTTGCTCAATGCGCCATGAGTCGGTTGGATCGCCAAAGCCCGGACGCAGTGCAAAGCCCGCCAAACGAAGCCAGTTTTTCTCGTGTTGTTCAGAACGACGGCGACGCTTACGACCTTGTGCAAAGGTATCAAACAGTTGACGTAGGGTAGTGAAATCCCACTCGTCCCGTTTGCCAAGTTTCTTCTCAAGATCTTTGGCTAAGGTTTTGATCTCTTTGCTTTCCGCGCTTTTCTTATTACCGCTGTAAAGGCGAGCGATCAGCTCCTTACATTCGTTCAGTTTAGGGTGAAGCTTAACTTGCTCGCTGTCGTCGGTTTGCTTGTTACGAACTTCGAACTCCAGTTCCCAACGTTTGCTGTCATCTTCTGCGCTGACACATTCCATCTTAAGTGTGCCGACTTCAGTCAACTGACATGCCAGTTGTACTTCTACGCGCTCTTTTTGGTTGGCTTGCAGTTCGGCACCTTCACCTTCAAGGGTGGTGATATAAGGCGGAAGAGGGGCAAATAAGTCAGGATCAACGTCCACCATCACACCGTTTTGAATAGCGATGTTATTGGTTAAGGTGTCGTGGGTAGACGTCAGCAGGTTAAAGCGAACGGGTTCACCTAGGGTAAGCGAGAAACGACGACCACTTAAGCGGATCTCATGACCTTCTTCTGTACCTTTTGCAAGCAAACAGAGCGCTTTGCCCATCTTGTTCTTCTCTTGAAGGTGCAAGAAGTAAGAACGCGCTGCACCACCACCAATTTTTAGCTGTGCACCACGACGTGCTTTACCAAACGCAACAGCACCTAGTGCAACAGACCAATCTGGATGTGGGTTATCTAATACCGTAACCGGAGCGCCGCGCCAATCGGAAAGGAGGGTAGTGACTCGCTCAGTCACAAGTTCACTGTTGAACACACCACCGTTAAGAAGCAAACCGACTGGAATTGCATTTTGTTTGTCGTCTTCAATGCCGAGAGCGGCACGAGCAACTTGTTGGTGCTGAGTTAAGAACTCAGCAACGTGTTTGCTCACTGCTGGGTCAGCAACGTATGGAAGACCAAACTCGACAACGGCGCTGCGGCGCTTGTCTGGTACTTCACTGAAATCAGAAAGCGGGAAGAAGCCATCCAAAGCGATTTGGTGCACTTCTTGTTTGCTCAGCCCAATACTCTTTGTTCCGCCAAGAAGTTTCGAGCCGCTGCCTAGCATGGTGATTTTTACTTCTTCAGGTGCACTCGCTGAAAGTAGGTTCTCTTTCGCCTTGCGAGTTTGCTGAATCAGCTTAGTTAGGCTTGCTGCAGTGAGCTTCTTACTTTGGTTGAAGCGGCTCTCTGCAAGATGTGCTAATGCTAAGTCGAGGTTGTCACCACCAAGCATCAAGTGCTCGCCAACACCAATACGATCAAGGGCTAGTTCATCTTGAGAAGAGAAACTTGCTTCAATCAAGCTCAAGTCGGTGGTACCACCACCCACATCGCAAACAAGGATTAGTGGCAGATCTTTTAATTCGTTAGCCGCGGTTTGCTGGTGGCGTGCGTACCAGTCGTAACACACCGCCTGTGGCTCTTCAAGCAAGACGATTTTTTTCAAGCCAGCAAGCTCGGCGGCTTCAAGTGTCAGTTTACGTGCGGTTTCATCAAATGATGCCGGAACGGTGACAACTACGTCTTGGTCTTCGAGTTTGTTACTTGGATGACGGTAGTTCCATGCTTGACGAATATGATTGAGGTAACTTGCGCTGGCAATAACTGGCGAGACTTTATCCACGTCTTGCGCACCAGCCCAAGGAAGAATATCTGAGTTACGATCAACCGCTTGGTGTGAGAGCCAGCTTTTCGCGCTGGATACCTGACGACCTTCTACTTTCGCGCCTAATTCGCGAGCCCATTCACCAACGATGACATTGTTAATGTCGCCAGCAACAGGTTCGTTGTCCCAAGGAAGAGTGAGGTCAGAAGGGGAGATTTGACCTACAGCTGGATGATAGCGGAAAGAGGGCAGAAGTGGTTTACGAACGACTTCGCCCGGACCAATCAGTTGGTCAATGTCAAATAGGGATACTTCGGATTGTTCAAGGTTGTCGGTTATTTCACAGTAGGCCACCACAGTGTTTGTGGTGCCAAGGTCAATACCAACAAGAAAACGAGGAGATGCCATACAAAACCAAACCTTCGTGTATTTAAAAACGGCACCCGATTGGATGCCGTTTGACTTCTAATTATTGTTCTTCGTTTGAGTCACTTTTCGCGTCTTCGCGCACATCGAACTCAACATGCCATTTTTGCCCGTTATCTGCGGCGATGGCTTCTAAGTAAAGCGTGCCAAGCTCTGTGACGCGAGAAGCAAGAGTTACTGGAACCACTTCACCTTCACGACGACCTTCAGATACAGGCAGCGTTACTTGGATTTCTGGTAGCTCTTCAAGCTCTTCTGGTGCCCAGTAGTCTAGGTGAGTACCTGCTAGGTCATCACGACGAACCGTTGAGCCGAAGAATTGGAAGTTAACTGGCTGGCCGATGATCAAACCAAACTCTTGGCTTGGTACGTCAACGCTTGAGCCTTCTTCCATACCAAATGGTGCAACACAAAGTGCTTCCATTGGCGGCGCCATGCCCGGAATAGCTGGCATCGCACTTTCGATACCCACGTAGTACGCCGAAGCAATACCACCACGGATACGAACGCCCTGACCACGACGCACAGAGCCGTAGTAAGCCGCACCGCTAGCAACAGCAAGGTCTAGATCCACACCTGTTAGGCGTTTTGCCATTTCAGCATCTGCTTCAATTAGCCATTCGTTGATCGTGTCTTCTAGACGAGTTGCTAGAAGTTTCGATTTCAGAACACCACCGTTGAATAGGATTGCGGTTGGCTTGATGAAGTCAGCTGATTGCGCTGCATCCGCACCTGGCATACCAGGCATGTTAGCGAATGGGTTGAAATCTTGAGCTGCTGCTTCTGCGCCATTTCCTGAAGCAGAAAGAGCATTGGCTTGCTTAGACAAGAACGCTGCAATGTGACGAGTAATGCCTGCATCTTGTGCGTAAGGCAGACCCATTTGCGTTAGTGCGCCACGGTTACGTTGAACAGGGTGGTCCGTAATCGCAACTTGAGGGAAGAAGCCGTCAACCAGTGTTTGTTGTACTTCTTCTTGAGTCAGTTCTGTTTTCAGCGTTGCGCCAAGCAGTTTAGAACCACGGCTTGGTACTACGATTGGCACTGACTGAAGTTCGCTGTCGTTCAATAGCGCTTCTTTCGCGTCGCGACATGCGTGTGTCATTGCCTGCACTTGCCATGGCTGTAGCTCTTTGCCTTCTTGCGCTAGCTTCATCTTCAAGCGGTACGCAAGTGCAAGGTCCATGTTGTCACCGCCAAGTAGGATGTGTTCACCTACCGCGATGCGGTTCAGAGTTAGGTTGCCGTCGTCTTCGGTTACTTCAACCAAAGAAAGGTCGGTTGTACCACCACCGATATCGACTACAAGCACGATGTCGCCAACTTCAACTTCGTCGCGCCATTTGTCGTTGCTGTTATCAATCCAGTTGTAAAGTGCAGCTTGTGGCTCTTCTAGAAGCGTTAGGTGCACAAAGCCAACGTTACGTGCTGCTTCTGCAGTTAGATCGCGAGCAGCAGGATCAAAAGAAGCAGGAACTGTAATAGTTACGTCTTGATCGGCAAGGTTGTGATTTGGATTCGTGTGATTCCAAGCGTCTTTTAGATGCTCTAGGTAAAGCTCTGTCGCACGAAGAGGGGATACTTTTTCCACGTCTTCTGGGCTACCTGCAGGCAGGAAAGCATCACGACGGTTCACACCAGCGTGGCAAAGCCAAGATTTCGCACTTGCAACAAGACGAATTGGCGTTTTCGAACCTAGGTTACGTGCAATTGCACCAACCAGAGCTTTTGGCTCGCTCGACCACGGAAGAACGCGTGATTGCGGGTTCATTTCGTGCTCGTGCGGCTGGTATAGGAAAGAGCCTAATTGGCTACGAGTCTCTACCGTACCCGGCGCAGTCAACTGCGGGATAGGCATCACTTCAACGCGAGCGTCTTCGTCGTGTGTATCAACAAAAGACATGACACAGTGTGTTGTACCTAAGTCGATACCAACACTGAATTTAGGTGTCTGTTGAGTTTCAACAGACGCTTCTTGAGAATGGTTTTCTTGGTTCATGTGTTCCATTACAGCTCAACCTCAGCTGGAGCGATCACAGATGCATCGTAGTTCTCAGCCAGTTTAGGCAACGTCATTGATGTTGCTTTCCAGCCTTTATGAACTAGTGTGCCGTTGAATGGCGCGCTGCCTGTTACGTTGCCAGTTAGGCGGATTTCTTGTGGGTTGAAGCCTTCTTCAACCGTAATGCGAGTTTCTTCGTCTTCGTTACGAACGTGCGCTAGCGTCACGTAGTCGTTCAGTACTTTCTGACCACCAGTGTGGATTACGCGAGCGGCTGCGCCTACTTCTTCATCAGAGAATGACGTTAGGTCTTCTTTTAAGAAGTCAATCAGACGAGCTTCTTGTTGCATGATAGAAAGCAGCTGCATTGCAGAGTCTGTTGATGCGGTTGCAAGCTTTGATTCAACTTCTACAACACGCTCTACGACTTTCTCTACTTCCACTACTTTTTCTACTTCAACGATCTTCTCAACTGGTTTCTCAACCTCGACGATTTTCTCGACTGGTTTTTCTACCACTTTCTCGACCACTTTTGATTTGCGCGACACTGCAACTAGAAGAAGCAAAACGCTCGATGCGGTTAGGCCAGCGTGAAGCATATCGAACGTTTGAGGAATTAGGTTCAAATCAATGTTCATGACGTTTTTTCTCTTTCTATTGATTTATTGGTGCTCAGTATTGGCTCATATTTGTTCACTAAAACGATCGTCTTTGCGATCTTGCACCAAGTTTAGACATTAAAATGATGACGGATGGTAGCATATTCAAGGCTTAAGGCTGTAATAATTCGTGACTATACCGTACGAACAGCGTGAAAAATCGACGATCAGACTCCCCAATATAGGTTGTTGCTTGATGTTTGTGCATTGCTAACGCAGTATTTCAATAGATCCCGAAGTTTAACTTACGGAAGTATCAAAAATTACGATATGACACAAAGCACCGCTCATAAGAGCTTTATAAAACGACATTCAGACTCTATTTTAGCTTTTTTGGCGACTTTATGTGTCACTGCTGGTGTAGTAGGTGCTGCTTATACAATGCAGCAACGGTATACACAGACGACGTTTGATACTTTAGCCGACCGACAAGCAGAATCACTTAAAGCAAACGTCGAGAATGATCTAAAGTTCATTGGTGCGGGCGCAAACTTTTTCCATTCGATTGAGCGACGCTATTGGCCATCGTTTCCGATGTATGCGGAACAAGTGATTAACAGCTCGCGAAGTCTCATTGGGCTTCAATGGATGCAAAAGGTCGAATTCGAAGATCTTGATGAACATATTTTAAAGACCCGTCAAAAATTTCCAAACTTCCAACCGTTTACCGTTCCTAAAGATGGTCCCAAAACCTACGGGTACATTTTTGAACACAATGAGCCAATTTTTATCGCGTCGGATATCTACCCAAGAACACCGGAAAACCTTTCTCTATTGGGTTTCTATTTTTCGCGCAAACGCTTCGATTTAATCTTGGATGATATTTCCGAAAATGGGCGAGCGAATGTCTCGGATAAAGTTCGCTTACTGCAAGATGGTTATGACAAGTCCATACCTAAGACTGGGTTGCTGGTGTTCCATCCAGTGTTCGACTTCGAGAACAAATATTTATTAGGAGTAGTGACCGGTGTTATCCGAAGTACGGTTTACTTTGAGGATTTGATTACGAAAACCGCGACGGAGCTCGATATGTCGGTGCGCGTAGAAGACTTGGGATTCGACGCAGCAGATGACCCTGTTCTCTTTCAAAGTTCTAGCTGGGATAACATTCGAGGAACCGTTATAAGCCGAACCATTCAACTGCCTAACCGTGAATGGCGTATTGACTTTAAACTTTCTGACGCAGTCTCAGCTTGGGAGCGTTCTATTTTAGCGGGCACGACGCTAGCCGGATTGGTAATCGCCTTTTTGATCAGTTGGATTGTGAATTTACAGTCTCGAGAAAAAGAGCGCTTAGCGGTCATGTTGGAGCTTAAAACCGTTGAATTAAAAAGAATGGCAGAGCGAGACCCTCTAACTCAACTACTGAATCGCCGAGCATTCAACGATCACTTGCTT
Organism: Vibrio sp. 397; assembly: GCF_033339395.1. NCBI lineage: Bacteria > Pseudomonadati > Pseudomonadota > Gammaproteobacteria > Vibrionales > Vibrionaceae > Vibrio > Vibrio sp. 397. The sequence continues at coordinate 213,371 of NZ_JAWOUN010000001.1, read as the reverse complement.
AATCAGATAAACAAAGGTGTTAACTTCGCCTTGGTTGGTTTTGATATCGACCACTTCAAAGTGATTAATGACAAACACGGCCATTTAGGTGGAGATGAAGCGTTGCAACATGTCACTAAGCTGGTCAGTGCTAATTTAAAACCGGGAGATAAGTTTTACCGCGCTGGTGGTGACGAGTTTTGTATTATTTCTAAAGTCATTGATAGAGCGGTGCTAGAAGCTTACCTAGAAAAGTTACGGAGTGTTGTGGCAAGTACGGCTTTTGATTATGGTGATGCGTCAATCATCTGTACGTTGAGTATCGGTGCGGTTATCCATAAAGAAGAAGATCCTGAGAGCTTGTATCACAAAATGGACAGTCAACTCTATTTGAGTAAAAAAAACGGCCGTAATAATGTGTCGATCGGCGATTAAATGGGCGCACAAATTCGAGTTTTACGCCGTGTTACGATAGAATCGCACGCTTTAAATTTTATGTTAGGAACCAAGGCAAACTATGAACCATAACCGTATTGTATGCTTCGATTTAGAAATGTGTTGCTGGAACGAAAATGGCGTCGGCAGCACGGGTGAAATTATCGAAGTGGGGTTAGCTGAAATAGATTTGTCTAAAGGTGAGATAGTCAAGCGTGCTCAATACTACGTGAAACCAGAACACGATGAAGTGTCTCTGTTTTGCGCTGAGTTAACGGGCATCACACCACGTAAGATTGAAAAACAAGGACGCCCACTAGAAGAAGTGCTTAAATCCATGGTTAAGAACTTCGGTGGTCGCAACAAAATCTTTGCATCTTGGGGGCGAGATGACCTCATTCTTCTAGAAGAGTGTAAGCAAAAAGGTATTGAAGCGCCGTTCACAGAGTTCATCAACTTAGCGACACTCTACCGTATTCAAAATCGTCTTAAAGATAAACGTATAGGCCATCGAGCCGCTCAAGAAGCAAAAGGAATAGACTGGGAAGGGCGTCAACACTCTGGCTATGTAGATGCATACAACTTAGCTAAGCTTGCTTTGACCATGTTTTAGTTATTCGAACCTAGCTAGCTTGTAATTAAATAATCATCCAACCATTGTTGTTTTGTCATGCAGTCTGTTTAGTGTGGAAAGAGCTAAACACATACCTTGACCAGTATTTTAATAACAATGTCGTTGGCTTATTGAAAAACGCGCAGAGTGCGCGTTTTTTTATGGCTACAGAAGCGATATCTGTTGTCATTCTAGGGGTAGCTTAGAGTTAGCCAGCGACTTATATACTCATCTCGTCACTTTACTGAGACTGTAACTTCGCTCGAATGAACTCGCTGTGATCAACATAGAGTAGCTCTGCTGTTTTACGGATCACCGCGTCTTCTAGCGGGTCAATTTCGCCGTCTGCGTAAGCGACTTCCCACATGCTTTTGATTAAGTTGTAACGAGTTTCTTGAGTCAGTTCTCTTAGTTGAGAGGTAAAGTCGTACAGCGAAGCGGAATCTTTTATTTTCTGTTGCGCTTGCTCTAACAAAGTATTTGATTCTTCTTCATTTAACGAAAGCAGTTTCATCAATAAAGAGCGCTTTGTTTCTTGTTCTCTATCATCGACACTATGGTCTGCGCCAGAAACTTCACAAAGCAAACACGCGATAGCCATGTTAGGGGAAAGTGTGTTGGTTTGGCTTAAATCAGAGCCATCAATGAGTTGTTTAAATAATGATGTGAGAGAATTAAACATAATGAACACCGAGCTATTGTTTATTTGGTTAACATGGTAATAAATACGGAAGATCTCAAGGTGCGATACCAAATTTAGCACGCCGTTGACATTTAAGAACGGCCACTTTCTCCCCAAAAAAACTAAACTCCTGAGTTAGTTCAAGGTGACTTGCCTCTTACAAAGGGCAAGTCATTTTGGGATTGATACTCAGCTTTCAGCACGTGTCGGTGGAAAATGAACTTCGTCACCATCACTCGTCAGAATACTAATTTGACTTGGTTTGCCTTCATCATCAAGGCGTAGCTCACCAATGGCACTATGGTTAACCAAGCGATAAAAGTTGTGCGTACTTGGTGCGCGTTTGTAAATCTTGAGTCGTTTACGTTTTGTTAACCAGTTTAAAGGTGAGCGAGGGCTGTATAGCAGTCTATCTAGGCCATCACAAATATTGAGCAGTTGTGTAGGGAACTGATTTTTAATTCCACTACAGGTGATTTGATAGATATTCGGACTGTTTTTTCGATAGCGGAGCTTAATATCGTATGCAAAAGAGTAGTGTACGTCGCCAGAGAGAATAACAAAGTTAGTTGGTGTCTTTGTGTGTGTGAAAATACTAATAAGAGTATTCGCACTTCCGGGGTGAGCCATCCAGTTTTCAGCATCAACCATCAATGGTTTACCAAGCATGGTCACCACACGTTGTAGTGCTTCGATAAATTTCACACCAAACATTGGCGCGGCAGAAACAATAACAACTTTGTCTTGGTGCACGAGTTCTTGGTGGAACTCAATCATCGCTTCCCAGTCCATTAAGCCAGAAGGTTTGTTCATTTTAGACTCAGAACGCCAGCGTCTGGTTCGTGTATCTAGCACGACAACTTTTGGTGTCGTAGGAATGGTGTAGTGCCAATTCTCAAAGCGATACAAATATTGAATAAATGCATCTTGGGTTTGCGAGGTTCGCTCATCGATAAAGCGTTGAGCGAGGCTCATAAATTCATCATTGAATTTTTCTGGCGCATTTCCCCAACCTTGGCAAACCCAGTAAGCAATCAAGCTATTACCGATAATGCGTTTTGCAAACGTGTTGCTGTATGCGGCTTGTTCCCAGCCTATGGTGAGATTCCAATCGTCGGTGACATCGTGATCATCAAAAATCATATAGGTTGGAATGTGAGCGAGTAAGCGTTGAACCTTGTCCAGACCTGCGACGAATTTATCAATTTGTTTTTTTTCTTCGCGCCATTGCTGCTGCCATTTGGGTTCAAGAACTTCTCCGCCGACAGTAAATTCGTTTTCTAATAAACGATCCGTTCGAACAAGCTTCCACAAGGTCGGAGACCAAACCAATAAGTACATTGCAAAGCACTCAGCAAAGCTTATTAGGTGATTCTCACACTCTTTGGCGCTGAATATTGGTGTCCCTCGGTGTGGAAAAAACTTACTTAGTAAACTGTCATCACTCACATAATGAGGCAACAATTTATCTCGACCATAATAGCAAGCAGGGTGTTGGTAGAGCTCATTGGTATTTTTTATCGGAGCTTGATCGAATTCTTCGCCTGGCAAACCCAATAAAGCTATGACTTGCTCAATGGCATCGAGAGTGGGGCCTGCAACATGGTCTGCATAGATTTGATCACCACTCATGATGAGCATATCCGGTCTTTCTTCAATGGATTGAGACGCGATTTTATGATCCGCAGCGACCAATGTATCATCACTGAAGTGATGGGGATTACGGCAAGAGCCATGTAGGAGATAATCCGCTTTTTCACTAACGAGGAACTCAATACCCAAGTTTGGCGTATTATCTCGCTCATAAGTCAGGTGAGGGAGCAGTTCCGTCACTAATCCATATTGCGTTTTTATTTGATAGCGTAACGCTTGATGGGTTGGAAACTCGCCTTCTAATTTAAGTAAGCAACACCACGCATTGAGGCCGATTTGAAGCTGTTCTTTTTGTTCACTTAAAGGGGCTTGATAAAGGATGGAGGCATTTTCATCCGTAATTTGCACCATACCCTCCAAGCGTTGGGTGGTGACTAGCCAAATATTGATTTCAGTTGCGGTCACTTTACGTAGGATCGGACCTGCAACGACAAGAGGAAGTGAAGAAATTTCAGTCGTGTTCATCAATGCTGGCAAAACGGCTCCTTATGTGTCAGCTTCTTCTTCTAATATTTCGATAACTTGCGAGCTACTAAGTTCATGTCCCATAAGGAACAAACCAAGCATCGCATCGGCTTTTGACGCGTTATCACTGTCGTCATCCAAAATTTGCTGAAGCCGAGTTCTAATTAGGTCGATTTCGTGTTCGACGAAGCCACGCCCTTCTTCGTCACCTTGACCATCTTCTGGTGCATTATCAAAGTGCAAAAACAACATGTCACCATCGAGTTGAGTCCCTATCAACCTCTCTGGCAGCCATGCTTCTCCCATCACAATGTCTGGGTCTGTATCTGCGGGTAAATGATTCAAGGTAGAGATGAGTTCTGATGCTTTCACTTTTTACTTCATTATGTTTGATTTAGAACTAAGCTAGAGTTTAAGCGCTTGTTGTGATGGTAAAATATTCGCAAACAAGCTCACCTAGTCGTGCAATATTAATATGATCTTGGGACTCAAACTGTCACGAGGATGACAACATTTGCCATTGTAACGGCTATCATCAGCAGAACATAAGCTTTTAATGGCAAATCATTGATGTTTGCCTGCTTCTCAACCAACATTTTTCGAACTCATGAAGAGATTAATTCTAACAACACTCGCTTTACCTTTAGCTGCGGCAGTTTCTTCTGCGCATGGTTCAGAAGAACAAACGTGGGGGATTGCTGCGATGTATCGCACAGCATCGATTCCGTTTTATACCGCCGATAATGACTCTACGGTGAGTACATTTGTACCAATGATGTTCTTTGAAAACGAACATGTGTATATCAATGGCATTGAAGGTGGCGCTTTTTTGTATAACGAGAGTGATTCTGACTGGCGTGCGAGCGCACTCATGCGATTGAGATTTGTCGATATTCCCATGTCACTACAAAATGCTAATGAAGGGGACAGAGTCGATTTCGGTGGGCAAGTGCGTTATAGCATTAACGACAATTGGCGCGCAGAAGTAGAGTTGATGGCGGACGACGAACTCCAGTTTCACTCTAATTACCGCCTTGCTGCCAATTATGTATTTGGGGATTGGGAATTAGAGCCATCGATTACGATTCGATACAAAGACGCTGATTTCAATAGTGAATATTATTCCTTTAAGGATATTACTGGCGAGAGAATTGGAGCTGGGCTTGACACCAATCTTGGTATTAAAGCGCGTTACCATGTAACTTCAAATTTGTATTTATTGGGTGAGACGAGTGTTACTCGCTTAGATGATAACGCCTACAACAGTCAGCTTGTAGAAGATCGATATCAGGGAGAAGTGTTTGTCGGTTTTGGCTTTTTCAACGATAAAAGCAAAGCTCCGAAACCGACACTGAGCAATAAAGCATATCTACGTATTGCGCATGGTTGGGCGACGCCTTCGAACATCGGTGAAATATTTAGCTTTGAGAGAGAAAAAGACCCATACGACAATCAACTTACTTCATTGTTTTATGGGCATCCATTAACGGATGAGCTGTTTGGTTTTCCTCTTGATATTTATTTAACGCCAGGGTTGGTTCATCACTGGTCGTCCAGTGTTCAGCCTGCGAGCACAGAATACGTCATGGCGATTAAGGCTTATTATACGGTTAATTGGCCTACGACTTGGCGATTTGGTGTAGCGGAAGGTGTGTCATACATTGATAGCATTACCTATATTGAAGGCACAGAAATGGAAGACAAGGGTTATACACCAAGCAAGTTGCTCAACTACCTAGATTTCTCGTTTGATGTCAATGTAGGCGATCTCTTCAACCAAAAGAGCTGGAACAATATGTGGGTGGGCTATTCATTGCATCACCGCTCGGCGATTTTTGAAAGCGCTTCCCAGTTTGGGCGAATTAAAGGTGGGAGCAACTACAATACTATTTATTTCCAGTTCGAGTTTTAGCGCATCGCGAGATGCATATAGGTCGGATTTGCAACTGACTTATTTATCGCCCATTATGAGTAATGATGAATAATACTATGCTGCTTTCAACGAGAAATTTCGTATATCGTGCCAGAGTTAAGGCTGTTTGTGATGCATCTGATGAATCGGATGGCATGAGCACCATGAGTATCGACTCCTCATTCCATCTTCAAATTGAAGCGATAAATTGTACCAACGCTGAATTTGCCAAACGCTTTTTTGCCATTCACGGAGAAGGGCACTTGGAGGGCGATGAATGGTTGGTGTTGTACGTCAACTCTCTTGACGTTAAGGCGGGAGACAATATAGAAATCCGTAGCGATGTCGCGTTTAATGCGATGATCGAGAATATGATAAGCGAAGCTGAGCGGTCTTTAGAAAAAGTCTACCTCGATGCAATACGCAACTTGGAGAAAGTGAATCGTTTTTGACGATGTTAGAGACCCTATAAATACGATCAAGGCATCAGGATCCAAAAAGGGATTGGCGCGAACCAATCCCTTTTGTATTCTGGTTTATTCTAACTTACGCCATTGTTGCAAGTTGGCTTTGCGCTTCTGAAATGCCTTTTGCAGCCGCATCTTCACCCATGTTTAGCGCTTCTGCGTAAACAAATTCCACATCAGTGATTCCTACAAAACCCAGCACAGTGCGTAGGTATGGCGTAACGTTGTCAGTTGGTGAATCTTTATGAATACCACCACGAGTCGTTATTACAATCGCCTTTTTACCTTCAATCAAACCTTGAACGCCGTTTTCTGTGTATTTGAATGTCACGCCTGCACGAGCAATCAAATCAATCCAGTTTTTAAGCTGAGTCGGGATGGTAAAGTTGTACATTGGAGCGGCAATAACCAAAGTGTCTGCGGCCTTTACTTCTTCAATAAGGGTGTCAGACAAGTCGACCACCGCTTGCTGTTCTTGTGAAAGATCTTCCGTAGCGCGCAGTGCAGTCGCAACGGCGAAGTCCAAAACAGGTAGCGGGTTTGCAGCCAAATCACGAACAGTAAGCTTGTCTTGGTCTACATTTTTGATGAAGTCTTCAACCAATTTGTTTGATTGAGAGTAATCGCCAAGGATGCTTGATTTTAGAGCTAGTACACGAGACATAATGGTTATTCCTTAAATAAGTGCTTTCGACTATGGAAGCCATTATAAGCAACGTAAGTGAGTTCAAAAGCCTAGCGATTCGCTGAACATGTTCGAAAAAATTGAATGAGCTTTCGGTTATCTTGTTACAGATCTTGTGTGATACAATCCGCGCAGTTTTTGTAATGAAAAGAATAGGAAACGCTTTGACTTCGTCACAGCCCCCAAAAAAGAATCTAGCTGAAGAGCAAGCGACACCGTCAAATGGTGCGCAAAAAGCGACAGCGAAACAAGCTCAAACACCTCAGGCTCAAGTGAATAGCGCGGCATCTCTGCGTAAAGCGTTGAATCAGTGCATGATGCGCGACCGTTTCCGCTTGAGTAAACGTATTTCTGGTGCAAGCAAAATTAAGAAGGACGCAGCGCGTAATGCTGTGTTCGACGAAATCGCATTAGACATCGCAAAATCCATGATGGTTGCAGAGCAGCGCAGCAACTACAAACCAACGATTGAATACCCAGAAATCCTGCCTGTAAGCCAAAAACGCGACGATATTGCGAAAGCGATCGAAGAAAACCAAGTGGTTATCGTCGCGGGTGAAACCGGTTCTGGTAAAACCACTCAGCTACCAAAAATCTGTGCTGAGCTTGGTCGCGGTAAATTTGGTCTGATTGGTCATACTCAGCCTCGTCGTCTTGCAGCGCGTTCGGTTGCTAACCGTATTGCCGAAGAGATGGAAACCAAGCTTGGTGAGTTTGTTGGTTACAAGGTTCGATTCAACGATCAGATCTCTGAAAATACCCAAATCAAATTGATGACGGATGGTATCTTGTTGGCTGAAATTCAGCATGACCGTTTCTTGAATCAATACGACACCATCATTATCGATGAAGCGCACGAGCGCAGCCTTAACATCGATTTCATCTTGGGTTACTTGAAAGAGTTGCTGCCACGTCGTCCTGATTTGAAAGTGATCATCACGTCGGCAACCATCGACCCAGAACGCTTCTCAAAACACTTCAACAATGCACCAATCATTGAAGTATCGGGTCGTACTTACCCAGTAGAAACACGTTACCGCCCACTAAGCGGTGATGACGACAATGATCGTGACCAGCTTGAAGGCATCTTCGAAGCGGTAGATGAACTGTGCGATGAAGGTTTAGGTGACATCCTGATTTTCATGAACGGTGAACGTGAAATCCGTGATACCGCAGATGCATTGTCCAAACGTAATCTGAAGAGCACGGAAATTGTGCCGCTTTACGCGCGTTTGTCGGCAGGTGAGCAGAATAAGATTTTCCAACCTCATACTGGTCGCCGAATTGTACTGGCAACCAACGTGGCAGAAACCTCGCTAACTGTTCCGGGCATTAAGTACGTTATCGACCCAGGTACGGCGCGTATCAGTCGATACAGTTACCGTACTAAGGTTCAGCGTCTTCCAATCGAGCCAGTTTCTCAGGCGAGTGCGAACCAGCGTAAAGGTCGTTGTGGTCGTGTGGAAGAGGGTATCTGTATTCGTCTGTACTCAGAGGAAGATTTTGAGTCACGCCCAGAGTTTACTGATCCTGAAATCCTACGTACCAATCTAGCGTCGGTTATCTTGCAAATGACGGCACTTGGTTTGGGTGATATTCAAGCGTTTCCGTTTGTGGAAGCACCGGATAAACGTAACATCCAAGACGGCGTGCGTTTGCTGGAAGAGCTTGGTGCGATTAACTCTGAGGTAAAAGACCCGAAAAAGCGCCTGACTTCCATTGGTCGCCAATTAGCGCGTTTGCCAATCGATCCGCGCTTGGCGCGTATGGTATTGGAAGCGCCAAAATATGGTGCGCTTAAAGAAGTGATGATCATCGCAGCTGCCTTGTCGATTCAAGATCCACGCGAGCGTCCTTCCGACAAACAACAATCTTCAGACGATAAACATCGTCGCTTCTTCCATGAAGAGTCGGACTTCCTGACATTTGTGAATTTGTGGGAATACATCCAAAAGCAGCAAAAAGCCTTGTCTAGCAATCAGTTCCGCAAACAGTGTAAGCAAGACTATTTGAACTACTTGCGCGTTCGCGAGTGGCAAGACGTGTACTTCCAAATTCATCAGTCGATGCGTGAGATGGAGTTCAAGCTTAACGACGAGCCCGCTTCTTACCATGGCGTACACAGTGCCATTTTGGTTGGTTTGCTGTCGCACATCGGCATGAAAGACCAAGAAAAGAATGAATATCAAGGCGCGCGTAATGCTCGTTTCCATATCTTCCCTGCATCAGGTCTATTCAAGAAACAGCCTAAGTGGATCATGTCTGCTGAGTTGGTGGAAACCTCAAAACTTTGGGGTCGTATCATCGCAAAGATTCAGCCAGAATGGATTGAGCCGTTAGCTAAACACCTTATTAAACGCAGTTACAGCGAACCACATTGGTCGAAGAAACGCGCTGCGGTGATGGCGCACGAAAAAGTCATGCTTTACGGCGTACCAATCGTACCGAAACGCTTGGTCAACTACGGCAGTATCGATTCGACCATAAGTCGCGAAATCTTCATTCGTAGTGCATTGGTTGAGGGTGAATGGGAAACCAAACACGCGTTCTTTAAGCAAAACCGTAAGCTTCTGCAAGAAGTGGAAGAGCTTGAGCATAAATCTCGTCGTCGAGACATCTTAGTGGATGATGATGAGCTGTTTGATTTCTATGACCAACGCATTGGCACCGAAGTGGTGTCTGGTAAGCATTTCGATACGTGGTGGAAAAAGGCATCTAAAGAAAATCCGGAACTGCTGAACTTTGAAAAAGAGATGCTATTCAAGGGTGATGCTAGCCATGTGACCGATTTGGATTACCCGAACTTCTGGCATCAAAATGGTTTGAAGCTCAAATTGAGTTACCAATTTGAACCAGGCGATGATAGTGACGGTGTCACAGTGCATTTGCCGTTGCCGATTTTAAACCAAGTTGAACCAGCGGGCTTTGACTGGCAGATCCCAGGTTTACGCCATGAGCTTGTGGTTAGCTTGATTAAATCGTTGCCAAAGACAATTCGTAAGAACTTTGTGCCTGCGCCGAACTATGCCGATGCATTCTTAGCGCGCGTTACGCCAATGGAAGCTCCGCTGTTAGATTCATTGGAGAAAGAGTTGCGACGCATGACGGGCGTAGAAGTGCTGCGTGAAGACTGGAACTTGGAACAAGTACCTGAGCACTTGAAAGTCACGTTTCGTGCGGTTGATCACCGAAATCGTAAACTGAAGGAAAACAAAGACCTTCATGAACTGAAAGAAAGTTTGAAAGACAAAGTTCAAGAAACGCTTTCCAAAGTTGCGGATGACGATATCGAACAGCAAGGTCTGCATACGTGGAGTTTTGGAGAATTGCCGAAAGTGTATCAACAAAAACGTGGCGGCTACGATGTAAAAGCGTATCCGGCGCTTGTTGATACCAAAGACAGCGTTGAAATCAAACTCTACGAAACGGAGTACGAGCAGATAACGGCAATGCGTGCTGGTCAGCGTCGCCTAATTTTATTGAACGTACCGTCGCCAATTAAATATTTGCACGCCAACTTACCGAACAAATCGAAGCTGGGTCTGTACTTTAATCCATACGGCAAAGTGCTTGATCTGATAGATGACTGCATTGCCTGTGGTGTCGATAAGCTTATTGAAGAGCAGGGTGGTTTAGTTTGGGAGCCAGAGAAGTTCGAAGCGTTGAAAGAACACGTTCGTGCTGAATTGGGTGACACCGTTGTAGAGATTGCTCAACAGGTTGAGACTATTCTGACCACGGCGTTTAGCATCAATAAGAAGCTAAAAGGCAAGATCGACTTCACAATGGCGTTTGCTCTGTCCGATATCAAAGCACAAATTGAAGGCTTGATCTTCAAAGGCTTTGCAACGGAATGTGGCTGGAAACGCTTGCCGGATATTCTTCGCTACATGCGCGCGATAGAGCGTCGTATGGAGAAGTTGCCAATCGATCCAAACAAAGATCGTTTACATATGCTGAAGATTGAATCTGTGACTCAAGACTATAAAGAGTTGCTGAACAAGATCCCGAAAGGTGTGGCCATTCCTGAAAATGTAAAAGAAGTGCGTTGGATGATTGAAGAGCTTCGCGTGAGTTATTTTGCTCAACAATTAGGCACTCCTTATCCTGTTTCTGATAAACGAGTCAAAAACGCGATTGATGCTTGCTAATCAACCAGTAAAATAGTGTCAGGTTTGTAATTATCGCTTAAGAAGTTGCTGGTACACTAATTGCTAGTAACTCAATAAGCATTATTTTTTAGTTCTGGGAGGCAATAGTTCGCCTCCCTTTATTTGTAGTACCAACGACTGAGTTATGCAGACGTGGGAATAATAAAGAGTAAAGGTAGATGATGAAAAAAACTCTATTAGCAGTGGCGCTACTTGGCGCATCTTCTGCGGCAATGGCGGATTCTTGGATTTACGGTGGTGCAACAGTAGGTCAGTCTGACTACAAAGGTGAGACAGACACATCATACTCTGTTCACGTTGGTACAGGCATTCTACCTATCATTGGTGTTGAAGCTGGTGTAACACAACACGGTGAATTTAACGTAAATGGTCAAGACACTAAGCTAACTTCTTACTACGCAGCACTTAAGCCAAGCATCGACTTCGGTCCGCTACACGTGTACGCAAAAGGTGGTTTCCATCAGTGGGACAAAAAAGTTAAAGGCGGCAAAGACGATGACGATTTGGACCTAATGTACGGTGTGGGTGCTGAGTACTTCATTTTTGGCCCAATGTCTGTTGGTGCTAGCTACATGAACTACACTGCTGGTAAAGACGATATCAGCACGTTCTCTGTTAACGCAACACTACATTTCCTATAAGCGTCAAGCTTTCTAACACCATATGAAACACACCGGCTTTATGTCGGTGTTTTTTTGTCTGGAAGTCACAAAACAAAAGTTGAACATAAATTATTCACTTTTAGAGTCTTAAAATGCCTATGCTTTCCAATATATAGTGGCGATTAAATGCGCATATTTGCGTAATGTTTCGCTTAGGAATCGATCAGGAAGGGATAGTATGAAAAAAACACTCTCGTTATTCGCTCTAACGTTGTGCTCAACGTCAGCAATGGCTGACTCTTGGATTTACGCTGGTGGCCAAATTGGTCAGTCCGATATCGACAGCGAAAATGATACAACTTATGGTATTCATGTCGGTACTGGTATTTTGCCATTCATTGGCATTGAGGCAGGCTACTTTAACCACGGCAAAGTGGATTTATCTTTGAGTGGCAGCAGGGGTAGCGCTGATTTTGATTCATTCTATTTAGCGGCGAAACCTAGTATCGACTTCGGCCCGTTACACGTTTACGCAAAAGGCGGCATCAATGCATTCAACGTTGATTATGACGGTGGACTGAGAAACTTAGACAAAGATGATGGCGTCTCTTATATGTATGGTGTTGGTGCCGAATACTTCTTGCTTGACAATGTGTCTGTGGGCGCGAGTTATCAAGCGTTTGGCGTGGATATTGAAGGCGATAGCGATACCGTTAGCAGCGTAACAGGGAACATCACCTTCCATTTCTTATAACGCTCGCTGGATGAAAGGTTTGCTGATTTGGTTTCGTCGTTAATTGTGAAACCAAATCAGCGCAGGTCTTCTCTATTTGCGCAGTGACTGGCTATGAACTTAAGTATTTCTTGTGTCTTTTCTAGTCTACAACCTACGACAAAATCAATCGTTAGACCTCATAATTTTTGTGTTGATATTATTTCCCCTTCATCTGTCTCGAATTGAGCTTAAAATGCAATAAATCACGACTTTTTGCAAAAATATGTGATTGCTGCTAAAATTCTTCCCGCTTTAAAACTTTAGAGTTCAAATTAATGGAGGGCGGTATTGGAGTTCTTCTCACCTGAGGGGCGTTTCAAATTCACGTTAAATTTGTATTTATGGATAATGCATTTAAAAAATATAGTATTGATACAACCGATTATCAGGTTGGACAGGATAACGTTCAAAAGTGGGGATTCGATATACATAACCCGGTTTTTGGCATTAGTGCGGGGCTCGTTGTTTTCTGTCTGATTTCACTTCTTCTTGTTGAGCCAACCACTGCTCGAGACGTATTAAACGGTCTAAAAAACGGAATTATCGAACAGTTTGATGCGTTTTTTATGTGGTCGACAAACTTCTTCTTATTGTTCGCCGTTGCTCTTCTTTTTTCTCCGCTAGGTAAAATCCGCTTAGGTGGCAAAGAAGCAACGCCGGATCACTCAACCGTTTCTTGGTTGTCGATGCTTTTCGCCGCGGGTATGGGTATTGGTCTTCTGTTCTGGAGTGTGGCTGAGCCGACCGCGTATTTCACTGATTGGTGGGGAATGCCACTGAACGCAGTACCATACACCGAAGAAGCAAAATCCCTCGCGATGGGTGCCACTATGTTCCACTGGGGTGTGCATGGTTGGAGTATTTACGCACTCGTTGCACTAGCATTAGCGTTTTTTGCATTTAACAAAGGTTTACCACTTTCATTGCGCGCGGCGTTCTATCCAATTTTTGGTGACCGTGCATGGGGCTGGTTAGGTCACGTTATTGATATCCTTGCCGTTTTGTCGACGCTATTTGGTCTTGCAACGTCGCTAGGTCTGGGTGCTCAGCAGGCGACCAGTGGTATTAACCATGTCTTTGGTCTAGAAGGCGGCATTGGTACACAAATGATTGTGATCACCTTCGTTACCTTTATCGCGGTGCTATCAGTGATTCGTGGTATTGATGGTGGTGTTAAGCTACTGAGTAACGTCAATATGGTGGTTGCGTTTGCGCTGCTTATTTTCATTACCTTCATCACGTTTGATACGGCGTGGAGCTCGCTACGCGACACAACAATGGCTTACATTGAAAATATTATTCCATTGAGTAACCCTCACGGTCGTGAAGATGAAACTTGGATGCACGGCTGGACGGTATTCTACTGGGCTTGGTGGGTATCTTGGTCACCGTTTGTTGGTATGTTTATCGCGCGTGTGTCTAAAGGTCGTACGGTTCGAGAATTCTTATTCGCAGTCATCGTTATTCCTACAGTTGTTACTTTGATTTGGATGTCTGTGTTTGGTGGTATCGCGCTTGACCAAGTGGTGAATAAAGTTGGTGAGCTAGGTGCAAATGGCCTAACTGATATTTCATTGACTCTGTTCCATGTTTACGATGCGCTTCCGTATAGCTCAGTGATTTCAATGCTTTCTATCGTGCTGATTCTGGTATTCTTTATTACATCGTCAGACTCTGGCTCACTGGTTATCGATAGTATTACCGCCGGTGGTAAGATTGATGCACCAGTACCGCAACGCATTTTCTGGGCGTGTATTGAAGGTGCAATTGCAGCCGTAATGCTTTGGGTTGGTGGTAAAGAAGCCCTGCAAGCATTGCAATCAGGTGTTGTTGCAACAGGATTACCGTTTACTTTTGTTCTGCTGTTGATGTGCGTAAGTTTGGTGAAAGGGTTAAGAACAGAACTGCCAGCTTACAAATAAATACAACACGATCCATGATTGAGTTTAAATGCCGAGCCTAATGTGCTCGGCATTTTTTATTTCTACTTTTCTTTTCCAATAATTTCGTTACAGTTTAGGCTTATTCCCACCTCATTAAACTGCATTATGTCACTGGCTAAACTCATTCTTATTCGTGGACTTCCGGGTTCAGGTAAAACAACCTTAGCAAAACAACTAGCGATAGAGCTTGGTGCTAAGCATTTTGAAGCTGACATGTATTTTGAAAATGATGAAGGTGATTATCACTTTGAACCAGTTCAATTACCTCAAGCGCATGAGTGGTGTTTTCAGCAAACTAGAAAGTGGTTGAACAAAGGGAGAGTCGTGATTGTGAGCAATACGTTTGTTCGACATTGGGAGATGAAGCGTTACATGGACTACTGCATGAAGAAGCGCATCGAGGTGGAAATTAAAGTGTGCCACGGAGCGTATCAAAGCATTCATGATGTACCACCAGCGACGATAGAAAAGATGCGACGCCAGTGGCAAGAATGACCGTTACCAGAACCGGAAGTTATTGACCTCGTCCGTCAATCATCACAACGAATGTTTTGCTCATGATTGAAAGGTCCATTGAAATCCAAGAGTAAAACGAACCTAAGCTTAGTGCGTAACTGTGGTCAAACCCAACTTTGCGTCTTACATCTTCAATGCATGCATCATAGCCTTGGTTAACCTGAGCTAAGCCTGTGATACCTGGTAACACGCCATATGTGCGCTCTACAAAATAGGGGATTTCATCTTCCAATTTCTGGTAGAAAGCTGGGCGTTCTGGGCGCGGCCCAATCATCGACATTTCACCTCTCAACACATTAAACAGTTGAGGTAGTTCATCTAAACGCGTTTTGCGTAAAAAGCGTCCTACTGGCGTGATGCGGGGATCATTTTCAGTTGCCCATACTGCGCCAGAGCGTTGCTCTGCATCAATATACATGGTGCGAAACTTCATGATTTGAAAAAGATCCATTTTTTCTGGTGTGCAGCGTCCTACTCGCAATTGGCGATAAATCACAGGGCCTTTCGATGTGGTTTTGATCGCTAGCGCGATAAATGGGAATAGTGGTGCAGTGACGACCAAAATAAGCATTGCAACCAGTACATCAAACGTTCTTTTCGCGTGGCATACATTTGAATCGTAGCGTGAGTTTTTCATGATGCTTTCCTTATTGGTTGACGCGTTTCCAACGTCCATTTTCCATTCCGAGTAAATACTTCATACCGCCGATAAAGTTGGCGAGATGACCAATGACGATGTAGCTAATCAGCTTAAAAGGTTTAATTGTGTTAAGTGCTGGCATCAAGTAAGTGATAAGCGCGATGCTATAAATACCAACTTGTGCGGACAGCATTACTTGAAACAGCGGATTGTGTGCCAGTAGTAGTGAGCAAATAAAGCAAACAATCATCAAATAGGGTGTTGCTAAGCGCAGAACCTTTCCCGATAGAAATGCAAAGGCAGTGCCACGATAACGAGGTAGCAGTAATTTCTTTAATTGCATGAGCTGCTGCATGTTACCCGCTGAAATTCTTAGGCGCCGCTTGAAATCTGCGTTGTCTGAGCTCTGCTCTAGTTCAAGAGCCAGCATGTTTGGCTCGTAAATAGCGCTATAGCCTCGCAAAACGATTCTCATAGGGAGAATAAAGTCGTCATTAATGGTGCTAACTTCCAGTGGTTCAAATAAGTGAGTTCTGAAAGTGTAAAACGCACCGTGGGAACCAATCGTTGAACCTAACAAGGACTCTTGGTGCTTTACTCGAGACTGGTATTGCCAATACGCCGCTTCACCTTGGTTATCAGTGCTCATTATTTGATATGTTGCGTTAACCACTCCAACGTTCTCATTTTGATAATGCTGACTAGCTAGCAACAGAGAATCGCAAGAAATCAATGCCGACGTGTCACTCAGTGCGGTAATGTCCGAGCTAACATGACGCATTTCTTCGTTGAGTAGGGCAACTTTACCGCGATTGACTTGGTGATCATTAATAATGAACAGAGTATCAGAGCAGATTGCTTCTTGAATTGTCGCTTGAGCAATCTCGGCTGTGTTATCTGTGCAGCCATCACATGCGATCACTACCCTTAATTTATCCCTCGGGTAATCTAGGCTCGCAAGGTTACGGATCTTCTCTGCTATCCATTGTTCTTCATTGTAGGCGGGCACGATGACAGTAATAGAGGGTAGCTGGTTATCTGCTTTGGAGGCTTTGTAAGCTCGCTCTACAAATGGTGCTTTGGTTTCGTCTTGCTGTTTTAAAGGAAGCCATTTAAGGAGCAGTGGGTACCCAACGTGATGATAGACAATCAAAAATGCGGATAAACCAAACCCTATAATCCAAAGTAAATCAATCATAGCTAGCCTCCTTGGCCAAACGTGAGTAGCGACTCACCATGTCTCTGATATCAAAGTGTTTGAGAATAAAAGTTCGAGGAGAGCGGTGTGATGATTCCAGTTGTTGTGATAACGCTTCGGCCAACGAAAACACGCGATTTGCTTCAACCAGTGTGCTGTTGTTCGGACAGAGCGTCTCTTTCACGCCGCCAACATCCGTCGCGACGCAAGGAATGTCACATGCTTGAGCCTCGAGGGTTGAGAGAGGAAAGCCCTCTTGAAGTGATGGTAAGCAAAACAAGTCTAGGCTTTGGTAAAAGCTGGGCATATCGTCCACCAAACCTAAAAAGGTTACTCGATCTTCAAGTTTTAACGTTCTAACTTGTGCTTCCAATTGAGTTCGCTGAGAACCATCACCGGCTATTGCTAGGTGTGTGTTTGGCGCAAGATGAGAGAAGGCTTCGATAAGCACTTTATGGCCTTTAACTGCTTCTAGACGCCCGGCAACGCCAATCACGATTTTGTCGGTTGGAAGTTCAAACAAGTGTCTTGTTGCCGTTTGGTCACCGCTTTTAAACTTCTGACAGTCAATCCCGTTATGGATAGTACAAATTTTGCGATACTTTAACTTAGTCTGTATTTGATGGGCGACAAAGTTAGCATCGGCAACTACTTGCGGGCGAATCATCGTTAGCAAAAGGGACTGTAGTCGAGCTGATTTTTTGTTATTAAGGTGCCATGCGTCGTGCTCGGTATGAATCACTACAGGTACGTGCGCTAAACGTGCAGCAATACCACCATACAGAAGTGGGCCGATATGATGGGTGTGGACCACGTCAGGCTTAAGTCCTTTGAGCATGGAAGTCAGCGTACTGATGGTTTTTTCGCTGAATCCAGGTTTCTTATTAAGAAAGTGCAGTTGGCCTTGGTAGGGCAATAGTTTTTGCCAGCCTTGTAGTGCATGTTCTTTGCTTCCTTCTAAGCTCACGACAAAAACGGAATGGTTTGGCTGCGCAAAACGAAGCATTTCTAGTACGAGCGTTTCTAAACCACCAGGAGCTAAGTGTTGCACGACGTGTAATATCACTTTTTTGCTGTGCTTAGTGTTATTGTGTTTTTGTCTGAATTCCATTTTCAAACCCTCGTTGAGTTCTTTGTTTATTTAGGAATTGCAGACTGCGTGCCAAAAAATTAATCATTTAAAAACAATAAGTTAATATTGATGTTTGTGAGGCTTTATGTTTATTCTCAATTTGAGATTCATATTAGTGGACATGCTATGAGGCTGTATAAGGCAGTAGTAAAAGAAAAGCACTCGCCGACCGAGTGCTTGTAAATGAGTTCTTATGGCGGTTAGTTTCCGTACACTACGTTAGGTAAAGTGGTGATGACAGGAACACCAAGGTGTTTTTCTAATGCTCTTTTAGAGCGGATAGAGTTATCGGCTAACTCTAGTATCGTCGCTAATCCAATGCCTAAACCAGCGCCACCAATAAATCCTAAAATGACAAATACAAAACTAGGTAAGTTAGTTGGAATTGTTGGCGTGAACGGTTCATCAATGATTTTTACGCGCTTATTCTCTTCAAACTCTCCCAAAGAACCCGTTAGTTGGGCCATCTCATAGCGTTCGACGAGTTCATCATACATTTCTCTCTTCACTGCGACGTCACGAGCTAAGCGGTTTATTTCTGTTGCTGTGCTCCCAAATTGGTGCGCATTTCGCTCTAATTCTTGGATCATGTCTCGCAAGCTGTTGGTTTCTTCCGTAAGTGCTTCAAAACGTCCGCGCATCATTTGTAATTGATGTAGTTGGGAGACAAGTAGAGGCTGTGCTTCGCCAAGACTGTTTACTGTGGTATTGCTCGCGATATCCCATAGTTGAGCACTGTTTAGTTCTGGTTGTTTAGAGTTCAAGAGTACCGAGCGTTCCTGCTCCAACCGGTTTAATTCTCGCAACTTACCTTGCACTAAACTATGCGCCTCTGTGTATTTAGCGCGAAGCAGGGTAAGTTCACTACGAATGTCGATGATTTGCTCTTCCAGTTTACCGATAACCGGGTTCGTTTTGGATAGTTGTTGATCCAAACTGCCTAGACTTCGTGAAACACCAGCAAGCTCCGCCTCCTTTTCGGCTAGCGTTTGTTTGAGGCTAGCAAGGCGAGTAAGGCTTTGAGCTTGCATTTCGGGCGTCGCGTCTGAGTAAGTATTTTTATATTCTGCAAAGGCTTGTTCAGCCTTGTCTAGTTCTTCCCTGCGTTTGTTGATATGGATAGTCAAAAAATGGCTCGAATCTTTAATCGAAGAACGCTCAGGAGCCAAAAGCTGTTCGACAAAATGCTCTCTGACAGACAGCAGCATCGACTCCATTCCTTCTGATTTACCACTTTGCAATTGAATTTGAATGAAGTCTTTACCGAGTGGCTGAACAGACAGGCGCGACGCAAGATCTTTTATGATGAACTCTTGCTCTTTTGCACTCATCTCGTCATTGATCAGCGATTGTTCTTTTGCGACAGAATACAAAACGTGTCGGCTTTTTAGCAGAGTACTGAGTGCGCTCAATCGGTCTTTAAGCATTGTTGAGACGGCAAGGTCTTGAAGGAACGGGTTCATTTTCGCTGTCTCTTGAATAAGCATGCTGGTGTGAGCAACATAAGTCGTCGGAACCAGCTTACTTACGATGAAACCCAGCACCGGCAAGACAAGCATAGGGATAACGATCATGTAACGACGTCGCCAAGCGCCATGTAGTAATACACTAAGGTTTTCTCTTAAATCGTTCATAGCGCCCTCACTAATTTATCAACTTGGTTGGCTCTTGCTTCCCAGCTTTGCTGTTGAACGTATTGCTTTGAGTTTGCCGGGGGTGGGATCAGGTGATCGAGACTGGCGCATACATCTTCGACATTTTGAACTATGTGGAGCATATGCTTGTACGGCATTAATGCGGGAAAGGGTGTGCTGATAACAGAGGTTCCTGTTGCCAAGTACTCAAGAAGTTTAAGCGGATTACACGCTTTGATTTGAGCGTTATCAACAAAGGGCAACCAACTGGCATCCCAGTGTTGAGAGTAACGTGGCAGAGTGTGATGCGCTCTCGGGCCCAGGTAGTATATGTTGCTTCTTTGTGGAAGTGGATTGTCACTGAACTCGTTGGGGCCGATGAACACGAGATCCCAGTCAGGCGCTTGGTCTGCGACTTGGGCAATTAAGTCGTAGTCTAACCATTCAGACAAACTGCCATAAAAGCCCAGCACTTTGCGACCATTATTAGGAAAATCTTCAGCCTTAGGTGCTGGCTCAGAGAACAAACTAAAGTCGACACCGTGAGGCAAAGTGACGGTTTTACCAGATGGAAATTTGGTGGAGAGTGTTTCGCTTGCCGTAAAGATAACGCTGGCCGCATTAACAAGAGTACGTTCGTGCTTGGCCACCGTGTCGTGGTCAACACCAGCTAAAGCGCTAAAGTCATCGCCACAATAGTAAATCAGTCCACGTGGGTTCATTTCTGCACAAAGATCGGCAGCAGTCGGGAGCGACGTCCAAAATACAGGCTTATCAAAACCAAGAGCTTGTAATTGTTTATTGAGTTGGTGTTTCATCATCTTAGCGGCCACTTTTCTTGCTAATGCAGAACTAGGGGCAGGAATGGTGAGCAAGTTGATGATGTGAATGTTTGGGTTTGTTTCAGAGTCCAATGTTGGCTTGTGTGAGCCTACGTTATGAAATACACGAGTGAGTTTGTTTAACGCACGCTGTATGTCTTTAGAATCCAGCTTAGGTTGACGAAGGCCAATGGAGTTCACCCAAAGGATTCGATGGTTCGCTGCTAGTTGCTTGACAATATGCTGAGTGGAAGAGGGTAACCCACCAAAATCTTCTCCAAATACTACGATGTCCGTCATGTGGCTCTCCTTGAGTCTTGGTTATTTGATTACTAATTAAGTGAGTAATCACAATGCGTGCCAAGGAATTAGCCATTTTAAAACAGTGAGTTATGGGTTTTGTTTATGTTTGAAACTAGGATTTCTCATTTTGAAAATCACTTTGAACGATTCGGCTAACGACAACCGTTAACGCCGCTAGAATGTAAATTGGCCAAGTGAAACCTTGAGTCAGAAACGTGCCTGATACGATGGTACCGATAAGCCCACTTAACACGGCGTTTGCTCCTACAGAGAGGGTGTAATCTGATTTTGGTGTTAGCAATGAGATGGAATGCAAAGAGGTGCGGATCAATGACACAATTAAAGTAATGAACACCGCGAGCCCGACAAAACCCGTTTCTGCTAACACGCCAAACCAAGTACTATGGACGGCGTGGTTGATACCATCCCAGTGTGGGCTGTAGAAATAGTAATTAAAGTAGAAGTTATCTAGACCTACGCCAGTCAACGGGTGATGCAGCGCCATTTTAAATGCCGCTTCCCACGCATAAAGTCGCCCCATCGCTGAGGCATCTATACCATCCTCAGCGGCTCCCCCCGATTCTCGTCCTGAAATACCAGCGAATGCGTAGAGTACGATCGCTGCGATAGCGCCTAATACCAAGACTAATGTTTTGCTTTTGATGTGTTTAAAAGCAAAGTAGGCAAATACAGACAGTGAACCTAGTAACCCACCGCGGCTCTGCGTCTCAATGATCGCAAAGAACAAAACCAAACAGGTGATAAGGGCAAAGAGTCTGAGATGTTTGGGGGAATGTTTTTCCATCAATTGACTAACGGTAAAGGCAAGGGGAAACATCAGTACTAGTGCCAAATCGTTAGGATCGCCAAGTACAGAACCTATGGAGCGTCCTATTGACACGCGCGTTCCTTCGACTAAATCAATGCCATTCGCTGCGTTTTGTAATGCCACTAAGCCAATCAATAATCCGGCGAAAATAATTGCTTTTGACATCTGTGCGAGCTGTGAAGGTTTAGTAATAAGCCAGGTGATGGCCAACGTCATAATGATGATTTTCCAATAGGTATTTTTGAACACCGTTATTGCGATATCACGACTAGAAGCGAATATGATTCCGATGATCACCAGACCCCAAAATATACACAGCCACTTTAATGAAGGGTGCCAAAAAGCTGTAATCTGGCGGCTTATAAGAAGGTGAAAAGCGAGTGCGGCGAGTGCCCCCAGTGATAACAGTAATGGGATCTTGAAGTTATAGATAACAGGAAAGGCTTCGTGAATACGAAAGAATGAAAAAATAACGAACAGTGTGACAAGCCAAAACGTTTGATTGAGAACAAACAGTAACGCGAGTGGTGCGAAACACAACGCGACAATCAAAATGGGATGAGGCATAACAATCCAAAGCAGGCCGATACAGACAGTGATCGTCAGTGCTGCGATGGACTGTTTTGTTCTCACCTTGGTTTCATTCATAACGAGTATCTCTTCACCTGTCCACGCCTTTTCACTATGTATCGAGTGAGCGCATTTAGCGTCTCTTTACTCATGTAGCGAGTGGCTATCCCTGCCAGCAAACTGCATGTCAAAATGCAAATTGCGATGGCGATTCCTATTGATTGTGAAGAGTGAAGCAGGAACAGTGCCACACCGGATATAATCTGTAATAAAACCATCAGACTTAGGTGAAAAGGCAACGTCATACATTGTTGGCCTACTACATAAGTCAGGCCCAGCTTACACAGTTGTGCGTAATAAAGCGCAATGAACACACCATAAATACCCAGAGAAGATAAGCCAAACAGCAAAGCAATCGCAACGCACGCAGAGACGACATTTATACCCAGTAGCCAGCGAGTACGACGCTTGTACAAAATGGAGATGTTAATCAGCTCGCTCCATTCTTTTAACATAGCGATAGGCAGCAAGAATAAGCTGAATAGTACCGCCTCATGATAGGTTTCTGGCAGTAAGTGGGTGATCATCACCATTGCTAATGTGCCGACCACTACACTCAAACCTGTAATGTAAATCATACCTAAGTGTGAGATGCGCACTGCTTCAGTGTTATTGCGCCCTTCTAAGTAGTTAAATCGACGTGGCATCCACCACATGCCAAATGGCTGCACTAAAATACACATGCCCACTGCAAATTTTACCGCTATCGCGTAAATCCCTAACGTCGCAAGAGAAGTGTTGGCACCAATGAACCAGCGTTCAGCGCCATTGAGACAAAATGCTACTAAACCGGCCATCATCATTGGTAGGCAGTAGTTTAGGTATTGTTTTGCCAATGTCAGTTTAGGAAGGGTGATATTGTAACTGTTAACGATGTGCAGCCAAACAAATTGAGTAATAGCAGCCAACAAGCCCCCCCACAAAACAGAAATAACATGGGGATGAACAGACAGCGCCGCGACGATAAAAATGACCTGAAAAATGGTGGTAGTGACCATGACGTTAAGCAGTGTTCTTGCTTTGTCGTCTTGTGTTCTTAACCAGGCAGTGCCGATTGCAATACTGCCTTCTAGAACGATGGCAAACATAACAATAGCAAATTCGACTCGCGTAAAAGGCGCGGGAATGGGGGCGATTAAAATGATAGTGAGCAAGCTAAGAGCAACGACGCCAGCGATGAGTAAAGCAAGTGAGTACAGCTGGTTTAGTAGGCTTGTGCGCGTATTTTTATCCTTTTCAACGCCGACGAATCGATAAAGCGCTTCATGCAAAGCGAAACTGACAAACAAGGTCGTAACAACACCAAAGGTTGTTAGAAGCTCAAGCTTGCCCATTTGTTCTGGTGAGAGAAAGTGGGGCAATACAGGCAGCATGATTAGGCTGATGCTTTTATTGATTACTAAGGCGATAGCAAATAGCGTCATGTTGGTCATTGCTTTAGACATGGTCATATCCTTTGATGTCTCGCGGTGTCTTGAGTGTGCAATCATTGTTGGTAGCAATTTCGGCAGCAAGGTGCTGGGCGATTGGCAAATAACAACGTTCGGCTGTGTATAGTTGAGAAACATTGAGTGCTTCGATACCCATCGTTACTTTCATCCACGGCGATTCATTCAAAAGGCGAATTGCGTTGTGTAACGAAGCCACATTGTTAGGCGTGTATTTAATACAATTTCGGCCGTGAGTTAACACGCGGTCCCAATAACTATCATCATGTGGAATGACGACACACATACCTGCAGCGAGCGCTTCCAAAATAGATAACCCAAAAGGTTCGTTGAGACTGGTGGAAACAAACACACCACACTGTGAACGCAATTCATCTAAGTTGTTTGGGCACTCATGCCATTCAACACCTTGTGTGTTGAAGTCCGGTGTTGAATATTCCACACCTGCCACGTTAGGTTTGATGTAACACACGGTGGATTTGATCTTTTTCGACTCATCAAGTGTTAAAGCATCAAGCAAAAGATCGATGTTCTTCCATTTTAGTAAGCTAGCTGCCCAGAAAACGCGGCTTGAAATCGGATTCGCTTGTTTTGGCCAGCGATCTTTCGATAATCCATTAACAAATGTAGATGTATTCAAACCACACCAATAGCGTTCGGTGGCTGGCTTCTCTGTTTTGAGGTAGGCCTGTAATGCTTCTACCATTGATTCGCGGGTGTTTGCCAAGTAGTAAATTGCCGATGCTTTTACTAAGCAGTAGCCAGCAGATCTCGATCGTCCAATAGGGCCATGAACCATCTGTACCACAGGCTTTTTGCTAATTAATCGTAGTAAGTACAAAGGCATATCATTACTTGGGCAAGATAGGCCCAAAAAGCTATCTATTTTTGGCAGCTTCATGCACGCGTAGAGAAGTTGGAGAAAGTAGTAAGCGTTCATCAACCAGTAGGTCAGTCCATGAGTCGAGTTAAATGGTGATGGTTTTATTTTTATAACTTGCACACGCGGTGTATCACTAAGCAGTGACGCCCAATGCTCTGGATTTGTAGTGAGTAGATAACCAATCACGTTCAGCTTATCGCACTGCTTAAGGAGCTCTGCATTCGCGATTTTGGATCCACCTTGCATTGGGATGGCGTCGAACATCAATACACGTTTCATGACCGGGCTCCTCAATTGATGCTCAACCAGCGTGAAAGAGGCTTCATGCAGTGAGTCATTGGCATTGGTGTAATGGCGTTGTTATTAAGTTCACCTTCGTAAATACGTTCAATAGCGTTGATAGATGCAGTCGTCGTTAAGTTCTGGCTAGCATGTAGGTAAGCGTTTTCCGCCAGCTTGTTTCTTAATGCCGCGTCTTGCATGACTTGTTGAATCGCGTTTAACAGGCTCGCCATTCCACTGTTCTGGTACAGCAATGCAGAGTGATTATGCTCGAACAACTCAGGAATGCCTCCTGTTTTAGGAGCCACGATAGGCAGTTGAGCTAAAGCCGCTTCCCCGAGCACGAGACCAAAGGCCTCTTCATAGGCGCCGCTAATAAAAGCGTCTGCATTACCACACATCCACGCTCCGGCATTGTGTTGTTCTCCGACAAAGTGCACTCGTTCTTGGATACCAAGATCCGATGCAAGCTGTTGCAATGCTTCTCTTTCTTCGCCGTCACCAACAATAACAAGGTGAGGGTTGTTGTGGTGGTAGTTGTGCATGCGCATTGCGCGAATAAGGCGGTCGAACCCTTTGCGCTTAATCAGCGAACCCACCGACAGAAAGGTAAAGGCCTGTGATGGGATTCCGAGGCGATCTTTAATGTCGATGGGTGTATCCACGCCTTGAAGTGACACGCCGTTGTGTACGACATGAAGTTGGTTTTGTGGGTAGCCGTCCTGAAGAATTTCGCGTCCAACATCTTTGCTAACGCAAATCAATTTTGGAGAGAGGTGAAGTCCGAGAGAGAAGCGATCGCGCAATGTATAATGGCAATGAAGTTGCGTGACAAGTGGTATATGATTCATGCGAGCAGCCAAACACATCCATTGACAAGGGCCGCCGCTATTGACGTGTACCAAGTCGATGTTGTGCTTTTCGATCAATGCTGAGCCTTGTTTGATAAGGCTATTCCACCCGCTAATATCCCAGCGTGGAGCGCTCCAACCACCCACCAAATTGAAGGCTGAATGTTCCGCTTCAATTCCGAGCGATTGGCACTTATCGATTAATGGTTGGCAGTTTGACCATACGAATGGCTCAAACTTATTGCGGTCGATTCCTGAAATGAGATCCAGAAGCACCACTTCACTGCCGCGAATCCAATTATCACCATAATGAACATATAGAATGCGTTTTGGCGTAGTCATAAGTCACCTCTGTCTCATCATTAATCTGCGTTAACTGCTGAGCTGCAATAGAGATGCCAAAATATGCTATTAGTTTATGTGATTGAATCTTATATGATATTTATGTTTGGAACTCATCATTCTCATATTGAGAACCAATATGGATTAGTGATCCGTTTCAATTTGATATTTTTGTAGCAATACGGGAATCACACTTTGCGCTGAGAAATCATCAATGATGGTTTGTCGAGCATTCTGGCGAATGAGTGATTGTTGCGCTTCACCAATCGACATCCAGTCATGAAGACATTTAGCAAGAGAGGGAATGTCTTCGACGATAAAACCATTTTTACCCGTTTGGATAATATCTGGAAGACGACCTACACGTAAGCTCATCACGGCAATGCCTCTCGACATGGCTTCAAGCGCCGCCATTGGAAGCCCCTCATAACGAGAAGAGATGATAAGTACACTGATATTTTCCCAAACACCTTCCATATCGGTTTGATGGCCGAGGAAAGTCACGTTTGAAGGGGCAGTTTGATTAAGCGACTCTTTTTCTGGGCCATCACCGTACACACTAAACTGTAATGTTGGACAGAGCCTCGCTACCTCAATAAATTGATCGGCGCCTTTTTCCTGACTCAATCGGCCGACAAAAGCGATCTCCTGATAGTTGAGTTGACTGTTGGGAATCGAAACAAAGTTATTCAGCAGTTCTGAAGAACAAAAAACTTTGCGCTGAATACTTGGACTGACAGCAAAGCAATGGTCAGATAGGCTGCCTGAGCTTCTATCAAGCCAATCGTATAGCCATAGTTTCCCTGAGGACGATTCACCAGCATGATAAGTTGAAATCAAACGAGGAAACGTACGGGTGAGCAGTTTGGCGCAGCGCGACAAAATCGACGCTTTATAACCATGGGAGTGAACCACTGAGGGTTGGTGATTGGCGACGGCGCTTGTTAGGTGTTTAATTTTTAAAGCTTTATTGGGCTCGCCAGACAAATAGTTTAAGTAACTCACAGGGATCGCGGCTTCTTTTGCCTTCTGTACAATCTGAGCGGCTGGTGAATACTCAGTGGTTAGCACAACTCGAGCTTTGTGTCCAAAGGCGATTAATCCCCGAGCTAGCTCGATAACGTGACTTTCAATGCCACCGAATAGACGGCTATCAAGCAAGATCCAAATTTCACCAATGGCAGGTTTATCAAGATTGTTCGAGATTAATTTCATCCGCTTCCCACGCTTGTTTTTTTCGGTAAACCGTAGATGGGCTTAACTCCAGCATGACAGCGGCGTTGAGGACGTTGCCATCACAGTACGCGATTGCGTTTTGAATTGCTTCACGCTCTACTTGCCACATAGGACGAATGGTTCCATCAGAGTTAAAGTACGGTGAGGTAGCAGCAGAGGACGGTGTACCAGGCAGCTCCGCTGCGGTAATCGACGGTTCGACCGCAGAAGGTGAAAGTTCCTCAGTATAAACAGGTGGTGGTGTGATTGGTGCAATGTTTGCTGACTCTTGAGCAACATGCGCAGGCGTCGTTGTTTTCGTCACTTTAGACTTTTTAGTAAGTTGAGCGGGTAGGTGGCTCACCGTGACTTTTTCGTCGTTATTAAGCACCACAATGTTACGTATGATGTTTTGTAGTTGCCTTACATTACCCGGCCATTCGTAATGCTTGATGATATGTTGAGCTTCGCTGTCGATTGTTGAGAATTTCTTTTTGTCCTGTTTGGCGTAAGTGGTCAAGAAGTGCTTGGCAAGCGTGACGATGTCACTTCCTCGTTCACGTAATGGGGGCATATCGATAGGTATAACGTGCACACGGTAGTATAAGTCTTCACGAAAACGACCTTCTTCTACTTCTGTTAATGGATCTCGGTTGGTGGCACAAATGATTCTCACATCCACTTTCATTTCTCGAGTGCCACCAAGAGGAGTGTAAGTGCCCGTTTGTAGAAAGCGGAGCAACTTCTTTTGCATCTCAAGTTCCATTTCACATAGCTCATCAAGAAAAAGCGTACCACCATGTGCCAGCGTCGCCGCACCTTTTCGATCTGTTGTTGCTCCAGTAAAGGCCCCTTTAACGTGACCAAAAATCTCACTTTCCATCAAATCTCGTGGAATAGCCCCACAGTTAATTGCAATAAAAGGCTTGTCTTTACGGTCGCTCTGGCGGTGGACGGCTTCAGCACAAACTTCTTTACCTGTGCCGCTTTCTCCCACAATAAACACACTGGCAGAAGTTGGCGCAACAGCATCAATGGTCTTGTATACCGCCTGCATCGGGAGGCTTGAACCGATGAATCCGTGATAGTTGTGGCGATCAAACTTGGACTGAATATTTTCCACCAAATCTTCCAATTTGGCGCGTTTAAGGTGCAATGCAACTGACGTTTTTAGGCGATCAGCGTTTATGGGCTTTTCTAAGAAATCTTCCGCACCTTTTTGAATTAGATTAACGGCTAAGTCGACGCTGCCGTGTGCCGTAGCAATAATAACGGACGTAGGAATGTCATTCTGGTTGATCCAATCCAGCACGTCTTCGCCAGACATGTCGGGCAGTTTCAAATCGAGAATGATGAGCTGAGGTTTGCTTCTTTCAATAAATTGAATCGCTTCGCGACCTGTCTCGACATGAAAAATGTCATAAGGTTCGTCTTTCACATACTGCTTATAAAGTATGGCTAGTGAAGTAGAGTCCTCTACCAGTAACACCCTTGGTCTCATAGTCCCATCCCAACGTAGTTTGTTTCATTTTTTATGATTTTTGTCAGCACTACTATTTGGCGTTATGAGTGGTTTATTGCTTTCTAGTGCTGAAAATTCTCAATTTGAGAAAGCGTTATTTAAGTATTAGCACAAGGTAGGAAATTTGCGAAAAATCCATACTTTTTAATTGATTAAGTTATGCCCAAATAACTTCAAGGTGTGTGGCTTGGCGAGGGTGACTGAATTTGGAGCCTAAATTTCTGAGATGATGTCGGCATCGCGCTTTATCAAACGCGATGCTTCGCTAGGGAGTAAGACACTGATACTACTCAAACCCTTGAGCTTTTCGCTTTTCTAACGCATCAAACGATTCATTGGCGAGTTGAGGAAGTGTTTCACAAAGCTCCAATGCTTTTGGTATTTTTCCTTCGACACAGTACTTCTCAATCATTCTTGCTTGTCTTGAAAGCGTTCGATTGCCTAGAGCGAGAGCAGAACTGCCCAGTGTGTGAACCTCGAACTCTAATGTTTGAAGGTCTTTTGTGCTTAATGCTTGCTCTATTTTCTCCATGCGATCGCGTGACTCTTCGACATAGTGATCAATCAAGGTAGGGATGATTTCGGCGCACGTATCTTTGATCATTTGCTGAAGAATATGCTCATCCACTAATTCTTGCTCGATAGTCAATGTGTTATTTATCGTCATAATAGCGCTCCCTATAACATAAACAGTTCGCTTTTTTTAATTTGCTGAGACAGTTTTTCTTTCCACTTTTTTGGTAAGAAACGCAGCTTGGAAACTTGGCGGATTAACTCATCTTTCAGGCTTGGTGTATGCTTCATGTTCAAGACAGAACCAATCAAGTTCGCATCGCTAGCATCGAGTAGCTTTTTGGCTTGCTCGAGCTGGGTTGCAGTCGTAGAACCATAATGCGCTACTAACAAAGTAGCATCACATACGCCAGCAATCACTTGAGGCGCAATATTGCTTCGGTTGACACTGAGAAGTGGTGATGTATCTATCACGACGCGCTCGTACTGCGTTAACCATTGTGCAATGTTTCGTTTCAGCATTGTTGGGTCTCGGTACGCTAACTGAGTGCTGGCGAGAGATGGAGCAGGGAGGCCGACTAAAGTTTGGTGTGTATTCTCTCGTGTGATCAAATGGCCAACCTTCTCGTCATCATCAAATTCGTGAACAGTGTGATAAGCGGGTTTGAATAAGTTAAGGTCTACATACAAAGTATTGTGGCCTGCTAAAACCAAGCGCTCTGCAAGAGATGAAGCCACGGAAGTGACACCATCTTCAGATTTACAACCCACAACACAAATCGTTTTGTGGCCTTTCTGTTCACTCTGAAGATAAATTTGCTCAATCTCAGCGTGAGTTGCAGGAATAGTCATTACAACGCTCCTATTAACACGATGGTTGTGGTGATTTGTAAAATATCTCTTAATCCGGCCCTCGCTTTTTCAACAAAGCTTTCGTCTTTATGGGGAATGTAAATCGTGTCGCCTGCGCGAATGACTGGCAGCTCATAAATGTTGGCTGTTTTACTAAAGTTCACCAAATCAAATGTTCGGGCTTGGCCCTGGCAGCAAGACATATTGACCACACTGATCTTTTCAAGGTAGGCATTGTCAGTTGGTCCTCCTGCTTCCGCTAACAGATCAAGCACAGTCATGTTGTCATTGAATACGTATCGCCCTGGGTCTCTTACTTCACCTAATACGCGTACCGTGGACTCTTTTGAACGATCTAACCAGTTTTTGTTTTTTTCTGGAATGTAAATGGTATCACCAGGACGAACGTGGGGCAGAATTGATTCATCACCTGTTTCAAAGTACATCGATAAATTCAATTTACTCACTTTGGCATAACCTAGGCCTCGGTGTGTGACACGGATGTTGTGAATATCTGCATCCATTGTCGGTCCATCGGCGGCAGACAAAATATCCAGAAAATGCATATCTTCAGTGAAACGATAGCGCCCAGGTGCATTGATTTGCCCGAAAACGTATATCGATGCGTCAGAGCTTTGGCTTACCCATTGCGATTTATTATCGGATGGGTCGTCAGGCAATGCATGTACCCTTACGACTGTACCAGCGGAAACTTGAGGTAGGCTTGATGTTGGTGAGCCATCCAGAATGTATTGGTCTAAGTCAAATTGTGTCATTTGACCGTTATTGGCGACTTCAATTTTGGTGGTATCAGCTCGTCGAGTTGGGCCTCCAACGTGTGCAAGCAGATCAATCAAATCCATTTCGTCTGACCACTCGATGCGTCCAGGGCGAACAACTTCTCCCATCACTGCGACCGCTCGACTAGGTGCTACTTTTAACCAAGACTTCTCATTGAAATCGGTTTTCTCCGGTACGAAAATCGCGTCTCCTGGTCCAACATTTGGTGGTCTGGCTGAAGATAGTCCTTCTGTATGCGCGGTAAGATCGAATTTGATGACTTTGCCATCGGATTTTATAACGCGAATTTGGCGAGATTCTGCGTAGCGAGTGGGCCCGCCAGCGTTGGCGAGGATATCCATGAAGCTAGCGCCTTGCTTGCCTTCGTATGCCCCAGGATGGGCGACTTCACCCATCACGTAAACCACATTTGCACCTGCTTTGATTTCTTCTTCCTGTTTTGGGACAAAGATGGTGGCACCTGGCAGGATCTCTGGCAGTAGGCTTTGGTCTCCAGTATCAAGGTACTTTTTCAGGTTAAACATGGTTGGGTTATTGTTTGTTATCACGCGAATTTGCTCAACACTGGCATATCGTGTCACGCCGCCAGCTCGCATTACGACATCAACTAGCGTGGTGTTTGGCTTGTATGAGAACGAGCCAGGTGCGTTGACTTCACCAAAGACTTTGATTGCACGAGCGGAATCTGCGCTGTCACCTGAATTCGCGAGTTTTGCTGCATCAAACTCTTGCTCAATATTCCCTACGAGTGGGGAAGCGGGGACAAATAAGACATCCAGTGATTCTAGTTTTGGCAGCTGGCTATTGTCACCCGTATCAAGGAAGCGTTTGTAGTCAAATTCAATGTTTTTATTTCCACGTTTCACTATCATTTTATCGAGCTGAGCCCCTGCGCGCAGGCCGCCAGCTTCGTACACAAACATTTGAATGTTGGACCCAGAAGGTAAGGTATATTCACCGGGTTTGACCACGTAGCCTTGAACGGACACTAACAACTGTTGCTGTTTAATAAAAACTCGAGCGTTGTTAACGTCACGATACACGGTCTTTAGCCTGTCGATAATCACGTCTTGTAGTTGTTGTTCATTGTAGCCGGCCACTAATACAGGGCCGACTTCTGGTAAATTAATTCGTCCACGACGATCAACCTGAAACCCTTGGTTTAACGACGCCTCTCCGGGTAAGTTAATCTGTATTAAATCACCGACCTTAACAATATTGCTCTCATCCGCTATGGAAGATGGTACCCACGCAACCAGACACAACAACATTAAGAGGATAAATGGTTTCATCGTGTTCATAGCGCGCCTCCTGCCGTTGGGTTGCGGTTTATTGAGGTATCGCTATCTGAATTAGGGCTAATAACCTCGATGCTTACTCGACGATTAGTTAAACGCACGGCGGATGTTTCACCTTCATAGAGTGGCAGGTTATCTCCGACAGATTTGGTAGTGACTCTCTCTGAAGTGATACCAAATACGGTTAGGTAACGCTTTACTTGTTCCGCACGCGCTTGAGCAAGTTTCTGGTTGTAATCGGGTGTTCCAGTTGCATCCGCATGCCCCGTTACTACAAGAGATAGGTTGGGGTGGTCACGTAAAATGTAGGCTGCTTCTGCCAAATGTCCCATGTACTTCGGGTTGATTTCTGCTGAATCGACAGCAAACTGGTTGTCGATATTAAGTAGTGCATAGATATCCGAGACTATGTTTAGGTCGCTACGTAGTGCTTCAATATCATCGGGCGGTGTGCAAGTGGTTTGGCTCAGTACGTAGTCGAGTTGTTGTTCGAGCTGGTTTAAGCGTCGACGCTGAATCACAAGGTCGTTGGCAGCGTCGAGTAAAAGCCCACCTTCTAACTCGCGCGCAATTCTATTTTGTTTTTCAAGGGCCTGAACAACTGCCGCAGGAAAACACCAGCGCGCTCCCTCTTGGATTAGTGCGTCTAGATGTAACTTGGTCAGTTGCCAATCAAACCTTAACCCATGTTCTGGACCTAAAGGCTCGTCAGGCATCACAGGGGAAAACTGATAATTCTCGATCGAGATATCTTGATAGCTTTCCGCCAAGCCACCTTTTCCGTGTTCTGGGTAGTCAAACGACGAACAACCAAACATGCCGACAACAAGACCGCTTACTGCATATCGTCGTATAAGATTTACCATGCCAACCTCCGTTTAAACCGGTATTTTTAGTGTCCTTTTGAGTTAACGGGAATGGCATGGTTGATACGAAGCAAGCTCATGATTTCTAAAGGTTGGCCTGATACGTTTTCAATACTCATGCTTCTTTCACGTTCAACTAGACGCTTATATAAGTAAACAATGGCACCAATCCCTGAAGAATCAAGAAATTGGACGTGCTGTAGGTTAATTTCGACTTCTTTGTGATGATTGTTGTGAATTACCTCATCAATGTGATGTTGTGCTTGTCGACAGCCGCTTGCGTCTAAGTCACCAAAAAACTCAATGGCTAACTTGTTTTGATTGATTTCTAGTTTGCGTAATTCCATGGCTCTGTCTCCGTTTGTTTTTCTAATTGAATATAGAGCAGGTAACGTGCCAATTTTAAATTGGCTAAAAATCAAAAGCTTAAATATTGTTAATGATGTTGTTCAATTTGAGAAAGGACTGATTCTCAAATTGAGAATCAAAAACGCACAGAGAAATGGTTTGCTTATAAGAGGTTTTGAGCCGAAAGAAGTCTTTAGAGCTGGGGATCTCGTCATGATTAGATTCCAACTCGATTGACGAACCATCCGCCTTACGTGAATAGCGTGTAACGACTAAATGCAAAACCTGTCTAAAGTTTATGATTATCTTTGCAAATTATTACTAATGTTGATTGTTATGAGTCGAAGAACAACTAGTAATAAATAGGTCATCGAGAGGACTTACGTTTCAATAAAGACGATTTTTTGTACAAGGTCTTCTTATGCCATTAAAAATGACATTAATTGCGCTGGCTGTTATGGCAGCGTCTTCACAGCTTCAAGCGGATACTTCTCTCGCACCACCAGTTTCTCTTGCACAAAGCTATCAGGATGGCATTGATGTGTCTGAATATTGGTATAGCGAAAAACTTGATGGTGTTCGCGCTTATTGGACTGGGCAACATCTCGTGACGAGAAATGGTAATCGAATCTACGCCCCAGATTGGTTTACAGGACCTTTGCCTGATTATCCGTTGGACGGTGAACTTTGGGCTGGGAGAGGTAACTTCCATCTTGTTCAGCAAACGGTATTAGATAAAACTCCTGTAGAGTCTGCTTGGCGACATATCGACTTTATGATCTTTGATATGCCATATTCCGCTGGTGATTATCGGAAGCGTTATTACAACATCAAAGCCTTAGTGCTTGAAGTCGACCAGCCTCATATCAAATATGTCGAGCACCGAGCCATTCAAAATGAAGCTCATCTGTTTACACAGTTGGATAAAATTTCAATATCCGACGGTGAAGGGGTGATGTTGCGGAAGGTATCAAGCCGCTATCAGGCTGGACGCGGTAGTGATTTGCTTAAACTAAAACGATACGCAGATGATGAAGCGTTAGTTGTGGGTTATAAGCCAGGAACAGGGCGCTTATTAGGTATGATGGGAGCAATGTTAGTTCGCTTACCAAATGGCATTGAGTTTTACATCGGTAGCGGATTTACCGATGAAGTGCGTCGCCAGCCTCCGAAAATTGGTTCAACCATTACATTTAGATATAACGGTTTTACACATACTGGTAAACCACGTTTTGCTCGATTCTTGCGTGAAAGGTTGAAGGAATAGAACGCTCTGCACTTACTAGTTGCCAACGGTTACGCCACATCGTTTGAAGAGACCCTGCCAAAACTGAACGTGGTTTAGGGTTTCTTGCCTAAATTTCCTATGTGCCTCAATGATGCCATACTGGTGACCATGGAGTTGCATACGGTTCTCCACCAAGGTGGCACCATCATTAAGTTGTTGATAGGTACTGTCTAAATAAGCCAAATAAGGTTGCACTTCTTCAACGTAAATGGATTGAAAGACATTTCTTAAGTAGCGGAACTGAGTGGTGTCTCTGTTCGGCCCGCACAATACATTGCTCTGGTTCTGCTCAAGTAGCTGAGTTGTCGCTTTTAACCAAAGGGATGTGTTTACCATTGAATAGTAAAGTCGTCCGAGTAAACGAGATTTCTCTAACTCTTCTTGATATTGCGTAACTTCCACGTCGGGTAGACGTGAGACCGCGCGGTGGGGTAAATCATACATTTCGCTGAAAATACGATAGACATCGTTAATGCGTGCAATATCATTCGTCGTATTTTGAGATAGCCAATCAGAGGCAGTTAGTTGCTTTTGCATGGCGTCACTTACGAGTAGTAAGTTGTCGAGATGAATGTCTAAATGTTGCCACTTGGTTGAGTAAAGCTCTGTCAATGTCGCGCGTTCTTCATCGCTAAGTGGAAATTCGGATAAACATCGATGCATGACTCTTAAAAGGGCAGTTTGATAATCAAAATCATGAAAGGCATCCTGCACCTTTCCAAGTTGCGAGTTTTTCTCAGCAAGTAAATTGAAGAGTCCGCACTGTCGTAATTGATAGCTCTCTAGCAGGCCAATAGATAGCCTTGGCAATGGCTCGAACAAAACGCGTTTCGCAGGAATCGTTACCGTAGACTGTAATTCTATTGGAATAGCAGGAACGTCCAATACATTGGCTACACGTTGATGATACTTATCAAACATGGCGTTCTCTGGATTGAACCAGTTATCACAACCATTAAGAATCAAGATTAAGAACAATAAAATAGACCGCACAAATATCCTTTTTTATAACTTCGTATCCGTTGTCTAGAGAGCAAAATCAACCGCTTCGTAATCTTGTTATAAGTATACTCAACCGTGTGATTATTCGATCAAAAAAGCCAGCGGATGCTGGCTTTTTTTACTTTTTATTGAACTGAAAAGTTCAATTGCACTTCTGGCTCTTGGCGATGCATCCAACGCATTCTGACGCCTAACATAAAGGCCGCAGAAGATAGGCCGATGATAAAACCAAGCCAGAAGCCTTGTGCTCCCATTGGCTCAACAATCCAGTCTGTACGGCCAAGGACGTAACCAATTGGCAAGCCAAGAATCCAATAAGCAATAAAAGTACGGTTGAAGATGGCTCGCATGTCTTTATAGCCGCGTAATGCACCAGCTGCGATCACTTGAACCGCATCCGTACATTGATAAACAGCGGCAAACACGAGCAGGTGCATCGCTAGAGTGATTACCTCTGGGTTGCTAGTATAAAGCTCGGCGATCCACTCACGAGACAAGACGGTTAAAATCGCTGTGAGAACGGACAATGCTAGACCAACCATAATGCCGACTCGTGACGCTACGCGCGCGCCATCGACGTTTTCTTCACCAAGTCGATGGCCGACACGAATGCTTACTGCTGCACCAATACTCATTGGTAGCATAAATACCAACGAGGAGAAGTTAATCGCGACTTGATGCGCTGCCACAATGATAGGACCCAGTGGTGAAACGAGCAGTGCAACAACAGCAAACAGTGTCACTTCAAAAAACAGCGCTGCTGCAACAGGAAAGCCGAGCTTGAATAGACGAACTTGCGCTTTCCATTGTGGGCGATGCCATTCTCCAAATAGGTTGATGCTTTTCAATCGCTCTGATGTCATCACATACAGCAATAGCATGGCAAACATGACCCAGTAAACAATCGTGGTTGCTACACCACAGCCAACACCGCCTAATTCAGGTGCACCAAACTTGCCGTACACGAAAATCCAGTTTAGAGGAATGTTGAGCAGCAAACCGATAAAGCCAATAACCATTGCCGGTTTCGTCAATGACATACCATCCGTAAAGCTTCTAAGCGTTTGGAAAAGTAAAAAAGCGGGTACTGCTAATATAACGGCATGAATGTATCCCACCGTTTTTTCAGCCATCAGTGCTTCAATATCCATCAGCCCGAGAATAAACTGGGTTTGAAGCAGGACTGCAATTATCGGCACACTGATCAGCAATGCCAAAACGACGCCTTGCTGAATTTCAAACGGGATTTTCACTCGACGACCAGAGCCATTTAACTGTGCGACAACAGGGACCAATGCCATTAATAAACCCACCCCAAACAAAATGGATGGTAGCCAAATACTTGAAGCGACAGAAACCGCAGCCATGTCGGTGGCGCTAACGCCGCCAGCCATTACGGTATCAACAAACCCCATACCAGTTTGAGCGACAGATGCGATCAATACCGGGGTCGCCAATTTGATAAGACTTGATGCTTCTTCTTTATAGCGATGCACGAAAAATACTCCAGAGCGGAACAATAAGTTGAAAGAATGAGAGTACTCGAGGGCAAAAGATGTGGTGAACGGATCTGATGGTTGATTTTAGTCACGATAAGGTGAAAAAATGCCTCGGAGAAACTCCGCGCAAATGATAAACAATTGTATGTTTATATTCCATAGCTAGGTAGCGAATAGTCGATAACACTGACTGGACGCTCTCCACGCTAAGGATACGCTTTTACTGAGAACAGCAGCGAATCATGGTAATGTTGAAGCATGCATGAGAACAAACCAGTGTTCATTAAGCCGTTGCTTTATCGTCTGCGGTCTTTATTTCCGGCCCGTAGCGCAGTGTTTAAGGCTTAGTCTTCAACTACAGTTGGTATGAAATCAATAGGTAAAAAGAAATGTTTACAGGAATAGTTCAGGGTACGGCGAAGGTCGTTAAAATTGATAAAAAAGAACGCTTTCAAACGCACGTTGTCGAGTTAAGCGATGAACTTTGTAAAGGGTTAGAAATTGGTGCATCCGTTGCACACAACGGATGTTGTCTAACTGTGACTAAGATCGAAGGCAACCTTATCAGTTTTGATTTAATGCAAGCGACATTGGCTCTTACTAATTTAGGTCGGCTGGTGGAAGGGGATAGCGTAAACATTGAGCGCGCGGCTAAGTTTGGTGACGAAATAGGCGGGCATAGCATGTCTGGTCATATTAGTTTAACGGCAGATATTGTCGATATCATCGATACGCCCAATAACCGCACGATTTGGTTCCAACTGCCGCAAGAATCAATGAAATATGTATTAGCGAAAGGTTACATTGGTTTAGATGGCTGCTCGCTAACTATTGGTGAAGTTGAAGCGTGTCGTTTTTCGGTACACCTAATTCCAGAAACCTTGCAGCGAACGCTTTTCGGAGTGAGACAAGTAGGGGAGCGTGTTAATATTGAGTTTGATCCTCAGACTCAAGCAATTGTTGATACTGTTGAGCGCGTTCTTGCAGCAAAACAGCTTTAGAATGAGAAAAAGGAGCCTAGTGCTCCTTTTTCATTTAAGCGTTTTTATATTTCTGATGTTCACATGCTCGAGCTGCTATTCGTAATTGTCATCGATAAATAGTTCGACCTTATCTTGTAACTCATCCACTCGCATATTTAGGTGGATAGCGTGGCAACAAGCTGGGCAATCATCATAAAACTCTTGGTCACCATTACTTGCATCCAGTGTAATGCCGATAGAGTGTCCGCAATGCGGGCACTTTACATACCTTTCGGTATAATTTTTCATACAACAACTCCTAATCTCGCAGGGCTTTTAAACACACTATTCATCAAGGAAGTACAGCCCTTTACTTACTTTGCCTACAAGGAAAATAGGCACAATCCAAAGTTAAGTCTCCTTTGATATTAGGCAGAGTTGTTGCTAATTGAGTCGAAATAAGTACAAAACTTGACCCCAAACTCAACCTTGAGCTTAGGGTGATTTTCTGTAGTGATGTGCCT
This sequence comes from Vibrio sp. 397, assembly GCF_033339395.1. Classification (NCBI taxonomy): domain Bacteria; kingdom Pseudomonadati; phylum Pseudomonadota; class Gammaproteobacteria; order Vibrionales; family Vibrionaceae; genus Vibrio; species Vibrio sp. 397. Next base: position 174,789 of record NZ_JAWOUN010000001.1, on the reverse strand, counting down.
CGAGATTTTACATCTTGAAATATGCAGTGGCTTCCAAATTAATAAGAAATGATTTTATTAATAACCAGTTGAGCCTGTTCCAAGTAATGGCCGCCAAACAAATTACAATGGTTGAGAACATGGTAAAGGTTATAGATATCTTTACGTTCCTCATAGCTTGAAGAAAGTGGCATAACCGATTCGTAGCCTTGATAAAATTCTGGCTGAAATCCACCAAAAAGCTCTGTCATCGCAATATCACACTCCCTGTCCCCCCAATAGCACGCAGGATCGTAACAGATAGGACCGAATGCAGTGAGTGCCGCATTTCCATTCCATAAATCGCCATGCAACAAAGAAGGTTTCGGAGCATGGTTTGCTAGCCGCTGTTTTACGACGTCGATAAAGTCATCGATATCAACCAAGGTGACGCCTTTTTCTTTAAGGAGCTGTAATTGCCAACCTATGCGTTGCTCAGCAAAGAATACACACCATTTCTTGTGCCATTTGTTGGGCTGTAGAGTCGAACCGAGATAGTTGTCGGTATCAAAACCAAACTCTTTTTGCTCGCCCCACTGGTGTAGGTGAGCTAATTGCTGCCCAAATTTAAAGCTGTTGGGACCATCTTCTAATGGTTTCGTTGGAAGGTAGTTAAGAATTAGGAATGAGGCATTTTTGGTTTTACCAACCAATACCACCTCAGGTACAAATAGGGTTGATGTTTCACGCAAAAGATGCAGGCTTTCAGCTTCTACCTCAAATTTAGACAAAAACTCGCGATCGTTAATTTTCACAAAATAACGTTGCTCGCCATCATTGATCATGTAGCTTTCACTGATATCCCCACCAGACAGCCTTACTTTTTCCGTGATCTGGTAATCGAACAATAAAGTATCAGAAAGCTGTTGCGATATTGCTTGCCACATACAAAACCTCGCGAATCTATTTGACTACCAATAGTTTAGGATAAATAGCAGGGAGTTGGCGCTATGTTGAGCATACTTAGTAAAGAAACCTTCCTCTTAGTGTAGTCAATTTGTATAAATGTGAATCAAATCGCTTATAAGCCTCTGATTTGTTGGCTTAGCATATGGAGATGAACGTTTACAACAGGTATTATGATTTTTTTGACGTTAGTTCCATTGGTGGCATGAAAATACTGATATGTGATGACTCAGCTGTTGCAAGAAAGCTTATTGCGCGTTCTATCGTACAAGATACATCATTGCATCTTATTGAAGCGCAAGATGGTTATGAGGCGCTTAATATTCTTGCTGAGCAAAATATCGATATTTTGTTTCTCGATTTAACGATGCCCATAATGGATGGTTTTGAGGTCCTCGAATCATTACCTGTTAGTCAGTACCCGACCAACATTGTCATTATTTCTGGAGATGTTCAACAAGAGGCAAAACAGCGCTGTCTCGATCTTGGTGCTCAAGCTTTTATCGCTAAGCCTCTGACAGAAGAGCAGGTGCTCCCACTATACGAACAATTAGGACTGCATTATGCGTTCAAACCTTGTCATTCGGTTGATTCTAAAAACCAGGGTTGCGAAGAGCTTTCCTTACTAGCCAAATTCCGTGAAATTGCGAACATTGCCCTTGGTAAAGGGGCTGCGATTATGGCCGACCATTTACATGAGTTCATACAACTTCCTGTTCCTCATGTTGGACCGTTGTCCTACGGCGAGCTTCATATGACACTGGTTGATGTGGTTGGGCGTGACAGTTCCGTTGCGGTAGCGCAGAGGTTTGTCGGTGGTGGTATTCACGGAGAGGCACTGGTGTGCTTACGTGGTAGGGATATCAATCAGATTGGGGAAAAATTAGGTTACCTCCTTGAGTTTACGCCTCATAATGAAATCATCTTGAATATCTCTAACCTACTGGTTTCGTCATTTCTCACATCATTGGGCGATCAACTCGACAAGCAGTTCTCACTTCGTCAGCCAGGCATTGTGGATACCTTAACACCTTATTGTGAAGAGCAAGGCGAGTTGGGTGAGCTCTTTACTATCGAATACACCTACATGGCAGAAGCGCTCGATTTCGAGTGCGAGGTACTGTTTTTAATTGATAAGCCATCCGTAGAAATAATCTATGAAATCATGGAGCTAATCTAATGTCCGATATCACGCTGGACATAGCAGACTTTCATTGGGTCACACAAATTCTCGATACGATGGATTCAGGGCTTATTGTTTTGGATCAAGAGTATAAAGTGTGTGTGTGGAACAGTTTTATGCAGTCATACAGTGGCATTCTATCACAAGAAATTCTTGGTGAATGTTTATTTGAGCATTTTGAAGAGCTGCCAAGAACTTGGCTAGAAACCAAGATAAAAGCTGCCGCCGATCTGGAAACTCGTTCTTTTTCTAGCTGGGAAAACCGACCGTATCTTTTTAAGTTCAACAATTTTTCTCCGGTTTCAAACAGCAGTGATTTTATGTATCAAGATATCGTGATCACGCCGTTAATTGGGCTCTCAGGAGAGGTCAGCCACATAGCGATTCAAGTCAATGATGTTTCTGAAACTGCGAGAAATCGCATTCATTTGAAAGAAACAAATCAACATTTGTCGGAAATCAGTCGCAAAGATGGTTTAACAGGTTTATTTAATCGCGCTTATTGGGAGCAATCATTGAAAGATGAGTTTGCTCACTTAAAAGTTATCGACGGACCATGCTCATTAGTAATATTCGATATCGACCACTTTAAGAAGGTGAATGATACTTATGGTCACCCGACAGGGGACGAAGTCATTCGTCGAACCTCTGCCTTGTTGAGAAAAACAGCAAGAAGCAGTGACATCTGCGGTCGTTTTGGTGGTGAAGAGTTTACCGTACTACTTCCTCACACAAACCAGGAGCAAGCTTGCTATTTCGCAGAGCGTTTGCGCAAAAGAATTGAGCAAGAGATCGTGAAAGTGGAAGATTTTTTGATTAATTACACGATAAGTATTGGTGTTTGCGAGTATAAGCCTTATTTTGAAACTCACACTCAATGGTTAAAGAGTGCCGATGCTGCGCTGTATCGTGCAAAAGAAAATGGTCGTAACCAAACCTGTTTGCATGAAAATGGCTGAAATATAAAAAGGTTTGAAGAAACCCTGTATCCGAATTCAGTGAAGCAAAGCTCAATTGTTTGAAAATCATCCAGTTGGTTCGTGAATGTTTGTTAATATGAAATAAGTTAATGAAATTTTCTCGGCATGTCTTACTATTGAAACTATTCTGCTTTCAGCTTCGAAGGCTTGCAATAAACGGAGAAAAACAGTGGTTTTAGAAACCGATGGATATCTCGCTCTTATCGAGCACTTGTCTCTAAATCTAGATATTTTTACGACCGAAATTGGCGACACTGGATCCGAAAGCATCGAAGATGTTGTCACCGATATGGTGGCTTCAAACATCATGGCGATTTTTGAGCAAAATCCAGAACTTCACTCGAGCGTACGTTTCAAATTGTTGAAAGAGGCTGATGCAGTTGTTGAAGATCTTGGTGAGATATTGGCTGGGGTATGGCATAAAAAAGCGACCAATGAACAGATCACGTTCCTTGATGAATACATCGCTCTGGTCAAAAATCTGTTCGATAATGCTGTTGCGACTTACGACTGATATTGTTTTAACTTACAGCAATGTCCGGTTAAGAGTAAGAAGAGTTACATTGTAACTCTTCTTATTTGCCAAAACTTAGATGCCCAGTATGGGTTGTCGATTCTTGAAATAATCACACCTCTAGACGTCGATGCATGCATGAACTGCTTGTTACCCAAGTAAATTCCGACATGATAAGTTGTACGTCTTGTTTTAAAAAACACTAGATCCCCTTGCTTGGCATCCGTCCAACTTAACTCCACACCTTGCGTTGATTGCTGCCTCGTTGTCCTTGGTAACGAGAGCTGATAAGCCTCAATAAACGCTTTTTGTACAAATGCTGAGCAATCAATTCCAGATTTCTGTGTCCCGCCTAAGCGATAAGGCGTGCCGTGCCACTCTGTGTAAAACTCGAACAAGTCGGGGTTGTCCGACAATAGCTGATTTGTAGGTGCTGTCACTTGAGCTTGCTCACTAGGCTCAGGCCCAGAAGAGCAGGCGCTTAGTAGCACACTGATTATCAAAGGAAAATATACTCGACGCAAATCACCACCTGTCATCTCTATGACTCACAACTGAAATATTAGTGTCATAACCAATCCATAGTATGGGCTGCAAATCACGGTTTTGTCTCACAAATGTGACGGAATCACTGCAGAACCGATTCAACCTTAAGAAAGAATAAAAATTGATTATGGCAAAGCGAAAACGCTCACGCACATCACTTTCACTGATTCAGGCTGTCAGTGCAACATTTTTAACTATCATTGCTCTTGTTATAGCCCTTTCTGTCTCAAGTTTCAAAGGAATGGAACAGGTAGGGGAACAATTTGAAGACTTGTCGCAAAAAGCATTACCAATCGCGATGGCAAACGCAAAGTTAACCAGGAATGTATTGGAGATGGTTAAGCTACTCAACCATGGTATGCAGATTACTGAGCCGAAAGAGTTGCCTCTCATAAAAGAGCAAATCGACTCTCTTGCAACTCAAAGCACAACTTTGGTTGTGAAAGCGTCTGGTGTAGCTCAGCAACTCTCGGAGGAGTTAGACACCAAACTAGCGCGTTTACATAACATCACGCAGTCCATTTTGTTGAAGCAATCTTCGGTGATACAAATTCAAATGGATATTGATGCCGCTGTTGGTGGTTTTCGCTATGGGCTTAGCTCTATCGGCCCGGAAATGAATCGAATCAGTTCGTTCCTTAGTGCTGATAATCCTGAGTCGAGCGATGCCGCTAACCGTTTCATTGCTTCTGCAAGCTCAATGGAAAGTACGTTCTTAGTCATGATGATGCACTCAGAATTAAACAAAGCCGAAAAAGAATACCGAGAAATGCGAAATCGCATAGCAGGTATTAAACTCGCCTATGAAGACTTCCAATCTTTCCATCCTGAAGTAAGTGAATATGCAAGCTTAACCGCACCATATGAGATGGTGAAACAAGGCTTTAGTGAAAAGGGCGTGCTGCGTTTGATCCTCGCCAAACTAGAACAAGGGGAATTGCAACGTTCAGAGTTTAAACAGGCTTCGATGCTTGCGGATGAAACCATGCGGTTACTTGATCAAATCTCCCAAACCGCTGGTCAGTTGATCGATGAAAAGGAGCGGGTGGTCAACGAGACCATTGAATCGGTGAGCGTTGTGCTCGTGTTTGCGGCGTGTGTGATTTCTTTTATTATTCTTGTTACTTGGTTTAGTCTCAAGTCATGGACAAACCGAGGGTTAAGGAATGTACTAACGCGTCTTTCAGCACTTACCGAACATGATTTTCGTGACAAGGCAGAAGAAGTTGGCCCCTATGAGCTGAAAGAAGTAGCACGAAAGTTGAATCAAGTAATCGATTCCACACATGACTCCATTCAAACGGTGACGCGCAATTGTGAAACGCTTTATCAGACGGCAGAAGTAAGTCACAGTGCAGCCGAACAAACAAGTGATGGGTTGGCAACACAAAATGAAGCGTTGTCGAGTATGATCACGACCATAACGCAGCTTGAAGCCTCTATTCGTGAAATAGCAATGGTGACAAATGCATCTTCACAGGACTCGCTCCTTGCAACCCAACACACTGAAAAAGGGGTTCAAGTCGTGGAACAAAACCGCGAACGTTTGGAGTCATTAGAAAGCTCTTTGGATGTAAATGAACAGTCAATGTTAGAGCTAGACCAGCGTGTTAAACAGATTCGTGAAATGGTGGATATGATCAGTGGGATCGCGGACAACACCAACTTACTTGCTCTCAACGCGGCAATAGAGGCTGCCCGTGCTGGTGAGCAAGGGCGTGGATTTGCGGTTGTCGCTGATGAAGTTCGCAAACTTGCAAGTGATACCTCTCAACAAACTACGAACATCCGAGAAATGATGAGCGAGCTTATTACTGCCGCAGAGCGCTCGCGCCAAGCAGTTAATGATTCAAGAGAAGAAATGACCCACGCGCTACAGTCCAGCAATGAAGTGAAATCGACATTCTCTGATATCAACCTCGCGGTTAAGCACATTCAAGAACGTGTTGAGCAAATCTCAGTTGCTACAGAAGAACAAGAACGAGCGACGGCAGATGTATCTCAATCCATCACACATATTTCTGATCTTGGCGAACGCACAAAGCTGCAGCTTGAGTCTATGGTTGAGAGTTCTGAGCAAGTGGCGGAAATTGCTGGGCACCAGCAAGCAATGCTGCACAAGTATGAGCTTCATCAGACCAAGTAAATGAGATGTTTCCACCGACTAAAAGCAGAACCGAGGTTCTGCTTTTTTGTTACGGCTACTCATTTAATGGCTCCTATTTGCATCGCAAAAGTGAGTTACATCTCATCTCGTTCATTTCTAAAGGGTTTAGTTATCACAACGTGATGTTAATGCTTTGTTCGAGGGACTCGTTGACTAGAATGTCGCCAGAATTCAAAGGAATGAATCATGCAGCTTCATGCGATTTTTTTATATCCAGAGAAAGCTAAAGCCATAAGAAGGAGTGGTTTTGTGATCGATAAAGTTTGCCCCGTCGTTCTACGTAATCAAAATCAAGAGATCCTACTTTTTAAACATCCGTTGGCGGGTGTTCAGCTCGTCAAGGGCACTGTTGAAGTGTTTGATGAAAGTTACATCATAGCGGCCAAGCGGGAGCTCGCTGAGGAGTCTGGTATCACACATGTTCGTTCCGCACGATATTTATGCTCATGGGACAGTGGCTTTCAAAATCAAGTATGGCATTTTGTTTTGTGTGAGTGTGCTGACCTCGCTAATTCATGGCTGTTTCATACGCAAGACGATGGTGGACATGATTTCGCGTTCTTCTGGCACGATGTCGAGAGCGGCCTTCCCGCGAATGCACATACTGTGTTTCAGCGCGGGCTGGAAAAGGTACGAGAGTTGATAAACCAAGGCGTGATTTAAAGGAGGATTCTGTCGTTGCATTGGCGGATTTGGGACAATGACAAAGCAAACACTATGCTAAATAAAGAAGGTAGAGCAGCCGTTACTGTTCTCATCGTGTTGATAATGGCACTGTCGATCTCAAAAATGGCGATGGGATTACAAATGTTTAAGTGACTTCTATATGCTTTGCTCATTCATTCAGATAAGGAAACGGTAATGGATAAATTCGTCGTGTTTCTCTTATGCCTTTTTATGACAGTTGGCGGAGTGGTTCATCTTTATGACAACATTGTTGGTGGCTTTTTACCTTACGATTTTGCGCCACGCTGGTTGAATATGTATTGGAGCGCTTTGGGACTATTGGACTTATTAGCAGCGTATCTATTGGTCAAGCATCGCCGCTCTGGCCTAGTCGTTATGTTATTGATTCTTATAACCAATGTTATCTTTAGTTCCCACGCTCACTATACATTAGAAATATTAGATAACAACGTCGCCCTACAAATGAAGACACTGTTTTTAGGGTTCTCATTTGGGGTATCTATCTGGTTATGGAATGCGCGAAAACATAGTCAATCGCGCCAAATATTTCGTTAATTATTATTTTCACAACACTCGATTAAGGATTGTAAACAGGGACTCGTTATGAACGATTTTAAAGACTTGGCCAGTTTTGCTGGTTTCAGCGTACTGACAGGTTTGAGCTTTGCCACCACTTTCTTCAGCCTTGCTTTTCTATACAGCTCAATAGAGGCACAGCAAGTAATGAACACCAATGCTTTGGCATGTGCAGTGCTTGGTGTTGTTGGTTTATTTGTTGGTATTACTCAGTTAAACAAAAAGCGTCAGCTAGCAGAAAACTAATCTGTTCTTACACATCATGAGGATGAAGTAGTGTTTAACAGGGGTTTAGGCTTGGTCTATTCGTTTTGTTGACATACTTCATCCAACAATATTTTTTCAACCATTACTTCTTCTCTTTATTGTAGCGAAAGGGCTGCGTTAAAAGCTTATCTAATCTTTGCTCTTCTTCGTCTCTAATTTCCGGCACACCAATAACAACATCATCATGACCCAACTTAGGCTGAGCTCGGTATGTCCCAAAAAAGCGGTCCCAAACTGAAAGGAAAAAACCAAAGTTTGAGTGGGTCTCTTTTACTATCACTGAATGGTGCACGCGATGCATGTCTGGTGTAACGATGACGTTTCGCAGTTTTTGGTCTATGGATAAAGCCAGTTTTGCATTACTGTGATTAAACATCGCGCTCGCATTAAGCACAATTTCAAATACCACAATTCCGATAGGTGAAACACCTAAGATAAACACGGCTGCAATTTTTACTCCCATTGAAATGATTATTTCGAAGGGATGAAAGCGTGCGCCTGTAGTGACGTCTATGTCGAGATCGGCGTGATGCATTCGGTGAATCTTCCACAGCGGCTTTACATGATGAAAGACAACATGCTGAGCGTAAATGACGAAATCAAGCAAAATGACGGTTAGAAAAATATTTAACCAAGCGGGGAGGGACAGAATATTGAGCAGCCCCCATTGTTGCTCCTGAGCTATGACCGCAGCTTGAAAGGCGGCGATAGGCATGATTAAAGCAATAACTAGGCTGTTAAAAGCGACCAATGACAAGTTATTGACCCAGCGAAACCTGCGCGAAGCGGTCAGTGTTTTTCTAGGCAATTTGTTTTCCCAAATGGCACAAAGCAATAATACGCCAAGGAAAAAGCCTAATCTGAGCCATGAGGGTTCTTGAAATGTCGTTTCTGTCACTGTCATTCCCTTATTTATTTCTTTATCTATGACCGAGATAAGAGTGAAATTATTTCAACACACTGCTGATGGGCTTATCTTGAGGCGAAGCCATAATATCAGTAGAATCGCGCTCTACTTTTTACTTGGCATTACTTACCATGAGAATTCACGCTTTCCACCGTTTATATCAGTACCGACAATCTATCTCAACCAAGCCTTTCAACGCGCGTGGATGTAAAGTGGTTCGTTGCCAATATTGCCAGGTTTCTGAGCAACACTGTTTGTGCGACCTTCAGCCAAACATCAAGGCCAATATTGCATGTATGTTGATTGTTTCTGAAAACGAAGTGTTTAAGCCAAGTAATACCGGTCGTCTAATCGCTGATACGATTCAAGAGACTTACGTGTATCAATGGAACCGAACAGAACCGTCTGAAGAGATGCTAGCGCTACTACAGGATGACAGTTATCAACCGGTGATTGTATTTCCTGCAGACTATGTGGATGATCCCTCTCGTTTAATTGAAGATCTAGAGCCAGGGCGATTGGTAAAAGAAGATGTCGAGAACAAAAAATTGTTGCTGATCTTTATTGATGGTAGCTGGCGTGAGGCACGAAAGATATTCCGTCGTTCTGATTTTCTTAAATCTTTGCCTGTGCTTTCCATTGAGCCGGAATCTCTGTCTGAATACATCATGCGCCGCTCCGAGAATGATCAGCATCTTTCAACCGCCGAAGTCGCGACATTAGTTTTAAAACAAGCTGGTGAGCCGAAAGCTGCGGAATGCCTTCAATTGTGGTTTGAAGCCTTCAGAGAAACTTACATGCTGAGCAAGACTCGAGTCAAAAGCGACCCTAACCAGCCACACTTGAAACGTTTCAAAGAGTGGATGAAAACCGAGAGCTGACTCTAAGGAATGAGCTTTTGTTGATGGTATGTTGTTCAACTGGCTTCGGTGAGGGGATAAATCTGCATTCGGTCACGGTTTGCAGGCGTACAGATATGGATAATGCCATCAGTTTATACTTTTGACTCTAGCCATTTTTGAGAGTCGTTTGAAGCATTTTTTAGGAGAGAAATACATGTATTACGGCTTTGATGTCGGTGGCACTAAAATTGAATTTGGTGCATTTAACGAGAAGCTTGAGCGTGTAGCGACGGAACGTGTACCTACACCAACAGACAACTACGAGCTGCTGGTTGATACCATTGCGGAATTGGTGAATAAATACGATACAGAGTTTGGCTGTGAAGGTACGATTGGTCTTGGCCTACCAGGTATGGAAGACGCCGATGATGCAACGGTACTAACAGTTAACGTTCCTGCGGCAAAAGGCAAACCACTTCGTGCTGATCTAGAAGCTAAAATCGGTCGCAGCGTAAAAATTGAAAACGATGCAAACTGTTTCGCGCTTTCTGAAGCCTGGGACGAAGATCTTCAAGATGAACCATCTGTACTAGGTTTGATCCTTGGTACTGGTTTTGGTGGCGGCTTTATCTACGAAGGCAAAGTATTCTCTGGCCGCAACCACGTAGCGGGTGAGGTGGGTCACACACGTCTTCCTATCGACGCATGGTTCCACCTAGGCGAAAACGCACCATTACTGGGTTGTGGCTGTGGCAACAAAGGCTGTTTAGATAGTTACCTATCTGGTCGTGGTTTCGAGCTTCTTTACGCGCATTACTACGGCGAAGAGAAGAAAGCGATCGACATTATTAAAGCGCACGCAGAGGGTGAGGAGAAAGCAGTAGAGCACGTCGAGCGCTTTATGGAGCTGCTAGCGATCTGCTTTGCAAACCTGTTTACTGCAACAGACCCACACACCGTTGTACTTGGTGGCGGCTTATCTAACTTCGAATTGATTTACGAAGAGATGCCAAAACGCATCCCTAAACACTTATTGTCTGTGGCTAAGTGTCCTAAGATCATCAAAGCAAAACACGGTGATTCAGGTGGTGTACGCGGCGCTGCGTTCTTAAACATCAAGTAATGACTTAAACCTTACTCGATATAAAGTAAGAAGAAATTTAAAGCCCCGTTTAGACTTTCAAGGTTAAACGGGGCTTTTACTTATATACCTAAGTAATTTCGGTATGCTCGGGTATAGATCATGAACAAAAGTAGCATGCATAAAAAACTCACGACGAATCGTGAGTTTTCTGTTTGCAGCTAAGCTTATTTGTTCTTTTTGCCTACACCCAGGTTTTCTTTTTGAGCTAGGGTGATTTTGCTAAAGCCTAATTTTCTGAAGTAGTTGTCGCGGTAGTTTCGCACTGCTTTAGTGTCAGACACTGCTTCGATTTGTTGCTCCATCTTTAGGAACTCAGTGATATCGATACCTTCGGCTTCTGCAACTGCTTCTTGAATGTTGCGGTGTTGCTGGTATGAGAACGTCAGTTCTTTGTCTTGGTCTTTGTAAGTGTAAAGAATGGTGCGAGCCATAGCTGTCTCTCTGAAAAGGTTTCGGTATTAAACAAAAAGGCCAGACTCGCTGACCTTTGAATTTCTAGTTTGAGCTAGATTCTGCCTTGAAGTGGGATAATTGTCACGCTTTCTCCCGCTTTAACTGTATCAATAGCTGGGGAGATTTCGATCAAACAGTTCGCCTCACTCATTGAACGCAAAATACCAGATCCTTGCTTGCCTGTTGTACGAACGGTTAAACGGCCAGTTGCATCCAGTTCATAGACGCCACGGCTAAACTCGGTACGACCTTGTCGAGAGCGAAGGTTTTCAGTCGCGATGGCATTCACTTTCAGAGGCTTCCAGCCTTGTTCGCCTTGCATCTTACGCAGTGCAGGCTCGACAAAGTTGATGAATGAAACCATCACGGCAACAGGGTTGCCCGGCAGACCAAAGAACGGCTTGTTGTTGATTTGACCAAACGCTAATGGACGTCCCGGACGCATGTTGATTCGCCAAAAATCTATTTGACCAAGTTTATCCAAGGCAAGTTTGATGTAATCCGCATCACCAACAGATACGCCACCAGAAGTCATAACCACGTCCGCTTGCGCCGATGCGTTTTCCAACGCTTCAATCATTAACTTTTCGTTGTCTTCCAGAATACCGAAGTCCAAGATCTCGCAGCCGAGCTTTTCAAGCATGCCCATGATGGTAAAACGGTTGGAATCGTAGATAGAATTCGCTTTTTGCTCTGTTCCCGGCGCTTGTACTTCGTCACCGGTGGAGAACACGGCAACTTTCACTTTGCGGAACACATTCGCTTCACCAAAACCAAGCGAAGCGATCATGCCCATTTCTGGAGAGGCTAGGCGAGTGCCTGCGGTAAAGACGTCACTGCCGATAGCGAGATCTTCACCTGCTTGACGAACGTTTTGGCCTGCTTTGATATTCGCACCGTTAAAGGTGACCTTGTCACCTTCTTGAGAGGCTTGCTCACGCATGACCACTGTGTCGCCGTTACGTGGTGTTGGTGCGCCAGTCATGATCTTCACCGCTTGACCAACGTCCAGAGGTTGATCGTAAGCATGGCCCGCCATCACTTCAACAACCACTTGGTAGCTATCACGGTCAACATCATCACTGCGGATGGCATAACCGTCCATCGCGGAGTTGGTGTATTGCGGCACATTTACTGGTGAAACGATATGTTCCGCAAGAACGCGGCCATAGGCGTTTTCAATCTTGCATGCTTCTATTTCCGAAACCGTGTTCACCAAAGAAAGGATTTTCTCTTGGCCTTGAACCACAGAAAGGAAAGCAGGAGAAAGTGTGTCGCAACATGCGGCTTCTTTCTCTTTGTTTTTTGGTGCTTTCGCTTCTTGAACATACTGAATAACGAACTGAGCAATCGCTTCAAGATCATTGATGTTCATTTGTGGCAGTTCAGAGTCCAACTCGCCGCCGTCTGAAGCGATAGCGATGATGTTTTCATCGTTTGGATAAAGCCAAGGCTTGCCGACTTCTTCACGGTGCAATTCGATTTTAGGAAACGCGATGTTTTTGCAGCCTTCGACCAAAACCACATCAAGCATGTCTTCATCAAAACGTGTTAATAGGAATTCAAACTCCGCTTCGGCTTCTGGCGTTTCTGTCATTAACGCAAAACGGTTGCGAGAAGCAATCAGCATTTGAGATGCACCAGCTTTGCGTAAACGGTAGCTGTCTTTACCCGGCTTATCGACATCGAAGTTGTGGTGCGCATGTTTTAGCATGCCAATGCGTAAACCTGCTTCGGTCAGCTTTGGCAATAGGGCTTCAAGTAGCGTGGTTTTGCCTGTGCCTGAATAAGCTGCAAAACCAAGAATAGGAATGTTTAGCGTGTGTTTCATGATTCTAATTGTCCAAATTGCGCCAGTTCTTCCGGAGTGTTCAAGTTGACGAAACAGTTTGGTGAGTCGCTAAAGTCAACGTAACTGGTGTTGCACTCTTTGTAGAGCAGAATGATTTTGCGGTCGCCACGTTCTAAAAACGCGGTGAGTTTTGGCAGTACGCGCTTGTGGTAGAGCGTAAAAACAGGTTGCTGATGGTCACCATCATGCGCGACCAAAATATCGCTGTCTTCTTTGACGGCCTGGCAGAAACGCTCGACAAGGTCGGTGTTAATTTGTGGACTATCGCAAGGTACAAATCCGACCCAGTCGGTTTCAGAATGCATCAAACCCGCGTGAATACCGCCCATAGGCCCAGGGAAATCTTTGAATTGATCACTAAATACGAAACCAAATTTGCTGTACGCATCTTGGTTTCGGTTGGCATTAATTAAAATGCGTGGAGTTTGTGGAGATAAACGTTCAATAACGTGCTCGATGAGTGGCTTCTGATTTAACTCAATCAGACCTTTATCTTTTCCACCCATACGGCTGGCTTGGCCACCAGCCAAAATGACCCAACTAGTTTGTGTTGGTTGAAGCATATGCATTCTCTTGGGATGTTTCTTTTGGTATGACATACAACAGAGGAGACTCTATCAAAGTCTTATCTTTAATCCACCACTGTTTTTTACATAAGTCGGTCAGTGCGTTGGCCTGATGGCTTGTCACCACGATACTGGAACCACGATCCAAAAGATCTTTCGCCATCACCACCAATCGTTCAATGGATTCTTGGTCTAAAGACGCACTTGGCTCATCCATCAACAAAATCGACGGTTTTAAGATCCAAGCTCTTGCCATGGCAACGCGCTGTTTTTCACCGCCGGACAACACGGAAATATGTTCGTCCGCTAAGGTTTCTAAACCTACCATGCGCAGCGCGTGAATAACTTGAGCTCGCTTATCTTTTTGCGTGTCTTGTTGATATTTCACTCCATAGACTACGTTTTCATATACAGTGCCGTCAAAAAGGTAAGGGGATTGATGGAGATAAATCACATCGACACGACCATTGCGACACGTCAGTCTTTTCAGCCACGTATCTTTTGGCGCAACAACATCGCCAGTAGAGGGTTTGAGCAAGCCAGCAAGGATTTTGAGTAGGGTAGTTTTGCCCACACCATTGTCACCCTTGAGATAAATGGCATCATTTGGGCCGATGGCTAACTCAGGGATGTGGAAAAGCACACGCTCTTTAAAGCGCATGGATAACTGTTCGGCGGTGATTTTTATAGTCATAATTCGCCTCGACATGGGGTTAATGGTGAGTCGTTTGTTTGCTTCATGTTCTATGTTCTGAGGTAGCCTTTGCCTCTCATGCTTGATAAGAAGAAGTTTAGAGCCAACGCTAAAGATAGTAATACAATTCCTAATGCAACTCCTTGCGCAAAAGCACCTTTACTGCTTTCCATTGCGATAGCCGTGGGAATATTTCGCGTCACGCCCATAATGTTCCCACCAACCATCATTGAGCAGCCCACCTCGGTCACGATACGTGAAAACCCTGCAATGATAGCCGCAAGTAGAGGAAAGCGGGTTTCCCAAATCATCGTAGCTGCCAAGCGCGGAATGGAGACGCCCAGCGTGATGGCAGTTTCCACTGCACGACGGTCGCTAGATTGTAATGCACCATGCATCATCGATACCAAAACAGGGAAGCAGATCACCATTTGGCCGAAGATCATTGCCTTCTGAGTGAACAGCATTTGCCAGTCTCCCCAAGGGCCAGCACGCGACAGCAACATGTACAGCAACAGGCCAATCACCACGGTAGGGACCGCTTGCAGCGTATTTACGATCGACAACAAAAACCATTTACCGCGAAAGTCGGTATACGCCAGTACAAAGGACATCAAAATAGCCGGCAATACCACTAGGGATATTGCCGTGATAGAAACACTAAAGGAGACCGCAACGATCTCCCATAGGTCTGCATCAAAATTCACCAGTAAGCGAAGCGCTTCCAGTGTTGTATCAGCAAGATTCATATTGCGTTATTTGCTCTCAGCATTCGCAACAAACAGTTGTTTACCGTTTAGGCGGAAACCATTGATAAGTTCCTGTCCGCGAGGGTTTACCAACCAATCACTGAATGCCTTCGCACCTTGGTAGTTAATCGTTGGGTAACGCTCAGGGTTAACAAGAATAACTTGGTACGGGTTAAACAGTTTTTCATCGCCTTGGAACAGAATTTCTAGATCCAATTTGTTTTGGTAAGCCAGCCATGTGCCGCGATCCGTCATGGTGTAGCCTTGCATTTCAGACGCCATGTTTAGAGTTGGGCCCATACCTTGACCTACGCTACGGTAGCCACCAAAGTTCGGTTCGATTTTAGTTTGAGCCCAGAAGCCCATTTCTTTTTTGTGCGTACCAGAATCATCGCCGCGAGAGATGAACGTTGCGTTTTTGTTTGCGATCTCTTTGAATACATCTAACACGCCTTCGTCATTTTTGATTGTTGCTGGGTCAGCTTTCGGGCCTACAATCACAAAGTCGTTGTACATTAGCTTGCGAGGTAAAACGCCGTAGCCTTTCTCAACAAATGCGCCTTCAGCTTTTGGTGCATGTGTCATCACCAAATCTACGTCACCGTTTTCGCCCATTTTTAAGGCTTTACCCGTACCTGCAGCAATAACATCGACTTTGTAGCCCGTGTCTTTTTCAAATTGTGGAAGTAGGTAATCAAGTAAACCTGAATGGTAAGTACTGGTTGTGGTTGCAAGGCGAACGTGTTCTCCGTCTTGAGCAGAAAACGCAGAGTAACTTACAAGCGTGATTGACGTTGCAGCCAGAGTTAGCGCAATTTTTTTCATTTTTATGTGTTCCTTTCCAATGATTCTTTGGAATCTCTCCAGGTTTTAGGGAGAAGCCTTTTTGGACGAGAGCGATTAGCGTAATACGCAAGTTGTCTCAGGGTGTTGGAATAAGCAAACATCAACATCCTGAGATCACTTAAATGCGCTCCGTATCCACCTTATAGCAAACAAGATGCCAACCTTTTACAAGCTTAAAGTGCTTGGTTTATGCACTAAATCATGGGGTTATTTGCATAAAAGTTTGCGTTGGTACAAAATGTCGCACTTTTTGTAGGGTATCTCTGTTTAAACTTGGTACACTCTGTCCCATCGAAATCCATCTGGGGTAAATATGTCTACTCAATCCCATCTTAGTACAAACCAACAATATAGCGCCTTTTCCGTACTGGTCGTCGATGATGAATTAGGCATGCAAGCCATCTTGAAAAAGGCATTGGGTAAGCTTTTTTCACATGTCGATACAGCTGGTAGCATCGAAGAAGCAGAACAACTGCGTAATTCTCGACATTATGATCTGATCTTACTGGATATTAATCTGCCAGGGCGTTCTGGAATTGAGTGGGAAGAAGCGTTTGAAGATGATGACAAACGTGCCGATGTGATTTTTATGACGGGTTATGCGGATTTAGAAATTGCCATTCGAGCGCTACAGCTCGGTGCTTCCGACTTTATCCTCAAACCATTCAACCTTGAGCAGATGTTAAAAGCGGTCAGTCGCTGTATGGATCGCCGTTTGAACGAACGCATGCAGTACGCCATGACACGCGATTACCAACGTCACAATACCTCAGAGATCATCGGCGGCTCAGAAAAAACGCGTCTGCTTAAGCAACTTATTAACCAATTTGCACCATCACGTGCTTCTGTTTTGGTGGAAGGTGAGTCGGGTACGGGTAAAGAGCTAGTTGCACGAGGTATCCACCAGGCGAGTGGGCGAACGGGCCCGTTTGTGCCAATCAACTGCGGTGCGATTGCACCAGAGCTTTTAGAAAGTGAGTTATTTGGTCATACATCGGGCGCGTTTACCGGTGCAAAAAAATCGCGTGAAGGTTTGTTCCGTGTTGCGAACGGTGGCACCTTATTTCTTGACGAAATCGGGGAGATGCCACTTGCAATGCAGGCATCATTATTACGTGTGTTAGAGCAGCGTACGATTCGCCCTGTCGGTTCAGAAAGAGAGATCAGTATTGATGTCCGTATTGTTGCCGCCACCAACCGTAATCTGCAAGAAGAGGTCAATCAAGGTAATTTCCGCAGTGACCTCTATTACCGTTTAAACGTTCTGAAAATTGAAGTGTGTCCGCTGCGAGAGCGCAAAACCGACTTATTTGAGTTGGTGCCATTTTTCAGCAACATGCTGACGCGCGAGCTCGGTATGCCTGCGCCCAAATGGGCTCACGAGGATATGGAAGCCATGAGTGAGTACGATTGGCCGGGAAACATTCGTGAGCTCAAAAACTTGATTGAGCGTTGTATCTTGCTTGGCAAACCACCTGCACACTATTGGCGAGAGCTGAATGGCGGGCATTCACTGCCTAATGTATCGATTACTGTTTCTCACTCTGCTGAGTTACCAACCTTTAGAGAAGGCAAAGAATTTACTGGCGAAGGCTATCCAAACAGCTGGACGTTAAAAGAAGTCGAGAAAGCACATATTAAACAAGTCGTTAACTTGCACGAAGGCAACAAATCAGCCGCTGCTCGCGACTTGGGCGTAGCTCGCAAGACCTTAGAACGTAAATACAAAGAATGGGATTCTGAGGGTGAGGAATATGCCGACTAACGGCCCACAGCACAAAGGATTGTCAAAATGGACGCACCGTTTTAAAACCATGGTGCGTTATCGCTTGTTATTCTTAACCTCTGCGCCGATTTTCCTCACATTGTTAGCTCTGATCGGCATTACCATTTATTGGTCTATTCATTACACGTGGCAAAATGCGCTGCTTGATGTCTCGGAACGTCTTGGTGTTGCAAATAACAGTGTAACGTTGTTACAGCAAAAGCAAGCCAATTACGTGCGGGCGTTTGCCGATTCGTACGATTTCCGTATTCGCATTAATAAAGGAATGCCACAAGGTGACCTGCAAAAGTGGGTCACAGAGCAGAAGAAAAGATATGCTTTAGATTTTCTCTCTTTCCAACGCGTTAATTCCATGGAAAACAAATTCCGCTTTATGGATCTCACCAAGCGCGAATCGTTTTTTGATGTACTCAATAAAGAAGAACTCGAACGCCTCGATCCTGAACTCGCCAAACGAGCAGAAGTGCCTATTCTTGCTGATGGTGACAGGGAAGTGCGTGGGTTAGTCAGTCGAACCGTGATTCCGGTATACAGCCAAGCGAACGATTTGATCGGCTTTCTTGATGGTGGTTTGCTCCTTAACAACAGCACAGTGCTGGTGGATCAAATCCGCGATCTCATTTACTTAAGTGATAATGACCGCCTTCGCCCTGTGGGTACGTTGACGGTATTTCTCGATGATTTGCGTGTGAGTACCAACGTTCCTCTAGACAGCGATCATAGACTAGGGCGCGCTATAGGCACTCGCGTGAGCGCAGAAGTGTATAACCAAGTACTTTCTAAGGGTGAACAGTGGGTTGATCGCGCTTATGTGTATGACGCTTGGTATATTACGGCGTATCAACCAATCAAAGACCAATACGACAATGTTATTGGTATGCTTTATACCGGTTACCTCATGTGGCCATTCGTTAAAGCCTACATGACGAACATTGCCGAAATCAGCTTGATTACGGTTATGTTATTGCTGGTTTCCGGCGTGATGGTATATCGCGGTTCTTATGATCTGTTTCGACCGATCGAACGCATTCATAAAGTGGTGAAGCAGGTCCAACAAGGTAAAGAAAAACGGATTGGCCCGTTAGGATTAGATGCCGATCATGAACTTGCGCAGTTAGCCAGACAGTTTGATGATATGTTAGACGCGCTAGAAGAGCGCAAAATTGAACTGAAAAACTCCGCAGCTCAACTTGAATGCAAAGTTCAAGAGCGTACGGCAAGCCTGAGAGAAAAAACCCAAGATCTTGAGCTGCATATTCAATTGCTCAACCAAACTCGCGACAAACTCGTTGTTCATGAAAAACTGGCAGCACTGGGAGAACTCACCGCGGGGATTGCTCACGAAATTAATAACCCAACCGCCGTGATTCTTGGCAACGTAGAATTGATCCATTTTGAATTGGGTGACGATGCAAGTCGAGTACAAGAAGAAATTGATGCGATTCACGCGCAAATTGATCGTATCCGCAATATCACACGCAGTTTATTGCAATACAGTCGCCAAGGCGGTGTTCAAGATGAAATCACTTGGCAACATGTCAATCCTATCATTGATGAAAGCATCACCTTGGTTAAAACTGGCACCAAGAAACGCGACGTTGAGTTTGTGACTGACCTACAAGCGCATACGTCCGTTGAGATAAACCGTCACCACTTGCTACAAATCTTAGTTAATTTGCAAATGAACGCCATTCACGCAATGAGCGGTAAAGGAACTTTAACAGTAGTCAGTGAAGACTGGATTGAAGAGGGCGAAGTGAAAGGAGCCGCGATTCATGTTATCGATGAGGGCTGCGGTATTAAACCAGAAAACTTGAGTCGAATCTTCTCGCCATTTTACACAACGAAACGAGAAGGCACAGGGTTAGGGCTATCGGTCTCCCAAAGTATTCTCAGCCAAACGGGTGGTGAGTTAAAAGCAGAGTCTGAATGGGGAAAAGGCAGTAAATTCAGTATTTATTTACCTAAAAAAGCCGAACTGATCCTAGAGGTGACGAACATCGCTTAGTCACTTTTTTGAAGTATTAATGGAAAAAGAGCCACTGACGATAGTGGCTCTTTTTTGTATTTAATGACGCATTTATGTTTACGCTTTTGCTTCTTAGAAACCTTACAATGATTTCACTTGGAGTGAATTAATAAAAACAACACTTGCAGTATGTAGCATGAACAAGTACCGTTGCCCGGTTTTTCTAAATACACCCCAATTGCTAAGGTAAAGGTTTTGATCTCCACAGCGAATATTACTCAACAATTCGGCGCTAAGCCGCTATTCGAAAACATTTCAGTTAAGTTCGGCGAAGGCAATCGCTATGGCTTAATTGGAGCTAACGGTTGTGGTAAATCAACCTTTATGAAGATCCTCAGCGGCGAGCTTGAGCAAACCAGTGGTAACGTAAGCTACGATCCAAACGAGCGCGTTGCAAAACTGAACCAGGACCAGTTCGCTTACGAAGAATTTACGGTAATCGATACCGTCATCATGGGTCATAAAGAGCTATGGGAAGTGAAGAAAGAGCGTGACCGCATTTACTCACTTGCTGAAATGAGCGAAGAAGACGGCATGAAAGTGGCTGACTTAGAAGTTCAGTTTGCTGAAATGGACGGCTACATGGCAGAAGCCAAAGCGGGTGAGCTTCTTCTTGCTGTAGGTATTCCAATGGAACAACACTTCGGTCTAATGAGTGAAGTTGCACCGGGTTGGAAACTTCGTGTGCTTCTAGCTCAGGTTCTATTCGCAGACCCAGATGTGATGCTTCTTGACGAACCAACCAACAACTTGGATATGGACACTATCCGTTGGTTGGAAGACACGCTAAACGCACGTAACTGCACAATGATCATCATCTCGCACGACCGTCACTTCCTAAACTCAGTATGTACGCACATGGCTGATTTGGATTACGGTGAGCTACGTGTTTACCCAGGTAACTACGATGAGTACATGACGGCGGCTTCTCAAGCTCGCGAACGTCTACTAAACGACAACGCGAAGAAGAAAGCACAAATCGCTGAGCTACAAACGTTCGTTGCTCGTTTCTCTGCAAACGCATCGAAAGCAAAACAAGCGACATCTCGTGCTAAGCAAATCGACAAGATCAAACTGGATGAAGTTAAAGCGTCTAGCCGTCAAAACCCATTCATTCGTTTCGAACAGTCGAAAGAGCTGTTCCGTAACGCTCTGATTGTTGAAAACCTAAGCCAAGGATTCGAAGAGGACTTGTTCTCAGACTTCAATGCAATTTTTGAAGTGGGTGAGCGCGTTGCGATCATCGGTGAGAACGGTGTGGGTAAAACAACACTTCTAAACACGCTTGCTGGTGTGCTTGAACCGCGTGCGGGTGAGTACAAATGGTCTGAAAATGCAAACATCGGTTACTACGCGCAAGACCACGCGCATGACTTTGCAGAAGACATGAACCTAACGGATTGGATGGGTCAATGGCGTCAAGAAGGTGATGACGAGCAAGTCGTTCGTGGTTTCCTTGGTCGTATGCTGTTTGGTCAAGATGACATTAAGAAGTCAGTAAAAGTACTGTCTGGTGGTGAGCAAGGTCGTATGCTGCTTGGTAAGCTAATGATGCACAAGCCAAACATGCTGCTAATGGACGAACCAACCAACCACATGGACATGGAATCGATCGAATCTTTGAACACGGCGCTTGAGCAATACAAAGGCACGTTGTTCTTCGTCTCTCACGACCGTGTATTCGTAGACTCACTAGCAACGCGTATTATCGAAATCCGCGATGGTAAAATCACAGACTTTAAAGGCACTTACTCTGAGTTCCTAAAATCTCGTGGTGTTGACGCGTAATTACTCGCAAAGCGTTTAAAAAGCAAAAGCCTCGCTATTTAGCGAGGCTTTTTTGATATTTGGCCTTAATCCTTAAACTGACCTGTTATATACGCATAGAGCCCGACTACGCCAAAGGTAATAATCATAGAAAGCATGATACCGCTGGGCGTAAGCAGAAAATTCCACAATTGGTCATTATTCATAGTCCACATCCTCTGTGAATCCGCATTATTGGTTTTAGTTTACACTGAAAAGGTGTTATTGGTTGCCTTTTACATCAAATTCAACCTTGTCGGCTCCTGTAAACACTTGGAAGCGCAAACCTTTCGCACGCGCAATGGTTGTAATACCAAATTGCTTCGCTAGATCTAACCCCATTTGAGTAACGCCAGAGCGAGAAAGCAGAACAGGAATGCCCATTTGAGCCACTTTAATCACCATCTCTGATGTAAGGCGACCTGTTGTGTAGAAAATTTTATCTTCACCTGTTTCTTCTTTGAGCCACATCTCACCTGCAAGTGTATCCACTGCGTTGTGACGGCCGACATCTTCCACAAATGATAACACCTCATTACCTTTGCAAACCGCACAGCCGTGTACTGCGCCCGCTTTTTTGTAGGTGTCGTTGTAATGGGTTAACGCTTCCAGCGCAGAATAAATTTCTGACTGCTTAAGAGGAACTTGAGGCACTTGATAATTTTCAAGCTGCTTCATCACGTTGCCATACATAGTGCCTTGGCCACAACCTGAGGTGACGGTTTTCTTTTTCAGGGCGCCTTCTAAGTGCTCAGTGTTTTCTTTAGTAATCACCGCTGCGGAATGCGTTTCCCAGTCAATAATAACGGATTCAATCGCGGCTGGATCGGACAGGAAGCTTTGGTTTTTTAAATAACCCAGTACTAGTGCTTCTGGACGCGAACCCAGCGTCATGAGCGTGACCACTTCTTTCCAGTTCAGCATGACCGTAAGAGGACGCTCGCAAGCGATTTGCTTTGTCAGTTTTTCGCCGTACTCGTCGTACACATCGACTTCAATGGTTTGCAGGGGATTTTCACTGGTTTTAATAATGTTTGGTTTCAGCACAGTCGTGTCCTAGTGATTAAGAGCGTTAGGTTGCTACGCATTTTAGCTCTTTAAGTGGCTAGCAAATCTCATTCCAAAATAGCGGTTCCCACAGAAATTGCGAGGTTTTATGTCAACAATGCATTAAAACTGCGAGTTCGCAGTAATGACACATCAATACATTTGAGTTTCGTCTAGTTTGGTACTTATAGCCTGAGGGAGTATATAGACTAAGTTATATCAGCTTGGCGCGTTTATTGCTTCGAAGACAATAAAAATGGTCGAAAACGGGGGCAAAATGTCCTGTGTGTTTTCAGACCAAAAATAGAAAGACTGGGTGAGTTATGTCGGATAAGAAAGATTTCGAAAAAAATTACGAAAAGACTGAGGATACATGGCCAATCGGCGTAGAGCTTGTTGAGCATGAGATCAGTACAGGGATTTGGGTGACAACCCAATGGCAGTTGACAGGATTTGCGCTGAATCCGACGGAAGAGACTCCAGATGTTTGTCTGTTGCAATTACATAAAGACGAGCGTACAGACTACCGTTTTAACTTAAGCTCTCAGCAACCTAAACTCTTTTTAGTGATGGATAACGTCGAGTCTGGTGAAAAACCAGCGATACAGCTACTGACGGCCTCACAATCTGTTGCGGCGCAATATATGGATGGTGATAACCTTGTACTATCTAACGATATGCCGTTAGCCGTTCAGGCTTGGATGGAAGCCTTTATTGGTCGTCACGGTGAGTTGTTAGAAGTAAGACGCAAGAAACGCAAAGGAGCAGGCAGAGCAAATGGCAACTAGTTTTTTAAGCCGTTGGTCGAAACGTAAACTAGAAGAATCTTCCCAACATGCTGAAGAGATCACGCCGATAGCAGAGACGGAACAATCCGAAGATAGTGTCACAGCGCTTTCAAACGCTGACGAAAGCTTAGATACTTTGAACGTCAATGAGGATAGTCAGGCTCCAGACATTACCGCGAGTGTAGAGACTGAAAAAACCGAAGAAATGTCTGTGGCGCAACTGCTGGTTTCTGAAGCTTCAGAAAGCGTTAAGAAAGCTGCGCTGCGCAAAATGTTCTTGTCCGAAGAATTTAACGTGCGTGACGGCCTAGACGATTACGATGATGATTACAGTAACTTAAAGTCACTTTCTCAAGACGTCGCTGAGACGCTGCGTGATTGGGTTAAAGATAAAGTGGAAGACGAACCAGACGCTGAAACTGCGCAAGGGTCTGAGCTTAACGCTAACGATATCGCATCTGAGGTAGTTGAAGACGCAGAGTCAAACACCGACAAAAGTGGCCAAATTACTCAAGATGAAAATAAACTGTATATAAATACAGTATCTGGCGAAAGTGATACTTTTGCTGAAGAATCACAGCCTAACGAGGTGAGACAAAATATACCACATAAATAATAGGTACATTTTGACTAAACACTCAATGAGCCGGCTGAGACAAAATGTCTCAACCGGTTTTTTTATCCCTACTATTTGTCAGTAAAATTGATAACCTATTGATTTTAAGTTGATATTTTATTGGCATGACACTTGCTATTTGTTGCTCAATACCAATCTGGTTGAAGTTAGTACGGACGCACTGCGTAGTATTCATCGCCTATAGATGGCGGAATAAGAATTCTCATTGATAAGTTAATCAGCAGAATCTCCGGCGCTAACTACACTAAGAGATGGAAAAGACTATCCATGTTCATAAATGGAATTGAGCAATGCTGAAACAATTATTAGAACAAGCAACTTCCAATAACGGTAAAGCGAGGCTGTACGCTTTCGAAAATACCGTAGAGTTGACCAATCTTATTCCACCAACCGTAAGCTATGAAAGCGGCGGTAATACTTTGATTGTGGGCCCAACAGCAATCATCGAAAGTGCGGCAGCGCAATTGTCGCAAATGAACAGCCTAACGCTGCTTTCTACCGATGGCGAAAAGGGCACAAATCCCGAGCTTTATTACGCCAATTCGGTTCAGGTTTCAGGGTTCTTAGGTACGTTTGAAGTTCTGATTGAAAATCATGGTTTGACCAACAACCTTGCCAAGGTCGCGACCAATAGCGATTGTTTCGATATCGTACTCGATCTTTGCCTTAACAGCTGCATGTCGGAAGAAGTCCCAGTACCGGGCTACTACCCAGTAGGTCGTGGCTATCCGAAACTGGCTGAAGCGTTGGAAGAGATTCCAACCTTAATGGGGACGTTCGATAAACCGAAATTCTTCCGTTTAGATACCGATTTATGTGCACACAGCTCTCGTGGCGTAAAAGGTTGCGAACGGTGTGTGGATGCTTGTCCGGCAGGGGCACTATCGAGTGAAGGCAGCGACAGAACGGGCCATCGCATCGAGATCAACCCATACCTATGTCAAGGCGTGGGTACTTGTGCTACAGCGTGTCCGACAGAAGCGATTCATTACGCACTGCCAAACCCTGAAGATACGCAAAAGTTTATTGAACGTACGCTCGCCAACTATGAGCAAGCGGGTGGTTTAGATCCTATCGTATTGATTTGTAGTTCTCGCCACGAGAGCTACAACGTGATGGCACTAAAAGCACTGCCAGATAATGTGATTCCAATTGTGGTGGAAGAACTGCCTTCGGTTGGTATTGATACTTGGTTCGCCGCGCTTGTGAATGGTGCTACTCAGGTGCTGTTTGCGGCTTCACGTTTTATGCCTCAAACCATTATTCGTGTGCTTAATAGCGAAGTAGGTATTGCTCAAGAGCTGCTCGGTCAGCTTGGTATCGCCAAAGAAACCATCGACATTCTGTATCTAGAGTCACTACGTGAAGGTGCTCCGACACTTTGTACTGAGTCTTTTGATTTGGCATTAGGTGATTTGCAAGGTAACAAACGTCAGCGTCTATTTACGGCGTTGGATGCGTTGTCCGCATCACGTATTCCAGTTGAGAACATTGTTGAACTTCCAGCGAACGCACCTTACGGCACAGTCTCTTGTGAAAGTAAAGGTTGTACGTTGTGTATGAGCTGTGTGGCGGTGTGTCCAACACGTGCATTGCATACGGACGGTCGATCTCCGTCACTTAAATTCGTCGAGCAAGACTGCATTCAATGTGGGCTGTGCGAGAAAGCGTGTCCAGAGAAAGTGCTGACGCTTACTCCTCGTATGAACTGGGTGAAAGAAGAACGCCAGAAAGCGGTTGTGATTCATGAAGAAAAGGCAGCCGAGTGCATTCGTTGTCACAAGCCTTTTGCTCCGCAATCGATGATCGACATGCTACAAAACAAGTTACGCGGTCACTCTCATTTCTCTGATGAAGCGGCGATCAATCGTATCGCGATGTGTGAAGACTGCCGTGTGATCGACATGTTTGAGTCGATGGCAGAAGACCCAATGAAACAACTGAAATACTAGGAGCTCGCAGTGGACACACAACAAGAACAAACACTGAGAACAGACATTTATCTCGTACTATCTGCACTTTTTCGTAGTGCGCCTAGTGATGAAATGCTGGCGTTCCTGAAGTCGCTAGAAATTGAACCGTCTGAGAGCGCGATGCAAAAAGCTTGGCTCGCACTGCAACAAGCCGCGAACGAAGCGCAGCGAGAAGCGTTAGAAGAAGAATATCAAGATCTGTTTATTGGCATTGGACGTGGTGAAGTTGTGCCATTCGGATCTTGGCATCGCACTGGCTCGATGATGGAAAAACCGTTAGCGGAAATTCGTCGCGATTTGGATCTTTTAGGCATCGAACGAGAAGAGAACGTGAAAGAGCCTGAAGACCATATTTCTGCACTGTGCGAAGTGATGGCAATGCTGACAGGTGAAGAGGAAGAACTTCAACAAGCGGTGTTTAACAAACACATCGCCCCTTGGTTCCAATCTTTTACGCGCCAACTAGAGAGCGCAGAAAGCGTGAATTTCTACAAGCCAGCTGCACAGCTTTGCGATGCGTTTTTAACGTTAGAGCAAGTGCGCTTTAGCGTGAACACCAAAAGCAGTAAGAACAAATTAAAAATTGATGTGAAAAACGTCACTGATTACGAGTAATCGAGCAGTACTTGGTCATATCGATAGAGAGGCATGAGTCTCCAAAGATCTACCGTAAGGTAAGGAAGCAATGATGAAAGATAATAAAGAAATAAACACAAGCCGTAGGGATCTCCTAAAAGGCTTCACAACCGCTGCCGTTGCCGGTGCTGTTGTTGCGGGAACCACGAAAGTGGCCGTTGCTTCAGAAACGGTTGAGCCTTCTGAAAACGACGTGAAGAAGAAAGGGTATCGTGAAACTCAACACATTCGCGATTACTACGACACACTTTAGGAGATAACGGATGAAACTTGTCAAACGCTCCGACAGTGTGAGCAAAGAAACGAATCAGCTTGGCGTATCTCGTCGTGCATTCATGAAAAACACTTCGCTTGCCGCTGGTGGCGCAGTGGTTGGTGCTAGTCTATTCGCACCGGGAATGATGAAAAAAGCGCAAGCAAAATCAGTCGATCCAGAAGCGAAAACAGAAGTAAAACGTACTATCTGTTCTCACTGTTCAGTGGGTTGTGGTATTTACGCAGAAGTTCAAAATGGTGTTTGGACGGGTCAAGAGCCTGCATTCGACCACCCATTTAACGCCGGTGGTCACTGTGCAAAAGGCGCAGCACTGCGTGAACATGGTCACGGTGAGCGCCGTCTTAAATACCCAATGAAGCTTGAAAACGGTAAGTGGAAAAAGCTTTCTTGGGATCAAGCGATCGAAGAAATCGGTAACAAGGTGATGTACATCCGTAAAGAGTCCGGCCCTGATTCGGTTTACTTCTTGGGAAGCGCAAAGCACAGCAACGAACAAGCGTACTTGTTCCGCAAAATGGCATCACTTTGGGGTACGAACAACGTTGACCACCAAGCGCGTATTTGTCACTCAACAACCGTGGCTGGTGTAGCGAATACTTGGGGTTACGGTGCGATGACCAACTCTTTCAATGACATGCACAACTGTAAGTCGATGCTATTCATTGGTTCAAACCCAGCTGAAGCACACCCAGTAGCGATGCAGCACATTCTGATCGCAAAAGAGAAGAACAACTGTAAGATCGTCGTAGCGGATCCTCGTCGTACACGTACGGCAGCAAAATCGGATCACTATGTATCACTTCGTCCTGGTTCTGACGTAGCATTCATTTGGGGTGTGTTGTGGCACATCTTCGAAAACCAATGGGAAGATAAAGAGTTCATCCGTCAACGTGTATTCGGTATGGATGAGATCCGTGCTGAAGTGGCGAAGTGGACGCCAGCAGAAGTTGAGCGCGTAACAGGCGTAAGCGAAGAAGACGTTTACCAAACAGCAAAACTGCTTTCTGAAAATCGCCCAGGCTGTATTGTTTGGTGTATGGGTGGTACTCAGCATACTACTGGTAACAACAACACACGTGCTTACTGTGTGCTTGAGCTAGCGCTTGGTAACATTGGTAAATCAGGCGGCGGTGCAAACATCTTCCGTGGTCACGATAACGTACAAGGCGCAACCGACCTTGGCGTACTTTCTGACACGCTACCTGGCTACTACGGCCTTTCTGAAGGCGCTTGGCGTCATTGGTCAAAAGTGTGGGAAATCGATTACGAATGGATCAAAGGTCGTTTCGATGACAACGCTTACAGCGGTCAGAAACCAATGCACAGTGCAGGTATTCCTGTATCTCGTTGGGTTGATGGTGTACTGGAAAACAAAGACAACATTCGTCAACGCGAAAACATCCGTGCAATGTTCTACTGGGGACACGCAGTGAACTCTCAAACACGTGGTGTTGAGATGAAAAAAGCGATGCAGAAGTTGGACATGATGGTGATTGTGGACCCTTACCCAACGGTTGCTGCGGTAATGAACGACCGTACCGACGGCGTTTACCTGCTTCCTGCAACAACACAGTTTGAAACACACGGCAGCGTTACCGCATCTAACCGCTCTCTACAATGGCGTGATCAGGTGATTGAACCTTTGTTTGAATCAAAACCAGACCACGAAATCATGTACCTGCTTTCGAAGAAACTGGGCTATTCCGATCTTCTGTTCAAAAACATCCGTGTTGAAAACAACCAGCCGGTGATTGAAGACCTGACGCGTGAATTCAACAAAGGCATGTGGACGATTGGTTACACAGGCCAAAGCCCAGAGCGTTTGAAAGCGCACCAACAAAACTGGCATACGTTCCACAAAACCACATTGGAAGCGGAAGGTGGCCCTGTCAACGGTGAAACCTACGGTCTACCTTGGCCATGTTGGGGTACACCGGAAATGAAACACCCAGGTACACACATTCTGTACGATACGTCTAAGACGGTTGCAGAAGGTGGCGGTAACTTCCGTACGCGCTTTGGTGTGGAATTCGAAGGCAAAAGCCTTCTTGCAGAAGACAGTTATTCGAAAGGCTGTGAGATCAAAGACGGTTACCCAGAGTTCACTGACAAGTTATTGAAACAACTTGGTTGGTGGGACGACCTAACTGCTGAAGAGAAAGTGGCAGCAGAGGGTAAAAACTGGAAAACAGATCTGTCTGGCGGTATTCAGCGTGTCGCGATCAAGCACGGTTGTATTCCATTTGGTAACGCGAAAGCGCGTGCGATTGTTTGGACGTTCCCAGACCGTGTGCCACTGCATCGTGAACCACTGTACACACCACGTCGTGACCTTGTAACGGATTACCCAACTTGGGATGACAAAGATGCAATCTTCCGTGTTCCTACGTTGTATAAATCAATTCAAGAGCAAGACAAATCGGGCGAGTACCCAATCGTTCTGACTTCTGGCCGTCTGGTCGAATACGAAGGTGGTGGTGAAGAGACGCGTTCAAACCCTTGGCTTGCCGAGCTTCAACAAGAAATGTTTGTTGAAGTAAACCCGAAAGACGCGAACGATCTTGGCTTTAGAGATGGTGATGATGTTTGGGTTGAAGGTGCAGAGAAAGGACGAATCAAGGTGAAAGCGATGGTAACACGTCGTGTGAAACCTGGTTTGGCGTTCATTCCGTTCCACTTTGGTGGTAAGTTCGAAGGTGAAGACCTGCGTCCTAAATACCCAGAAGGTACACAGCCTTACGTTGTTGGCGAATCGGCTAACACGGCAACCACTTACGGTTACGACCCGGTTACCTTGATGCAGGAAACCAAAGTAACCCTATGTAACATTCGTAAAGCGTAAGGAGTCTGACCATGGCACGAATGAAATTTCTATGTGACACGAAACGCTGTATCGAGTGTAACGGCTGTGTTACTGCATGTAAGAACGAAAACGACGATGCGCTTGAATGGGGCATTCAACGTCGTCGTGTGGTAACACTAAACGACGGTGAAGCTGGTGAAAACTCTATCTCTGTTGCTTGTATGCACTGTACCGATGCACCTTGTATGGCAGTTTGTCCAGCTGATTGTTTCGAACATACCGAAGACGGCATCGTTCTTCACAATAAAGATCTGTGTATCGGTTGTGGTTACTGTTTGTTTGCTTGTCCGTTTGGCGCACCTCAATTTCCTAAACAAGAAGCGTTTGGTGAACGTGGCAAAATGGATAAATGTACTTTCTGCGCGGGCGGCCCAGAAACAGAGCCTGGCTCTGAGGAAGAACGTCAAAAATACGGTGCGAACCGTATCGCAGAAGGCAAGTTACCGATGTGTGCATCGCTTTGTTCAACTAAAGCGCTGCTTGCGGGTGACGCAGAGAAAGTCTCTGACATTTTCCGTCAACGTGTGGTAGAACGCGGCGCGAAAAACGCAGGTTGGACAGACGGAAACGATCTTTCTTACGATGCGACTAAAAGCTAAGTAAGGAGAGGCACATGTTAAACACGCTTAAACGTGCATCTCTAGCAATGCTGTCAATGATGACGGCATTGCTGCTGACTTTCGCAATGCCTGCTTCAGCAGAGGAACAATCTTCTAAAGTTATTCAACAGGAGATCACGCAACTCGCCGGGGCAGACTATTGGCGCGAAGTCAGAGAGGGGCAAGAAGGCTACACCACGTCTCAATCGCCAGAACATGGCGTATTGATCAGTAAACCTGGTGAGACTTGGTACATTCTAAAAGAGAAATGGATGTCTCCAGCGGGTGCTGTCGCGATTTTCGGCAGTATTGCAATGGTAATCATGGCTTACGTATTCGTTGGTCCTTTGATGCTTAGCAAGCCGCGTACTGGTAAAAAAATGAAGCGTTGGTCTCGTTTAGACCGCGCGCTTCACTGGTGTATGGCGTTTACATTCTTAACGCTGGCATTCAGTGGTTTGATGCTGGTTTACGGTAAGCACTTCTTAAAACCGTACGTTCCTACTGAGTTCTGGGGCTTTATCGTCATGTTGGCGAAGCAGTACCACAATTACATGGGACCATTGTTCTTCATTTTACTGATGCTCGTGCTCTTTAAATGGTGGCGCAAGTCGATTCCAAACATGACAGATGTTCGTTGGTTTATGAAAATGGGCGGCATGGTTGGTAAACACAAAGGCACACATCCGTCAGCTGGTTTCTCAAACGGTGGTGAGAAGGCAATCTATTGGTTGTTAATCTTCTTTGGTGCTATCGCGGCAGTGAGTGGCTTAGTTCTGGACTTTCCTATCTTTGGCCAAACTCGCCGTGACATGGAGCTTTCTAACTTAGTTCATGCGATTTCGGCGCTGATTCTAATCTGTGGCTTTATCTTCCACATCTATATTGGTCTATTCGGTATGGAAGGTGCGCTAGAAGGCATGGTGACAGGTGAAGTCGATGAAACATGGGCGAAAGAGCATCACGATCTTTGGTATGAAGAAGTGAAGTCCAAAGAAGCGATGGGTGAAACAGATACGGCACAAACGGAAGTAAAAGGAGCGAAAGCGAATGAACAAACATCATAACGGGATTTGGATTGCGTATATCCTGAGCTGTCTGACCCCGTTTACGTTTCTGATCTCAGGCGTTATCGCAATTATCTATGCGGGTTACCGATTAGATAAGGGAGAAGACAGCGACGTAGTGATTTCTCATTACTACGGTTTAATTCGCACCTTCTTTCTCTACCTGACGTTTTTTGTTGTGTTGATCGTCACCGTCGCGACTTCTAATGGTGTACTCGTTGGCGTGAGTGATTATTGGTTGCATAGTACTTTGCTTGAAACCATCGCTTACTTTATTCCTTGGGTAGGGATGGTGTTTGCTGCATTAGCCATCTTGGTGTGGTTTATGCGAATGTTTCAAGGGATGCAGCAACTGCTCAATAACCAACCACACAGACCATCGACAGGTCCAAACCTTTAATCAGTATTCTTTAAGCAAAACCGCCGTAATAGGCGGTTTTTTTGTTGCTGTTTTGTCTCAAATATGAAGCGTTGAGTCGCAGTGGTGATACTTGATGCAACTTATTGAGTGAATTTACGTAACTGGGCAGAAAATCATAGTTAAGTAAGAAACATGTAAAAAAATCGCGTCACGATGAGACATTAGTCTCACTCACGCTATTGTTCATTTACTCAGGATTCATCGTCCCGTTAAAGTACGCTGCGCTCAGAAATTCAAAGAGTTGCATACGTGAAAATTGCCATCAATACATTCAGTCTACGCATACAGAGGAATCTCTATCGGAGGATGTTTGATTAAGGCATCTTGCTCTCACAAATAAAAAGAGCGAAACGAGCATTAAATGATGCGGCAAGGTAAGAAAAGGACAAACACGTTACGGCTATGATCCCTCAATTCGTCATTCCTATCACGAATCGCTTTGGCGAAAGTTATCACTTCTCTGGTCAGTTACTTACTAGCGGCGAACCTAAAACATTCGTGACCAAACAAGAGGCAATAGAGTTTCTTGAGAGCTTTGGTGAGCTTGACCTTCGCTCTGTCGAGGACTTGTTCTATGCGATTGGTCAATTCAAGCCAAACATACCTGACGGTGAGCTTACTTCCCAACACTATAATTCAACGTTTGCCAATGCTTTGGTGAACGGTGACTTGCATGTCGCTCGAATTGTACCTACCGGCGAAAACTACGCACTCTCGTCAGCGGTTACGCCTCCACCGACTCAAAATACCGTCAATGCAAAACCATCGAAGGGAAAGGGGAAGTCGAATAAAAAGAGTGGCAGAAGTGCCGCATCCGCCAAGCCTCAGCAACAAAGCAGCGAAAAACATGAGAAAGCCGGTGATCCTGTATCGCTTGTGACGGGTGAAGAAATTCTCGAACTCTATGATATCGAGCTACAACAAGGCACTACTTGGCAGCGTACTTATCGCTCTTCGCAGTCGGATGTAAATCATGGAATGGGCTTTGGTTGGCGACATGCATTTCAGTTTGAATTACGCGAAAAGACGGACGAGAAAGACAATGTTATCGCTTGGGAGTTTGTTGACGATAAGGCCGATATCACAGAATTTGAGCCAGTAGATATTGGAGCAACAAGTTACCAGATATACGCTGGTGCGAGCTGTTATTTCCTAAATTCAGCAACTCGGATCGTGACGCTCGCTAGTGGGCATCAATATAGGTTTGAGCAAAAAGATGATCGCTGGCTTGTTAAACAAGTTAGAAATGGCACGTTTTCAACGTTTCAATTGCAGTATTCTCGAAACCATCGATTGATCGAGATCGCATATAACAAGCGTCCGGTTCTTGAATGTCAATATGATAAGCAAGGACGCCTTGTAGAACTGCTTAATGCAAAGTCCCAAAAAGTTCTGACAACTTATACCTATGATGAGCACGATGATTTGGTCAGTGCAACTAATCATTTAGGCTTAAAGGAACAGTATCAATACCGCGGCCATTTAATTGTTAAGCGTGTACGACCAACTGGCTTTACTCATTATTTTGAATGGGATGGCGAAGGTGCTAACGCGAAATGCATCAGGAACGTTGGGGACGCAGGAATTTATGACTATCGCTTCCATTATCAGGGAAATCATTCTTCTTATTCTGACTCGTTAGATCATCAATGGTCTTTCTTGCATGACGAGCAGGGTAACTTACTCGAGAAAATAAGCCCCACAGGTAGAACTTGGCGATGGCAATATGATGAATTAGGACGAAAAGCACAAGCTATCTATCCTGATCAGTCAACGGTCAATCATCAATATAATCAGCATGGTCAATTAGTTTCTAAGTTTCATTCCTCTGGCAAAGAAATTCAATATGGTTATGACGGCTTAGGTAAGTTAGTTAAAACGGTTTCACCTGACGGGGATATCGAGAAGGCTTACTACAATAGCCTCGGTCAAAGAGTTTGGGATACCGATCAGTTCGGCTGTGTCACGGAATATGATTACGATAAACACGGTCAAGTCGTCAAAAAAGAGTCTGAAGATGGTAAGAAAAGTCAGTGGTGGTGGGATGAACAACAAAGACTTATCGCGAATGAAATAGACGGTACATTACTTCGTTATAGCTACAATGAAGAAGATTTAGTGAATGGCGTTGCTTATCCCGATGGGTGTATTGCTCAACTCGCTTATGATCAATTTGGCAGGCGTACGTCAGTTCGTTATTTTAACGACGAAGACAAAGTCGGTTATAGCGAAGAATATTCTTACGATGAGCACAGTCGTGTTGCTCAGATTCGAACGCCAGCAGGCATTACCTCGTATCAATGGGGAGCACTCGCGCAACAAGAAGCAGTCATCTTTCCCGATGGCAGCCATATTTCTTACGAGTACGATCAACAACGTAACCTGACTAAATTAGTTCGGAGTGACGGCTTAGAGTTCGAATTCCTGTATGACGATGAAGGCCAGCTATCAGGAACTGTTGGGTTTGATAATCTACACAGCCAATTTGATTATGACGATATGGGGCGCATCCATCGTAAGCAAGTCGCCGATAGGACCGTGCTGTACCGCTATGACGCTGCGGGTTATCTCAAGCACGTCAAAGCAGGAAATGGTCGCAGTATTGTAGAGAACCACTTCAATTATACGCTTGGTGGGCGACTTACTTTCGCATCCAATCGCCATCACACATTGCAATACCAATACTCTTCATTCGGGCATTTAACAAAGCGAATTCAAGGTCAGTTTGAGATAGCGCAGGAGTTTAACAGAGTTGGCCAACGCGTATCTCAGGTACTGCCAGATAATACGGAGCTGAGCTTCTCTTATGATCGATATGGGCGTTTTTCAGCGATTCGATTTGGAAACCTAGATTTACCTCAAATCAAATTTCATTACGATGAAATGGGACGAGTTTCCCAAATTGAAACGGCACATTTTAATGAGCGCATCATTTATGATGGTGTTGGTCGTTTGGTCGAACAACATTGGCCTGATAGAGAGAAAAAGTACGTTTACAATGCGCAAAACCGTATTTCATCAATCATTGATAATACGGCAGGAGCAACGCACTATCAGTACGATACCTTAGGGCAACTGAAACGAGTCAATGCTTCCGGAGAAGTGACTAAATTTGAATACGATAGTTTTGGCAATCCTACTTTGCCATCTTCAGAGGTATTCGCTGATCGTATTGAAGTACACGATGGTGTCCGGTTCAAATATGACGCGCAAGGAAACCAGACAAAACGTGAGGGGCAAGGACATGTTCAGACTCGCGTATTTGATGCGTTAAATCAGCTCATTGAAGTTCACACCGACGATGGCATCAGTCAATATGAATATGATGCATTAGGGCGCAGGACGAAGAAAATTACACAACAAGGCGTTACGGAGTTCTTGTGGGAAGGGGAACGTTTAATTGGTGAACGCTCTTCATGTGCTTTCCGCTGGTACCTATATCAACCAGAAACCTACACGCCAGTGGCACTGCTAGAAAATGACGTTATTTATTGGTACCAGTGCGATCAAGTTGGTAAACCAGAGCGACTGATCGATTGCGAGGGGAATGTTGTATGGAGTGCCAGCTACGATGCTCATGGCTTTGCTCATGTACATATTGAAAAAGTAGTAAATCCACTGCGTTTTCAAGGGCAGTACTTCGATCAAGAAACCGACTTACACTACAACCTCGCTCGGTATTACGATCCTAAGCTAGGACGCTTTATCCAACAAGATCCGATATCTATTGCTGGTGGCATTAACCATTACCAATATGCAGTCAATCCTATCCAGTGGATTGATCCAACAGGTTTCCTTTGTGAAGAAGGGCTAAAACGCTTGGGTCAAATGTTGGCAGCGTATCAGGCGCAAAGCGATGTCCCCCAAGAGGTTTGCGATCAGATTTTAGAAGCTGCAAAAGAGTCATCCGTCGGAGAAGATGGCGTTCGCTCGCAAGTCAAAATCCGAAAACCCAATGGTAAAAACAATATTCGATATGAATACGATTTAGACCATATTGATTGTGAGAAGAACGAGATTACTTTTTATCGTCATATCAATCATTCAGATGGCACCAGACACGAAGTGCAGTATGTTGTTGGGATTGAGGAGTTTGTAAATGCGCATGTTTTTGACTCAGAGAAAGTTGGTGGAGAGGAAGGTTGCACGATCTTCACTGAAGATCTTGTGCTGAATAAAGCAGAGTATAAAGAAAACTCAGAACTCAATATGAGTGATTATGAGCTAACAGAAAGAAACAAAGCAAAAATTGATGAATGCTTGAAAGAGCGTCAAGAGGCAATGGACGCTCGATCTGGCGAAGAGGGATATAACGCTCAAATTGGTAATATTAACCAACAGTCTGCAAAAATAGGTGAGTTGGCCGCGGATGACTTTGTCCGGAGTAAACGTCCTAATGCTAAGCTGCTTCATCCCAAAGATATTGGAACCTCAATTTCGAAGCCGGGCGACTTTGATATGGTTTACAAGGTGGAAGAGCCACCACCAGGCGAAATTATAATTGTTGAGGCTAAAGGTGGCAGCAGTTCGCTCGGTAGCCGTAAAATTGGCAATGAAGCATATCAACAAGGGACAAGCAAATATGCGGCGGAAATCGTTAAATTAATGTCTGAACAAAAAGCTGGTACAACAGAAAGAGCTGCTGCAGACGAAATTACATCAGCAGTGCAAGATGATATTCCAGTCAGGTATTTACATACCCAAGCAGAAATTGATGCTTCAGATGGCGTATCTAAAGTGAATGTAAAAGAGTTTGATATTAGCCTCGAAGAATTAGGTTAAGGGAAGTAAAGTTAGTATGAAAAAGATAAATAGAAAAGCAGCCTACGAGTTGAATACTGAGGAACTTAATTACTATACAAAACAAATAGAAAAAAACTTAGAGAAAAGAAAACATCGTATCACAATAAAGCGAGAAAACTTGATATATCTAACAGACGGGGTTTGGGAGCAAGTTAGGTTATATACTTTATTTCCAGTGTCTGAACTAAATGACCGAATAGGAACGCTGCGTCTATTTGAAGCCTCGATAATGCAAGCTAGCTATCATCGACTGGCTCAAAAACCTGAAAGCTCTTTGACGGTTAAGGTACCTGATCATCCTGAAATAACTTGGAAAGGCGAAGGTATTTTAAAAACAGGTTTCATTTGCCCCTCAATGTGGCTAGATGCGTATTTTACCTCTGTCATCGTTCGTGATAAACCTAGCATGGACGTATTGGCAAACTTTCCTATTTCTTTGATGAGACAGAGCTCTACCAAAGCGGGTGAGCTGTCTTATATGCTAGTAGACGTCATTCAGTCGTTCCACAATCGCACATCAGATTATCCTGATAAGCTGGTTTCAGCAATGGACGCGGCGGTAGCTCAAGGAGATAACTGGGCGTTGGAAATTGCGATGGGGATCCTAGAAACCTTCGCAGCGCTCACTACTAATATTGGTTATGATTTTGAGGAAGCGCTCGTTAAAAACCTACAGTTCCAAGAGAAATATCATCTTAGAGAATTAGGACCAGATAGGATAGGCATCAGAACTTTTATCAACTTCCCTCTGCTTGGCATGGCTTGCATGTGGTACGACAAAGGCAACCGTCTATCTGTTGAAACTGGTTGGCTTCCTCCCTATCTTGTCGAAGGACGTTGGTTAGAAGATGTAAAAGCAGGGAAGATCACTCGATAAACCCCTTTAGTTAGCAATTCAGTATATAAGCCACCTCTCATGAGGTGGCTTTTACGTTTTGTTGAGCTATATGGTGCGCATTATGTTGGTGCACTAAAACCATATTGGTGCACTTATTAGCGTGTTAAGCACCATTTCAAGAATGCGTAGTTTTATTAAAGTTCATACAAAACAATAAATTAAAGTGTAAGTGTTAGAAATGTAAATTGTGGAATGAGAATTGCTCTGTTAGACGCTCTATAAATTAAGTTCACCAAATTGGTGATGAGCCTAACTTTGATGCACAGGATAAGTGCGCTACAGATCAACGGAGACAATCATAATGAGTGTAACTGCCAATCAGGTACACGGCGCTGTACAAACTCTCACGCAAAGTTCCGACACACTTTTCTTACTACTTGGCGCAATCATGGTTTTTTTGATGCATGCTGGTTTTGCTTTTCTTGAAGTAGGAACCGTGCGCCAAAAGAACCAAGTTAATGCTTTAGTTAAAATCTTGGCCGATTTCGGTATTTCCGCCATTGCGTATTTTTTCATTGGATACTGGGTCGCTTATGGCGGCACCTTCTTTGCCGATGCAGAGACGTTATCTCAAGGCAATGGTTACGAGTTGGTGAAGTTCTTTTTCTTGCTGACTTTCGCTGCAGCGATTCCTGCTATTGTTTCTGGTGGTATTGCAGAACGAGCTCGTTTTTATCCGATTCTAATCGCAACATTTTTCACTGTCGGCATCGTATACCCGTTATTTGAGGGAATGATCTGGAACGGAAACTTTGGTGTTCAAGCTTGGTTTGAAAATACCTTTGGTTATGGCTTCCACGATTTTGCAGGTTCAGTCGTTGTGCATGGTGTTGGCGGCTGGATAGCGCTTGTTGCCGTCGTGTTTTTGGGCATGAGAAAAGGCAGAGTTCGAGCAGGAAAGCACACCAACTTTGCACCTTCGAATATTCCATTTTTGGCCTTGGGAGCTTGGATCTTATGTGTGGGGTGGTTTGGCTTCAACGTCATGTCAGCTCAAACTGTGTCAGGCATAAGTGGCTTGGTGGCTATGAACTCATTGATGGCAATGGTCGGAGGCATTGTCGCGTCATTGTTGGCTGGTAAGAATGACCCTGGCTTTATTCATAACGGCCCACTGGCTGGCTTGGTTGCTGTATGTGCGGGCTCAGACTTAATGCATCCTATCGGTGCTTTAGTGACAGGTGCGATTGCTGGCGTGCTATTTGTTTATCTTTTTACCCACCTACAAAACAAAACCAAGATTGATGATGTGCTGGGTGTCTGGCCTTTACACGGTGTATGTGGCGCTTGGGGTGGTATTGCCGCTGGGGTTTTTGGTCAAAGCGCATTGGGTGGGCTAGGTGGCGTGAGCATTATCGTTCAGCTTCTAGGAACGCTTTTGGGCCTTTCCATCGCAGCGCTTGGTGCACTTGTAGTCTACGGTGCGATTAATACCAGTATGGGACTGAGGCTTTCAGAAGAAGACGAATTCAATGGCGCTGACCTAGCCATTCATAAAATATCTTCGACCAACGAGGATTGA
The DNA here is from genome assembly GCF_033339395.1 of Vibrio sp. 397. NCBI lineage: Bacteria > Pseudomonadati > Pseudomonadota > Gammaproteobacteria > Vibrionales > Vibrionaceae > Vibrio > Vibrio sp. 397. The sequence goes on along the minus strand of NZ_JAWOUN010000001.1, from coordinate 135,740 downwards.
GGCCAATATGGGAGCGGCATAAAGCCGCTCTTTTAGCAATTGTCTTTCTTGGCTTGGCCCGGAGGACAGAAATTACCATTACCTCGATGGTCATCATCATTGGTGCTGACTCTTACCTTTACATCATCGACTTCGCCTTCAACATTGGTAAGTTGACAGCCTGCCAAAGTCAGAAGCAATGTAAACGTTAGAGATACTTGTCTCATTGCTGTTCCTCTTAAATTGTAATTCTAATAGTGACCATTACGACTATGGTCTAATCCATATTACTACTGTTGCTATTCTTTCAGTGTTAAGCTAATGAAAAAACAGCAAGGATGAGTTATGAATTTCCCTTATAGAAATATTGTAGTACTTACTGGTGCAGGTATCTCGGCCGAATCTGGTATTCAAACATTTCGTGCGCAAGATGGCCTATGGGAGAATCACCGTATCGAAGATGTAGCAACGCCTGAAGGGTTTGCTCGCGATCCGGACCTTGTTCAAGACTTTTACAACCAACGCCGCAAGAAACTTCAAGATAATGCGATAAAGCCTAATGCAGCGCATGAAGCATTAGGTCGTTTAGAGGCTGAGTTAGAAGGTAAAGTGACGGTCATCACTCAAAATATAGACAACCTTCACGAAAGAGGCGGCAGTCAGAATGTGATTCACATGCATGGTGAGTTGCTCAAGGCGCGCTGTAGTGAATCTAACCAAGTAGTAGAGCACAATGAGGACATTAAGACAGGCGAACTTTGTCACTGTTGTCAGATCCCTTCACAAATGCGACCACATATTGTTTGGTTTGGTGAAATGCCACTGCGAATGGGTGATATCTACGCGTCATTAGAAGAAGCAGATTTGTTTATTTCTATTGGGACTTCTGGCGTTGTGTATCCCGCAGCAGGTTTTGTTCATGATGCAAAAATGCACGGCGCACATACCATTGAAATTAACCTAGAACCTAGTGCGGTAGAAAGTGAATTTGAGGAAAAACGCTACGGAAAAGCAAGCGTTGAGGTTCCAAAATTAGTTGACGAGATACTGGCTCTAGAAGGAAAAGAAAGAGCGTAATAACTTCAACAGGAAGAGTGTTTGTCTTGTCATTAAGAACAAAAAAGCGGCTCATGAGCCGCTTTTTCATATCTTTAAAACTAACGAATTAGTTGTTCACTTTTAGCTTTTGGAAGTACTCATCGTACATTACGCTCGCTTCGCCAACTTCATCTTGCCAAGTACCGCTGTCCATCACTTCTTGTGGTGGGAAGATGCTTGGATCATTAGCAAATTCTTTCGGTAGCAGATCGTGTGCCGTTTTAACTGGCGTAGGATAACCAATCTCTAGTGCAATCTTAGCTGCGTTCTCAGGACGTAGTAGGAAATCGATCATCTTATGAGCTGCGTCAACGTTCTTCGCACCAGCTGGAATTGCTAGGCTGTCCATCCAGAAGATAGTGCCTTTTTCTGGCCAGATGATGTCGATGTTCGCACCTTCTTGACGAGCCATGTATGCAGAACCGTTCCAAAGCATGCCTAGTGAAACTTCACCCGCAAGGTAGGGGTTTGCAGGAAAGTCTGAGTTAAATACTAATACGTTTGGCATTAGCTTTTTCAGTTCTTCGTAAGCGGCTTTGATTTCTTCTGGGTTAGTCGTGTTTGGTGAGTAACCAAGCTTAGTCAATGCAATGTGGAATACTTCGCGAGAATCATCCATCAGCATTAGTTGACCTTCCCACTTACTATCCCAAAAATCATCCCACTTAGTAACCGATGATTTGTCTAGCATGTCAGCATTGATACCAATACCGGTCGCACCCCAAATGTATGGGATAGAGTAGTTGTTGTTCGGATCGAACGGTTTGTTTAGGAAGTTAGTATCAAGATCGGCAAAATGAGATAATTTCTCTTTGTCGATCTGTTGTAGCATGCCTTCTTTACGCATTTTAGAGACGAAATAGGTAGACGGTACTACCAAGTCGTAACCAGAACCTTGAGTTTTTAGTTTTGCGTACATACTCTCGTTAGATTCGTATGTAGAGTAAATAACTTTGATTCCGGTTTCTTTTGTAAAGTCTTCAAGAACTTCGTTTGGAATGTATTCCGACCAGTTGTAGAAATACAGTTCTTGATCAGCAGCCATTGCAGGGGTAGCGATGAGCGTCGCTGCACATAGAGCGCTTGCGTAGAATTTACTTTTCATTTGTTTTCCGTTTTGTTTCGCGATTGGACAAGTCAATACTAGCTGGAGTTATCGAGTTGAGCCAAATCGCAGTAAGCACAAATATGTTCATTTAGCTTGAATATCGTTGTCTCCTTGTTATGAGACGATAAATCTATGATACCAAGACAAATAAACCTAGCAACGCGCGATTATATCAGCCTAAGACAAAAATAGGCAGCGTATTGCTGCCTATTTTCCTATGGTTGATGACTTGTTACACAAGCTAGATTATTGTCCCGCTTTCAGCTTGAGGAAATAATCTTCGTACTTAACGGTTAGATCACCAACCGCATCTTGCCATTCAACACGGTCAAGGTCTTCTTGAGAAGGGAACAGTGGGGCAACGTCTTTAAACTTAGCATTCGATTCTTCCACCGCCGTTAGGTAGCCAGTATCACGAGAGATTTGCTCTGCGATTTCTGGGCGCAGTAGGAAGTCAATCATCTTGTGAGCGGCTTCTACGTTCTTCGCACCGGAAGAGATAGCGAAGTTATCAACCCAGCCGATACCGCCTTCTTTAGGAAAAACGAGTTTAAGGTTCAGGCCTTCACTTTGTGCCGCTGCGGCGCTACCGTTCCAAAGCATACCAACGCCCACTTCACCAGACATGTAAGGTGCGCCAGGGTTGTCAGAGTTGAAAACTAAAACGTTAGGCATCAACTTTTGTAGCTCAGCGTACGCTTCATCGATTTGCTTAGGGTCTTTTGAGTTACCTGAGTAGCCAAGTTTACGCAGAGCGATATGGAACACTTCACGAGTGTCGTCCATCAACATTACTTGACCTTCAAGCTCAGGCTTCCATAGGTCAGCCCAGCTTTGGAAGTCGTTTGGATCGTACATATCTGCGTTAACCGCTAGGCCTGTAATCGCAACAACGTGTGGGATAGAGTAGTCGTTACTTGGATCGTAAGGCTTGTCTAGGTAGTTTTTATCTAGGTTGCCGAAGTTTTTCAGCTTAGTCTTATCGATCTTTTGTAGCATGCCTTCGTCACGCATCTTCGCCACGAAGTACGTTGAAGGTACTACTAGGTCATAACCTTGGTTATGAGTTTTTAGCTTTGCATACAAAGTTTCGTTCGACTCGTAAGTCGAGTAGATCACTTTGATGCCAGTTTCTTTAGTAAATTGCTCTAGGATATTACTGTTGATGTAAGGACCCCAGTTCATAAATACTAGTTCTTTATCATCCGCTGTCGCTGTACCAGAGAACAGAGAAAGCGCACATGCACTACCAGCTAATAGAGTAGCCCATTTTTTCATTGACGTTAGCTCCAAACCAAACGTTGTCCAATTTTGGACGATAGATAGAAAAACAGAATGGCATGTAACCATTCTGTTTCGTGATGTTAACAGGTGCGGATTCTACTTCACTTTTTCTCTTGCTAGCAACTGAGAAATTACTACCAAGACCAAAGAAACAATCAACATCACCGTTGCTAGGGCGTTAACTTCCGGTGAAATGCCCACCTTAACCATTGAGTAAATCTTCAATGGCAAGATTTCGTATGTTGGACCCGTTACAAACGAGCTGATGATCACATCGTCCAAAGACAAGGTAAAGCTCAATAGCCAACCTGCGGCAACCGCTGGTTTAGCGAGAGGAAGGATGATCTGTTTCAAGATAACCCACTCGCTTGCACCAAGGTCTTTTGCTGCTTCCAACATTTTCACATCAAAGCCATTTAAGCGGCTGTATACAGTTACCACAACGAATGGTAGACAAAAGGTGATGTGAGCAATCAATAGTGTAAAGAAGCCAAGCTGTGCGCCTAATACTAGGAACAGAGCAAGTAATGAAATCGCCATTACAATATCGGGAGACATCATCACGACAAACAGCATGCCGTTTACCGCACCTTTACCTTTGAACGAGTAACGGAATAGGGCAACGGCCGTTAAGCTACCAATGATGGTTGCTGCTGTCGCTGAGAATACCGCTACGTTCAATGAATGCCATGCAGCTTGCATTAGGCTGTCGTTATTTACTAAGGTTTCGTACCATTTCGTGGTGAAACCACCCCATTTCATACCAAATTTGTTGGCATTAAATGAGTTAACAATTAAGACGATGATTGGCAGATACAAAAATGCATACACCAGCGCCATAAAGCTAAATCTAACTGTGCGTCCCATTAGTCTAGCTCCACTTTCTTATTCAATAGTTTGCCTGCTCTGTAGTAAGCGTAAAGCATCACAGCCATTGCGAAGGTGAGGGCGATACTGGTCGCAGCACCAAATGGCCAGTCACGAGCGTTCAATACTTGGCTCTTAATAACGTTACCAATCAGTAGGTTCTTCGCACCACCAAGAAGGTCAGAGATGTAGAACATACCTAGTGCTGGTAGCAGAACCAACAAACAACCACCGATAATGCCAGGCATTGTAAGAGGTAGAATCACTTTCGTAATGGTTTGGAACTTGTTAGCACCAAGATCTTTCGCCGCCTCGATATAAGTGTTGTCCAACTTCTCGATTGCCGAGTAAAGCGGCAGAATCATAAATGGAAGCAGGATGTACACAAGACCAATCATTACTGCTGTTTCGGTGTACATAATACGTAATGGCTTATCGATGATTTCCATCGCCATTAATGATTTGTTCAAAATACCTTGTGTACCCAGAACAATCTTCAGGCCGTAAGTACGGATAAGAGAGTTTGTCCAAAAAGGTACGATAACTAAGAACAACATGAATGGGCGCCATTTCTCTGGCATTTTCGCTATGATGTAAGCAAATGGGTAACCAATTACTAAACACAACAACGTCGCCACAATCGCCATGTAGAACGAGTGCATCAGCACTTTCGCATACAAGGGGTCGAGTAGACGTAAGTAGTTGTCGAAAGTAAATGTCATTTCGATTAAGTTTGCTTCATCACGCGTTAAGAAACTCGTACCGATAATCATCACATTTGGTACCAACACGAAAAGTGTTAACCAACCGACGATTAAGGTAATGATCGCGTTTTGAAGATTAATCTTCTTGCTTATCATTGAGGACTACCTCCCAGCTCTCAACCCAAGTGATAGCGACTTTCTGGCCAAGTGAGTGGTCCACATCAGGATCATCTTCGTTAAAGAATTCGCTAACCATTACACGCATGCCCGAATCCAATTGGATAACTGAATCAAGCGTCATACCTTTATAGGTACGCTCTGTTACGTGACCTACGATGCCTTTTTCTTCAGACTCTTTGATCTCTTCGATACGTAGGTCTTCTGGGCGAAGTAGTACTTGCAGTTTTTCACCTGCTTGCGCTTCCTGATCGTAGTAAACAACAGACTCGACACCTTCGATTTCTGCACGGATACGTTTCTCGTCGATACGCTCTAGCATGGTTGCGTTGAATACGTTGATCTCACCGATAAAGCGAGCAACAAATAGGTTCTTCGGCTCTTCGTAAATCTCACGTGGAGAACCATCCTGCTCGATAACACCGTCGCGCATAACAATAATGCGGTCAGACATCGATAGGGCTTCTTCCTGATCGTGCGTAACGAAGATAAAGGTAATACCAAGTTGACGCTGAAGCTGTTTAAGCTCGATTTGCATTTGCTTACGCAGTTTGTAATCAAGTGCAGATAGAGATTCATCTAGCAGCAGTACTTTTGGTTTGTTAACAACCGCACGCGCAATGGCGATACGTTGTTGCTGACCACCAGAAAGCTGATGAGGCTTACGCTGTGCCATTTTTTCTAGGCGCACCATGCGTAGCGCTTCCATTACTCGTGGTTCAATGTCCGCAGTAGGTGTTTTCTGCATACGAAGACCAAAAGCGACATTCTCATATACGGTCATGTGTGGAAACAATGCGTAACTTTGAAATACCGTGTTGACGTGCCTTTGCTCTGCAGGAACCTGTGTTACATCCTGGTCATCCAAAATAATTTGACCGTTATCTGCCGTTTCAAAACCTGCAATCATGCGTAAAACTGTTGTCTTACCACAACCAGAAGGCCCGAGAATCGTCAGAAATTCACCATGATTAACATCCAGATTTAAATTACCGATGATTTCCTTACCATCGAAACTTTTACTAATACCAGATAAACGAATAACTGGCTTTCCTGCTTGCGGTTTTGCGTTCAACGTCTGTATTTCCCCCACGTTCAAGCCGGGATTATCCCAGCTGATGTGACACTAACCATTCACTTTTGAGGCGCGCATCATAATCACCAAAAGTGTGAAATTAAAGCATTTTCTTATCTTGAAACAGAAATAATTTTGCAGGAAAAAGCCATCATTCCTTACCATACTGTTTTTATGAGATTAATTGGCATCTAGACACAGTTTGATAGCACTAAACTTTGTTCAACAATTGTTTCAATTTCATGACCTTGAAAGTGGTTAATTATCAACCATACAGTTGAGATTGCAAGGATTGTAGGTGAGTTGTGATGTTAGATGTGGAAAGATTTCTTTATAATGACGATTACATTAATTGACTGGAATTCCAGTCAAAATTTTACAAGTTAGTCTTGGATAAACTATGAACGACGATTTTGAGAAAGATTTCAATCTTGGGGGGAGTGTAGAGCGAGCTTTGTCTGGCAACTACGAGCTTAAAGCTGGCGCGGTTTTTAACGAAGCTTGGCGAGCAACCATCCAGCACTTTTTATCATTTTCTCCTGCCATTATTGTATTGCTTTTTGTCCAGTTAGGTATTTTCTATATTGCATTAAAACTGCAGTTGGGCGATTTAAGCGTTATTCTTGATGCATTTGAGAACCCAGAGTCGTTCACAAACGATATTGTGTCTTCTATTTATGTCGCGAATTTCAGTTATGAGGTGATTAGCGCACCAATTTATGCGGGGATCAGCTTGATGGCTATGAGCCATGTCGCTGGCCTGAAGACTAAGTTGCGCCATGTTGGAAAGGGGTTGCAGTTCACCATTCCTGTTATTCTAGCAACGCTCATGAGCTTAATGCTACAAGGTGTGGTTGGTATGATTTTTCCTTTACTGTCGCTGTATCTTTCCTTGGCATTTAGTCACTCTATTTTGTTGATTTGTGAGAAAAGGGTGCCACCAATGCAAGCGTTGCTGTTATCACTTCGCGCAATCAACAAGAAGATTTTTGTGGTCGCGGGGCTTTACTTAGGCGTGATGTTAATGTTTATTATTGCAGCAATGTTCTACGGTATTGGCTTGATTTTTGTGCTGCCATTCTTCTTCCATTTGAAAGGCATACTCTACCGCGAAATGTTTGGAATTAAGCTTAAGATCGTTACAACACAAAAAAACGATAATGATCACGATGGTAACTCACAGGTGTTTGATGCCTAATTATTTGAAATCAATAAGTTTACGAGTGGCGGCAACCTGTATAGCCGCCACTTTCATTTCTATAGGCCCATATTTACACTACGAGAAACAGTTTAAATATGTGGAAAATCCTGACGTACTCTCTGGCAAGATTAAGCATGTCGATTTATCACACTTGCCATACATCGGTGATATCCCAGACTTCAATTCAATAAAAGATACGAAAGAGAAAAAAGCTGCTTTTTTTGATTTTTTAAGGCCTAAAATTGCTCTTGAGAATCAACGAATTCGTCATGAGCGGGCCTTTCTTACCTCTTTAAAGGTGGGACAAGTGACGCAAGAACAACAAGAGTATGCTCAGCGGTTATCATCTCTGTATTCGTTGCCCTTGAGTAACGATAAGATTGATCAAGCATGGCTAGACGAGATGCTTGTGAGAGTGAACGTCTTACCAGAAGCGTTGGTTCTAACTCAAGCGGCAAATGAATCTGCGTGGGGCACTTCTCGTTTTGCTACTCAAGCAAACAACTTGTTCGGCCAATGGTGTTATAAAAAGGGCTGTGGAATTGTTCCAGCGCAACGTGGCGCTAACAAAGTTCATGAAGTTGAAAAATTCGATTCTGTACAACAGTCTGTTCATGGCTACTTTATGAATGTTAATCGAAACCCAGCGTATGCAGACCTGCGTGAAATCAGAACATCTCTGGCTGAAAAGAACAAGGGCTTGTTAACGGTCGCAACCGCGTCAGAGTTAACGCATGGGTTGCTAGCCTATTCTGAACGTGGCATCGCCTATGTACACGATCTTCGCGCTATGATTCGTCATAACAACGCCTACTGGACGCAATAAAATAACGGATAAAATGAAAAAGTTAAGCCTAAGTCTATTGGGAAGTGCGGCGCTAATTCTTGTATCGCCGATAACCCAAGCTCAAGAGTACATGTTCACGTACTCAAAGTTATACACTCAACTAAAAAACAACAATAAAGAAGGGCATGACGATGTGAAAGTTGGTGTCTTTTTTGTGGACGCAAAAACTAAACAAATTTGTACGATAGAAAAAGCTTGGATGGAAAAAGAAGAGCACTATGAAGAGTTTGTTATCCCTGCTTCACAAGAGTTGCCTTTACCTGTTGATAAAAACTTAAAGTCAGCGAATCCGTTGGTTTTTGTCGATACCCCAAAAGATACACGTTGCGATTACTCACTTGTCGTGATGACCAAAGAACCATTACAGGGTAACGTTTCTTACGACCAACTTAAGCCTCTTCTACCTCAAATGCAGACGATGCTGGAAGATTTAGGCGGTATGTTTGCGGGTTGGTTTACACCGGAGGTTCAAGGTGTGACGATGGAGTTTGCAAATCAACTGAATGATAAAGTGATTTTCTCAAACGGAACCGAAAAGCCAATTGTCAATGGCAAGATACAAGTCGCACTAAGTGAAATAGGGCAAGGTGGCACAATGACACTACCAGAACCGACGATGCGAGTGTTACCTTATCTACCTAACGCAAAGAAATGAACACTGAACGTTTAGAAAGGGCTGCAATCGCAGCTCTTTTTTAATTTTGACCGTAACTAAAGTATCTTTCACACTCTTTTCTTAAAGACTCAATAAGACAAGCATTTAATCCTGCGTAAAAAGCTCGTATAATCCACGCCCCAAAGAAACCCATGTTAGGAAGTCCTAGTCGATTTATCGGCGATGTGAGAGCCCGCAATGAACCAAATAGATACAAGAAAAGAAACCCTAGAATTCAACAAGCTTCAGAAACGCCTAAGAAGACATGTTGGAAATGCCATTACTGATTACAACATGATCGAAGAAGGCGATGTTGTAATGGCATGTATTAGCGGTGGTAAAGATTCATTCGCGATGCTTGATATCCTGTTGAATCTTCAAAAAGCTGCGCCAATCAAATTTGAAGTGGTTGCAGTAAACCTAGACCAAAAACAACCGGGCTTCCCTGAGCACATTCTGCCAGAGTATTTCGAAACACTGAATATCCCTTACTATATTGTCGATAAGGACACGTATTCCGTCGTAAAAGAGAAGGTACCAGAAGGCAAAACCACTTGTGGTCTATGTTCACGCCTGCGACGTGGTACGCTGTATTCATTTGCAGAGAAGATTGGTGCAACTAAGCTTGCGCTAGGTCATCACATGGATGACATCGTCGAAACAATGTTCTTGAACATGTTCCACGGCTCTCGCCTTAAAGCGATGCCACCAAAGCTACGCTCTGATGATGGTCGTAACGTGGTCATTCGTCCATTGACTTACTGTCGTGAAAAAGATTTGATCAAATACGCTGAGCACAAGGATTTCCCAATAATTCCGTGTAACCTTTGTGGCTCTCAAGAGAACCTTCAGCGTCAATCTATAAAAGCAATGTTGATTGAATGGGATAAGAAGACGCCAGGGCGTGTGGAAGCAATTTTTAAATCAATTCAAAACGTAAGCCCAAGCCAACTAGCAGACCGCGAATTGTTCGACTTTGTTAACTTACCGCTAGATCGTGAAGGTAACCGCGAAGAGTATGAATTTAATGAGGCTGTCGTTTCTTCGACGAATATTGATGAATCGATGTTCATCGATGTTACGAACATCTAACTCGTAAAAAATGAGGTCAATTAGACCTCCTTTTTTGTACCCAACGCTTTAACTGTTCCCAAACAAAAATCCCCCTGTATTCGGGGGATTTATTAGCGCGCTCAATACATAGCAATACTAAGGAGAGATTAGGTTGCTGTATTTGGATCGAGAGGACTAATGTAACCTTTTGGTTTTAGAGCCAACACATCGCAATTTATTTTATCAATTACGTGCTCCGCTGTATTACCAATAAAGACAGCAGAAAGCCCAGTTCGCCCTGTAGTACCTAAAATAACCATTGCAGCATTTAAGCGCTCTGCAGCTGCCGGAATGACATCTTCAGGTAAACCTTGCTCAACTATCGTTTGTTCTTCATCAAGACCATGTTTTTGGCGTAGTGCTTTCATAGCCGTTAAATGATGACCTCGCACCGCATCGGTATAAGTCGTTGGGTCAAATTCAGGAAGTTCAATCGTAATGTTCGCCGGTGTAACGGGGTAGGCGTTAACAAGATATGGCTTGGCCTCAAGCCGAGTGGTGATTTCTTTTAATCGCTCGACCATCGTATCGTTGAGATCAATATGAGTCGGGTTTTCTGAGCCCACATGTACTGAGGCAAGGATACTTGCTTGTTCCGGCCAAGCAGCATTCTTAATAAGAAGCACTGGAATAGGGCATTTTCGCAACAAGTGCCAATCTGTCGGTGTGAAAATGACAGACTCTAAAACATCATGCTTACGTGTGCCTTTGATGACTAGGTCATGATTGCCTGCGTAGACTTCAGCAATAATCGCCTCATAAGGGCGGTTGTGCCAGACAACACAAACATCAAAGTCGAAGCCATCGTTTAGGTATGGTTGAGCAATTTTACGCATCCACTGCTCACGCTGATGAATGACACCTCGACGCATAGCATCTCTTTCATCCACTGACAGCATTGACGTCATGTCATACGAGAAATCGTAAATGGATAAAAAGAAAGTGATTCGGCTTCTAGATACACTTTTCTGAGCTAATTGAACAGCTCTTGCAAGTGCGGGCTGCTCATCATTATTGATGTCAGCTACAACAAGGATCTTACTGTATATACTCATAACTAAGCCCACTTCTATTGCAAAACCAGATACTGAATGTAAATTAAATCAGTATTTTGGAGTACTCACCGTACATTTTTACTGTAGCTTAGTTTGGAGAACTTTTTGAGGACTTTCGAAAGGAATTTATGAGAAATATGATGTAGCTCATTTTCGAGCTACATCAATAATTAGGGTGTATTATTCTTTAGTTACACCAGCAAGTTCCATCAATGCATCGTGGTCTAAGATAGTGATATATTTACCTTTTACGCTTAGGATCTCTGATTTCTGGAAACGACCTAACAAACGACTGATCGTTTCGACTGTAAGACCAAGGTAGTTGCCAATATCACCACGAGTCATAGTTAAACGAAACTCTCTAGGGCTGAAGCCACGCTGAGAAAAACGCGTTGATAGGTTGTAAAGGAAAGCAGCTAGTCGCTCTTCTGCATTCTTTTTAGAAAGAAGCAAAATCATTTCCTGATCACCTTTAATTTCGTTACTCATCAAACGCATGATTTGCTGGCGAAGCTTAGGCATCTTACCCGATAGATCGTCTAAAATTTCGTATGGGATTTCACATACCATCGACGTTTCGAGTGCTTGAGCAAAGCTAGGGTGGGAGTCACCAGTGATAGCATCGAAACCGACTAAGTCTCCAGCTAAGTGAAACGCTGTGATTTGCTCATCACCTTGCTCTGTGATCGTATAGCTCTTGATGGTACCAGAGCGGATAGCGTATAGCGATTTTAGCTCATCACCGGCCTTAAAAAGCTCTTGTCCTTTTTGAATAGGCTTCTTACGTTCGATGATTTGGTCAAGCTGATCAAGTTCTGCCTCATTTAGAGTGAACGGGATACACAGTTGACTAATGCTACAATCTTGGCAATGAATGGCGCAACCGCCTGATTGGATACGCTTTGTTGCAGGTTTTTCAGAAATCATAACAACCTTTCACTATTTGATATACATCAATATTTTAGCATCGCTTAATCCTAAAGGGTAGCAAAAATGTCACCTCAATAGAGTTTAACGTTATATGAAACCGAGTAACGCTAAGGCTCCTACAGCGGTATACGTACCATACCCAATAAGGATTAATGCTGAAATATTTCTAAATATTAATGATTTTTGTAATTTCTGAAAATGATTGGCACCATATCCAATAATAAGCATTGCAGGTAGCGTTCCAAGCCCAAACGCAAGCATAATTAGGCCGCCGTTCATCGCACTACCAGAAACCGCCGACCAAGTAAGCGCTGAATAAACTAAGCCACATGGTAACCAACCCCAAATAAAGCCAAATGGCAACGCGTGAAGAGGATGCTTTAGTGGCAACAGATTCTTCCCTGCCGGCGAGATAAAGCGCCAGATATACTGCCCTAGCTTTTCTATTAAAAGTAAGCCTTGCCACCATTTAGCAATATACAGCGCGACCAGGATCATGAATAACGCAGCAATCAGCCTTAACCAAGCAAGAGAGTGCGTTAACCCACTAAGCTCAGATAAACCTGATATAGCACCACCCACTAATGCACCTATTAAGGTATAACTGATCAATCGTCCGAGGTTGTAGAAGAGGGGGATAAGAGGGGTAGTCTTATTTTTAGCAGAAGAGCCCATGGTAAGTAGAGACGCGATACCACCACACATACCCATACAATGACCGGCTCCTACTAAGCCGATCATCAACGCACCGATAAAATCAGGAGTCATAAAGGTCGCTACTTTTTATCACTATTAGATTGGTCTTCTTCGTCGAGAAGAATGTTGTGCCCTTGCCGTTCAAGATCTTCAAACTGATCGCTTCTTACCGCCCAAAGAAAAACGGCGACAGCAACACAAACGAGAACGATAGCGATGGGAATCAATATATAAAGACTTTCCATGTTTGCTTTCTCTACTTATTTCTCTTTGAGCAGGCGCAAAGAGTTAGATACAACGATAATTGAGCTTGCAGACATGCCAACTACTGCAATGTAGGGAGCCACTAAACCTGCGACCGCCAAAGGCAAAATTAACAGGTTGTAACCCAAAGACCAAGCCAAGTTTTCTCGAATAATCTTTCTTGTACGCAGTGCAAGCAAACGTGCTTCTAGTAGCTTTTCGAGATTATCCCCAAGTAACGTCATATCTGCAGAAGCTTTAGCGACATCTGTACCACCGCCCATTGCGACAGAAAGGTGAGCTCCGGCGAGAGTCGGCGCGTCATTGATTCCATCACCAACCATCATAGTGATACTGTTTTCGTCCAAGCTATTAAGGTATGCAAGCTTATCTTCTGGCTTTGCTGACGCGACGATGTGATCGATACCAATTTCATTCGCCACTGGTTGGGCGTTTGAGAGAGAATCACCAGTTAGCAGGGTTGTCTTAATTCCAGCGTCAGCAAAACGTTGAATAAAGGCTTTGCTTTCTTTTCGGATAGGGTCGCGGTAGTAAAAGCTAGCGACATGCTTGCCATCAACCGACAGATAGACCGCCTGGCTTTCACCACTTTCTTTGCCTTGAACAAAAGCAGCACTACCTATCTTAACGATTTTGCCATTCCACATACCCTCAATCCCTAAACCAATCACGTTTTGCACGTCAGACACGATAAAGTCATCATTGGTGTAAGTTGCAAAAGAACGAGCGATAGGGTGGTTTGCATGAGCCTCTAAAGCTGCAGCTAGTGATAGACAATCTTTCTGTGGGAGATCACTAAGTACCTTTGTTTCACAGATCTCAATATCACCTTTCGTTAGAGTGCCTGTTTTATCTACAACTAAGTGGTTGATCTTACATAGTGTCTCAAACACATGGCCTTTACGAAGCAAAATGCCAAAATTACCCATTCTAGAGGTAGCACAAGTGAGAGCGGTCGGAGTGGCCAGAGATAGCGCACATGGGCATGTAGCAACTAACACAGACAGCATGATCCAAAACGCATCATCTGGTTTTGTTTGATGCCAGTAAAACCAAGTACCAGCAGAGATAATAAGAATCACACCAACAAAGTAACGGGCGACAATGTCTGCAATTTCCGCAATTTTAGGTTTGGAGTGTTGAGCTTCATCTTGTAAACGCACGATGTTAGAAATCATTGAATCGGCCTTTGAGCTTACTACCTCGAGTTCAAATGATTCGTCTCCGTTTAGCGTTCCCGCATAGACGACATCGCCTTCTCGTTTCACAACGTGCACTGACTCGCCCGTTAGCATGGATTCATCAATATGAATACGGCCTGAAATAACTTTACCGTCAGCGGGGATATGTTCACCAGGTAGAACGCGAATACGATCGCCAACTTTTAGAGTCTTCACGGGTATCTGATCACCGTCCAGCGTTGTAGCAATTGCAGGAATCAACTTAAGAAGGTTACCACTCGCTGCAGCAGCTTTGCGACGAGCGCGCATCTCTAAGAATCGACCTACTAACAAAAAGAAGGTAAACATCGAGATAGATTCAAAGAAGACTTCGCCTTGTTCAGTTACTGTTGCAACTAAACTTGCAACATAGGCAAAGATCAACGCGATAGAAACCGGGACATCCATACCAAGGGTTCGGCCTTTGATACTGCGCCATGCGTTTAAGTAAAATGGAAGAGCGGAATAAAGCAAAACAGGAGTAGCAAAAATCAAACTTACCCAACGAAAGTAACTTTTAAACTCTGGCTCTAAATCACCAAAGACTTCGAGATACAGTGCAACGGCGAGCATCATGACCTGCATGGTTGCTAAACCTGCAATACCTAGCCGATATAGATATTGCTTCATCATTCGATGGTAAGAGGCTTCTTGCTTATCTGCTTCAAAAGGTGCAGCTTTGTAACCAAGTTTATGAATAACGGAAAGGAGCTCGCTTAACCGTACCTGAGTTTTATCCCAGGCTAGTAACGCTCGATTGGTGGTTGTATTAACACGGATAGATACCAACCCGGCCGTATTAGAAACTTGCTTTTCGATTAACCACGCACAAGCGGCACATGAAACGCCTTCCAAAGAAAGGGTTACTTCAGAAACATTTTCGCGATTTCGTACGAATTCAGATTGTACATCCGCATTGTCATAATGAATTAAAGCTTGGAGTTGCTCTGGTACTAGGTCTGCCTTTTCTGCAGGCGCAGTGCGGTATTGGTAATATGATACAAGACCACTATCGACAATAGTCTGCGCCACAGTTTCGCAGCCCGGACAACACATGTCGCGAATTTCACCCAATATTTCTACTTTGAAATCCGTGTTGGCTGGTACATCTTCACCGCAGTGATAACAGGATTTACACATATGCTTACTTCATTAACGGTGTTGAAGAGGCAGGAAACTCAACTTTACCTTGGATCATCCATTGCTTGTCGTGTGGTTGTAGTTCAACAAACCATGGTCCTTGAATAGATTCCTCAGCTTTTAGTCGGTAATTACCAGATGCATCCGCTGTTACAAGCTTTGTGAAGTCACGATCAGGAAGAGTACGATGAGTGAAAGTGGCCGTTAGAGCAGGGTAATGAGGTAGCTTCCCTTTAGCGAAAACAATCACAACATTGTTATTTTCAGAGGAAATCTCAGCGTTAAGACCTAGGTCACGAGCGACATTCATTTTACTAATGTCGATATTAATGCCTTTGCCTTTTTTATAGTAATCCTCGGCGACTAAAGAAACAGAGTTGTTCGAGAAAACGACCACAGTAATCACAGTCCAAACTACGACAGTAAGAGGAAGGATGATTAGGAACCACGGCCAAAATTGTTTATACCAAGGCTTTACCATAAAAAAGTTCTCAACAGCTAAATGAAAAAATGTAAGGCGTTAAATTTAAAGGAAAGACAGCCCCTATGAAAGGGGCTGTTATTGCTATGTTACGTAATATCTCAGTTACTTACTCTCTGAGTTACTTAAACTCCAGACATATGAGGCAACGAGCTGAACTTTATCTTCACCCAAAATGTCTTTCCACGCAGGCATTACGCCTGAGCGTCCGTTCATTACGGTTTCTGTTACAGCTGCACGAGAGTCACCAAACAACCAGTCTTGGTCTGTAAGGTCAGGCGCACCGACTGCAGGGTTACCCTTACCATCGGTACCATGACAAGCTGCACACACTACGAAGCGTGCTTTACCTGCCGCGGCTTCACGAGCATTTACTTTACGACCAGATAGACTAAGTGTGTAACTTACAACTTCTTGAACACCTTGCTCACCAAGGGCATCTTTCCATGCTGGCATTTGACCAATACGGCCGTGCATGATGGTTGTAACGATCGCTGCTGGCTCGCCACCATATAGCCATGCATCATCAGTCAGGTTAGGGAAGCCTTTCTGACCACGTGCATCAGAGCCATGGCATTGAGAACAGTTTTGCAAAAACAAACGCTGACCAACTTTTAATGCTTCAGGATCTTGCGCAATTTCAGGAATTGGGCGTAGACCACTGTCATTGTGCGCAAGTTTACGGAATGCTTCGCCGAAGTAAGCGTCGGCATCATCCAGTTCTTTTGCATATTGGTTTAGTTGCTTGTTCTCTTGTGCTGCAGCGATGGCTTCTTTTGACTCTTCTAGTGAGCGAACGGTTTGAGCCGAACTCTGCCAGTTTAAAAAGCCCTTGAAGCTACCTAGACCTGGGAATAGGGCAAGGTAAACTGCTGCGAACACAAATGTGCTTACAAACAGGTAAGTCCACCACTTTGGTAGAGGGTTGTTTAGCTCGCGAATACCATCGTACTCGTGGCCCATGTCTTCCCCTTCCTCGACGCCCATTTTATCTTTAGCGCACCAAGTCAGGAGAATCGCACAGCCTACTAGCGTACCGACAGTAATCACGATAATCCAGAGACTCCAGAATGTAGTCATTACTTCTTCACTCCTTGGTTATTAGGGGTCTTTTGTTCTTCGTCAGCAAACACCAAGTTGGCATCTTCTTCAAAGCGTGCTTTACGCTTTTTACTAAATGCCCACCATACGATGCCAATAAAACTAGCGAAGAGTACAACGGTATAAATACTATGAATTGTACCGAAATCCATATGATCCCCTTACTTCATTGCATGACCAAGAGACTGAAGGTAAGCGATGATTGCATCCATCTCTGTTTTACCTTCTACTTCTTTAGCCGAATTCGCGATCTCTTCATCAGTGTATGGAACGCCGAACTGATCACGAAATAGCTCAAGTTTCTTCTGAGTTAGCTTACCGTCTAAAACGTTTTCAGCTAGCCACGGGAAACCTGGCATGTTTGACTCAGGTACAAGCTCACGAGGATCTAACAGGTGAACACGGTGCCATTCGTCAGAATAACGACCACCAACACGAGCTAAATCCGGGCCTGTACGCTTAGAGCCCCAAAGGAATGGGTGTTCCCAAACACTCTCACCAGCAACAGAGTAGTGACCGTAACGTTCAGTCTCTGAGCGGAAAGGACGAACCATCTGGCTGTGACAGACGTTACAACCTTCACGGATGTAGATATCACGGCCTTCCATCTCCAAAGGAGTGTAAGCGCGCAGATTTTCTACAGGTTCAGTCGTTTGCTTTTGGAAAATCAGAGGAGTGATCTCTACAAGAGCACCCCAACTGATAGCAAACACGATAAAAATAGCCAACAAACCGACATTACGTTCTAAGATTTCATGGCGATTATTAGAATTATTACTCATTCTTAAATCTCCTTATGCCGGATGTGGGATAGCTTTTAGGCTTTCTTTAGGTGCACTTACCGTTTTGTACGTGTTGTATGCCATTAGGAACATACCAGATAGGAAGATAAATCCGCCTAGGAAACGTACAAAGTAGAACGGATAAGACGCTTCTACAGACTCAACAAAGCTGTAAGTTAGCGTACCGTCAGAGTTAACCGCGCGCCACATAAGACCTTGCATTACACCAGAGATCCACATCGCAACGATGTAAAGAACGGTACCGATTGTTGCTAGCCAGAAATGCACATTAACTAGACCAACAGAGTACATACGCTCTTGGCCAAATAGGCGAGGTACCAAGTGATATACAGAGCCGATAGAAACCATCGCAACCCAACCTAACGCACCAGAGTGAACGTGACCAATGGTCCAGTCTGTGTAGTGAGAAAGTGCGTTAACCGTCTTAATCGACATCATCGGGCCTTCAAAGGTAGACATACCGTAGAACGACAGTGAAACGATTAGGAAACGTAGGATAGGGTCATAACGAAGCTTATGCCATGCACCAGATAACGTCATAATACCGTTGATCATACCACCCCAAGAAGGAGCAAATAGAACCAGCGACATAACCATACCTAGAGACTGAGTCCAGTCTGGTAGCGCTGTATAATGAAGGTGGTGAGGGCCTGCCCAAATATATAGAGAAATAAGTGCCCAGAAGTGAACGATAGATAGACGGTAAGAATAAACAGGACGTTCAGCTTGTTTAGGAACGAAGTAGTACATCATACCTAGGAAACCAGCGGTCAGTAGGAAACCTACCGCATTGTGTCCATACCACCACTGAACCATCGCATCCACTGCGCCCGAGTAAATCGAGTAAGATTTACCAAGTGACACAGGAATAGCCATGCTGTTCACGATGTGAAGTACTGCTACTGTGATAATAAAGGCACCGAAGAACCAGTTTGCCACATAAATATGTGACGTGTTTCGCTTCACTAGTGTGCCGAAGAACACCACCGCATATGATACCCATACTAGCGCAATTGCGATATCAATAGGCCATTCTAGCTCAGCATACTCTTTACCCGATGTTAAACCGAGAGGCAAAGTAATGGCTGCTGCCAGGATGATTGCTTGCCAACCCCAAAAGGTGAAGGCAACGAGTGGGCCACCAAAAAGACGTGTTTGACATGTGCGCTGTACAACATAATAAGACGTTGCGAACAGAGCACTGGTACCAAACGCAAAAATTACCGCATTAGTATGCAGTGGACGTAAGCGACTGTACGTCAACCACGGCGTATCAAAGTTTAGCTGTGGCCAAACTAATTGAGCGGCAATCAAAACACCAACAGCCATACCAACTATGCCCCATAAAATGGTCACAAGGGTAAATTGGCGAACGACTGTATAGTTGTAGTTTTGTTCAAGCTGCTTTACTTGGCTCATTTGCATGCTTCCAATTTCTAATTAACTACACTTTTACTTCCAACACGACTTGCGTCGTAACACCACCCAAGTAAACTCTAGAATTCAAGTGTTATCATCACCTTATTTCCATTGCTGACTTTAATAAAAAGTGGCATTTTCAGCGTGACACTATACTTGAATTAACAATTCAATGACAGGGTAGTAACCTTACTGGACCTCTGGAAATCATTTTTTATTTAAAAAGTTTGAAGTTTGTAACAAGGATATTAGTAATTATGCCTGCACAAAAGTTAACAAAGGCGCGACTTGCACAAATCTTAATCATGCTCAGTGTTTTAATAGGCGCATTTTTCTGGCGTACCTTTACACACGAGAGTGTTAATAGCGTTGACTGTTCACAAAAAGAACGATGCGATGTAACAATTGAAGGAGAAATAATCACGATTAATCGTGACTCAATGGGAATTTCGCTCGAAACGACAGAAAGTAGCACTCTAAAAATTGATCTAAATCAATCTGGTAATTTTATCAATCTCAACGAAAAGCATAAGTCAGTAGAATGGGACATCATGCCTGAATCGAAAAAAATCACCTTTAAAAAAGGTGAAAACATTGTTGTAGTTCAATTATAAATACGATCTATCACGAGATAATCGTAACTTATTAATGAAATTAACACCTTCTTACCTAGAGAAAATTGGTTGGAATGGTATAACAGCAGAGTGATATCCAATTATAAAATCGTATGCATTGCCAATCAGTTTTTACTCATATTAAAGATGAAGACTCAGCGATAAAAACGCTCAGGTCCGAATTGACACAACAGAACTTGTCTTACGTGATGTGTTACTACACGGAAGAATACAATTTCGAGTTGATTCGAGAAGCGTTTCTTGCGCATTTTCCTGGTGTGCCTTTTCATGGCGCCAGTTCATGTCAAGCCGTAATGACAGATCAGGGCTTTCATACAGGACCAGTAATTGCGGCACTTGCTGTTTATGATACAGGTCCTCATGCTTATGGTACTGGTATTTCTAATCACAACTCAGGTGACAGCGTCACCAAGGCTTTGGATATGGCCCTTGAGAACGCAAACCGTGTAGGAGAGGTACCAAACTTAATTCTACTTCATGCTACACCAGGGCAAGAGGAATCAATCATTGCGTCTATAGATGAAAGATTTGGAACTCTAATTCCAATTATTGGTGGTTCGGCCGCTGATAATAACATCGCTGGGAAATGGTCTGTGATAACCGCCCAAGGCTCTCAAACTTCAGGTTTAAGCTTAACTCTCTTTTACTCCTCTCAACCTGTTGATATCGCTTTTAGCGCTGGACATACACCAACTAATATCAAAGGTGTTGCAACCAAGACCAACGATAGATGCTTACTTGAAATTGATAACGAACCTGCGCTCAATGTTTATAGAAGGTGGACAAATCACCAGGATAACCAAGTAGGTAAAGATAATATGCTGTTTACAAACTCGAGTGCTTATCCATTAGGGCGGATCGCAGGTCATCTCTATGATCGCCCATATTACAAGTTATCCCATCCGATCCGTGAGACGCCAGATGGTGGAATCGAGTTGTTTACACGAATAGAAGAGGGTGACGAGCTCACATTAATGAAAGGAAGTCGTGAGCATCTCGTTGCGCGCGCTGCAAAAGTCGTCAATGCCGCTTTTAACCAAAAATTAGAAGAGTCTCGAAAAATTGGAGTGATAAATATCTTTTGCGCAGGTCCCATGTTGCACTTAATGCAAGACATGAATAGCGTTTGTGAACAAATTAACCAAGAACTAGAACATTTGCCTTTTATTTGCCCTTTTACTTTCGGCGAGCAAGGTAGATTTATTGGTGGTGAGAATGGACATGGAAACCTGATGATTTCATCGGCTATATTCCATAAACCTTATGAAAGATAAATACTTAGACATATATCAACAGGAAGCGCTTCAAGAAGCGTTAGTTGAGCTAAAGCAGGCTAGACAAAGAGAACGACTACTCGCTGATGAAAACAAGGCCATTCTTTCCGCGATATCTGCGATGAGTGAGGCAAAGAATCGGCATGAGATATTTACGGGATTAAACAATGTCCTCAAAAAGTACATCAACTTCGATGATTTTATTGTACTGACTCGTGATGGTGAACGATATCCCTTCAAGACATTGATATCAACTAATAGCGTATTTGATAATGTATCCTGGTTACACGGTAACACCTATCAAAGAGCTCTCAATGGTGAATGCATTCTACTGTTCGAGCCAGATAAACTCGCTGAGTTTGTTAACTTAAACAGCTTTATAAAAAGCCATGTAAACTCGGTCGTTTTAACTGGTATACGTTCAGAAGTAACGCAAACCGTAATCCTACTTATTGGAGCTCAGAAAGGGCACTTTAGCATAGAGAATAAGGAAACCTTGAGGCGGTTTCGTCCCTTAATTGAAAGGGCGGTCATTGATATCGAGACCAAAGAGAAGTTACAACGTATCGTTGAAGTAAGAACAACTCAGCTCGCTAAAGCAAGAGAAGAAGCAGAGCTTGCGAACCGGTCTAAGTCGGAGTTCTTAGCGATGATGAGTCATGAAATAAGAACCCCTTTAAATTCCGTTCTTGGAATGCTAGATATACTGAAGCAATCAACCTTGTCAGAAGAACAAATTGATGCTTTGAGCCAAATGGAGTGCTCTGCAGAGTTACTTCTCGCGATAATCAGTGACATTCTTGATCTTTCTAAAATCGAGTCAGGTCGCTTTCAGCTCAATGAACAATGGATTAACTTAAGAGACACTGTCACTTTTGTTATTTCTCAGCAAAAACAAATCGCTAAGAAGAAAAATCTTAAATTCAAGCTCAACTGTACTGTCACTAATGACAAACAATTTTGGATTGACTCCACGCGGTTATCTCAAATTCTGTTTAATCTAATAGGGAATGCAATAAAGTTTACAGACGAAGGTGAAGTAAAAGTTTCTGTATCTGAGCAAGATGCTGAACTTGTGATCTCAATATCTGACACTGGAATTGGTATATCTAAAGCAAAGCAAGAGCACTTGTTTACGGCATTTCATCAAGGAGACCGTTCCATCACGAGACGCTTCGGTGGTACAGGACTGGGGCTCGCAATAACCAAGCATTTAGTTGAAATGATGCGTGGAAAGATTGCCGTTAAAAGTGATGAGCATGTTGGTTCAACCTTTACGATTTCGATTCCAGTTTTGACTCGTTGTAATCAAAATCGTCCAGTTAGAATCGAAACCAATCAACCGACAAAAGCAATGGAACTTCTCGTCGTAGAAGATACCGAATCGAATCAGTTCGTAATAAAGCTTATCTTAAATAAGCTTGGCCATAATGTTCATATCGCAAGCCATGGAGCAGAGGCATTAACATTTTTAGAAGAGAATGAGGATTTAATCGATTTGATTCTCATGGATGTCTCGATGCCAGTGATGGATGGAATTACCGCAACAAGACTTATTCGAGATAAAGGTCTCAGGACCCCAATTATAGCGTTAACTGCACATGCGCTAGAAAGCGATAGAGATAAATGCCTGGATGCCGGTATGGACGGATTCATTTCCAAGCCAGTTAGAAGACAAGATATCTTTGAAGCTATACAGTCATTTCAATAAGTAAAAAGGCGTTAATATAGATCTTAACAATCGATAGATTATTAAGATCTATATTAAGTATTTTATGGTAAATAACGATTATGTTTAATGCTCACAGTAAGGCCCTTAAATTTAAAATCTGCAGGGGAATAGGAGCATACTCAGACAGCATTTAGTATACGGCAACATGTAATTTAACATAATATACATAATGCGCACTGATATAGGGGTTCCTGTGGACTTGCAATCACTAAGGCCAATCCAGCACAAGCCATTGAAATGCTTGATAATCCAAGTCCGTTAAACTTTTTTCCTATGTTCTGCCATAGTGTCTGCGCTTCGTGCGTTTTTGCTTTATCCATCGCTAAGCCAATCAGAGCCTTTTCTTTGTCTTCACCGATAGCTTCGGCAAGCATAAGTATCTGATTTTCTTTTAAATACGTTCTTCCTTTACGCACATCAGTAAGCATTTGAGGACTTATGCCTAAGTCTGGCGCGATTTGTTTGTATTGCACGTAGTTCATCTGCTCTTTATAGGCATCAATGAGCTTGTTTGTGTACATTTTCCAATCCTGCCTTTCAATTTCTTTTCTTGATTCTAGCTTATATGTACGGGATTTATCGTATTTACACTATGAAAAATCTCGTATTAACTATACGAAATATTTCGTACTGGAGCCGTCAACATGGAACGCAACAAGCCACTTCAACTGTTATGTATGTTAGCTGGGCTCCTAGCTTTGGTTGAGGCTCAGTAATCATGAACGAAGCTCAAATCATCTATTACGACTTGCTGCCTGACTACACGGTGTCTGTGTTGGTCAAAGGTTGCGACGAATGGGATTTGCTTAAATCCATGTCTCACCTTGAGTCTTGGGCTTCCTCTCAGTTCACTTCTTATGAGTTGGTGTCTATCACCAACACGACTGTTGAACAACGTATCAATTTGGGGGTGTTCGATGACTACTGCAACTAACATCCTCAAAAAGTTCGATGAGCAAAGCGTTCATATTGATTACCTGTGTTTTACGTTTGCCGTGAAAGACTTACGCCATTGTCATGATGCGGTTCGTCGATTGCACAAGCATGAAGAATACAAAGGCTTTGCCAAATCAGGACTGTTACAGCGTCACTGTCGAGCGCCTAAGTTCCCTGCTCCACCTGTGTTTAATCCGACGGTCGCTAAGACATCTGAAGAAATTGAAGCGTACAACAAAGCGTTTGAACTCTGTTACCGCAACTACTTGGAAGATTGCTTGCGCATCTTCACCAATCAAGTGCTTGGGTTGTCGTTGTCTGCGCCTCGCGGTTTGGGTTTCCAGTTCTACACCGAATCCATGAAACTGACGTCGCCAGATGGTGAGGACTTCTGCGGCTTCGTTGGTATCGGCGGTAACAATGACACGGTGCATTTCCAAATCAACGGAACGGGATGCAAGCATGTATTTGCCCGTCGTCCTACGTGGTCGCTGCATGACTGGCTGACCAATGTACTTGGTGTGCAAACTCTGGCGCGTGTTGACTTGGCCTATGACGATTACGACGGCATTTTTGATTGCGAATACGCTTACAAGGCGTGGCGTGACGACTGTTTCAGAACGGCTGAACGTGGTCGTGGTCCTGTGCTTCATGAAGATATGACCATTGCCAGTATCGGCAAAGATGGGAAACCGATTTACACCAAAGAACAATACTCAATTGGTTCGCGTACTTCGCGCATTTACTGGCGTATCTACAACAAGGCTCTTGAGCAGAAACTCGCGAACACTGGCCTTGTCTGGTATCGCTCTGAGGTCGAGCTTAAAAAATGGAATGTTGATGTGTTGCTGAATCCGGCTGGCGCGTATGCCGCGCTCAATGATTTCGCCGCCTCGATTTCTACTGCAAAGAAATTCAATACCAAACCCGTCCCGACGAAACGCGCGGCGTTAGACCTGTTGGCCTCTGCGCACTGGATGCGCCGCCAGTACGGGAAAATCCTTAATTCACTTATCGAATTCCATGAGGGCGACATTGAAACCGTCGTTGGTTCCCTTGTCCGTGATGGAACGAAATTCACCTTCCCCGATACCTACGGCAAGTTGGTGACTCACATATTGGAGACTTAACAAATGGCTAAATCCGTTTTTGTACTTGGCATGGATATCACTTGGAACTCAGCACGTGGTGACAGTGCTCAACTGAACGTGTCACGACCTCTACGTGAAATCAACTCGGAGAAATTCAAACGCCGCACTATCGGTGAATCCGGTGATGTGAATCCCCAATGGGATCAACCTTTGATGATTGACCATGAATATGCCCTGCTTCTTGAGCGCACTGGTGCTCTCGTTCCTCGCCGTGAATACCAATTGCGCTTGGAGATTAATCCAGACGATCCATTGGCGGGCGCTATCGTGACTGAGCTTATTCCAGTCGACCAAGAAATTAAGAAGCACTTCGAGGCTTCAATGAAACCCGTTCAAGGCTAAAAAATGTCTGTATGCGTCACTGTCGTTAACCAGTATGGCAATTTGAAAGCAACGAAAACGCCTGTTGCGGATTGCCAAGAATACGTGCTGATTTCGGCGGTGGACTACCAAGAATATAAGGAGCCAGTCCTATTTAACGGAGACTTGTTCCTGTATGTCAGTGGCGTGCTCTTGATCAACATGGTCGTTGGTCACTGGGTGGGTCGTGTTGTTCGCCTTATGAGTAAAAGGTAAATCTTATGAAAAAACTAGAACTTGTTGTAAATAACGTAAAACACGCAGTAGTAAACAAAAAGACCGCAGCTGGCGCTGCACTGATGGCTGCGTCTGTCTCTCCGGCGTTCGCTGAAGTCGATATCACGGGCGCAATCAACTCTGCGGTATCCGGTGGTCAAGCTAACGTATCACTGGTTGTTGCGGGTCTGATTGGTATGGCTGCGCTGGGCTTTGGTGTGACCATGGTTGTTGGCTTCTTGCGTCGCTAACGGTTCACCTCTATGCCTCCTTTATCGGGTAATTTACTTGGAGATGTTCTCGCTATCGTTCTAGGTGTTGCCTTTGCGGGGGCATTCCTCCACGGCTTTGTGAGTGGCATCAATACTCACTAATCAACGGATAAAGGGAGCTTCGGCTCCCTTTTTTAATGGTGCAAATGTGAATAAGTCACTCTTTTTACTTTTGTTTTCGTGCTTGTTCTTATCACTTAATGCAAGCGCAGTTCAACCAACTTACAGCGCTAGCGATGTTGCCGCTTATCCTAACTGTAACTTGTCCTTGGGTAAAAGGGTTAACCCTTACTCGTATGTTTCTTGTTATGAAAATAAGTTTGTTAACTACAAAGACTTCTATACGACATCATGCTCTATAGAGAGTAGTAAATTCGCTTTGATGATTATTTGTAACACAACCAGTCCCAGTTACCCGAGGTATCACGCTGCAACGTTTCTTCATCGTACCGCTAAGTGTCCAGCAGACCATGAAAAAGTAGAGGATGGTGATGGTTACACCTGTGAACCTATCGTTCCTGAATGTGAACTTGGCGAAAACCCAGACGGCTCATGTATGGATGCTTGCCAGTTCAAACAGTCCATTGGTGATACAGTGAAATTGCATTGGCACCCTGCGGTTTACGGCGAACTGGTGACGGGCGCTTGCTACGGTGACTACGGTGCCACTCGATGCGAAATGACCAAAAACGAATCTACCATTATTTGTACTGGCGTTCCTGATGGACAGTACACGCCCGACTCTCAATGTTCTCTCAAGTTCGCGTTCACTGGTCGTCAGTGTGAAGGTGGTACTTTGTTTTGGGGCGATAAGGGACCGGATGAACCCATCATTCCACCCGATGAACCGGAAGACCCAACCCATGACCCTGACGACCCAACAGGCGAGATTGAAGACCCAAGTGTCCTACCCGATGATTCAACCAACACGGTCAATCCCGGTGTCGTTGATGATAAACCGGACGTAGAAGACCCTGATACGGATGAATCGACAGACACGGCAGTCCTTTCTGCTATTAAAGGGCTTAACGTGGATGTGAACAAAGGCATTCATGATCTTAACGTCGATATCAACCAGTCACACGCGGACATCACCAACGCGGTCATTGATGTGAAAGGCTCTTTGGTTGATAACACTCAAGCCATTCAAGAGCAGCAAATCAATGACAACAAGATTTATAAAAACACCAAGGCACTCATCCAACAGGCCAACGGCGACATCACTACGGCGGTGAACAACAATACCAACGCCACCATTGGTATTCGTAACGATTTAAAAGGGCTTGGTGATTCCGTGGGCGAACTCGATAGCAGCTTAAATGCGATTGAGGGTCTATTGACAGGCTCTGAGTTTGGTACACCTACGGGCACCGCTATCACTGGCGAAATCTTCACGGCAGAAGACTTTGCCATCCTGCAAACCACGATAGATGAAAAAGCCGAATACATCCAAGGCTATGTGGACGACATCAAAGGCTTAATCACTATCGGCACCAACTTCAATAACGGCACATTAAGCGACAAGTCTTTTAACATCAAAGGCGCAACCGTTGAATCAGGACTACAGCGTTTTGATGCGGTATCGGGGTATGTGCGCCCTGTCGTGCTGTTCATTTGTGCCTTAATCGCCCTTTGGGTTCTGTTTGGTAATCGGAGTAAATAACATGGAATACATCTACTCAGCATTAGAGTTTATTGCCAACATTGGGCAAACCTTTCTCGACTTCTTTGATGTGGCGATTGAATGGATAAAGAACGTGTTTGAATACGGCGCGATGTGGCTTATCTCAGTATGGTTCGATATCAAGATTGCCTCGATACAAATCGCACTCAAGATTGCGCAGCTGCTGCTCGAAGAATATGGCGTCTATACGCTTGTCGAAGACCGCTTTAATGCGCTTCCCTCTGATGTCCGTTATATCTTGACCGAATACGGCGTCACCTCTGGGCTACGTGTCATCTTTGATGCGTTCGCTACGTCTTTAGTTATGCGTTTCTTTAACTGGTGATTGAATGGCTACTTCATTTCGATACGGTCACGGTGGCTCTTACAAATCGGCTTGCGCCGTGTGGTTTGACTTATTGCCTGCACTGCGTGAAGGTCGAATTTGCATTACCAACATTCATGGCATGCAACCACTTGAAGTGATTGAACAACGCCTTGGTGAGAAGTTTCCTGATACAGCTCGGCTCATTCGCATTAGCTCTCGCAATCCTGAAGGCTTCGAGCTTTGGAAATACTTTTTCTGTTGGGCGCCCATTGGGGCGTTCATCCTCATTGATGAGTGTCAGCAAATCTTCTCGGTCAATGCAGGTTTCAAAATGGCGAACATACACAAGCGCCCTTTTACTGATTTTGAGCCTCACTTACCGGAAGGATTCTCCGAGCTTTTTCACTCTCGTTGGCTAACGATTGATACATCCAGCTTGGACAATGGCGAGATAGATGATTGCCAACGCACACGTTTTGATGAGCAAGGACGCATCATCTATCCCGAGAACTTTAACAACGCCTTTATGGAGCACCGGCACTACAACTGGGACATTGTGTTGCTCACGCCTGACTTTGCTCAAATCCCGAAAGAGTTAAAAGGTGTTGCGGAGTTGGCCAAGCAACATAAGGGTAAAGATGGGATCTTCTTTTCCAACCGGAAACCGCGCATTTTGGAGCATGACCCAACTCGAACGGTCACCAAACCAAGCAAAGACGATGTGGTTTATAACCTCAAGGTGCCGCTTGATGTCCACCTACTCTACGCCTCGACCGTCACGGGGCAAATCACCAAGTCGGGGCTTGGAAAGAACATCTTTCTTAACCCGAAATTCTTAGCAGCTATGGCACTGGTCGTGCTTTCATTTGGGTACTTAGTTTATGCGCTTATTGGTATGGTTTCTGATTCTGAGACGACAACTGCGGAAGGAACGCAGCTTCATCAAACTTCGCAGCAAAGTGGCGTTTCGACTTCGCAAGGTCAAGCACGTCCTGGTCAAAGTGGTTCGCCTGGTTCTGTCATAGGTTCTAGTGGTTCTGGCTGTACGGGTTCTGGTTGCGGGAATGAGTCTTATCATGACGTAGGCACCGTTCCTGCTTGGTTCCCACTGGCGAACTCAGAAAGTATCTATGTTTCTGCCGTGGAACGTTGGCATAAAGCCACCTCGATACACGTCAACGTGCATTTTGAGGTTGTCACACCGCGTGGTGTGACTTACCTCGATGACGGATTCCTAAATAAGTTGGGCGTCAAGATGGAATATCTGGACGATTGCCTCGTCCAGCTGTCTCGCGGCGCATCCAATTTCTATGTCACGTGTTCGCCGTATGAGCAATATGCACAACGGCAAGAGCAAGATATTGAACTCAAACCCGTTGGCGGTTTGTTTAGTGGAGACGAAACCTAATGAATGAATACGTAACGCATGGACAGCTCGTTGAAATCATCGAGTTGTTTGATCATCTCTCGATAGTGAATGCAGTCATAGTGGTGCTCGTGTATGACCTTGCGAGATACCTCCTAGGGAAACTGGTCGACTACTTCAATTAAAGGCACGGTGCCAGCCCCGCAGGGATAAGGAGTTGCGGAGCGACGACGAGGCACCAAGCCGCCCACCTTAGCAAAACCTAGCCTCATTACTTAATCGGCGCGGTTAGCAGCCCAAAGCTACTTGGATGCTGCCGCCCTCCTTCCTGCTAGACCAGCCTCGCAGAGACTATCCACACCAAAGGCGCGTTAACCTACCGGAACGCTGCATACTCACAACATCAAAGCTTTGCGAGTGTCGAGCAATGCTTACTCTTCTTTTCTGGGTTCTCTCCGACGGACGCGCGGAGCAAGTGAGGACGGGCTAGGACGATTGCGCGACGTGCGGCGGGAGGTCAAACCCCCGAATCTGTATTACGGGGGTAAATTCCACCATGCTTCAACGGTTCGATTAAATCTTGATTAGGCTATAATAAATAACAAAACACTTATGCAATTAATTTATCTTATTGAAACTATGAAGCCATCTGTTGAGCATATTGCAAGGAAACTGCACAATGTGCGCATAACAGGAAACTAATAGTCGTATAACAAGCGTTAGATGACCTTTAGGTAATTAAGGAGTAATAATGAAATATAGATTAGGTTTGAAAGAAATTACTGAAGATGATGTGAATGCACAGTGTCCGTTTATGCCGGAACCAGAAGATTACCAAATGTATGTAGCTGCTTTCGCTGATGATTTTAATCAGCTAGATATTGTTGAAAGTGCTGTCGTTGAAAATAATAGTGTGATCATCAAGTTAGCTGAGGGAGTTGACATTGAACAACTACGACAAGTAAGTATTTCAATACATCAAAACTACTGGGACTACTTACGAACAACAGGTTTTGAAAAGATCGCTTGACTAACTGTTCAAGAGTGATTCGCAACGCGCGGCATTTGACCACGCGTTTTTTATCTTTGCTACTTGATTCAGTATTTTCTTAGTCGTAGCCTATGTGCGCTAGGTTTTATATGTCAAGGATATGAAATGGCTAAGTTTTTAAATACAAGTGCAACAAACTACTACCTCGAAGAACTGATAAAGAACGCTTCTGAAAGGCTAATCCTCATCAGCCCATTTCTTAAGCTTAATGATCGTATTCGAGAGCTTTTGGAAGACAAAGACCGATTAAAGATAGACATTCGAATTGTTTATGGCAAAAGCGAACTACAACCTGATGAGATTAACTGGCTAAAAGGTCTCTCCTTTGTGCGTACCAGTTTTTGCAAAAACCTCCATGCAAAGTGCTACATGAATGAAAGTGCTTGTATCATTACAAGTTTAAACCTCTATGAGTTTAGCCAAGTAAACAATAATGAAATGGGTATCTTCATTGACCGTGACGAAGACCCCAATGTCTACAAAGATTCGTACGAGGAAGCTCAACGTATCATTCGTATTAGTGATGAAGTTAGAATCTCGTTAGAGAAAGTTCAAGCTGCTAATTTAGATACGGAACTTACTGAAAAGCCTGTTACAGATAATGAACTAATTAAACTCAGCTCCTCTAAGTTAGCTAAAAAGCACAAACTTAAAACAGATGAGTTTCTCAGCTTGTGTGTTAATAAAGGATACTTAACGTTAGATGACGGAAAGCACTCATTAACCGATGAAGGTAAATCCTCAGGTGGTGAGTTTAAATACAGTAAACGTTTCGGTCCATATTTTGTCTGGCCAGAGTCCTTGGAAGTATCGTAACTATTTGGTTCAATATTTTAAAGTGAGTACAGCAAACGTGAAGATTAAAATAAGAGCTATGTTAAGTTTAGCTGCCGCCCTTAGCTTGATAGGTTGCACCTCCACTAACTTCAGTGAATATAAGGATCTACCTGGCCATAAGTCCATAGCTGTTGGCTCTAATGGCGTTATCGCATATTCCTCATCGAATCCCAATGTCGAAACAGCCATTACAACAGCCATTGATAAATGCTCTTCAATCGGTGGCAAAGATTGTAAGTTTATCGATGTTGATGGTTATAGTCCTATTGGTAATAAAACATATATGTATGATGATCGTGCAGCCAGTGTTGATTACCTAGACAAAGCTTCATACAAAGTAAGATATAAATGTGAGCAATTAACAAAAGCGATGGCACAGTCATTATTTCATTCAGGCCATACTTACCTAGATGGAGACTCAGATGGGAAGCCTTGTGAGTCAAACCTTTGGAGCTCATATTATTCAACAGATACCAATAGCAGAAAAGTAAAAGGTACTAACTGTCATTATGTTCGTGGGTATCGAAGAAAAAATGGTACTTATGTCAGTGGTTATACACGTTGTCGTTGATTACAAGGCTCCATTTGGAGCCTTTTTTTATATGATTTTCTTTAATACTCTCGCATACTTCAGAATCTGATGCGCAATACCAATATCATTTGATGCACCTAACTCTAATAAGGCGACTCCAACCAAAACTTGCTGCGCAGTAACCAGCTGCCCTGTTGGAAGCTCTAATCGATCATGCCTCATTACGAAGTTTTCCCAATCTTCACAAGAGCTCAATTCCCTACCCTTATTCATCCTCATCAAGCGCTTACACTCTGGAGGAATGGATTTCCCCTTGTCCCATTCCTTGACCGTCCTCACAGTTTTCAAACAAAGTTTGGCAGCTTCTTCGACGGTTAAACCACATTCAAATTCACGAAAAATATAGTTTTTAGTCATTTCGTGATACTTCATTGAATTGCCCCTCAAAAGAGAGACATTTTATAGGATACGCATATGCAATCGTATTCAACATAAGCGCCCATAATGCGCACTGAGGAGAGTGTAAACTCAAAGCAATAATGTCCGGTTTTAGACACTTTAAAATGTCATCCTAAGATTAACAACATTGTTGGCTTTTGAGGCTTTAACCGAGGTTCCTGTGGACTTGCAATCGCTAGTTTTGTTTGTGGTTATGCTTACGAAGCAAATCAAATCTCTTATTGAAAATTGATGCGCGCGTAGTCCTCGACTTACTGGCGTGTTCTTCCGTAAGTACCTGAATCAATCTATGTATGGTGATGATGGCCAACTCACTGAATTTGCCATTCAATGGCATCACGATTACTAACTTAAGCGCTACCAAACAAAAAAGCCTTTCATACTCGCCTCGTTCTAATCGCTCCGCAACGAAATCTGCCAAAAATCACGAGCTCAGTTCACTCGCTCTTAATCAAGGCGTTCTGAAACATTTATAAGCCTGTGGTTATATGGAGGCGAATGTACTTTTCGGGGAATTTGTAACGATAGCGTTTTCCTTTCTTCAAGTTGGACTTAACGTACCTACACACTTTTTGGTCACCACTACTGGTTACTCTTTTTATTACTGCGTTTTTACTTTTGTGCTCCATTTCTATCATGACGTCACAATAACCTTGATAGCCATCAAACTTATTGTCTACTTTCTTTTGAAGCTTAGTCTTAATCTTTTTAGCCAACAGGTTCGTTTCTGAATCGTCAGCAAAAACTGAATTACTTGCAAAGATCAATATCATTAAAGTTACAACGTATCTCATCGTTTTGGTCCGTTTATGTTGTTGATTGTTCAATGATAAGTAATTTTTCTGTAGATACGAAAATGGGACGCCACATTGCGTCCCATTTAACATGATGAAGTAACTGATATGTAATTAAGCGCGCTTCTTGCCTTTGTTTACTTTGAAGCCCTGGTGCGGAAAAACGTTACGAATCCTCTGTTGAACTTTTTTGGGAATGCCTTTGGAAAAGCTTAAGCGCATTCCTGTTCGTTGGCTATACACCTTCATTTCACCAGTAAACGGGTTATGCTCACTAATATCCTGTAAGTTGTGTTTGAAAGAAGGAGGTAGATGCCCTTTTACGTTACTAATATGGCCATTATCGAACTTTACTTTTAACACCGGCCTATCGACTGCGATCAACCAAAAGATCACGATGGCTGCAATTAAGATTACATATAACATTTGGCACTCCCTATCCTAGCTAGATAGCAATTTACTCAAATCCTCTTTAATTGAGGTAACTTTTTGACTCGCTTTTTCACTTCTCGACGCTTCGGAAAGCAAATATTCAATTGCGTCAGATAACGTACAACCAAGTTCATTCGCTCTACTAGAAAGCTTTTCCCAAACTCGGTAATCTAAATCAATGGATTTCTTCTTTGTATGGACTTGCTCTGCATTGAAGTGACGTTTCCGTTTTGCTCGGATAGCCTGCTTGAGTTTATTATCTAACTCTTCTGACATGTGGTTTTCTATCCAAGCCAAGACAAGTGTAGGCTCGTGTTCAAGGCGTTTTAGTTCTGCGACCGCTGCATCTGCTTCGCTTGTATCAATATGTCGGGTAATCGCTTCACCATCTTTCCATTTTTTGATGAGATACTTCCATTTCCACCCACATTCTAGATTCTCAAGCTGTTGATATTTCATTTGTTCCGACCCATAGACATAACCTAGTGACAGCGTAACCCAGATGGTTTACTTGGGCAAATAAAACTCTTAGAAGTATCGATGTTGATCACTCATTTGTCTAAGTATTGTTCATTGAGAGTTGAATGCCGAGAGCAAACCAAATTGGTGCTAGGGTGTTATAGTCCGTTTCGTTATAATGTCGGCAAGATTGAATCACGATGAATTTTAATGAACCAACTTAATTGGCAAGACGTAACACCTTCACTTGAGCAGTACGAAGCACTTTTAAAGTCTGCACCTTCGTTACCAAAGAAGTCTTTTACTGATCTCCAACCGAGAATGTCGGCAACGATATCTCGTTTTTCAAAAATTTCCGGATTGACGCGAGTACTACTCATTAACTGCGTAGATAATTCTGTATATAGAGAGTTCATCAGTAAAGCTCTTCAGAGCCAGTCTAACGCTGCGATAGTTTTTTCGGAATCACTTGATGCCAAACGTTTATTTGACCGTTACAGTGTTGATGTAAGTGGTGATATTGCCTTCCAACCTGGTTTAATTTCACAGGCAGATAACGGTTACTTAATAGTACCGGCTAATCTAATTTTGGCTAACCCAGGGCTTTGGCCAAATATAAAGTCTGCAATTCAACAAAACCTTATCGAGCCACTGAACCTAAGCCCTACTCGTTTACCTACTTCAGTACCGCAAGCTAAAGCTTATGATGTAAAACTGATTGTAACAGGAGAAAGAAGTCAGTTAGCAGAGCTAGAATACATCGATGAAGACTTCTGTTCTGGCTTTGCCATGTATACGGAAGTTGAAGAAGATATTCATCTGTCAGAGCAGAATTTGACAGATTACTTTGGTTTGGTGAACTGGATATGTTCTCAATATCAGCTGCCTCACTTAACTGAATGTGGTTTTAGAAGATTGTTGCTAGCCGGTATGAGATTTACTGAAGATCAACATTATCTGCCTTTAGGAGTAATGTGGCACTCTCAACTTCTAACGCTTGCCAGCCAGTTCAGTGATGGTCACGCATTAGATTACAAGTCGTTAGATAAAGCGATTGACGACAAGTATTACCGAGAATCTTACCTTCCTCAGCGTGCCGTGTACGATATTTTAGATGGACAAGTCATCATTGAGACAACTGGGGAACAAGTTGGTCAAATCAATGGCCTAACCGTTATTGATATGGCTGGGCACCCTGTCAGCTATGGTGAGCCTGCACGAATATCTTGTGTAATTCATTTTGGTGATGGCGATGTTTCCGATGTTGAGCGCAAAGCTGAGCTTGGAGGCAATCTACATGCAAAAGGCATGATGATTATGCAAGCTTTCTTGAGCTCTGCTCTGAAACTGGATGAACCACTGCCTTACTCTGCCTCCATCGTATTTGAACAGTCTTATAGTGAAGTTGATGGTGACAGCGCATCTCTTGCAGAACTTTGTTGCTTGGTGAGTGCTTTATCTGAATCTCCAATTAATCAACAAGTTGCGGTTACAGGAGCTGTTGATCAGTTTGGTCGAGTGCAAGCCGTCGGTGGCTTGAACGAAAAAATTGAAGGCTTTTATCAGGTTTGTAAACATCAAGGTTTTACAGGAAATCAAGGTGTTGTGATGCCAAAATCAAACCTTAAACACCTTGCATTACATAAAGATGTAATAGAAAGCATTAAAAATGGTGAGTTCCATATTTGGTCCGTTTCTACCGTAGATGAAGCTATTCCGATTGTAATGAATAAACCTTTTAGAGGTGAAGACGATAGCATTATTGGCAAAATAGCGGAACGTATTGAAAACTTTGAAAGACATGAGCATCCAGAAGGAATTGTGCAGCGCATCAAAAACTGGTTTGTCTAGTACTGATCGGAGTTGTTTAGCGTACACGTGTTCACTAAGATGCAGCTATCAAAAATTGGAGTAATTGATAATGCAAAACAAACGTGATTCTTATAACCGTGACGATCTACTTGCTTCTAGCCAAGGCGAACTGTTTGGGCCTGGTTACCCTCAGCTTCCTGCGCCAAACATGCTAATGATGGATCGTGTTACTAAAATGTCTGAGACTGAAGGCGATTTTGGTAAAGGTTTGATCTTGGCGGAATTGGATATTACTCCAGATTTGTGGTTCTTTGACTGCCACTTCCCTGGCGACCCAGTAATGCCGGGTTGTCTTGGCCTTGATGCGATGTGGCAACTTGTTGGTTTCTTCCTTGGCTGGGTTGGTGGCAAAGGAAAAGGTCGTGCTCTGGGTGTTGGCGAAGTGAAGTTTACAGGTCAGATCCTGCCAACAGCGAAAAAAGTGACGTACGAAATCCACATGAAACGCGTTGTAAACCGTAAACTTGTGATGGGTTTGGCCGACGGTCGTGTATGTGTGGACGGCAAAGAAATCTACGTAGCAAAAGATTTGAAAGTTGGCTTGTTCCAAGACACTTCAAGCTTCTAATCACGATTTTAATCGATTTATTAAGGCTCCTATTTAGGAGCCTTTTTGTTGTTGAGTGTTAACCTACTTCCCTATGTCCCTATAATGTAGAAAAGGCTCCGTAGAGCCCTTTCGAATCCTTCTTTTTGTATGTGGAGAGTTTATTTGTAGAGACCAGATTGTCTTTCATCTCTGGCATCACGCCAACCACCTAACCAATACGACCGAGCATCAACTTGTTGATATGGGCAAGCCTCTTGAGACCTTCCATTCAACCCAGCTTTGTAGCCTTGAGATTGAGCTCGTTCTAGGCGATCACGCTTTTGTCTCTTCATAGTTAATTCCTCATACAGGTCCATTTACTAACGTACAGCTGTTATTGTGAAACTTTGATGGAGTTTTTATGACTCCACTTATAAGAATCGATCAAAGTAGGCAATTTCTCAAGGCATAAAAAAAGCAGAGACTCAAATGTGTGAGCATCTGCTTGATTTAAAAATTACTGACGATTTTTAACTATTTTCTACGGAACCCAAACAATCCAAGCATGGTCAAAGCTAACCAACCAAGGCCTGCACCTTGACGCTCTGTCGTCGTTGAGTCAATGCTTCGAGATACGATGTCGTCCTTAGTTGCGTCAGCAATAGGTACTAGTTTGACTGCTACAATTTGCTCTTCA
This sequence comes from Vibrio sp. 397, assembly GCF_033339395.1. Lineage (NCBI taxonomy): Bacteria > Pseudomonadati > Pseudomonadota > Gammaproteobacteria > Vibrionales > Vibrionaceae > Vibrio > Vibrio sp. 397. Next base: position 98,928 of record NZ_JAWOUN010000001.1, on the reverse strand, counting down.
GAGCTACATGTCGCATTGTTTGCTGTTGTGCTATAACCACCTGCACATTTCATAGCTGTACCAGAGATCACACCTGCATCATTGATATCAGTTGCGTCGATAATACGGAACTGATTGTTTTGTTCAGAGTAATCACCGCCATTAGTCAAACTGTCTAGGAACCAAGCTTTTCCATTAAACAATGTTGCAGCACGTTCACTAGTCTCGCCACCTAGGCTATATGGATAGATAAAACCGCGCTTACGACGTGGCTTGCCATCGTCTTCACGAGTCGTTTCTGCATCAAGTTGCCCGACGATTTCATTGTAAGAGTTGATACCGCCCATCTTACCGCCCGCACCGCTAAAGAAAATGCCAGTAGTTGGGTAAAAAGCGCTAATAGAATCCTTACGAACATCATCTACGATAAAGAGACGATTCGGAGCAGAGCCCGTTGGCATTAAGTATCCGCCCGAACGTTTTGCTTCACCAATAGCAACAAAATTAGAGTTAACGTCGGTTAATCGTGAGTTTGTATGAACCGTATCATCACCCTCGCGCTGTCTAGCTCCTACAACAACTTTGTTTTTCCAAGTTGCGTTTTCAACGCTACCTTCGGCTTCTAGAGTTCCGACAAAAACAGTCGCATTCAGGTAGTTATCATCACTGTAAGTGTTGTAACCTACGCCATAGACCGTAGTTCCATCAGTGACAAGGTCACGCATGCTCCCTTGAGCTAACCTTTCTCCATCTTTAGATGTGCCACTTGGCCAAGCCAATTCACTGACGGTTCCGCTTTGATCCCAAATCGCTGCTTTTGATGTGTGGTGAGATCCATTGGTATTGCTTGCTGTTCGAGAAACACTGCCAACAGTAAAATTGCCGTCTGTGCTCCAAGCATGGCTTTGCACAACACTTGCGTCACCATCGCCAGTAAGAATATTTGGCTCTACTGGTGCAACTACGGTATTTCGTGTTTCTAATGTAGAAGTATTTTCTGTGCTAACTTTACTCTGATTACCGACAGCTGCACCATCCTCGGTAAGCTGGTTGATAACATTGTTATATTCATTTTTATAAGCAGCAGAATCTTCTTCTATGAACGCTAACGCATTAGAAGTAAAGTCTTTACTACGTTCTTTATTCCACGGCGTCCAGTTTACTGAAGCCCATGAGTCACAGGTGGAATAGCGAAGCTGGTTGTAACAGTAACGCTCAAAGTCTTTGAGTTCTTGGATGTAATAAAAGCCAGCGTCTAATCCGAATGGGATTTCTTCACGATAGCTGTTCCCATCCACGGCTTGTGTCGCTGAAATCGGTGTAGTGCGAGTTTCCATTGCAAGTTTAAACTGCTCTGGCGTGCAGTTTGCTGCTGCATCAAAGCAGCCTAGAGCGAAAGGTGAACCTGTTGAAGGATCTGTACCTGCATTGCCCTGTTGAATTGCAACCCCGTAAGCCGTTTGGTAGTCACCGTTTGAACCATGATCCTGAGGTGAAACCTCAACAACTTGATACAATGCCGCCTGTGCGTTCATTGTGGTACCAACCATCATTGCAATGGCGGTCAATTTGAATTTATTACTACAATTCATTGAATTCTTAACTATCCTGTTGCATTGCTTCGAGTTCTTCCCATCTCTCGAATGCGATTTCCAACTCCTGCTCTAATGCAGCAAGCTGTTCCAATACCGGCTGAGTTTGCTCTACAGGTTTAGCAAAGAACTCTGGATCGTTCACTTGCTCCTGAAGGCTCTCGATATCCGACTCTAATTGTTCAAGTTTAGCTGGTAGAGCCTCTAATTCTCTTTGCAGCTTATACGATAACTTCTTCGAATTGTTCTTAGGTTGCGTAGTTTTGGGAGTTTCCTCAACCACTTTCTCTTTCTTTGTTGGTTTTTCAACCTGACTGCGCGAAGCAAGAACTTGGTCACGCTGCTGTTTAGCATCATGATAACCACCAACGAACTCTTCGATTATACCGTTACCCTCAAAAATCCAGCTGGTTGTTACTGTGTTGTCTACGAACTCACGGTCGTGACTCACTAACAATAATGTACCCTGATAATTGGCAAGCATTTCTTCTAAAAGTTCCAACGTTTCGATATCCAAATCGTTAGTTGGTTCATCAAGAATAAGTAAGTTGTTTGGTTTCAACAAGATACGGGCTAGCAATAATCGGTTTTTCTCACCACCAGAAAGTGCCTTAACCGGGGTTCTGGCGCGCTTAGGTGCAAATAAGAAGTCTTGAAGATAACTCAGCGCATGACGCTGACGTCCCCCAACCATTACTTCTTGTTTCCCATCCGCTAAGTTATCGATCACTGTCTTTTCTGGATCCAAAATCTCTCGGTACTGATCAAAGTACGCGACTTCTAATTTTGTTCCGCAGTGTAAACGACCAGACTGCGCTTCCAATTGCCCTAGTAGCAATTTAAGTACCGTACTCTTACCGCAGCCATTTGGTCCGATAAGTGCAATACGGTCACCACGCATGATGTTAAAGCTAAAGTCGTCGACAATTGTCTTGCCTTCGTAAGCAAAAGATACATTTTCTGCTTCAAATACAATCTTACCTGAACGAGAAGCATCATCGATGTTTAGGTTAACTTTCCCTTGAACTTCACGACGGTCACGACGCTCTTCACGAAGTTTTTTAAGGGCTCGAACACGGCCTTCATTACGAGTACGACGTGCTTTAATGCCTTGACGAATCCACACTTCTTCCTGCGCTAGTTTCTTATCGAACTCAGCATTTTGCATTTCTTCGACGCGAAGCATTTCTTCTTTGTCATTCAAATACTGTTCGTAATTACCAGGGAAAGAAGCTAATTGACCGCGATCTAAGTCAACGATGCGTGTCGCCATCGACTTGATGAATGCACGGTCGTGAGAAATAAAGATGATCGAGCCTTTGAAGTCTTTTAAGAAGTTCTCTAACCATTCGATCGTTGTCACATCGAGATGGTTTGTTGGTTCATCAAGAAGCAATACATCAGGATCACAAACCAGCGCACGAGCTAAAGCAGCTTTACGTTGCCAGCCACCGGATAGATCGGTCAGTTTGGTTTCTGGGCTTAGTTTTAAAGCGCCAAGTACGTTCTTAACACGGTCATCAAAGCGCCAAGCGTTAGAATGATCAAGTTGCTCTTGAACTTTCGCCAAACGGTTAATGTTCTTCTCACTTGGGTCTTGAGCAACAAGATCGAGAAGATCGTGATAGATCTTCAATTGTTCGCCGATTTCAGCCAAACCGCCAGATACGTATTCGTAAACCGTACCCTCTTGATTGCGCGGTGGATCTTGTTCAAGCCGAGAAACTACTACGTCTTGAGTTATTTGAATCTTGCCATCATCCAACAAAATGTCGCCGGCAAGCACTTTCATTAACGTGGACTTACCTGCTCCGTTACGACCAACTAAACAAACGCGTTCGTTTTCTTGAAGAGCGAACTCCGCTTTGTCTAGCAATGGGTGGTCACCAAATGCAAGTTGTGCGTTATGAATGGTAAGTAATGCCATTATTATCCAACCAATGTGTGAGTTGTTCTAAGTCAAACGGCCAGTTCAACTCAGAATCTTGATATTTTAATACGGGTATTGTGACGCCGTAACGAGAAAATAGTACATCATCGAACGCAATATCGATGATATCTGTTTGCTCGGCCAAACCGACTTGGTCTACTAGAGCAAATGCCATCTCACAAAGATGGCATCCCTCCGTGCTATACAATATCAGCACGTATTAATCCTTTTGTTTATACTACGCGTGCGTTACTAGCCAACAGTTATGAATCTGTTTATTACGCGCAAAATCTAATGGTAACGTTTGAGAAGAAATATTCTGAGCCTTCAAACCCAATTCAGCGAGTGATTCTTCATCCATCTTGAAGTGACGTTTGTTATTTGAAAATACGATTGTGCCTTCACTTCTCAGTAAACGTTTGAGGTTCTTCATTAGCTTAATGTGGTCACGTTGTACATCGAATGATGTTTCCATACGCTTAGAGTTAGAGAACGTAGGTGGGTCAATAAAGATCAAGTCGTACTCACTTTTTGCGTTTTCTAGCCATTGCAAACAGTCCGCTTGTTCATATTTATGTTGGCGCCCTACACAGCCATTAAGCTGCATATTGTCTTTCGCCCAGTTCAAGTAGGTGTTTGACATATCGACAGTTGTAGTGGAACGCGCACCACCAACTGCAGCGTGCACTGTTGCACTACCAGTGTAAGCAAACAAGTTAAGGAAATCTTTACCCTGTGCCATTTCGCCAAGACGACGACGAGTGATCTTATGATCCAAGAACAGGCCTGTGTCTAGGTAGTCATGAAGGTTCACGATCAGCTTCACACCGTACTCGTTTACTTCGAGCGTCTCTGATACCTGACCTAATTTTTGGTACTGGCTTCGACCTTTCTGCTTCTCACGAACTTTCAGTACAACTTTGTTCGCTTCGACACCGGTCACCTGAATCGTCGCACGGATAATGTCCGTTAGACGACGCTTGGCTTTTTCTTCAGGGATGTTCTTAGGTGCTGCGTACTCTTGAATCACAATTTGATCGCCGTACACGTCGATCGCTACGTTGTATTCTGGAAGGTCTGCATCGTAGATACGATAGCAGTCTAGTTTCTCTTTACGCGCCCACTTGCCAATCTTGCCAATGTTTTTCTTCAAACGGTTTGAGAAGTCTGGTGCGATTTGAATGTTAGTATCTGCACCTTTCACTTCATCAGCGTTGCGCTCGGCAATGCTGTAGTTCTTTTGGTGACACGGTAACGCACCATTGTTCAATTTAAACTGTTTATCAGCGCGCATACGAAGGCAACTCAAGAGCTCGTCTGAGCTAGAGAAGATAGATGCTTTACATCCGCCAAACTCAGATTTTAGCTGTCCACCGAATGCGGTATAGAGCGCAATCAGCCCCGGCTCAGTTCCTAGACGCTCACCGTAAGGTGGGTTTGAAACGATAACACCGTGTTCAAATCCTGCGGGACGAGTAATAGTTGCAGCATCACCTTGCGCAAACTCAATCAACTCTTCAACACCTGCTCTGCGGGCGTTTTCTTGAGCGACTTTTAATACTTTGGGGTCGTTATCGAATCCAAAAAACTTAGCGTCAACTTTCCTGACACCTCGTCTAGCTTGAACATTAGCCTCTGATTTAATCTCAGCCCAGGTCTCCGGTTCAAAGTCTTCCAAAACTTCGAAGCCCCATTGTTTGCGCTTAACGCCAGGTGCCATGTTGGCTGCCATCATTGCCGCTTCAATAAGCAAAGTACCAGAACCACACATTGGATCGAGTAGTGGTTGATGCCCATCCCAGCCACAACGCATGATAATCGCAGAAGCAAGCGTTTCACGTAATGGCGCACGACCCGATTCTGGTCGATAACCACGCTGATGAAGACCACTACCTACCATGTCTATCCCAAGCAACGCTTTATCTTTGTGCAAACGAACGTGAATACGAATATCTGGGCGTTCTTTGCTGATATTAGGACGTGGCAAGCCTTTATTCTCAAAGCAATCTACGATGCCATCTTTGACCTTCATAGCCCCGTATTGGCTATTTCTAATCTCACGGTTTGTGCCGTTAAAGTCCACAACAAAGCGTTTAGAGCTATGAAATGGGTTAACCCAGTTAATAGTGGAAGTGGATAGATACAAGTCCATGTCGTTGTTACACGTGAACTCAGATAAAACACGTACAAATCGAGACGCTAAACGGCTCCACAAACAACAGCGATAAACCTGTTCGTTTGTCGCTTTAAATTTTACGCCTGCCTGTACTGGTTTCGCATTTTCAATGCCTAGTTTAGTCAGTTCTTCAACAAGCAAATTTTCCATGCCATTTGAAGTTACCGCGAGATATTGATTCATAGTGTTCTTTCGCTGATAAAAAATGGCTTCAATTATACCTGACTTTACGATCAATGCCTCGTTTTTAAAGGTATTTTCCCACCCGTTAGTTCAAATCATCACCACTCAAATGATCTAAAACTTTCAACATCTTTAGTTTGAATGTTTTTCATTCATGAACATATTTTGTTTCCTTTAGAAGAAGTGAATACTTATTTACATGCATTTTGGTATATACCAGTCGGGGTTGGTTGGTGTAAATTACTTACAAATACCCTTTATAGGGGAATAAATAGGGTTGTTTTAGGCGATAGGTTGCCTAATTAAAGGAGTAATCAAATTGAAATAAGTAAAATAAAAGTGACCAGCTTCATGTTTGCATGCATAGAAAACAAACAGTTTCATGGTCTTTCGGATTGGAGTGTCAGAGGAAAGGACAAAAAAAATCGACCCAATAAGGTCGATTAAGGCAAACAAAGGAACGAAATAAAGAAAAATTAAACAGCTTTAACCCACCATTGCCATAGGGGTCATTGCAAAGAGGTGGTTTGCACAAGCCATGCGATCATGCATTACTTTAATCGGCTGCCCAAATTGAAGCGCCTTATTGCCATCAAGAACAAAGGCTTCTTGGTTAACATAAGCACATAAGCTCGATGTTTCGCCTGGTTCTAGAACGATGAACATACCATCAGAATATTGATTTGTGAGAAAGACCATGTCCCCTTCTTGAGGTTCATAATCAGAGGACTGTGCATCGAAGAACCAGCTCTTAGGCTGTACAGGTTTATGAAAACGCTTTGCAGCAACACAATACAGTGTTAATTCAGCTTGGCGATATTCACTGATATCGAGACAGCGAATGCGCTCATTAAACGTTTGAAATGCGCTGGCGTCATCAACGGTAAATTCACTGTTTGAGAAGGCACAGTTAACCAACAATTTTCGGGATAGATTGGTTTGGAAAATCATTTCCTCCCCCAGATCCAGCATTAAGCAAGCTTTTTGCTCGTCAAAATACCAATTCCATTTGTCGCTGGGTTTAAGCATTATTCCGTTCTCTCTTGACTAGTTAAATCAGTGGTAAAGAGGTAAGACGCTTAATTACCTACTCGTGATTTTTAAATTCTACAAACGAACGGATAAAAAAAAAGAGGAAACAAAGTCCTCTTTTTTATGTAACAGGTACTGATTTTTCAGTAGTTTTTGATGTATATGTTAAAGATTCTTAACAATATCACGTACGAGACCAGGGCCGTGGTAAATAAAGCCAGTGTAGACTTGAACAAGTTTAGCGCCTGCCATGATCTTTTCTTTGGCTGCAACATAGGAATCTACACCACCAACACCGATAATTGGAAGTTTGTCTCCAAGCTCTTCATGAAGCTTACGTACGACCTCCGTAGAGCGTGATTGCACAGGGCGACCACTCAAGCCACCTGCCTCATTGGCGTGTCTCATCCCTTCTACGATCGTGCGATCCAAAGTTGTGTTAGTCGCGATCACACCATCTATATTGTTTTTCAATAAAGAATCGCAGATTTGGCAGATTTCATCGTCACTTAAATCTGGCGCAATCTTTAATGCTAACGGGACATACTTGTTGTATTTCTCTGATAACTCCGCTTGTTTCGCCTTTAATTCGGAAAGCAGTTCATCAAGCGCTTCACCATATTGAAGTGAACGAAGACCTGGAGTGTTTGGCGATGAGATGTTTACTGCAATATAGCCAGCATACTCATACACTTTTTCCATACAAATCAGGTAGTCCTCTGCCCCTTTCTCAATTGGCGTATCTTTATTTTTACCGATGTTAATTCCGAGAACACAATTGAATTTTGCTCGTTTAACATTCTCGATCAAATTATCAACGCCTAGGTTATTAAAGCCCATGCGGTTGATGATCCCTTCTGCTTCCACTAAACGGAATAGGCGTGGTTTATCATTACCTGGTTGTGGTCGTGGCGTTACAGTGCCGACTTCGACAAAGCCAAAGCCCATGGCATCAAATGCTTCAATACATTCGCCGTTTTTATCTAAACCAGCCGCAAGACCAACAGGGTTACGGAATGTTAGACCCATACACTCAACTGGACGAGTTGGTAACTGTTGGCGGTAAAAGAGATCAAGTGGTGTGCCGTTAAAGCGTTGGAAGTTCTTGATTGCAAGATCATGTGCCTTCTCGGCATCGAGTTGGAAAAAGCCAGTTCTGGCTAGACGGTAAAGCATTGTGCCTCCGAAAGAAAAAAGCCCCGTATAAACGGGACAATATTATTTACCGTTTTTCATCGTATTTCAATGAAAATGAACGTAATAAGTAAAAACCTATATCTTTATAAGATTTTCAAATATAAAACAAACAATTACAATCAAGTTTCTGCGATAAAAATCGTAACTAACCGCTTAAAAGCAATCGATTTCACTCTGTTTTAATTTCAACTCAATGTGACAATGTAACTATTTTCGTTCCAAATGTGAATAATAGATAATAAAAAGCCCCGTTAAATAACGAGGCTTTTACTTATGACTTGATTATTCCACTACTCTTTCGATGAGCAGTTGAGGTTTAAAAGTACTAGCTCTCGAAGTGCTACAGAGAACTTAGCAAATTCGTGTACTGAGCCAACTTTGAACTCGTTTAAGATACTCTCCCAGCGGTGCAACGATTGCTCGTTAGTTTCAATCCAATCTTCTAGCGCAGCCATCACGTCAAGCTCTTCGGTTGAGCAGCCACAAGTCAGTACCTGAGCGGTAAGTTGACGTTGTTGCCAGTCCAGATCTTCACGGAATGCCGCTCTAGCAAGTGCTTGCCAGTTGTTATCAACGGCTTGGCTATTAATTTGCTTCAAGAACCAATGCAACGATAAACGGTCACCCAAGTTAAAGTAGAGTTTCGATGCTTGCTCAACCGTTTTACCTGTTTCACTTGCTACTGATGAAATATCCAGTGCAGATTGTAAGCTTGATAAGCGGGCAACTTGGTGAGCGAGTTTCTCTTCAACCCCTTTCTCTATCCAACCTTGAGCCAACTCATTGTGTTCTTCAACTTCAGACTCAACTAACATAGTGTCTAGGGTTTCAGTGATAACATTGACATCTTGCTTGTAGATAGCAATCAACTCACCGACCGTGCATTTGCCGCTACGGTTACGAAGCAACCAGCGTGCAATTCGACGCAGTGCTCGGCGCACGTAAAACATAATTTCGTATTGAGCTTGCGCTGTCGCAACGTTATCAAGTTTGCGAGTTTGCTTGAGGATTGCTTCTAAATCAAAGATTTCTCTAGCTGCACTGTAAGCGTTGGCAATATCGACAACACTTGCACCAGTTTCTTCTTGCAAACGAGTAACGAAGTTACAGCCCATTTCATTAACCATCTGGTTAGCCAATGCTGTAGCGATAATTTCAGCTCGCAGTGGGTGATTAACCATTTGATCTTTATAGTTACGTCGTAACGCACTTGGAAAATATTCAACAAGTTGTTTTGCATGGAATTCATCATTTGCGATTTCATCCGTAACAAGTTGCTGTTTAAGTACCATTTTACCGTAGGCAACTAACACTGATAGCTCAGGGCGAGTCAGACCTAGTCCCTGTTTTTCACGCTCGATTAGCGTTTCATCATCAGGGATGTATTCGAGAGCACGATCCAAGTACCCTGCTTTCTCCATAGTGTGGATGAATCGAATTTGCTCCTTAACAATGCCAACACCTTGCTGTTCAGTAACAGAGATCGACTCCGACTGACGGTAAGCATCATCCAAGACAATTTCACCCACTTCGTCTTCCATAGACTCTAGAATTTGGTTACGTTGCTTAACCGTAAGATCGCCATTTGAAACCAGTCCATTGAGGAAGATCTTGATGTTGACTTCATTATCCGAACAGTCAACGCCACCTACGTTATCAACGAAGTCCGTGTTCACTCGACCGCCAGTTAGTGCGTATTCGATACGACCAAGCTGAGTCATACCCAAGTTACCACCTTCGCCAACCACTTTGGCTCTTAAGTCACGGCCGTCAATGCGCAGCATGTCGTTAGCACGGTCGCCAACATCTGTATGAGTTTCTGTTGATGATTTAACGTAAGTGCCGATACCACCATTCCAAAGCAGATCGACTTTCATTTTCAAGATCATCTTTATCAGATCGTTAGGCGCTAAAGATGCTTTCTTCGTACCTAACATTTTCTGAATTTCTGGCGTCAACTGGATCGATTTTGATCGACGAGAGAAGATGCCACCACCTTGAGAGATCAAGTCTTTGTTGTAATCTTCCCAGCTTGATCTTGGCAGATTAAACAAGCGGTTACGCTCTTCCCAGCTGCTGGCTGAATCTGGATTTGGATCAATAAAGATATGCATGTGGTTAAACGCAGCTTGCAATCGAATATGCTTCGATAACAGCATACCGTTACCGAACACGTCACCTGCCATATCACCTACACCGATTGCAGTAAAATCAGTGGTCTGACAGTTGATGCCCATTTCACGGAAGTGACGTTTAACAGATTCCCAACCACCTTTTGCGGTGATACCCATTGCTTTGTGATCGTAACCGTTTGAACCACCTGAAGCGAATGCGTCACCTAGCCAGAAGTTGTATTCTGCAGAAACAGAGTTTGCCAAATCTGAGAAGGTTGCTGTGCCTTTATCGGCAGCCACTACTAGATATGGGTCATCTTCATCGTGACGAACAACGTTTTGTGGTGGTACCACCTCTCCTTCAATGATGTTATCTGACACATCTAGCAGTGCACGGATAAAGCGTTTGTAACAACGCTGACCTTCCGCAAAAATTTCATCACGAGTGGTGAGAGATGGCTGGCGTTTACAAACGAAGCCGCCTTTTGCACCAACTGGTACAATTACAGTGTTCTTAACCTGTTGCGCTTTTACTAAGCCAAGAATCTCCGTACGGAAGTCTTCTTGACGATCTGACCAACGCAAACCACCACGAGCCACTTTTCCACCACGAAGGTGAACACCTTCAATATCTGGTGCGTAAACAAAGATCTCGAATGCAGGTACAGGCTGCGGAATCTCAGGAATATCGCTTGGCTTCATTTTCAAAGATAACCAAGGCTTAGGCTGCTTATTCTCGTCTACTTGGTAGTAGTTGGTACGAAGCGTCGCCATGATCATTTCAATATAACGACGAATAATACGATCATCATCCAAGCTCTCTACACGATCCAACTGCTCTGTTAGCTTTTTAATTAGATCGTTTTGGCCTTTCTCGCTGCCTTTGTGTTTCGGATCAAATCGCTTGGTGAACAGCTTGACTAGACCTGTCGCTAAGTCTGGGTAGTGGCTTAGCGTGTCTTCGATGTACTGCTGACTGAATGGGAAGCCGACTTGGCGCATGTATCGTGCGTAAGCGCGAAGAATGGAAATCTCACGGCCAGATAAAGACGCACCTAATAACAATCGGTTGAAACCATCACTTTCAAGATTACCCGCCCAAATGGCAGCAAATGCTTGTTGGAAACGATCACGAGCTTCACGAAGGTCAACGGTTTTCTCGCTCTTATGCAGCATAGAGAAGTCAAGGATCCAGAAAGTCTGCCCGTTGTTTTTCTCGATCTCATATGGCGATTCGCCAATCACACGCAAACCAAGGTTTTCCAACATCGGCATTACGTCAGAAAGGTGAATTGGTTCATCGCGATGGTATAACTTTAAGCGGACAGCTTTGGAATCTGCACCCTCTTCTTGAGGTCGGTAGAACAACATGCCAAGTTTATTATCATCACTTAACGCTTCTAAGCGCTCGATATCTGCAACCGCAGAACCTGGCATCATGTCCTCTTTGTATGAGCGAGGGAACGCACTCATATATTCTTTTGAAAGAGGAAGGCCTTTGCTTTCACCAAAGTTAGCAATGATGGATTCTTTTAGTCTGTCATCCCAAGAGGTAGAAACTTCCATTAGATTTTGCTCGATCTTTTTCACGTCTACGTCAATGTTGTTATTGTCTACACGAACAATGTAATGTGTTCTCGCTAGTGGGCTTTCTGAGAAGTACGTTGTAAATTCAACCTCTTGCTCGCAACCAAAGTACTGCTTAAGAATGCGTTGAGTTTGACGACGCAATTCTGTGTTGTAACGATCTTTAGTGACATAAACCATGCAACTGAAGAAACGACCAAATGGGTCTTTACGAACAAACAAACGCAGCAAGTCACGATCTTGCATTTGTACAACACCCATTCCTACCTCAAGCAGCTCTTCTTCATTAGCTTGAAGCAACTCGTCGCGTGGGTAGTTTTCTAAGATATTGTGCAATGCTTTGTATGAGTATGATCCGTGACGGTATCCACTTGCTTCAAGGATACGGTCAACTTTTTCGCGGATCAAAGGAATACTTTGTACCGCTTGGTTGTAAACGGCGGAGGTATATAAACCAGTAAAGCGATGCTCACCTATTACTTTACCGTTTTCATCAAACTTCTTAATACCGATGTAATCAGTATAAGCCGGACGGTGGATACGAGATGCTTTGTTACCTTTGGTGATGATCAGAGCGTATGGTTTTTTCGCTTCTAATCGCGCTGAATCTGATAATTCAGAGAGCTTGACGCTACGCACGCGCTTGTCATCAGCAAACAGACCTAGTCCTTTTTCTTTAGCAGGAACAAGTTCGGTATCACCATTGACCTCTTTTAAGTCATAATCTTTATAACCCATAAAGGTAAAGTTATGATCTTCTAGCCAACGAAGAAATGCGATCGTTTCATCCATACGATCCGTTTGGATAGAAACACGATCTTTATTTTTCTCAAGTTCATCAGTAACAAACTTAAGCTTATCAACCATCTGCTTCCAGTCATCAACGACTAAGCGAGTATCAGATAGAATTCTTAACAGCTCTTCTTTAAGCGCTTGCATCTCGTCTTTACTAGTAAGGCGGTCTACCTCTATGTGGAAAAGTGATTGAAGAACACCACCCTCACCGTTTACGTCTGTAACTTGGCCTTTTTTATCACGCTGAATCTGTGTTGGGTTATTCAACATTAGGTGACAAACAAGATCCAAACGTGCTAAAGCCATTTTGACTGAGTCCACTAAGAATGGACTATCTGGAACAACAATTTCTACGATTGTGTGTGTGGATTGCCAGCCTTGACGACTTACGGTCGGGTTAAATACTCGAACCGAAATCTCTTCTGGTTTTTTTTCATTGATATGGTGCCAAAGGCTAACGACAGCACCATAAAGGTCGGATTCGTTTCGCTGAATTAGATCATCATCAGCAATGTTACTGAATAAGTGTTGAGCAAGTTTAGTTACAAGCGTTTGGTGAGAAAGCTCGAGTTTGTCTTGAATCAGTTGGTAAACCTTTTCAAGCAGAACCGGCACTACATTTTCACGCGCGGTCATATTCACACTCCACATTAGAATTGTTGTTTTGTAGGGGGACTTAGTAGCTAGGTTGTTACCTTAGAAACTAAGCATAGGTAATGCATGTGCCCATTGTAAAAGCATAATTACAAATGTTTAACAACTAATCGTAGTGGTAAGAGGTGAAATGTCCGATTCTGTGACTAAGATTCCTATTTAACTCTCTGCAAATACAATACATCACAGAGTTTCTAACTTAAGAAACTTATTATTTTGGTCAGTTGTTAGTCTAAACTGGCCTCTAACGCCCAATTGACTAAGAAATGGTCTAAATCTCGCGGCGGGTAACTGCAAACGCAAACCGTTGTGTGTGACAACTTGAACAACACTTGCCGCACCAGAATAATGAGATAAAAACGTTTGATATGAAATGTTGAGATTGAAGTAGTAATAGTTCATGAAGTGAAAACTAAGTGACATAAACAAATAAGGTGGCCTTAATGACCACCCTATTGTGTTGTTTACTATTCGTCTAGTGCTTTAGTCACTTTTTCGAATAGATCTTTAGCAAGATTATCCATTGCTTTGAGCTTTTCAAGTTCTGCACGAATCATTGCTTGGCGAGCTTCATCGTATTTACGGAACTTAAGCAAAGGATCAATCATTCGAGAAGCTACTTGTGGGTTCGAATCATTTAGTTGGCGAAGAATTTCACCGGCAAACTGGTAACCTACACCGGATTTATCATGGAAACGTACAGGGTTCGCACTTAAGAACGAGCCAATTAAGCTGCGCGTACGGTTCGGATTTTTCAAACTAAATGCTTCGTGGTTCATGGTTGCTTTTACTTTTTCAAGAGCATCCTCTGCAGGATTGCTACCTTGCAGTGCAAACCACTTATCCATAACCAAACCATCGTGCTTCCATTTATCGCTGTAATCAGCCATAAGTGCTTCACGACACTCTAGCTGAGCGTTATTTGCAGCACTCATCGCAGCAATCGTATCTGTCATGTTATTTGCAGATGCGTACTGCGCGTTGACTAAATCATTACCTTTTTCCGTATGTGCAAGGTACTGAAGGCAACGGTTACGTAAAGCACGCTTGCCAATAGCAGCATGGTCGATCGTATACTCTGTTTGCTTAAGCGTGTGATAAGTCGCACTTAGCTCATCTTCTAACTCGTTGGAAAGTGACACTGTAATGCTGTTTAGCACTTTGTCTACGGCATCGATATCAATTTGCTGGTACCAACCAGTAATCTCATTGATTGAAGGCATAGAGAAAACTTGAGCAATGAAAGCTGGCTCAAGCGTTTCATCCAACAGCACACCGCGGAAAGCATCTATCACACCTTCAGAAAGCGATACTTCTTGTCCCGCTTGAACGTTTTTCACATTCTGACGAATGTATTTAGCCAATAGCATTTGGCTAGCGTCCCATCGAGCAAAATCGTTCGTTGCGTGCTTCATCAAGAAGACTAACTCGTCATCGCTGTAATCGTATTCTAATTTGACTGGTGCCGAGAATTCACGCAACAAAGATGGCACTGGCTGTTCTTCGACATTTTCAAATACGAACGTTTGCTTATCTTGTTTAATATCCAGCACGTTATGAACAGATTCACCGTTACTCATCAATGGGATAACTTGACCTTTCGAATCATACAACTCGATATCGAACGGGATATGCAGCGCTTGTTTTTCTGCTTGGTCTTGCGTCGGCTCCGTAAATTGCTCTACCGTTAGTGCGTAAGTTTTTGCATCAGCGTTGTATTCGCTATTTACGCGCAGCGTTGGTGTACCCGATTGGCTGTACCACAGACGGAACTGTTTTAAATCAACACCGGTGGCATCTTCCATTGCAGAAACAAAGTCTTCACACGTCGCGGCGGTACCATCGTGACGTTCAAAATAAAGTTTCATTCCTCTTTGGAAGCCCTCTTCGCCAAGGAGTGTATGGTACATACGAATAACTTCGCTGCCCTTTTCATACACCGTTAGCGTGTAGAAGTTATTCATCTCAATGACTTTGTCAGGACGAATCGGGTGAGACATTGGGCTTGCATCTTCCGCAAATTGAGGACCACGAATAATACGTACGTTATCAATACGGTTATCAGCACGAGAGCCTAAGTCAGAAGAGAATTCTTGGTCACGGAATACGGTTAAGCCTTCTTTTAGACTTAGTTGGAACCAGTCACGACAAGTGACACGGTTTCCAGTCCAATTGTGGAAGTACTCATGACCGATCACAGCTTCGATGCCTAAATAATCACGATCTGTCGCAGTTTGATCGTTCGCCAGCACATATTTTGAGTTAAAAATGTTCAAGCCTTTGTTTTCCATTGCACCCATGTTGAAGAAATCAACAATTAGTAAAAAATAGGAGTCAAGATCGTACTCTAGACCGAACCTATCTTCGTCCCACTTCATTGCTGCTTTCAGACAGTTCATAGCATGGTGGCTTTTCTCTACTGCTTCAGGCGTACCGAATATCTTCAAGGCAACTTCACGACCACTCATAGTAACGAACGTATCTTCTAGAGCAGCTAGATCACCTGCTACCAATGCGAACAAGTAAGAAGGTTTCTTAACGTGATCATGATAGGTAACGCTGTGTCGTCCACCTTCTAGATCGGCTTCCCCTTTAGGATTACCGTTACTTAGTAGAACAGGAAACTTCTCTTTATCCGCAATGATTGTACAAGTGTACGTAGCGAGAACGTCTGGACGGTCTAGGAAGTAAGTTATCTTTCTAAAACCTTCAGCTTCACATTGAGTACAGTAAACGCCTTCCGCTAGGTAAAGACCATCTAATGATGTGTTGTTATTTGGGTCTATACGTACAACTGTAGTTACCGTGAAGAGATCACTTGTAGGTTGAAGCTTTAAGGTTTCTTTACCTAGTTCGTAGCGAGTTTCGTCTAGCTTCTCTCCGTCTAACTCAACGGACAATAGCTCTAACTCGACTCCATCTAGAACCAATGGAGGAAGACCTTTACCTTCCTTATTGTTTAGCTTTACGTCTAACTTAGAGGTTACTTCCGTGTAGTCCTCGCGAATATCAACCGTAAGGTCTATAGCCTCGATGGTATAGTCTGGTTTCTTATAATCGTGACGGTATAACGTTTGGGGTGTATTTAATTCCATTTTATCCCTTTGAGTGTGTATCTGTGACTTTATGAAAATAAAAAAGAGGGAGCATGAAGCCCCCTCGTGTAGTTATGCTAACGCTAATTTGATTGCTGACAAGAACTCTTTTCCTCGTTTCGTGAGGTATGCCCTACGAACCCTGTAGTCTGATTCGTCGTGTTCTAATCTAATGAGGTCTAAACCCGCTTGTTTTGGCGAGAAGCGATCACCTAGCTTTCTCAAGTTTCTGCTTATAGTTGATTTAGGCATATCAAGTTCAGTTACCAAGTCCCCAGCAGCCAAACCTTCTTTCTGAGCTATTACAATGAAAATAGCTAAACCGTTAGGAGTAGAATCAGGAATATATTCTCTAAGAACTGCTGAAAGCTTTAATCCTCTGTTTAATTCTACTTGCATCTAATTGTCCTTCAGTATCAAACCTATCTAGTTCTTTGTGTGAGCATCCTGCGAACAAAGAACCTTTAAAGTGTATAAGGCACTCGACTATCCCAAGTTGCCATAAATCTACGAAAAATTCTTTCAAATCGTTTGGTACAAAATACCAAAACCTAACCACATTTAGAGACTCAATACCTAATAGTTCTTCTTTTTCACACTGAGGAAGGATGGTCTCTACAACAAGTTCCGTTACGTCGTTATTTAACATTATACAACCTTTTAAGACAAGTCCTCAAAGAGATCGTATGGATGCTAAGTGATCAAATATACATACGCAAGAAATAGCATTGAGACAGAGATCACACTTTTGGTGCAACTAGTCTAAAATTAAGCAATTTCTAAAATTCACTATCTGAATAAAATGCATACAGTTGTTATCAAATTAGTTAATAATAGCGCACTTGCATTTGTGGATAACTTTGTGTGTAACACTGTGGATTCTTCTTGAATAAGTTTGGATTAATTCAGCATCGTTAACTGATAACACATAGGTTTTCCGTGAATTGCGCCCCTTAAAGAGAAAACATAAAAAACAAAACACAAAGAAATAAACATATAATTTTTTAATAAGGGACAGGTTTTTCTATTGTTTTTTCTTCTCATATTCGTATAATAACTCGCATCTAAAGACATACACACAGTGAGTGAGCTAATCATGTTCATTCACGAATTGAGAAATTTATCTATGAGTGGGCTATCAACCCTCTTGTAGTAGGATTTCTGGAAGGCACTGTATTAGGGTGACACGTGGAAATAACCAATACCACGGAGAGTTGTGTGTGTATGTGACTCTGATTGAGATACCCCTAGTCAGTGCCTTTCTTCGTTATGGGATACACACACCATGCGTCTAACTCAACTAACACCATCAGAATCAGCAGTATTCGAACAAATCCAATTCCTAGACAACCACTTCAAGACTAAGTTCGGTCTAGAATGCTTTAGCCAATCTATCCAGCAATTCATCAACTTCTTTGCAGACAAGCAAGGTTACACTCGTCGTACTATCCAGAACGCTCTACGTAAGCTTGAGTCACTAGGTCTAATCTCAATTGCTTACAACCAAGGCTTCAAAGGTGCGAACCTTTACTATGTGAACCTAGAGAAACTAGAAGAACTACGTAAAGCCTCTCTAGACGCTTCTACAAAGGCTTGTGATAAGGTTAAAGCAGTATTCCAAAAGTTCCTAAACATCGCTGTAAACGCAGGTAAAGAGCCTGTAGAAAACGTTGAGGAAGGCGTAGAGTTTAACGCTGAAGAGTCTTACTACCACGACCTAGCTATCAACGAAATGTTAGCTGAAGAAGGTATCCCTATGAGCTTCTATGGGGAGGACGGTTATGGGGAGGACTCTCTATGATCATCAAAATGACCTCTGCCCTAGCCTGTATGATTTCCGTTGTGTTGTCCGTTATGATCTTGTCTTCACTAGGTCACGGTTACATGGCTGTAGTGTTTGGTTTAACCGCCTTAGTTATTGAGGTAACGAAATACTCAGCGTTCCTCTCTAAGACAATCACGGGAGCTTTCCTTTGCGTTGTTCTTAGCGTCGTATCAATCGGTGCATCTATCGGTTCTCTTCAGAACGGTATGCAGGACACACAAAACACGGTTGAACAATACGAGAATAAGGTGAAGACCTTAAAGAGTAACATAGAGGCTCTAGAAGCAGCGAGAACGGCTTATATCTCTGAAGGATACATCACTAAGTCTCTTACTCTTAACGATGAAATTGAAACGTTACAGCGTGACTTATTGGTGCTTGAAAAGCCTACCCTAAGTGCTTCTTATGGGATGGTACAGACAATCTCTCAAGTAACCGGAGTGAGTGTCGTAGCGGCTAGTAACTGGCTTTATATCTTGATTGCTGTAGTAGTTGATGTGTGTGCTTTCTTCCTCTTGTCGATGGAGTTTAAGAAAGAAACTGTGAGGGAATACGAAGAGGTGATCGAGACGAGAACTGAACGAGTCGTAGAGGCTGAATCAGTGAATCAGGAGGATTGTAGGATTCGTGAGTTGTCTGAGTCTGGTATGTCTCAACGTTTAATCGCTAAGGAACTAGGCATTAGCCAATCAACGGTATGTAGAAGACTCAAGGAAATCAAAGCGTGATAAAAAAGGGAGTCATTATGACTCCCTATAATACCAATGTGTAGTGGCTCGCGCTCGGTTGATATGTATCTATATCAAATCGCTTATTCTGATCATCTCAATGTTATCTTTTTCAACTCCCAAATCTATCACCTTGAAGAAGTTAGTTGTTTTTTCGTCTTCAGTAAAATATGACACAGCCCACTTAGCTGCTCTAGGTAAGCTTTTCGCCAACCTAATAAAGTAAGGTAAATCCACATCAGACAGGCTATGACCTAATACATAAACCTTTTCAACACTGTGGAGTGAGTTGAAGAAGTCTTCATTCTCTTCCAATATTTTTTCTGTGTTTTTGAATGAAGATAAATAGTACTCTCTTAAGGTCTGCGCACCATCATTGTAAGCCGTCATAGTAAGATCCGACTCGCAAGAAAGCCAACCATCCTCAACAAAAACCCCATTATTATCCATGTTGGAAGCATAATTACTGAACTCTATTTCAGAAGGGTTTACGCCATGACCTAATACAATATCTTCATTGTCCTTATGTACATTACCGTGTATATAAAGAATATCCGCCTCGTTGACAGAATATAATTTTTCTAAGGTCGAAGTATAGTTGAAGCTTATAAACTTAGAATCTTTGATAATTATATTTATTTTTTTCTCTTGCTCCCCTTTAGTATCAGCATCTTTAATAAACTCTATAAAGCTCGTCTTTAATTTGGAGGTTATTGAATTCACAAAGTTATTGATTTCAATATCAAAAGCACCCGTATCTCTATCTTTAAAGTCAGCACTAAAGAAAGGTAAATAGTCACTAAGATCGTCAATTACTTTTTCAGAATCTAAGTTAGAAAGGCTTTCTTCGAAGTGATTCCAAAGGTCTTCATCTCTATCATAACTAAAGAAGTTATTAATAAAATTATCATAAGAGACTCTGTTGTTTTCTTTTAAGTAATCTTTAAAAAGCAGGTACTTAGTAGGAAGCTCGTGATGTATATCAAAGCCATTCCCGATAACATAAAGACGTTGCATTATTGCCTCATTATTCTTATAAATATAAACGTTTAACGCTTAACATACTTTCTTTTTAGTAGCGTCATTTTCCACTTCCATCCGATTCATAACTTGATTAAATGAATCTGAATTTCAGTATAAAACAACGCTACACTATTGCAAAAAGTTGACTATCAAGTCGAACTAGTACGACCAAATCATACGATCAGGACGCATATCTAAATGAATGAATCGGTGATCACCTTTCTGATTCACACCAATACCTTTAATGCCTAGTTTCATTGCCAGCTCTAAGACCTTATGAGCAACCTCACGTGATACTTTGAGATCAATAGCTGCTTTGTTGTGCCAACCTGCTTTTACTTTCTTTCGTTCTATTGGATGGTTTTCGCAGCGATAAGCGGAGGATACTGGAAGAGGTACTTTGAGGAAGTCCCTCATGAACTGGACGATGTTCATCAACTCGATGAACTCAGGGTTTGGGTTAGTTTGACCGCAACCACAACGGCATTTCAATTCGTTGTCAGAAAAGTTTTTCCAACGTGACATAAACCTCCTTAGCGTGTTTCTGTACGCATGTAATAGCAGTGGCTACCATGCTCATCTGGCATATCTGGATTGATACAACCAACCATCACTACCCCTAAGTGTTTATCTATTGGTGAAGTCTTTGTGCGTCCATAACGCATCACGAAATAAACCTTGTCGTAGTCTGGATGGATCTTTAGCCATTGCTTGATGTATAGAGTGATTAATGGGTCATAGTCTTCTATGAGAGGGATATGGGCGAAATCGTTGATGGTTCTCTTGTTGGTATCGAGACCTAGATAACCTACGATGTTTCCATCTGATTTCTTGATGAGATACTTAACGTCACAGAAAGGGTCTCCACTGATACTCTTCACGTGATTGATGTAATCTCTAAAGTAGCTCTCTCCCATAGGTAGATTCTTGATTGATTCGTAGAGTGAATCAGCGATTTCGAGGTCAGATTCAGTGGCTAATTCGACTCTGTAATCCTTACTGAGCCATTCACTGCCAATAGCCTGACCTTCTTCAAATTGACGAATAGCTAGGATGTTTGCCATTAGACCTCCCCGAAGTATCGAAGGATTTCACGGTAACAATGAAGCTTAGGAATGTTGGGACGATTCATTGGCATGATTCCCTTCTTGTCAAAGAAGAAGCCGCCCCCATGAGTCAAGTGATTCACCTTAGCGAGATCACCAATTAGGTTTAGTGATTCGATATAGTCACGATTAACTTGACGCATAACGTCACTGAAAAGCAGATCGTTAACGTGCTTTAAGTCCTTAACGTTTCCTAGCTGCCACTCAGGGTCTAAACAATCGGGAACACCTAGAGTGATGTTACCGTCTGCATTGATACAGTAGTCGTTGTTAATGACTGTCAGATCGAACTCGTTAGATAGAGGTCTTCCCTTACCTGTCATAACGAAACGAGCGTCATTGTACGTTGAGAACTTAGCACCATTAGGATTAGCCTCGATGTACTCAAACAGCTTACAAACCTCACGACCAAACAAAGTCATTAACTCACTGTTCGCGTAAATATCGAACTGAACAGCAAAGCGTTTAACACCTGCTTCTGAGACCTGCTTATAGCAATCAATGAGACTCTTATAGTTACTCTCACTCATTGTCATAGAGGCATAGGTGATTGCATCAGAATAAGTAGTAAGCTTCTCTAAGGCGCGCTTGCTTCCTTTCTTTCCGTTACCTAGACCATCGTAACTAAAAACAATCTGGCACTTATTACGCTTGAAGAGATCAACCCATTCATCATCGAGTAGAAGTCCATTCGTGTAGATTCGAGAGTTAACCAAAAGGTGTTCTTGTTGGTTGATATGTGAGAAGGCTTCTTCAAACCATCCCTTGCCAGCCATTAGAGGCTCACCACCTAGAAACACCATGTAGACAGAACGAAAACCTAGAGAGGCGTTGAGCAGTCTCTTAACGGTATCCGTTGAGGCTACTTGTTTTCTCATGTTGGTTTCTGCTGTCATGCAGTAGTCACAAGCCAAGAAACAATCGTTAGTCACTTGAACTTGGTAAGATACGTTGTCGTAATACAAGACGACCTCCTTTAATTATTCGTTTGGTAGAGGGTATCTTTCTTTGATTTCAGCTACTTTAGCGATCCAAGGCTGTAGAGCCTCTTCCTCTGTCTTACGACCTGTAGCTATATCGAATTGAGCATCGAGATATAGAGGGTCAGCTTCTTGTTCGTAGGCTTCTTTGCGCCAACGTAGCGTATCCTCTATAGAAGGTTGAGCAGGTACTAAAGTACCCGTTGAGGGGTCATACATCATACCGCCTACTTCTTTGAGGCTAGTAGTTTCATAGATGTACCAATCATCCAAGTTTGAAGGAACGGGATAGATTTGATATTCGACAGGATTAGCCTTTGAGAAGTAGACAGTATGAACCTCCTTGTTTAGAAGAGATTCATACGTGTCTGCCATTAATTATCTCCCTGTTAGTTTCAGGATTTTACAAACGTAACCTTCAGAGTTACGGAAGATATTTGTGTCATAGCGATACTCAACGTAAGCTGCACTGTACGTTGCGAAGATCGTCCTTGCTTCATCTTCGTAAGCGTATAGGTCTACGTTCTCGTTCTTATCAGCTACAAACACAAAGCCCCATCTACGCCAATCGCCTTTATCCATACCTATGATTAGGTACAGACCTTCTCCCCATTCGTTAGTTACAGTGGTAGCGTAACCTTCCCAAACAACTTTATAGCTGTGAGGAAGATAACGACCACCTACAGCTTCCTCTACGTACTCAAGGACATCGAATGTTGCCGCTTGTGCGCGTAAAGTATCACCTGTTTCCATATGGGAAGTAAGAACACGAACTTTGTAGTTTTGAAGGTTTGTACCACCACTCACTTTGAAATCAGCAGGTACACTCTCTAGGTAGAAGTGCGCGTAGGTTTTACGCCAACCATAAGTACCAGTGTTGTACTTCTCGTTGTAAGTACCGTTACCTGATTGAGTCGTGTAGCTGATCTGCATGTAACCTAAGTCAGTTATTACACCATCATTAGTGTTAACCAAGTGGATACGTGGACTGTCTGTAGATGCTAGTGTCTTCTGAGCAGGAGCAGGTTCACCCCAGTTCGCTGATTGTTCGTTTTGGATCAATAGACCTTCAGAACTAAACAAGCGAGCTGTTAGAAGACCTACTTCACCAGTAGTGATGAACGCAGGTAGAGGGAAGTATTCAACCGTGTTGTTGATTATGTTGCTTCTATCTATCTTGATCTCACCGCCTCGTGCTGTTTCACCAACCCAAGAAACGATGTTAGAAGAGCTACCGATAGTATCTAGAACATCGGATTCAATACGACCTGCCTTCATGACAACCGAACCGTCATTCTCTACGTAGAACGTAGGGTTTCCGTTATCGTCATACGCAGCGAACTTGTAGCCTGTCTCACGCATTTCTGCACGAGCACCCGAAGATGAAGTACGTACTACTGCACCAGTAATCGTACCACCCTGCACTTCCGCACCGAATAACGCACTGGTTCCCGTGAAGGTTTCCGTGTTGATGTGCTTAGCGTTTAGCTGACCTACGTTAATGTTCGAGGCGTTAACCAGCGTACCATCGTAAACATCAGCTTGTACGTACTGAGCAGATACCTTACCTGCCGTGATGTTATCTGCATTTAGGTTCTTGATGTATTGACCTAGCGAGTTTTGTGTCTTCATTTGGTCACGTAGAGCGTCCAAATCAGGAGAAGACATAGGAGCCGGAGCATATACATCACTACTGCTTGAGTATGAAGAGACAAAGCTTTTGATACTACTGCTGTAGTAGATACCAGAACCACCGCCTGAAGGGTTCTCGCGCTCAACACCACCAAGGGACTGATCTGAACCCATATGATAAACCGCACCACCTCCACGCAGGAAGAACACCATTGCTTGTGAATGATTGTAGCGGTAACAGTGGGCGATCATGTTGGAATAAGCCTCACCGTACTCTAGGATTGTTGAGCGGTAACGAGCACCACCCCAACCACCAAAGTTACCTAACCACGTGAACATCAAGGCACCTTTATGGGTCGATGTGTTCCATGTATCAGGAGCAGTTTCGTTGTACCTACGCCAGATTTTAATTGTACGTAGTACGTCTTGGTGCCCTCCATGAACGATCACAGGGTAATAGGTATCAGCGTCCCCATTTACAACAATCTTTTTATAGAAAGAGAGACCACTAGAACCCGTGATATTACCTAGCTTTTCAGCCTGTGACGCAGGGATACGAGAGTCCACTTTTGATTGAGCACCTTCAGGAGTCTCCGCACCTACCTCTGCTGCCGTTAGGCTGTCCTTACTAGCTAACGCACCTGTAATCGGAGTGATAGTACACTCAGCGATTCGTAGGGTTCCCGTGTTACCTGTCCAGTTAAGGAACATGAGAGAAGCCCATTTAGCTGTGCTTGTAGGTGTGTAAGTGAACTCCTGATCAACCCACGCGGTAGACAATGCTTGGTTCTCATAGAAACCTGTAAGCTGTCGTGTCCCCTGTACACCGCCAGATTCAAACACCTCGTTACCTGAAATGAACTTAGCCGTTGCAGGTAATTCACTATCTAACTCTGCTACACGGAAGTAAACGCCAGAACCATTATTAGCACCTGAACGCCAACGTAATCGGATCTTATAACGTTGGTTAGGGTTTACAGGGAACGCGGTAAGCGCACCTGCTGTAGATGTATCGCTAGAGCTATAAATCACTAAGGCTTCTGGATGTGTTGAGTCATCAGATCGCGTAATGCTGCTAGGCGTAGCGTCACCGTAACAAGCATAAGCACCTAGAGGACGACCGTCTTTAGCATCCATGTAGAACCGAGGGTTAGCGAATAAACCCGTTGTAGGAGCAGTAAGACCTTCGTTAGATAGTCGAGGATCACTGATAGCATCTACAATAGCACCTGCACGAGCCTCATCAGCCAAGATAGCAGCACCCTCTAGAGGAACTAAAGAAATACCACTCACCTTAGCAGTCAGTCTACCAAGCCAAATAGATCCACCTAGAGGCTCACTAAAGGAGTAATCACGACGATAAATTTCAACTCCATTGATTTTCCAAATCATAGTCTTACCGTTATAGATAAGAGTGATTACGTCACCTGCCGCCCAAGTAGTCGTAAAGTAAGTCGTAGCGAATTGACGACAGTAAACCTTACCGTCACTTTCTACTCGGAAATGAGCGTTCAGAACACCTATGTTATCGCCTGTGATACGCTGATCGTCACACAAACCAAAGTTACCGTAGAGGTCTGCATCTTCGAGTTTAAGACTGAAAGCCACACCGCCTGCGTATTGCTCTACAGTGTGTACAGGAGAGCCGTTAGAGCTACCACCCTCGGTCTTGGTTACTGTTAAGCCTTTTACCTCTACTGCGTTACCTGCCGCTAAGCCGTTACGAGCTACTAAGGTTAGAGGCATTAGCTGTGAGACTTCATCACTAATGGTCTGGTTAACCTGATCGTAATCGACCACACCGTCCTCACCTTTATCACCCGTTAAGGCAATCGGGAAAGACCAGAACGTTAACTCTTCATCAATGGCTTTAGCTACTTTCTGACTCATCCAGTGAGCGTCTTGAGAGTCTTCACTCCAACCTTCGTTAGCCCAATTGTCTGTAGGCGTTGATGGACGGTTAGCTAGACCTACAGGATTCTTATGGTAGATCACAAAGACGCGCTCACCATCCTGACCATTATTACCGTCAATACCGGAGATACGATGGACATTACCAGGATTGCCTCCTACGCCATTAGTCACTAAACGTGTTTGACGATAAATATCAGTAGAGCGCATATCTTCACCCCACTGTGTCCATGAGGCATCAGGAGTAACCACCTGACCGTAACGGTATTGCTCATAGATAGTGTCACCGTCTTTACCGTCTTGACCATTCTGTCCGTTTTGACCGTCCTGTCCGTCCTTACCGTCTTGACCATCACGAACCTTATAGACGGATACCACATCAGTTACACCGTCACAACTAACTGTAACCGTTACTTGCTCGTGATTACCCATGTTTGAGTAAGACAAGACACGCTCGTTAGGGTTAGCAGTAGTGGTAAGAGCCACTGAAGGGTTAACTGTCCATGTAACATCCCCTGTTGTGTTTTGAGTAGACGCTGTGAACTTAATGGAATCACGCGAAGGCGTACCATACTTATCAATAGCGAATACTTGAGACTCAGAGATTAGACGGATTAACTTAGCGTCCATTGCACCGTTAAACGAAAGGACAATCTCAGGACTATAAGTAACTGAGTCACGCCCCATCGTATCGAAGTGAGCAATACGCATGTAGCGATCACTCTTATCTTCAGAGTCGAAGTTGTAAACGTAGAAAGACTCTTTACCTAGAACAGCGTGTAGGTTTGAATCGCTAGGAGTAAACCCACTAACTGAGGACACGAAGATTAACGTACCTTCAAAGTCTGGTTCGTTACGAGGCTCCCACTCAATCGTAGCGTTACCATTAGTGTTAGTCGTCTTGATACCTGTAGCCACTCCCAACTGATCGTTAGAGGCAACCAAGCTATTCTGAGCTGAAGTAACACCGTACTTGTCCACCATGACTACCGTAAGAGTGACCTCACGTTTAGCCGTACCAAACAACGCCTTGTTGTCTTCATAGAAGAAAGTGAACTGGTTAGTGGTTAACGTCTCGTTCACGTAGAGAACACCGTCAACGTGTAGCTGGACTCTGTAGTGTTTGAAAATATCAGCAACACGACCAGTAGAACCACCGCTTGTAGGTGACGTTGGGTCTGGCATGTTGTCTACTGTCACATCACTCATATCGTCCCAAGTGAAACGGAAGTGAGGCGTTGATGTATCAACCTTTAGGTTTGTAACAGCAGGTAATGTGTAGTTAGGAGCAACTTCAATAGAAGACAACTCAACCCACTCTGACGTGCCTAGAACCATATCGTATGTTCTTACACGGAAATCGTAAGTATCACCCTTTAGGTCATACATAGCGATATTGTCACCTTTATGCGCTGAACGATAACGAGTCCATTCAGTCTGTGTTGCAAGGCGGTATTCAATATCGTAAGCAGTGCTTGGAGTGAATGAACCGTGTTCCCAACGTAAAAGACCATAACCAGAAATAACGAACGCCTCTAGGTTGAACGTGAGGTTCTTAGGTGGCTGGATTTCATCTAATGGTCGAGGTCTTGGTAGGCTTGTAGCACCTCCTAAAGTACCTGTATAGATTGAATCGTCGTATTCAATCGCATTGATTCTCGCAATGTTGAATCGGTCAGAATCAGTAGAGATCTCTAGAGACAACACACGGAACTTCTTCTTATCAAAACCGTAAGCCTCGTTAGTAATCGAGATAACGCTCAACGGCTCTAACATAGGGAAATCGTGGAGGTCTAGATCAAAGGTTACTGTTGATTGGAAGTTAGCCTTGTTATAGATAACGTTGGTAATGTACTTAACACCGTTGTTAACAACACCACCCTCACTTTCGAAAGCGTCACGAGAGTAAGGCATCTTGATAGACTTGGTGATCACCTCGCCATCTTGAAGAACCCTTTCGTCTGTAGTGACATCAGCAGGGATAATGAAGTCGTCGTCGTTATCTCGGTTAATCTCTGATTTGAACGTGGTACTAACTACGTTGTAGTAATCTGAAGTAGCTGCTGGACTCACACGCAACGAGTCCTTAACGATTAAGTCGTCGTTTAAGTCGTATAGAGTTACTAGCTCCTGTTCCTCTACTAAAAACTTGATTTTACCGTTCGAGATAACCAACGAACCGCCACAACAAATAAGCATGTCCTGAAGGATTTCAGCGAATGAATCATCTGCACGAATCGCTGAATTGATTTCAAGACCGTTAGCATCACAGAAACTCGCAGCGTAAGCGAACGAAGCTTCGTCAATGTATTCTGGCTTAATACCCATACCGTAGTATGTGGAAGTCAGATAGTCATAAACCGCTAGAGCTACGTTAGAGCTTTTACCTGTCCATGTTGTAGGGACTTCGAAGTCGTTATCTGCTTCACGGGGATCGTAAACCGCACCGCCTGTCACAAGTGCAGTAATGTTGTAGCGGTCACTGAAGAAGACGTAATCTTGGTCTGTGGTGTAATCCGCAAAGATTACGATATGAGGTACTTTTGAACCTTTATGATCTGTCGTCCATTCACCGTCACTGTTATCCACCGCTAGTTGAGCGGCTACTTGATTCTCGTGACCTGAACGCCATTGCATCTGGAATTTATCAGATTTACGGTAACGGGGACGCATCTGTCCAGAGTTGAAGATACCTGAAGAGGCATCGTAAGGTGATGAATTGTAGGAAAGGTTTTGTTCAAACATACGAACATCATCAATCCAAACATTGTGTAGTGTTAGCTCACCGATACCGCCCACTGAGAAAACATCAAGGCGGTAAGATCTGTCACGGTCTAGAACGTTAGAGTAAACAGAGGTACAACCTACGATTGCCGTACCGTACACGCGATTTCGAGGTGACTGTGTACCGTTCTTTGTGATCTTCGTACCTGCGTTACTACTTTTCTTGTCTAAGTCCGGTGTCATCGTCATTGCGTACACCGCCGTACCAACCGAGACAGCCACAGAAATCCAAGCTGCTACTGCTGTTACTGTTGCCACTAATTAAATCTCCTTTCTATAAACTAAGTAGTCCTCCTTCGAATAAAACTCAGGAGAAACAAAACCAAAAACGTCACCTTCAATTACGCCAAACCATTTATTACCTAAGCTGATATATAAGTTGTGCTGACCTTTAAACGCTATTACGTCTAGAGGTCTTTGATAGCCTTGAGGTATTTCTTTGAAGCTTTCGTTTTTCTGTAAATATTCAAGCATTGAGCGAACGCCATATACTTTCTTAGAGACTCTTACACCGCCTCTAATAGTCGTATATCGACCTTTCATTTTGTTGTAGTTTTCTTCATCGAATAATTTAAGGATGAGAAGGTTACAATCCCTCTCACCTCTAATATGTTCTTTGCCTTTATGTTCTTCGATTATTTCCTTAGCTTTTTCAAACATTATTAATCTCTCCAATTCTCTTCACCTAGTGAGGTATCTGCTGTGTACTGGAAGAATTTATCGTTAGGATGTAAAGATTGGTGATGAGCTAATGAAGTAGTCATTAATTGGTTATTTAGTTCTAGGTTTTTAAACGCTGATTGAGTTTCAAAAGCAACGGTAATAGAACCTGTAGACTCATCAAATTCAGTTACGGGAGTCATTGCGAATCCACGATGATAATATTTAGCTGAACTAACTACGTTTGTATTTTCTGGTAACGTTGCTAGTAAAACGTCAACAGGAGCGTTACGAAAACCATGACGTTCAATAATTGCTTGGTACGCTTGGTTAATACCTGATAGCGTTATTTCAAGACCATCAGTAATTAATTCATACGTACTTTCTGTCTTACCTATAGAAAGGAGATCACCCGCAGCAGACCACGTAACACCTGCATGTTCTACATCGAAAGGTGCGCTTGTGAGTCTTACTGGCGTGATTTCCCCATTAGAGTGATCTTTGTAACGTAGCTCTACAAGTAAGATCTGCTGCTGTGACATATAGTTACTCCTTATTTCAATGATTCAGACCAAGAAATAGTTGCGGAGGCGAGCTGACCGTTGCCCTCGTGTTCAATCGTTGTTTCGTTCCCGTCTAATAACGCTGTGATAATGGGAGCTTTGAAGTTTGCTTGTTCGAGGTTCACATGGTCAGTGCGTAACGCAGGAATGATCGTGTAGTTACCGTCACCCCCTACGTCTTCCACAACCGTGTATAGCTTTGAATCGTTAGGTAAATTGAAGACTGAGCCTGCTGTGATAGCAGTGCCGTTGTATGTGAATGAAATTGTGGTATTGCCCGTTGAGTGATTACCGTTGAGGTAAGGCTCTACCGCTAGTTGAGGATTTGAGTAAGCACCCCCTAGAGGAAGTGCGAACTCGTTAAGTTTCCCTTTAAGGCTGGCTAGAAAACCGTTTAAACGCCTCACGTTCTCATAGCCATAAGCACGCAGCGTGATACTTCCTTTAAACCACTGAACGCCTGAATCTCTTCGATATTGGATACCCGAAATAGACTCAGTGGAATAAACCCGATGATAGTTAGTGATTGAAACATCAGTGATCATCAACTGCGTAGGAATGGTCTTCACCATGAATAGACCTCCTAGTTACGTAGTGGACGTTTCTTCTGTTCTTTTCTCACGAGAGCGGCGATAGTTGATTGCTGTTTTGCCAAGGCTTGAGCCATGACTTTCTCATCCACGAGGTTTGCACCCATGTTGATCGTGGAGTTGATAATCGTCCCACCGCCCTGACCTTCGTTTTGTTTGTTTACAGCGTCGATGTACTCGCCTACACGGTCTTTAGGGATAACGATCTCACCACCTTCCATGTAGTAAGTACCGTCACGTGGAATCTGACCGCCATTGTGGAACTGACCTTGTACGCCTTGGATGCCTGCTATAGCTGAACCTACAGCAGCCGCAGCTTGAGCCGATTGGAACACCTTCTCGTACCAAGTGGCTTTAGAAGCCCAAACTTGAGCAACCGCTTGATACTGAGCAATAAGAGTTTCACTAAGAGCTACACCTTTAGTTAGAGCGAACGCTGCCTTAGCCATTGTTTTACTTTCATTGAAGAAGTAACTCATACCATCAAGAACTTGTGCGTACTTAGTTGTCTCAATAGCGATTTCGTTATGAGCGCGCTGTAACGCTAAGTTCTCAAGTAATTTTGAGTGTTCTTCTTTAGTAATTAACTCATTCTTTAGCTGTTCGTCGTAATCTAACTTCTGTAACTCGTAGTTATATTTGGCTTCCATTCGAGAGTTGTTATAAAACTCTTTAGCCATACGGAGACGAGCATTTAAATAAGAGCGTTCATCTTTTAGTTTTTCGTCTTTATCTTTACGCTCTTGTTCTCTTTCCTCATCAGCTATTTTCTTTTTAAGCTGTTTCTCTGTCTCGGAAATTGACTTTAAAGCATTGTTCGCGTCTTTAATACGCTGCTGTAGAGCTTCCCTATTACCATCAGTCAGCTTAATAGTTTCGTAATATTCTTTAGCTGCTTTAATTTTTGCTTTCTGAACTTGAAGTTCTCTTAAAGCTGCCTTTGAGCTTAAATCCTGTGTTTCTTTCAGTTGCTCAATAATGGCAACACCTTCACGAATATTATCGTTTAATACCTGACGAGCTTCCGATTGATTGTTTATTTCTGTAGTAGCTTCTTTCGGTACGGTATAACTAACGCTGCTAATCTCTTCAATTAGACCTGAAATATAACCAGAATTGACCTCTTTATTTAATTCGTCTCTCTTACGTTTTAAGTCGTCTAATTTTTCGTTAAGGTTCTCAACGTCAAGACCGAAAATAGCACTTGAACGTAAACCAGAGGACTTTTTACTTTGAGTGATTCTTTCCTCAATATCTGAGATTTTCTTCTCAACCTCAATCAAATCAATTAGAGCTTGATCTTTAAGGTCACTTAGGAAGCTAGAATCAATCTTCCCTAGAAGAAGCATCACCTTGTAAACAAACTTCTGAATCTGAACAGTAGCGGTCTGAATAACCTCTAAGATATTCGTTGCGATCTGCTTACTCAGCTTGAAGATCACACCACCTGCTGTCTCGCCCTCATCGACCATACCCTTGAAGGTACGTACCGCTTCATCAAAGACGGACGTTAAGGTCTTACTGAAGAGAGCCATTGTCGTGTAGGCAATCTCACGAACGATAATGTTCAAACGATGGAACGACTCATACATTTCGTTCACACGTCCGATGTACTTACCACTTGTACCTGCGCCTAAACTGTCAGCTTCATTAACGAAGTCTGAAAGCGTCCTACCGCTACGTGACATCGTTGTAGACAGTCGATACATACTGTCGTTGACCTCATCAGCCCAAAACTTAGCTGTGCTGGCATCCATGCGAGAGATCGTTTCTTGGAACCTAGAGAACTGTTGAACAGGGTCTAGCTTCATCCAATCTTCAGCACTCTCACCGATACTCAGAAAGAAATCGACTAGAGCACCACCGCCTGAAGCAGCGTCAACCACACGAACGTTCAAGTCCTTTAGGGCATCAGCTAGGTACTCGTTCTCAAGACCTAAGCTGTTTGTAACGTGAGTTAGCTTTGAGTATTCCTCAACGGTCATCCCTGCCGTTGTAGCCATACGTTGCATTTCACGTTGGTTCTCATAAAGCGTATAACCAAGCGTACCTAACGCAGCCGTTGTACCAGTACCAACAAGACCTAAGCGAGTTAAAGAACCTGACAGGTTACGGATTGAACCTGCCATAGTCCCAACCTTACTGTTGAAGCATGAGATATTCTTCATCATCTTCTTGAGAGAGGCTTTAAAGCTTTTCTGCGCTTGTTCTGTCTGTTGGATTAGTTTGGCTGCGTTGGCACTCATGGCAATGTTGACGTTACCGATAGTAACGTTTCTTCCTGCCATCAAGCCTCCTTCTTATTAACCAAACATTGCGTTTAACTTTTGATGTAGTGCTTGCTGTGAGGCTTCGTCGTGACCTTCCCTAATATCCCCTGCGTTGTCTTCACGCATGAATGGGAAAATATCGTCATAACCTAGAGCTTTACCTTTGCGTCCAGCCATTGAGTTGTAAGTGGCTGCTGCGATTGTTCCTGCTTGAATCCATGAGTTACTAGGAAGGAAAGGTTTGATTTGGTTTAGAAGGAATAACCTGTAGATTAACGCTAGAGGCTGTTCATTGAATTGTTCGTAGGTTAGCCCCCAATAAAGCATTAATTCTAAACAAAAGACCTCGAAGGGGTCATTACGGAGGTCTTCTAGCCCTTTTTTACTTCTTCACCGCTTGTGAAATTAGATAATTCTTGAACCTTCAAAGCCAAAGGAAGCACAAATGAAATATCAGCTTCTTTCACTACTTCAATATCTTCGTCTTTAAATAGACGCTTTTTATTTTCATCAAGAACACAACGAACGACTAAAGCAGCGAAAAAGCCTTCTTGATTCATTTCACCGTTTTCATCAGCTTCACTTTGAGCAGCCGCAAAAAGATAATCCATTGTGTTCATGCCTTTAACGAAATATTTACCGTAACCTTCTACTTCAAATTCAATAGGTTTATTAGTTAGAAGTTTTAGTAATTCTTTTCGATTCATTATTTCCCCTTGTGACATAAAA
Source organism: Vibrio sp. 397 (assembly GCF_033339395.1). Classification (NCBI taxonomy): domain Bacteria; kingdom Pseudomonadati; phylum Pseudomonadota; class Gammaproteobacteria; order Vibrionales; family Vibrionaceae; genus Vibrio; species Vibrio sp. 397. The sequence goes on along the minus strand of NZ_JAWOUN010000001.1, from coordinate 65,793 downwards.
AAAGGACTACATTAAGTAGTCCCTAAAATTAATTAACCTAAAGATTAAGCAGACGCTTTATTCTCTTTAGTCACCTTACCGTGAACTACTAGAGACACTGAGTAACGCACTACATCATCAGCAGATGAAGTAATACCGAATTTACTTACCTGACCGTTAAACATGTAATCTGTTTGGCGATCACCTTGAATTAGACGAATATCAAAAGAAGCCGTCTCTTGGTTTTCGTATAGTGTTTCTAGTGCGGTCTGACCTGCATCTTCCGTGTTTGCTAGAAACTCTAGGTCTACCTGTCCAACGTTCTTAACCGTTGTGAATGTGTTTGTGTAACCTTCACCGTACACGGTTACTTCTGACGTACTCGCTGAATCACTTAACTCACCGATACTTGTAATATCACCAACTTCAAGCGTAAAACCTGAAGCTGAAGTAGTACCTGCTGTTAGGTTGTATAAAAGTTTCGTGTCAATACCACGAGTACCACGACCGATACCTGACATTTATTTTTCTCCTTATTTTGTTTTTATTGTGAAGAAAAGAACACCCTCATAGCTTTTATCTAAATTCATTCCTAAAGTGCTATCTGTTAATTGACAGTCAATAATATCTACCCCACCGATATTCCCAGTAAAACCGTCTAGCACTTGAATTAAAGTATCTCTAAGAGAGCGAATAGACATATAACGGGTATCAACCACATTAATTCGTAGGTCATAGTCATAACCTAGAGGTTTGCCGTTATTTCCATATAAAGATTCACCACGAGAAACGGACAAATCAATAACGAAGAAAGGAATGGAAACACCTTCAGGTTTCCGAGTGATGTAACCTTCCATATTATTTAAGTGGGGTTTAAGGAAGTTGATAATTTCTAATTCCACCTTTACCTCTTATTTTTTCTTTCGAGTCTCCTTAGAACCTTTAACCAACGATTAGATAAAGACGATGCGAATATATTTAACGCTTGATCTGCTTTGTCTCTCTGTGACGGTATTAAGAAAGGTTGAGCTTCCATTGCTCCTACTTTACGAAGCCAGAAATCCGTCTCCCCTTTTGTAATTCCATAAGGAGCTTTCTTAACAACCTGCATGAACTCTTGACGACCATATTCAACAGCAGCAGCGTAACGGGATACTGGATACTTGAAGGTAACTATCCTTCGAGCAACAATACCGTCTTTAAGCCACTTCTTACCGTGAGCTGAACGCTCGACCATGTATTTAGGATCGCCTAGATGAACGTCACGCATTTCTACAGACTCATTTGCTAGAACATCAGCGCGTATAGTGGGAGCGCGTACTAGACACTCCCTGTAGATAACTTGATGTGCATCTTTAAGAGCACCTTGGATAACGGTCAGTGAGTGGTTTTTCTTCTTCTTATAAGCCGCACCGACCTCACCAAAGAGCTTAACCATTTCGTCTTCTATGGCTGATAAGTTGGTTTCACCGTTAAATGAGAGGTCAAAGGTAACTAAACCATATTTAGACACTAGGCACTCTCTTAGTGCCCTCATAACGCTTCGCTTGAATACGAAGTTCACGGTCACGATAACCAACGTTACGGATACCTGTTACGTCATACTCATCACCTCGATGGACAATCACCACATCGTGAGGGTTATCTTCAAGTTTCTTTGAGTACGGAACAGTAAACTCAACCGTTTCTACACCTTGAATGCTCGTGCCGCTTGTTGTCTCTGAGACCTCAAGGACTCGCACTGAAGCTAACGGTTTACCTAAGAGAGACCATTCAGCCACCTCACCACCAAAGACGTATGAGGTAGGAACATAAACTTGCAGTCGATGCCTTAGCGCACCTCGTCTCATTTGCTACCCCCTTTAAACCGAATAATGTCTATAAGGATTTAAAAGGTATTGGTGCGTAACAGGTACTTTAGTAACTGTCACACCTTGACCAACCGTAGCGTCTTCACGCATTTCGTATAGAGTTGCAACCAACATCAAGATAGCGTGCTTAACGCTAGGAGGTACTTTGTCAGCACCCCAACCGAAAGTAGCCACTACCTCAATGCTTTGCATTTCGTTCTGACTCACGGAACCCGTATAGATGATCCGATTACGTAGACGATCTAGGAAGAAATCAGTTACAGGAATTGCCCGTAAGTTGTTTTCATTGTCTAAGTAGAGAACATCATAGACTTCCGAAGGGTCAGGAAAGGGTAGCCTTTGTGAGAAGCTAGAAAGCGTAAAGGATACCCATGTTTCCCCTATGAAGCGTTTCATATAGGATTCTGCCGAGGAAATTGCTGCGTCGATTAGGGACTCAATATAGGGACGATCTTCTTCGTCCCATACCCTTAGATGAGCAGCAGCTTGCTCGTAAGTTACAACTCCTTCGTTAATGCGATTAAGAACTGAATAACCCATAATCGCACCTCACGATTACAGAGCTTGCAGAGCGATACGGATAGCGTCTGAGTTACCTACGATTTCACCGAAGCGTTGATCTAGGTAGATTGTACGAGCACCTTTAGTTGTGATGTCGTCAATCAGGAAGTGCTCAGAGCCAGCTAGAGGAACTAGCTTGAACGCAGACTTCAGATCACCGTAGATAACTGGCGTAGCGTTAGAGCCAGAAACAGGTAGCTGATCCACGATCACGATAGGACGACCTAGCAGGATGTAACCTTCACCCCAAGCTGCACCTGACATAGAGAACTTACCGAACTCGATGATCGGGAAGCCTTGCTCAGTGCGTAGCTTCTTCAATTCGCTGAACGTCTTCAGGCTCATGTACCACTTAGCTGAAGATTGGTACTTCTGAGGTAGAGACGCTTGTAGGTCGATGAAGTAGTCTTCGATAGCTTCAGTAGTTGCACCGAAAGCACCATCAACACCTGTCTTGATCACTTGGTAGTAATCAGGGTTACGATCACCGTCTGCTTTTAGAGACTCAGCGAAAGAGTTAGCGCGGTCTACACGGAAGTTAAGAAGACCACGTAGGTTTTGAATACCGTTAGCTTTCTGACCGTCACCGTTTAGAAGCATGTCGATCAGCTTGAATGTCCACTCTTCAGCAATCAGAGCCATCAACTCACCCTCTACGTCGATGTGAGAATCGCGTAGGATTTCGTGAGTCATTACAGGCATTGCGAAGATCTTAGCGAACAGCGCAGACACTTCTACGTAGGTTTGCGTACCAGTGTTTGATACTGGCGTTGTCACACCATCCTGTTCACCTGTTTGCTGAACATCAGGACGGTTCTTCAGCACAAGTTGACGGAAGTCTGTGCTCGATACAGTCTGTGAGCCAATTTCAGATAGGAAGACATCATTCGCTACAGCAAGCTTGATGATCTCCTTAGACATTTCCTCTTCGATGGTGTTAGACGCAGAGGTTAGATCAAGCTGCTTAACGTAGGTCTCTAGGCTTGCTTTAGCAGGAGCAGAGTTTAGGAATTTACGGACAACTTCGCGGCGTTCTGCTTTCTTTTCTGCTTCTAGTTGTTCAGCAGGTTTCGCATCGCGAGCTTTAGCTTCAACGTCTGCCAGAGCGTGAGCAAGTTCAGTCATTACTTGCTTCATTTCAGCAGTGTTGGTGATTTCCTCAATAGATTTAATATCAAATTTCATATAAATTCTGTCCTCTTGTTATAGTTATAAGAATCCCTTAGCGCCCTCCTTAAAGAGCACCAAGTGAGGCTTTCCTTCCTATGGGAAGGGAGGTTTATTTAGTAAAGAAATCGTCTAGGGAATCGCTCTTTTCTTCAGCGTCTTCTTCTGGTTCTTCTTCTTTCTGTTCTTGCTCTTCGTCTTCTTGTTCTTCTTTAGCAATCACATCTGAGTCACGAACCTCATCAACACCTTCAATCGCGTCTAGAGCTTCTTTTAGGGACAAGCCGTGTTTTTCACACAGACTTTCGAGAGTAGTTTTTACTTCTTCTTTAGCTTCAGCTTTACGCTGTGCTTCTTCTTCAGGGGAGACGTAATCAGGCATGTACTTAGCTACGATTGCCATAGCTAATTCTTCACTTGTACCGCAGCTAACTAGGAACGATTTTAGTTCTTCGTCACTTGGTAAACCCTTCTCGTCTAATTTCATCTTCTTCACCTCTTCAATTCGTGCTAATTCATTACAAGGGAAGGTAACTAGAGAAGTTTCACGAAGTTCTAGTTCTTTTAGATAGTTTGTTTTTGTCTTCGAGTCGTATTCTTCATCAATTACCCAATACCCGATGCTAATACCCGAAAGTGCGCCCTGTTTGGCTAGAGCGTAGGCTTCACGACCTAGTTCAGTCTCAAGGTTGATGTGACCTTCACCCTCAAGACCTCGCGAGGTTTCACGAAGATTTTTCCAAATGCCAATAGGTTTTTCTGGATCGTGTTGCCACAGCATGACAAGGTGACGACCACTCTCTTCAATCATCTTGATACTGTGCTTAAACGCACCTTTGAGAGTTATGTCACCTGCATGGTCTTTATTACCGAAGTAATTAAGAACACCAGAAATAACACCTTCGTTACTTAATTCATCAACATCAAACTGAAGAGTCTTTACCTTGCTCTTCTTCAGCACTGGTATTAACTCCTTCTGTTTCTTCTTGTTGTTGTTTTGGTTGTTCTTTAGGAGGGTTCATTAACCTTTCAGCTAACTTCTGTGAGTCTTCTCTAGTACCCCACACGTAGTTGTTCGATTGGATAACGAACAGTTCCTTCTCGTTTGCAGGAGCTAAGTCAAACATTTCACGAGACTCTTCATGACTAATGATGCGGTTCTTGATTAAGATCTCCGCTACTTCAGCTTGAGTACGAATATCACCCCTTACGAACTGCCGAGTGTCGAAGCGAACGACCATGTTAGAAGGCAACAGCTTGTTGTAAGCGTTCTCTAACTTTGTGATGATCGGCATTAAGGTGTTCTTCAAGAAATGAAGGTTATTCTGTTCGACGTTATTCATCGTCTGTGCTGAAGTGTCATTGAGCATATGGACAGGAACACGGAACGCAGCAGCAATCTGTTCACGACTGAACCCAAGCATTTCTAAAAGTTGAGCGTCTTGGTTAGTCATGGTGATGTTTGTGTAAGTCAGACCATGCTCTAACACGGCTACCTTACCTGCGTTGTCCGTACCTCCATAAGCACCGTTCCAACTCGCTTGAAGACGTTCAATAGCCTCATCGTCTAAAGAGTCTTCAGTAGAGAGAACACCGCTTAGGCGTGTACCATTCTCAAAGATTTTCGCCTCGTGGCGTTGTGCTGCTATAGCCGTACCGATTTGTTCAGCCATAAGAGCAATTGGAGAGATACCTTGAAAGCCGTTAAGGGACTGAAGCTTAATGTCCAGCAGCCCTTCCTCGTTGAACGGAGCGTATGAGACCTGTCCATTACCTTTATGATCAACCCATCGAGCAACAGGAAGACCTTCATTGGTCATACTGAGGCTGACTTGATCGAGATAACGCATAGGTAGAAGTTCACTAACACCGTTCAGAGAGTTACGAACAACTTCAAGGAAAGCATGACCTCTCAACATCAAAGCAGTTACTAGATGCTCGTTTAGTTCCTGCGAAGTCATGTACCCGTTAGGGTTTTGGCAAAAGATTCTGTAGTCACGAGTGTTCTGAGAGACCTCTTCAAACACCCCACTCTTTTGCTTGTATAGTTTCATTGGAATCATGCCAATGGACTCACTGAGGATGCGAACGCATGTATAGACATCAGCTTGTCTCATGGCACTTGTATAAGTGACGTTAACTCCTGCATGACGGGAACCATCGTTCCTTAGTTGAGCGTCAATATAGGGGTTAACGGATTTACTTTCTGGTTTAGGCGAACCCTTAAAGAGTCTGCTGAATAAACCCATTCAACCTCCTTAGCCAAGTACAATTAGACCTCTTCCGCTTCTACCTGAGTACGGAGACTTTTTAGGTTTCTCTTGAATCTCAGCCATTGAGAGAGCAATGATCGTAGCAATCACAGGGTCTATCTTTTGTGTGTTGTGATTTTCACGGAACACCTGAATATTCGAACGGTCATCTGTTTTAACCACCGCACAAGACGCAGCCCACTCAAAGGTTTTATCACCGTTGTAGATAAAGGAGCCGTCATAGATGTAACGCTCTAGGAGCTTGGAAGCTTCCGAGAGGTTGGCTTTAGATTGAGTGATAGAGACCATAGGAAGACGCTGCTTTTCTAACTGAGTAGCAATAGCGGTCATATGGTAAGGGTCATAGGCGATTGTCTGGACGTTGAACCTTTTGGACGCTTCAGTTAGAACACTTGCAAGCGTTGTATAATCCATTGATTCAACGTTGAGGATATTCAGATAACCTTCATCATCGAGACGCAAGTAACGCTGTCTCATTTGCTCAGATACCTTATCCATTGCGGAGTGAGGTAAGAAGTTCTCATAGAAGACGTTAAACGTACCGTCATTGTTGACGAACAGATAACAAACGGAGGTCAAGTCAAGGTAATCGGCAAAGTCCACACCGATAATACAATCACGACCTTCAAAGTCCTCTAAACGTGCGTTCTCATCTGCACATTGGTAGAGCTTATCGAGGTTCAGCCATGCTTCAGCGTTGTTTACCCATACGTTCAAACGCTTGGTTAGGAAGTTTGCCCGTTCTGAAGACATACGTTCAGCCTTACGACATAGACGCTCAATATCTTCTTCCTTAACGGAAACACCAAGACAAGGGTTTGCTTTTATCCAGCAATTACGATCATTGAACTTGTCACCATCATCTAGTGTGTAGTTCATGGTGAAGACGTTCTCTTCTAGACCGTAGTTCTCAAGGATGGTCACGCCATCATCAAACAGTTCCTTACCGATACCGTCTAAGATCCAACCTGCCGTACTGATAGAGAACGCCATAGGTTGCTCACGAGCACCCGTTGAGGTCTCCATTACGCCCCAAAGGTTACGGTCTTTCCATGAGTGAAGTTCGTCTGCAATGAAGCAGTGCGTGTTAAGACCATCGAGCGAGTTAGAGTCTGAAGCGAGAGGTACGAACTTAGCAAACTCAGCCTCGAACGCGATAGAGTCACGCTTTACTGTAAGGACTTCCTTCAGTTCAGACATCGAGAGCATCCTGACAGCATCATCAAAGACGATCTTAGCCTGGTCTTTCTTAACAGCGATTGAGTAGATTTCCGCACCTGTCTCACCGTCACCGATGAGGAAGTACAATGCGAGTCCTGAAGCGAGAGTTGACTTACCATTCTTACGGGCTACCCAAATGTTAGCCTGTTTGAAACGTCGAAAGCCGGTATCTTTGTAAACCCACCCAATGATCGAACCTACACAAAATTGCTGCCAAGGCATGAGCTTCATGACAGTACGTGCAAGTTTACCTTTCGTGTGTTTAATGAACTTGTAGAAGTCAATGACTCGTTGAGCCTTTACGGGATCAAAACGATATGGATAGGAAGGGTCATAAAGTGACCGATACATATCTTTGAAGTGACGTTCAGCAGCTTTTCTTACCTGCTTACACGCTTTGATTTTGCCGGATAGAATATCGTCAGCGTATTTGTGGACTTGTTCGTAGGTTTGATCATCATCAGTGAGGTTATGGTTTACCAACTCTTTACGGACACGCTCAATTTGAGCTTTAGTTGGGTTCATAGACCTCCTTATTCTTCTAAATCATCATCCTCATCCGTATAAAGGTCTTCGAAATCCCAACAAGAACATGGCACATCGTCCCAAGCACCACATAGACACTCACAAGAACAGAAAGCAGAGCAGTTACACACCGTTCTCACCTCCTGTTAGCTTGTTGATTTCATCACGATCTAGACGTAATTCGTTGTGTCTTGGATTGAAGTAACCTATCAAGTGCCCCTTGTAGGTGATCGTGAAAATGTCACATAGCGGTAAATGACGAATACCGTCCATTTCTAATGAAGGGAATTGTTCTAGTACCAGTTCTTGAAGAGTCATAACGAGCCTTTATTGTTTACGTTTAAGTTTGTTAAGCATTGCCGCAATCACGAGGCTTGAAGCCCAAATGAAGGTCGATTGAGTCAACCATCCAGTGACAGCGTGTAGATATGGTTTAGCTAGTTCGTTGTTTGGGAAAATGAGGTCTGTGAAAGCCACTAAGAACACAATCCCCGAACCTAGCAAAGTAGCAGCAGCGTTACTCACCGCCATGCGCTTAATGGGAGACGTAAAGAACTCACCCATACGCTTGAACACGAGCACATCAGCGAGACCACCAAATGTGACAGCCAATAGAACGCCAATGAAGATAGGCAAAGGTAGACCTAAAAAGGCTACACAGAGAGCAGCTACACCGAACGAACCACTTAGCATCTGAAGGCTTACCTTCTTGAAATCTCGATTTTCACGTTCAGATTGCGCTTGAGTGAATGATCGAAGCACATCAACCAACGGAACCAGCGTCAAAGCTGATAGAGGCATCCAGATAGGAACACCTGCAACCGTTAGCAAGTGAATAGGTTGAGACGTTAAGGCTTGTGATAAGACGGACGCTGCGATATACAGCACCAATAATGTGTAGTAGTTAATGGGTCTGCCCTCCCTTTTGATTGTTGACTGCCGCTAGGAACTCGCCTAGAGCCGTTTTCTCTTGTTTGTTCTTTTCGTTTACTTGCACTTTTGAACGTGCAGCAGGACTCATACCCAACTCACCAAGCATCTTTAAGATCACCTTGGTTTTGTCGTCTCGAATCTTGAGTTTTGGGTTCACTACGTCCTGCATGAATCCTGTAGCGGTTGGGAGCTTAACCATCACGCCCTCTTCGCGTACCGCTTTGTTCAGTTCAGCCCACTCTCCTAGTTCGTTCGAGAGAAGACCAACAATGACAGCATCAGCTTTAGTGATAATGTCCATGTCAATTCCATAACCAACGATCTCTTGGAAGTAGACCAAAGCTTCTTCATTTAGAAATCGTGGGGTTTCTGGAGCTTCAATAGCTAGTTGTGGACGGTCTTCTTCACTTCCATGTACGGAAGGTCTATACGTCCCGTTAGCTTTCAATTCATGTATAGGTTTCGAGGGTCTACCCATTTATTACCTCCTTTTTTGCTTAGAGAGTCTTTGACGGGCATTGGTAAGTTTCTGCAAACACTTCATGCTTAGTCCTTGAAGTCGTGTTTCTGCTTCATCAGAAATCATCATTAGCTTTCTATCTAGGTCTCCCTCAATATCCTTTACGGTACGTTGACGGTAAAAACCTGACTGCACCTTGTGGTATGTATCCTCAATGACTTCCCCTTCTAAAACAGCCTCAATACACCCAAACACAAACTCTTCAATCAAGACATCACGAGCACTTTTAGGTGGAGTAGATCCCCAATAATGCTCAACGAAACTACACTGTAGTTTGAAAACACTTGCTGTCTGTAGTTTGGTCAACCCAATACGGCGACCTAACCAAACGTAGTAAGGTTTTCGATGTAATAAAAACATTAACTATCTCCTAAATGCTTGATTTGGTTGATTGAAAATTTGACGAAAAGTAAACGACGTTTTGTGTAAAAATCACTCCGAGCCGCAATCGTCATGCACGATCACTACCCTCCACCCTCCCCCCTGCCACCCCTTACGGGACAAGGCTTGCAACAAGTTGATTAATTCTGAGGGAGCACCACCACACCCACCCACCGGAGCCAGCGAGGTTCATAATTTTTTATATAAATGAGCAAGGTGTGAGCGCGTTGGGGTCTGTCTAATGGGGAGGGAGGTTTGTTTATTCTTGGTTTGCTTTGCTTACTTGCTGGACAATCGTTCTCATCACTTCTCTTTCTGTCTCACTGTCTGGACAGCGAACGCCCGTGAACAACTCAGTGATAGAGACGCGCCCGTTTTCGTAGCGGAGAAGGTAGAAGGTTTCTTTATATTCCACCGTTGCACCGTCTAATAGCTCTACATTGAGCACCATATAAAAGCCCTCCATATCTTTTTTAAAAAAATTATTGAGACAAAATTATCTCATACCTGTTGACAGGATCATTGAGACGAATTAATCTCATACCCATCAAAACGAAACAGCAAGATTGAGACGAAAAAATCTCATAAAACTGTTGACAGATAACTATGAGACGATTTAATCTCATAACCATCAAAAACACACACACAAAGGAAATACACATGAAAACTTCAGAAATCATCAAGGCACTAGAAAAAGCATCTAAAGCAATGAACGAGCAAACTATCTGTATTCGTTTCTATGGCATTGCTGACGGTTGGGATCTATGGCTAGATGCTCAAGAAATCGTTGAGACCTACAGCAAAGACCTTGCAGAATGGATTTCTGAAGCACTACAAAACGAAGCAGGTCTAGACGTTCTAGAAGCAGACGAAGAAGCAGCGCACATCCTTAACCGTGATTGGTGCGTAGTGGACGACGAAGGCGGTCTAGTTGGTTGCTTCACTTCTTACGGTAGCGGTTGGGGTTTCATGGATTGGAACGGCTACGAAGAGGCACTAGAAGCTGATCTAGATGAAGACCTAGTGATTGCAGCCCTTGGTTATGGTATCGAGGTCTCAGAGATCTCTGATAAGTATTACGGCGAGTTTACCGTGTCTATCTGCCAATTCATGAACGATGCAGAATCTACAGCGTTCGCGGAGCTGTACGCGGAGGAAACAGGCTTACTTTCTGAGATGCCTGAAAACCTAAAGCAATACTTTGATTATGAGCGTTACGGGCGTGACCTAGCGATGGACTTTACATTCATCGACTCAGGACGTATTGAGAACTGTGAGCGCGTTTATTATGCTTTTCACAACTAATTAAATCTAGGGAGGCGCAAAGCCTCCTTTTATAAGCACTTTTGAGGTTAAACATATGAAATTGAACAGCGCACAACTAAAACGACTTGTAAAGGCTCTTTATGACGATGAAACAGTACAAAACGCCCTCTTTGCGGTGTTCTTGGAGTCTGTACCAGTCTACAAAGCGGAGCAGCTTTTTAACCAGAAACACAACACGCTGAAGTCCAAAATTAACAAGGTTAAGAAGAACTCCCAGCTAGTAGAAATCGTAATGGATATAAAATGATCAGTTAGACGAAATCGTCTCATAAAAGTATTGACGATCTCATTGAGATAAATTAATCTCATACCCATCAAAAACATACACACAAAGGAAATCAAAATGGTTCTACTATCAATAGACTCATTAACTGAATTAGCTATCTTCCGTGACCTTGAAGTCAAAGCACCAAAAGGACAAGCAATTAAAAAGCTTATCGAACTAATCAAGGCAAGCTAAGGAGTACGGAAGATGAAACACATAGTTAAATCTAAGTTCAACGAAGAAGCTATCCAGTTCATTGAGGATATGATTAATAAGTTTGGTCTTGATTGCATTACCCGTAACGGATTACCAGTAGACAACGAAAGAACATTAAACAAGGTAAACAACAGCAGATATTTAACGGTCAATTACGATAACTGCTACACCAATGAGCTTTTCGTTAACCTTGGCTTTCAAGGTGATTACAAAGTTCACCTGAAGAGACCTCACGACCTCCTAGAGCCATACAACAGTTAATTAAAGGCGTCCTTAAAGGGCGCTTTTTTAGATCGATCACAATGAGAAAATACTTAATACTCCCCAAACACCTTTTATGATAATGTGCGCATATCTCGTTTATAAGGTAGATCGCATAATGGAAAGCAGTAAAAGAACCGAACTAGAACCGCGCTTAATGAAGCGTGATTTCCTATGCCCTCATTGTGGGGTTCTCGCTCAACAGGTATGGGTAAATAATGATAACTTTGTAGATTTTGTTGACATCATGAGCCACCAAATGGCTGAAGCATTCAGACCGAACGTAAGAGGTAGCTATCAAGCAATAGACACTTTTGTTAACTTTTATATGGAGAACTGTGCAGAAGAAATAGATCGGTTCTTTCCTAAAAAAGTCTCCATATCCAATTGTTTAAGCTGCAAAGAACCTAGTTTATGGGTAAACAGTGTCTGCGTGTACCCCCGAACACATAGCGTAGAGGAACCTAACAAAGATCTACCCGAACACATCATGGAAATCTACATAGAGGCTGCTTCAATACTCCACGAGTCTCCTAAAGGAGCAGCCGCATTATTGAGGCTCGCTCTTCAAGAATTACTACACCATTTGGGACACGAAGGTAAAATAAACAACTCAATAGCTACATTAGTTAAAGAAGGTCTAAATTCGGATGTACAAATAGCATTAGACACTCTACGAGTCGTAGGGAATAACTGCGTGCATCCTGGTCAAATTGTGTTTGACGATAACAAGGAAGACGCAAAGAAGCTGTTCAGTCTTCTCAATTACATCACTGATGAGTTAGTAACGAGACCGAAAGAAAGAGAGCGCCTCTTTCAAGACCTAGTACCGGACACAACTAAAGAGCACATTCAGCAAAGAGACAGGTCTAAACCTACAAGTTAAAAACATGAGATCGTTTCTTCTCGCATTTCCTCCAAGATAGCCCACTATGAGACGATTTCATCTGTAGAAACAGTGCCTTAGAGTTATTAAAGTATCAACTCAAGGGGACAAAAGGCGGTCATTAGGGTAACTCTAAGACAAGTCCAAGCCATCCTATTGACCGCCCTTTCACTATCAAGTCAGTTGGTGAACCTCGCCACGCTACCGCCTTGATGCACAAAGGGAATTTATAGACAAGTAAAACATTATCCTTTTTTCTCAAGGGGTCACGGTAGCGTGAAACCTAAAGAGACATAAATTGAACTTTTTCCGCCCCTCTCAGAGCCACAGATTTTCATTCGAACTATAATTTTTAGTTCTACGTTTTCGAGTCCGAATGGTCTTCGTAACGTGGCATGAACGGCAAAGCGTTCTGAGATTCGTGATGTCTAATCGACGGGAAAAGTCGTCTTTGATTTCAACGATATGGTCAATGTCGTGACCTGCTCGGACAAACCCATTAGCTTTACACTCTTCACATAACGGGTCTTTCTTGAGTTTATATTCTCGAAGTTCTTTCCACTTGCGAGACTTATAGAAGGATGTGTATTTGTCTTCGTATCGCTGTGCTGATCGCCTTGCACGCTTCTTAGCGTTCTCTTTGCGTCTAGTCTCAGCTTGCTGTTGGCATCTAGGACAGTAACGTGACGAGGTAACATTCTTGCATCCTGCCGATGCACATACCTTACGCATTACTTTTCGAAAGTCTGTAGGAAAAGCCCCCCATCAAAATTGAAAGGTTATTCTACAGCTTCCTCTTCAGTTGGGGTCTCAGTAGTGGTTTTAGTCTTACGACTGTTCGCTACTTTCTTCTTGACCTCTTTCTTAGGCTTATCACCTACTGGCTCTAGGTCTCGCTTGTAGGTCTCGTAGTGTTCCTCCGATACCTCAAAGACCTTGCCTTGTTTGTTCTTGACTTGCATTTAGTTCTTCCTCCTTAGTGGTTAGTAGTTGTAGTTGATTACTCCTTTGAAAACACCTTGTTCTCGATCTTGTCTACCTTCAGTTCTAGCTCGCCTTGTCCATCCTCTAGGAGACGGATACGAACCTCTTGATCACCCTGAAGTGTGACTACCTTATCTACCTTTTGGCTAATCTCTTGACGTTCCTTCGTTGCTAAGTCCATACGGTCTTTCATGATCTCAGTGAACGAGTACGTAGACATCATCCAAGTGGCTACAGGGACGATAACAATAGGAAGAAGGTCTCTTAATGTGATGTTCATGAGTACCCTCCTTGTTTGTTCGTAAAGGAAAGGACGTAAAGAAACATCTAATAATCTTTACGTCCTCTCTAATACGAAGGGAGGTTATTATTTATTCAGTATTTAGTGTAAACCTTAGCCTTCACACTCTCTGCTAAACGCTTCACATCAGGATGTTCCACAGCATCAACTCTCTGTACTCGACCTAGAAAGTGCATCATGTTAAACCAACGTTCGTGAATATCGTGCAAAGTCTGAAGGTACTCTAAACTGATACCTTCTCCTTCACCTGTCCGATCTCGTTCATGGATACGTTCAAGACATAATCGCGGAGGTGCAGATAGGTAAAGGTAGAACTCAGGAGCAGGTACACGTAGAACATGTCCAGCTAGAGCATCAATAATATCTGGACGGTTAGCAGCTAGGCTAAACAACTCAGTAGCAAAGACCGAACGCTCGACCACGTAGTATTTATTTGGGTCTAACGAGTTGATACGTTCTGCCATGAAATTAGCTACATATAATTGAAGCTTGGCTACATTTTCAGGAGTAGGATTTTCATAACGTTCCTTTAGTAACGATTGGAAGCCTTCATCGAACTCGATACCTTCCTCCACCGCCTCCCAACCTAATTCATCAGCGAGACGATGGAGTAAAGTTGACTTACCTACACCAACGTTACCTTCAAGGGTAATATATGGCATTAACGGTTCTTCATTTCTTCTTCAGTTAGGTAAACAATTTCAGTACGCTCAGTTGGGTACACGACAGGACAGTCGATCTTAGTACCTTCTGCACCTAGTAGACCTACACTGTATGAACGCCAATACATATCTTTGTAATCGACCTTGTACAGCTTGTCTTCATGCTTAAAGACCAACGTATTGAACGCTTTACCGTCCTTTACGTTCTCTTCATCAGAAATAATCTTGAAACCGTCTAGCTTGCGATTAACGATTAGTTTTACCAAAGTGTGGACTTTAAAAATCATTATTCTTCACCTCGTGTGTTGTAAGGGTCTTTCATTGCGTCTTCCATCAGAAAAAGCGCATCAGATAGCTTCTTGATTGCTTCTTGAACTTTTGGATTGAAATGAGATAGGACGCAGTGCTTTAGGTTTGAATTTGCTGTTTGAGAGTGAGTGATTGCGTGATTCAGTAACGCTTCTTGCTCACCGTTCCAAACCAAGTATTTCTTAGACACGTTCACCTGCCTTGATCTTGACGACTGTCTTAACGTGTTCAGCTAGTGCTTCAAGGTCTACGTAGCCGCTTGAGTCAACGACCGTCACCTGACCTGCCCACTCGCCCATGTAGCCCCAATCTCGATGTGCTTTCTCAACACGCTTTAGGTAGTCCAAAGGTAAGGACTGTTCACACTCGCGTTGACGTTTAGCAATGCGCTCTAGACAAATCTCAGCAGGACAATCTAGGAAAAGGTAGTGAGTTGGTTGCTCAACGTGCTTGAAGTCTTGAAGAGTCCAAGTGGCTGTGTCTGTGTGGTTTTCTGCGAGACAAAATAGAACTGCACCTTGAAGGCTTCGTTCCATAATGTAGTTCTTGGTTGGATCAAGATTCTTAATGATATTGGCTCGGTAATTGGCTAGATAAACCTGTAAGGCGTTAAAATCCTCTTTTGAGCCTGATTCATAGAAAGCTGCTAAACAGTCTTGGAAACCTTTGTCTGTCTCAATGCCTTCATGAATCACTTCATAACCTAGCAAAGCCGCTAGAGGTTCTAGGACAGTAGACTTACCTGCCCCGATGTTACCTTCAATAGCGATATACAATTTAATCTCCTTTTAAAACATTCGTTTCACCTTACGTGCTGCTTGACGATCACGACGTTTTCTTTTGTTGACCTTGCGGTCTTCTTTTTCAAAATCATCAAAACGATCACGCTTACGTAGGCGAGAAGGACGCATTACTTACCCTCTTCTTTCTTCTTGTTGGTTTTCTTTTCTTTGTTCTTTGTGACCTGTTCAGTAACGCTGATCAGCTTGTTAGCGATCTCTTGAACTTCAGCCGCTTTGTCTGTCTTTTCGGTCACTTTCTTACGTGTTTCTTCAATCTGCTTCTCTAGCTTCGAAACCTTCTCTTCACTTTTAAGAGCCTTGTTTAGTTCACTAGCTGCCTCGTTGACCAAGGCGCGAACGACAAATTGAAGTAATGTTTTTAAGATGAACGACATTTTCATTTTCCTTCTCTCTCCATCATTAACTGCTTCACGTAACACGCTGCATCTAGTAGTTCTTCGTATAGGTCTTGCAGAGCGTCACGCCCGTTATGGCTTGTTAGAGGTGTGCCGTATGTCTTGACACCTTTAGCTAGTCGATCCGTGAGGTCTTTCATGACTTCAGGAACTACAGTTTGTGAATTAACTTGAGCTTTAGGTTCTGGTTGTTCTGGTAGCTTCTCGCTCACTTCTACTTCTCCTTTTTGGTAATGTTGAATAATCTTCTCAGCGTCTTTGAGAGACACCTTCTCGACCACTTCATGACTACGCCACTCACCGTTGTAAATAGAGCGAGGCGTACCCTCATCATCGAGAAAGTAAGGAACATGTTTATGGTGTGTTCTGGACTCAGGACGGAACAGGACGTAACGCTTACCCACTGTTACGCCTTGAGGTTTACCCCACCAACCACGTAGAACGTAGCTACCTAAACATTCAATATTTAAACTCATGGTTTAGCCTCAAAACCGATAGCATCAGGCTTACAGACACCGCCAGAGGTGCGGATACCTGAAGCACTCGGATAGTAAGTGTGTGTATCAAAATCGAACTTATTAGTTACTTGACGAACGAACTTAGGGTTAGAGCAGTCGAGCTTCCCTTCGATGAAGTGTTTACACTCAAAGCAACTCTTACCGTTCGCTGTTAGAAAGCGTTTTAAGGTGTCCACAGCTTCACCTCTTTGTTTTTGAAGTCGTAGTCACTCGCTCTACAGATACGAGCTACACGCGCTTGTTGAAGTGCCGCTTGTTCGTTCAGACCTGCTTTGTGGAAACAAGAAACTACCGTGTCCCATAGAGAGGGACTTTCGACCTTACGCCAGCGTTGCTCCGTCATGCCCTTACGAGCACCAGATTTGAAGGTATGCTCATAGGATTCGAACATTAGGCGGTCTTTAAGTAACTGGCTTGCTGTGTCCATACCGATTGAAGGACAACCTGCATAACCATCTGTAGTGTCTCCTGCCAGTGTTTGGCATAGGTGGAAGTGATCAGCATCTTCGATAGGATTGAACCAAGGCTCGAAGTCCTTAGCAGGGTTATAAATCCATGCAGGAAGGGTCTTCATATCCTTATCTTCGCTTATAATGATCTTTCGATGGTCTGGATAGAACTTGTCCCACGTGGCAAGGATTCCCATCACATCATCTGCTTCTAGAGAAGGTCGAATGTACGTCTCGTAATGATCACTTAAACGCTGTTTTAGTTCTTGGAGACCTACTGGCTTACGAACACCTTTACGGTTCTCTTTGTAGGTAGGTAGAACATCCTTACGCCAGTTGTGATCATCCGTAAGGCACATAATGACCACATCAAGCTTTAGCTCTTTACGTAACTCTTCAATACGGTTAACCACTGAGTCGAAAGCTTGTGTAAGGTTGGTCATAAGACCGATGTACTCATTGCCGTTCTGAAGGAATACCTCTTCCATTGCCGTAGCGTTCGCTTGGAACGCGAAAATATCTAGGTCGAATAGACCAAGCTTTTTAATCTTACTCATCCACTCCCCTTAAAAGTCCTCATCGTGTTCTGTTCGTTTCATCACGACCTCTATTTCGTCGTAAGGAACGTTGAAGCGAGGATGAGAAGAACGGGCGCGCATGAACACGTTGGTTGGATTACAGAGAGCGATTCGTAGCGAGTATTGGTTACGGCTCACTGGATAAGTCTTAGCGATTTCGTCCCATTCATTAGGGTTCACTTCAACACGAGTGATTTTGCGGTTTTCTGGATCTGAGTTGTTCGTTTCAACGATACGTTTGATGTAATCAAGACAGTTTTCTTTGATGAATTTCATAGCGTTAAATACTCAAAACCTCCCCGAAGGGAGGCTATCTGGTTAAAGTGTAAGGGTTAGCTCGTAGTCACAGCGTTTACGCACTTGGGTATCTAGGTGATGCCAGTACGCAAAGCCCTCGTGCGTGTCACTCCACGAAAGAGCAAAGGACAATAGAGCCACGGTAGGAACAAACGACACGTAGCACTCAGCAAGCCCAAACAGGCGTTTAGCCTTACGAGCACCAAACGTGTTAGCTAGGTTCTTAAACAAAGGGAGCTTTCGCATCTCCTTGTTAGTGCAGCGCAGCATTAAGAGCCTCCTTGATGATCGCCTCTTGAATGGCTTCAAGACGGGCAACCGAAGACTTCATAAGCATGGATTTATCTTCACTGCTAACAACAGGTACAGGTACGAACTCGATACCTGCCTCTAGTAGAGCCTCAACCAGTTCAACACTATGTGCCATACGTTCTTGTTTAGTCTTTTCCATTACGAATACCTTTACGAATCAATAGTTTATAAATGAAGAATAGAATCACAGCGATCACACCATATAGAGCAACCCCAAAGAGGACGGTTACTGTGTTTATTAGGAAAACAAATAGGAAGGTGAAGAACGCTAGGAGTAGGAATGAGCGTAGAAACTTCATGAGAATTAGATGTAGTTGTCAGGGTTTAGACCTAGTGCTTTACCGATCTCACGTAGAACGCTTAGTTCAGCTTCATCAATCTCACCGTCTGCGTCTGCAATCTCGATAGCGATAATGAATGCTTCTTCTTTCTGAGCTTCGTCACTGTCAACGTCACGGATCTCTTTCATTAGCTTCATCTTGGCTAGACGCGCACCTGCTTCATACATAGCAGCGTACTTGTCGATGGTCTTACCGATCTCTGAACCAAAGTGAGCTAGGTTGTCGTTCGCAGCGATAATGTTGTCTAGTTTCTCTAGTTCTGCCGTAGAGCAATCACCATCAGCATGAGCAACCAAGACCGCACCTGCTACGATAGCTTCCATCAGATCACGGTTTTCTACTTTGTGAAGTGTTACTTGTGCTGCTTTTGCTTTCTTCTTGAATAGACCGAACATTATTTAATACCTCTCTATTTGTTTTTAATTTGAATTAGGTTGAAGTGACTTCTTAATCTGAGAAGCCACCTGAAGATGAAGAATCTGAAGATGAATAGTCCGAAGACGATGAGCAGAAAGAAGAAGAGGAAGAACTACGAATAGAACTTCCTCCACTAAAACTTTCACCATCTAAATGACTCATTTCATGTTGCCGATAAAGAGTCTCGAAACTTCTGTTATTTGACTCTCTACGCTTTCGTTCTTTTTTTCTTTTTTTATTTCGTCCGAAAAGACCAAACATATTTAATTAACCTTTAGTGTGTTTCTTTCCACGATTTACCAATATCGAAATCAGCATCAAGACGACAAACAAAATTAAATTCCCTCTCAACGTTGGTCATTGCCACTTGGCATAATTGACCAATACGTTCAGCTATTTCTTTTGTTCTACACGCTATTTGGACTTCATCGTGAACCCATGCGCAATACATAAAGTCACCGTCAATACCGTGTTTAAATCCTTCAGCAATTGCTAATTTCTCAATTTCAACAATCCAAGCTTTACAAACTAAAGCACCTGCACCTTGTAATAAGGTATTTAAACTTGCGTGAGCAGAGCGTGTATAAATACGACGACCATCAATGCCTTCGATATAACCTTGCTCTTTATGAAGTTCTTTACATTCATCAATTAGGTTCTTTAATGCAGGAAGACCTTTCATGAAGTTCTTCTGTACTTCTTCACCTTTCAGAATGTTGCAGATCTTTTCTCTAGTCCAAGGCTTACCTTGACGCTTGAATCTGTTAATAATCGGCTTGTGAGCACCTTTAGCTTTCCAGTTGAGATATTCTTCTTCAGTCCATCCAACCTGCTGACCTGTTAATTCAGCACCACAGCCATATAGGAAGGCGTAGATAAATGTTTTTGCTTTTCGACGCGCTTCTTCATGGATCGGATTGTGTGGATCTCTAATAGTGCCTTTAGGTATAAAACCTGCTGCTTGTGCGTTCGACCAGTGAATGTCACCGTTAAGAACAACGTCGATATACTTACCGTCGTCATAACGAGCCATAAAGTTAGCCAAACAACGTAGCTCCAAGCCTGAAGCATCCGAACCCAATAAGTACCAACCATCAGGAACAGTGAACAATTCACGGCACTCAGCACCATATTCAGCACTACATGAAGGAACTTGAGCCACGTTAGGAAAGCTGTGTGTTGCTCGTCCTGTCACAGCACCGTTAGGGTTAACTGAGCCACGAATGAACCCATCAGGATGCACCGTGTTTAACCAGGCTTGATTACCATCGGCAAGCTGACCTAAACGCTTCTGAACGAGGAACCATTCAGCCATTAGGCGAGCTTCGGGGAAGTCCAACTCTTTTAGAATCGACTCATCAACCTTAGCTTCACCGCTTGGTGTGAACTCTTGGGGAGTCCAGCCACGGTCAGTAAGAACTTTAATGATGTGTCTACGAGAGGACGGATTGAAATCAACCCACTTTACCTTTGTGAAGGGAGCACCTTGAACACGTGAAGGCTTCGTTGGGTCTTTATAGTTGATGGTACGAGCCGGAACGCTTACACCATCAGATACCCACCAACCTCCAAAGGTCTCAATGAGCTTGTTGTATAGGTACTCTCTACGCCCTGCTAGACGACCTAAGAGCTTGATTGCTTTCTCTTCATCAAACTTGAATCCGTTACGCTCTTGTTGAGCTAGAACCCAAGCCGCTTCGTGTTCGAGAAGCATTGAACGCGCATAACCTAATTGGTGTATCTTGCGCTCTAATCGACGGAACAACTCAACGTTAACTCGAACGTCTTGCATACAGTAATCGCCCATCATTGGCGTGAAGATACTGCCTTTCCATCGAGGGTCTTTCTTAGCGTCTTTAGGTTTGACCGTAGGGTCATAGACAGGTTGAGCAGGGTCTATAACAGGAGCGTATTCCATCTTCTGTTGTCCACCTAAGCGGATACCCCATGCCTCTAGAGAGTGAGAACCAAATAATTTACCTAGCGTGTATTTGCCAGAATTACGTTGGTCAATGTCTTTTATATTTGAAAATACGAGACGGCTTGCAACTAAAGTATCGAAAGATTTATCTTTAGGAAGTTCATAACCAGTTAATTTATTAATTACTGGATGGTCATATTTAATAATATTATGACCTAAAGTTAGGCTGGCTTTATTTAAACGATCAAGACCATCTTTAATTGTGCCTTGAGTCATCATCACTAAAGAATCAGCATATAAAGCCTCTTCTAAAGTATCTACGTTAATAATTGCAATACAGTGAAGTTTAGTTACTTCTTCAATTAATCCGTCCGTCTCAATGTCATAACAAAGTCTTTCATTCATTAGAAATCTTCTGATTGAGAGTTTTGGTAAGTTTCACCTACTTCTGAAGCAATACCGTTTGTTGGGTCATATTTAATACGGGTAACTTTACCTACCCCTTTACCAAACTTTCTTCGCTTTAATTGGCGTATTGTTGTAATGCTTCGAATATTAATATCGTCTGCTTGTTGGTCTCGCTCAAAGCCATACATTGCGTGTGACCAGAAACCAATAGCTCGTGAACCTTTGAAGTGTTTAATACTTACTCGCTGACCTTCTTCGTGTGATTTACCTTCAGGGGTCGATAAGTGAGAGACTAAATGGAATAGAACATTATGACGTTTCGCAAAGGTTGCAATATCAGCCATAATATCTTCTAGTTCTTTCTTCTCGTCTTTTTCTCCACCTGTAGCTAATGCAGTTAGATGGTCAATGTAGAAGATTCGATAACCTTTACCGATTAGATAAAGAATCTTTACTTTAACCTTCTGCCAATCACAAAGACCGAAGTTGTCATAGATAAAGCATCGACCAGAGTATTTCTTATATGCTTTTCTTTGTGCCTCTAAATCTAATTGATCTGGATGCCCTGCTTCGTAATAGAGACGCTTATCAGCCTTACCTCCAAGATATTGAAGGATTTCTGTAGGGTCATTCTCCATAAAGAACAAACCTACCTTTTGGTGTAAGTGTCGAATATCGAAGTCAGCTTGAGCACATAAGAAGTCAGTCTTACCTACCCCTGTACCTGCACCTATAGTGTGGATCTCTCCGAAATGACGACCGTTACTAGAAACGTTCATTCCGTTGTAAATCCAAGGTAAGCCTTTAGGTAAGGGTTTAAGAGCAGCCTCAACGAGATCTTCAACTGGCAATAGACCATCAGGACGATGTTCTTGAGCGTTCCAGATAGCGTTAACTAACTCTTCTGTGCGTCCAGCTAAAAGCATTTCGTTGGGGTCTTTGAGGGGTAGACTCATTATCTTCACGTTATGGTCAATGAGCAGTTCAGCAGCCTCTATAGCTCCTTCACGCCCCACTTCGTCCATATCGAAACAGATAATGATCTCTTCAAAGTTACCTAGATAATCTAGGTTCTTCATAATGGTTTTCTTAACGGAATTGATACCATTAGGAAGGGAAACCACAGGATACTTGTTAGATTGCACCTGTGAGACGGTCAGCATATCAATCTCACCTTCAGTGATAATTAACTTGCGACCTCCTGAAAACAAATGAGAACCTATCAACTCACCTGTCAGCTTGCCCTTAACGAGAAACTTCTTGTCCTCGGTACGGATCTTCTGAGCTACTAATTCACGAGTGAAAGGATCACGAACATCAACGTATTGAACCCACTCACCACCACTCATACGACCAATCTTGTAGCCGTACTTCTTGCAGGTATCCTCGCGGATTCCTCGCTTAGTTAGAGCGCGTACCTCACCGTCTAGAGGTTTAAATTCCTTACGTTGGTTCGTTGCAGGTTCTTTAGGTTTACTTTGCTTGTTTGATTTCTTGTTTTGCTCATCGGTTGGAGGCTCGTAATACTTACAGCCGTTCGTAAAGCAATGAGCGTGACCATCATCATAACGAGCTAAGTTATCTTTTGAGCCACATTCAGGACATGGCTCTTTACGTAAGAAATTGCTTTCTTGAGCCATTGAGGGATACCTTTAAGGTTCTTTCGTATTGAAAAGCTTGATGTCGTAACCTAGTTCGTCTTCATCCTTCGTGATGTACTTGGTTGCAGACATAACCACGACTTTGTTGTCATTAAACTCAGGGTATGCCTTCTGCATAGCGTCTAGCAGAGGCTTCCAAATGTTGTCTAAATCAGAGAGGCGGTTACGGAAAGTAGCATCAACGTGGATTGCGATAGGTTTTGTGAAGTCAACTTGGAGTGTTTCAACAGGCGGGAGAAGCCTACAGACTTGAGCACTCCATTTGCGGTATTTAGCACTGTCC
This sequence comes from Vibrio sp. 397, assembly GCF_033339395.1. NCBI lineage: Bacteria > Pseudomonadati > Pseudomonadota > Gammaproteobacteria > Vibrionales > Vibrionaceae > Vibrio > Vibrio sp. 397. Next base: position 42,769 of record NZ_JAWOUN010000001.1, on the reverse strand, counting down.
ACCTTACGCCCTAAGTGCATTTCGTTAGTGGACAGTGGCTTAATACGAACGCTAAAGCGGTCTACCAATTAAAAGTCACCGTAATCTTCATCGTCGTCTTGAGCTTCAGGACGACCACCGAAGCTTGGAGCTGCACCTTCCCCATCTTCTACTGCATAACCTTCACCTGCACCGAATGTTGGTGCGTTACCACCACCTTCATAGATCTTGGCTTCTTTGATCTGAATGTGTGTAGGCTGTAAGGCAATGAATGATTTGTTGCGGTACTCAGACACGTAGAACGCAAAGTTCAAGTTAAGGACTGTACCTGCTGTTAGGTTTGGAACTTCAGTTATAGGGTTCATTTTCATATCCCAAACTTTGAAAGGATATTCACCTTCCGCAAACTGACGAACCTTAAAACTGAACTCAACAGAACCGTCATCTAAACGCTTGTATGGACGTTTGTTCGAAGGTTTTGCACCAAGTTCACGTGACTGCTCTTCAAGTGTTGATTCAATAGCAGTAACAAGCTTTTCAGCTAGTTCACCGCTCAACTCAGTGTTGAATTTAAACGTTGGTTTGTCTGGATCGTAAGTGTCAGGTCTGCTGATATTTACGTAACCTGTAAGCGTGATACCTGCTAGTTCTTTCTTTGCATAAACAATCTTAAATGCCATTAAGTAGCTACTCCTTTTGGTTGTTATTGTTTTCCCCTTCTTTGCGAGGGTTCGAGAAGTGAACAACACCGTGTTCGTCAACGAAATAACGTGTTCTCATTTAAAAATTCCTTGTAAGTCAATCTAATAGGAAGGGACTAACTCACACGGTCTTCTAGCTCGATCACTGCTTCCGTTAGATCGGTGATAGCGTCCTCTAGGAGAGGTGGAATATCGTCTGGTAGGTGACATAGGAAAGTGTCAAAGGCATCTGAAAGAGCAGCGATAGGTTCACGGACAGACTCAAGATCGCGTTGCTGTGCTTGTAGACCTAGCTCGACCATTGCACTGATAGCTTCAACGTTGATGTTCCCCATGAGGGTTCGAATAGCCCAATCCATAGCGCATAAGTCAGAAATAAACTTGTGATCAATGGCAAACAGAGGTGATCGCGCTACTTCTCGCTGTGACATACCCATACGGACAAAGAACAAAGCGTTAAACGCCACGTTTTGCTTATGGATACCTTCTTTTCCCGTTAAGTGACGGAAAGCTGTGATGTGTTTGTAGATGGTACTAAGTGGACGACCTAGCACTTTAGCAATTTGATGAGCTTCCATACCCTCTCCCATTAGTTTCAAGACCTTCAATGCGCGGTCATACTTGGGGAGCTTGGATGGATCTTTATCTGGAAACATAGAACCTCCTTTGTTTGTACCTGATAGGAAGGGATGCAAAAAAAGACCGCCCCGAAGGACGGTCATAATGTTCACATATGAGAATCAATAACGATGGTGAACTATTTGATAACATTAATTGCAGCTAGGGCTTTTGTTTGCTCCTCCGAAGACATGGAGAAGAACATAGCAGCCCACTGTTCAATATCCACTTTAGGAGTTGCTGTGTGTTTCACTACATTTAACTCTTCTTGACGACATAGAGAGCTGATCAGGTTATCAACGTCATCTGCTACATCGTCTTCGAAGTCGTAGTCGTCTGTAAGTTCAATCACATCATCATCCCAAGGGGTGCCGATCTGAGCCACATGGTCAAAATCGGCAGGTTGATCTTCTTGTTCTTCGTTAGGGGTGTCCAAATTAGCCATTTGGCTAGAATGGACAGGTTGACCACCTAGTTCATCTTCAGGGGTGCCGATCTGAGCCACATGGTCAAAATCGGCAGCCTTAGTCTCTTCGTAAGCAGCGATTACTCTTTGTACTGTGTCACGAGAGCATTCAACCTTCTTGGAGATCTCTACCTGTGAGAGACCTTCTTCGTATAGCTTTTGGATCTCGTAGTCACGCTCTAAGTCGAACTCAGCGTTAGTATCTACGATTGCACGTGAGAGTTTACGTGGGGAGCATTTTAGGAGAGCACGAAGTTTATTTTTGTCCCATGCGAAGCGAGACTTCTTGTAGTCATCTGCACGTGACGACTCTTTCACTGCACGAATGATAAGCTTCAGATCATCAACAGTAGCAGCCTTACCATGACGAGTGTTTACGTCGATTGCCTCAAAGAGCGCACCTTCGAAGTCCTCTACTTCTACTACATCAACCTCAATCTCTTCTGCACCTGCTTCTTTAGCACCAAGGATTCGATGAGTACCGTCCTTAACGTAATACTTAACGTTACCTTCTTCGTCTACTACACGAGATAGAACAGGACGCTCTTGGAATTTACCGTCTGTTTCCCAAACTGAAGCTAGATCCGCTACGTGTGTTGCGTCTGTGTAGGTACGGAATTGAAGAGCACGTTCGAAAGTAATATCCGCAATAGCAACAGTCATAGTAGTTTTAGTCATTTCGTTCACCTTAACGTTAATCTTTAAGAAATCTCTAAGGAGGAATCGCCATCACTCCTGTAGGAAGGGAGGAATTTGAAACAGGCGATTTAGGTGATTGCCTCTGCGAAATGACGTAAGGCGCACGTGTAGTTACATGCTTAGTGGGAAGGAGGTCACAACCAGAGGCAACTACTGACAATTTTATTAACTTAGTTCCTATGTGTGAACTAAATACGAACGCGTACTAATTGATGTTTATTAATGCGTTATATGAGTTTTTCTAATCTGAAATTTAGGGACAAAAAAAGGGACACCTTTCGGTATCCCTATGAATAACAACGAGTTTTATAATCAACAGAATGGATATTGTGCTAAACGTAGCTTATCAATAAGTGCCTCATCACCAAGCTCAGGGAACGGGATAATGTCCTTACGATACTCTTCATCAATCTGTGCTTCTAACTCTTCAGCAGTGCGTTTTAGTAGGTCTCTATCAAGCATATCAGCCATAGTGTTTTTAAGCAGTGTTACCATCGTCTCGGTATCCGCAGCGTGGACAGCGAAAGAATCATGAACCACTCGCCAGTGTTTAAGACCGTACTTCTTGAAGCCCACAGAGAGAACCTTTAGGAGTAAAGAAGCGTCCAAAGAGTGAACCCAGTTAGGAGCCGCACCGTTTTTCTGACCGTTCGCATCGACCTCACCTGTTGAACGTTGCGTTGTCGTCTGCATACGCTTCTGACCAGTGATCATAGAGTCGATTTTGTACTTCTCTACTTTCTCGTAGCGTTGCTCTACGATTAAGCCTAGAGGCGTTGTCCAGCGCATCTTCTTACCGGACTTAGCGATCAACTCAGCGTAACGCTGTAGTGACTGCATAACTCGTGAAGGGCGTTCAGCCATTGCACAAATAGCATCGTAGTTGATGTTACCTGCTACAGTTGCCGCGTCTTTCGCATCCTTTAGAGTAGCCCAAGGGAAGCCTAGAGAAGTAGGATCGCCCTCTTTGCCTACCACCTCGATTACCTTGTTGTACTCAGGCTCTAGATGGTCAACGATAAGCTGATCACGCATACCGAATTGAGCAGAACCATAGAAGAACGTCATGGTGTTACGCTTCAGCCAGTTACGGGTAAAGCTGTACTCATCCTTCATAGCGTAAGACCAGTTTAGAAGCTTCTCAGCATGTTCACGGTCAGCTTTACGTTGCTCTTCGTCTTTAGCGATTTGCTCTTCGATTTTGGCTAACTGTTTAGCTACACGTTCAGCTTCTTTCTGAGGGTCTTTGAGAGGTCTTCCCTTGATCTCATAGTCTGCTTCACGGTACTTACGAGCCTCTTTCTCGCCCTTAGCAACCTTACGCATCAAGTCAGCAGCAATACGAGCAGCTTCACCGTAAATGTCCTGCATGAACTCTTCACCGTTCTCATCTACTTCAGCAGGTAGACAGTTAGTGAACTTCATAGAGGATTCGCAGCGAGTCAGCGTACCTAGAATCTGAAGACCAGAACAAGACGCATCACAAGCGATACCTACACGGCTCTTGAACTTGGTAGGGTCTTCCATTGACCAAGCTTTAACTAGCTCACGAGCAGCTTGTAGGAACTGGAAAGGTTTATCTGTGTCTTCCCAACGGAAATCACTCATCGGGTTCGCTACGCACGACTCAATCATTTCTCTGTGAGCCTCTACGTAAGCAATACGTTTCTTGAAGTTAGCCTTGTCGAAGCCCATTAGGTTAGCTACGTTGATACGCATCCAGTCCCAACCTGTCTTACCTACTTCCTTAGCCTCATCGAACAAGATAAGAGCCTTCTCATGGTCTGCACCTTGAGGGTTTAGTAGAGGCGTTGCGTAGTAAACACGACCACGATCATCAGACTGTGTAGGGAAATAGATTGATGTGTAGTGCTTCAGACTCTCAGCGATCTCGATAGTACGTAGGAGGTTACTTCTAGCCCCTGCTTTCTCTACCGCCTTTTGACGCGCTTTCTGCTTCTTCTTACGCCAATCAATAAGAGCCTTTACGATTACCTTGTGTTCACCGTCTAGACGCTTTAGGTACTCGTGATTTGAAATGTTCTTAGGCTTACTCTCCAAGATCATTTGAGCAGTTCGTAGGTCTGCTTCCATCAGAGGCATTTCTGCTTCTTCATCGTTGAAGTTAGGAAGCTTGGCAAACTTACGAGGCTGCTTAACGATCATCTTTAGGAGGTTAAGCGTCTCAACGTCAATGCAGTGACCAGTACGTGAAGCCACGTTATGACCATCAAGGAAGTGAACGAACTCAGGACTCTTAACTTCACGTAGTTGTTTTAGTAGTTCTCTGTTGCGAGTCTTGAAGAGAGAAAGTGGACTGTAAGAAGTAAGGTAAGCACCTCCATCAGTCATACCCATTTTCCACTCTACAGGCGGTACAACCATAGGAAGACGACAGTTAGCCGTTGCGATTGCTGCTTCTGCGTGTTTATTGATTCTCTCAGCAGCTTTAGGAGATAACTTTAAGAAAGTGTCGATTCTTTTCATTTCCTCACCTCATAACAAAAAAGCACCGAAGGCTATCAACCCTCGATGCTTAATTTTAAATATTTAGTTTATATGTTGCAACCAATAACAATGGTGAACTTTTAGAAATAACTAGAAGTGTGTACCTCGCGTGTCTCAGTCTCGAACAAGTCAGTTGATTCCATAAGAACGTGAAGGATTATCTGACCTAAGACCACCTTTACATCAGGGTTCCATTCTTCCCACGTTTGGTGATTAACTCTGAGTGTGTAGTGGATGGTTCTCATACGCCCTGCTGCACTAGACTGTTGCTCTAACGCTCGTTTCAACTTAGCGGTTAACTTGCTGTTTGCTTCTCGTTCTCTAATGAAGTTCACTGAGACCTCTACAAGATCACCTAAGCGGTGAACAACACCAGTAAGACTTACATTGTCCACTGAGTTTAACATTACGTCTAAAGCATCAGAGATAAGGGTCTCACGGTCTTTCTTAGGTATTGTTTTTAAAATTGGTAGTAGCTTCGCTGTTTTACTTAACGAGTGATACTTACCTTCCAAAAACTTCTCAAAACCTTCGATTGCCTTATCTAACTGTGATTGAACCTCTTTACGTGAACCATCTAGATCACCATACATTCCCATAGACGCTAACTGCTGCTGTCTCTCCCTCGCCTTCTTACGAGCATAAGCTTTAGCCTCTTCTTCTCGTTGACGTTGGATTAAATGCAGTTGCGCTTCTTCAGGAGAAACTTCAATTGAAATAGTAGAACTCATATAGATACCTCTAGGTTACTCTTATACGAAGGGAGGTTATTTTTTAATCCAATCGTTTTGAATATCTTCAAGCGTCTCATGTATGTATTCCAAGTGACCAACCAATAACTGCCTATTCTCTGTAGAGCAAGCCTTCTCTGATACCTTCAAGATCTCTTCAAGTTTGTCCGTAGAGGGTAAGTCCTCTTGACCGTCTAAAAGAGCCTTCAAGCGTCTAACGTTGGATTTCAATTCGTCTTGGATGTATGACAAGAACTGAGTCCCAAGGTGATCGTTAATAGCTTGGATGTAGGTTGATTTAGCTGACTTACAAACAAGTTCAAATAGTCTCTTATTGGTTGGTTTCATAGCCTTTACCTTAACGTTTCGTTTGGCTCTAATTTAAGATTTTAGTTCCACACTGTCAACTAAACCTACTTGTTTTCTGTTCACTCTGTTGTACTTTCTTCTATCTATCTTGTAGTAACTCAGTTCAGGCATTGTAGAGTATTCACTGTCAATAATTCCCTTAGAAGCCTTAGCGTTAATCTTTAGGTCAAAAAGAGGTACACCGCCTGTAGTAACAGCAGACCAAAGCCACCAATCTTGGTTATCAACCTTAGTGACTAGGATATGATCTATTTCCCTTCTTAGGACAGCGTTCATCTTCACGCGCTTCTTGACCATATCCTCTTTTTCAACTTGCGTTGTATTAAAACCAATCAACTCAACAATCTCGAAACTGCTTCTGAACTTACTACCAGCCTCTTCCTCTACACGTTCTACAGAATGTAACTCGCTCTCTACCATGTCTAAATCAATCTGTTTCTGTTTAGCGCCTTTCTCTAACTCACTTAAACGGTTCAAAAGAAAAGTGGAAGGCTCGTCCATCACCTCTAACTGGTTAGAAAGGTTGAGCATACGTTTATTCGTTTCTTCAAGGTCTGCTATTAGAACGTCTCTACGTTCTTTCAGGGTCTTGATGGTATCTTTATTTTTACCTGACTGAACGTTAAGAACGTCTGCCCAATCAATTGAGTGAACTGCCCTTACAATAAGAGATTCAATACCGTCATAATCAAAACGCTTACTTTGACAGGACTCCATAAAGTCGTGATTACACCGCAGGTACTTATAACGCTTATCGCCTCTCTTCGTAATGTGGAGACTCAAGTTACCCCCACACGCACAACGAAGAAGACCTCTAAGCATGTTCTCACCTTCTTCTGCTGTACGACCTCTAGAATGCTTTCCTAGCATGGTCTGAACCTTTAAGAAGGTCTCGCGGTCTACCGCAGCAGGATAGAAGTTATCAATCGGATCACCTTCAGGTACTTTCTTACCGTCCACTCGGATGTGAGGTTGATACTGACCGTAAACCGTTGGGGATAACAGCCATTTACGAATCGTACTCACTTGCCATTTCGGAGCGAGGTCTTTACGAACGTTACGGTTCCCCATTGGAGGAATACCGCGCTTTACAAGTTCGTTGGTAATCGCGCCTAAACCATGACCATCAAGTTTTAACTGGAAGATTAGACGGACTACTTCTGCACGTTCTTCATCAAGTTCATAGTATGGCTCACCGCCTTTAGGTGTGACCTTGCGTATCCATGAAGGTACTCGACCAATAATAGCCTTGCCTTCTTCACGAGCTTTCTGTCTCGCCTTTGCTTTAGCTTCACGGACTCGTCTAGATTTAGTAAGGGATTCTTCATGAGCACGTTCCGCAGCTAACGCCCACAACATGAGGTTCATGAAACTATCTTGGCTGTCTTTTTCGTGTAGACGCTTATCGTGGATCGTATAGATTCGTACACCTGCGCGAATTATATCGAGCATCGTGTAGACAGATTCTTGAGGGTTTTGACGACTCATGCGGTCTACGTTCTCTAGAATGAGAACACTACCTGAAGAGATTGAGCCTTCTTTTATGAGTTGGAGGATAATACCGAAGTCACCTTTTTTAAGGTTTTCGGCACTGAAAGCAGAGAGTCCTAAATCACGAAATGTTGTTGGTGAAAGTTGCCAGCCGTTTTCCTTGCAAACCGCTTCAGTGGCTTCCATTTGACGACGAACACCATCCCCTTTGATCTGCTCCTTGGTTGAGAGACGTAAGTAAGAATAAGCTATTATCACTGTTATCTTTCCACGTAGTTGAACTTCGTGAGCCATTGTATATCAAGGCTTCCGAGCTATTCAACGAAGTTTTACCAAATGTGGATTTATTCTTGAAGAAATCAACAGCAACGATCATGTAAATATCCAGATCGTATTCCAGGCCAAAGCGTTCCTCATCCCACTTCATCGAGTTGATCAAAGATGTCATCGCATGGCCTGCACGATCTAGGTTACCTTTATCAACAAAGATTTCTAAATCAACACTGCGACCTGACATCGTTGTATATTTGTCACGCAATACATCAAAGTCGCCTGCAACAAGGGCGAACAAGTAAGCTGGTTTTGGATGCGGATCCTGCCATTGAACCCAATGACGACCGTTCTCTGCATCACCTTCTGCAATTCGGTTACCATTGCTCAGCAAATATGGGTAAGCCGCTTTATCTGCGATCACTTTTGTTGTGTATTTTGCTAGAACATCCGGACGGTCTAGATAGTACGTGATACGGCGGAAGCCCTCAGCCTCACACTGAGTACAAAATGCGCCGCCTGATTTGTACAAACCTTCGAGTGCTGTATTCGCTTCAGGATCAATTTTGGTGACGATTTCAAGTTCAAACTCGGATGGAAGATCGGTCAGTACCAGCGATGACTCCTTCACCTCGTGATGAGCCCAATCCTCACCATTTACTTTTACAGCGCGTAGCTCAAGCCCTTCGCCATCGAGTTCTAGCGTTGTTGTATCGCCTTTTTGAGCAACTTTTGATACCGCCGTAACGATTGTGTCATTGTCATATAGATCAAAAGTAAGATCGATATCAGTAATCGCATGAGATGGCTCTTTATAATCTTTACGATATTTGGCCAGGGGAGCTTGAGACATGAGCATAAATCCTTGTATGTCGAACAACAAAAATACCAGACTGCATGATCAAAAATGCATTTCTGGTATCACTATATAAGCTATTTGTAGGGGTTGTGGTATCAGAATACAAGTCTTTCCATCAAAAAACGGAGCTTTTAGTGCTCTAGCTCCGTTTTTTGATTAACATTTAAACAACATTAATGACTTACCGTACGCACGCGTAATTTGGCGCATGTTAAAGGCATCATGGCGTAACTCTATTGAGTACGGCGTACATATCACCATTGGAATCTTCGATCGTTAGCTCATTCTTGTTGAGCTTATACGTGGTTCCATGCTCGCCATTTTCATACAGCAGAACCAAAAACTCATCTTCTGTGTAAAACACACCTTGTTTGATGGACTCATCCCCTTCTTCGTTCGAAACCCTAAACATGAACACGAAATCAGGTTGAAGTATCAAATCCATCTGATTAATGTTGTTGGCCACAAGACCGTCGCCAGATACGTGAGAGCTAGACCAAATACCTGCAAGTGAATTAGATAATCCTTTAGTGAACGTTACACCATTAAGATCAAGCGTATTATGGTTGTTGCGATAGGCATAAATTTGAGGCTCGTCGGTGTTTAAACCAAGAACGATGGTGTCTTCATTTGCGTTATACAGCCCTTCCCAATGGTCAACGGAATAGTCTTTCTTTTGAATATCAATAGAAAAGCTGTAGTCAGAACCTAATGAGAGTTTGATCGCACGAAAGTTTTCAGCCGACTCTTCGGGGTTTGGGTTCATCAAATACCAGTCTCCGATGAGAAACGGCGTGTCAAAGTGACTTAATTCATCTTCTCTGGTGTTTTCTCCACCAAACACACTAAAGCAGCAAAAGCTAAGTAAAATAAAGAACCACTTCATATCGGCATCCTTATCGTTTTCTTTTAGCTTAGCCAGTAGTCCTCACTTTCGCGAAATTTTAGATGTAGATCACGTAAATTATTGGGGGAAAATAAGCGAATATCTTGCTCGATATCGAGACAGCGGAAGACAAAAAGGCATAAAAAAAGAGTGAATCTGAAAGACTCACTCTTTTTATTCTAAATTGCCAGTCATTATGACTGATTTTCCTGCTTAAGTAGATCGACCATAATCGCGACAGACTCATCTAAATAAACATCAGGAGCCTCGTAGTCTTTTGGTATGTCATCCAATGTTTTGAATGCTTTTTTACCCAAAGCAACTTGACGTTCATTTATGCGTTGTAATCGAAGGGCTTCCGCTTTATCCGATTCAGCTTTACGAACTTTTTCGTTCAAAGACAAAGTATTATCGTCTTTTTCTTTACGATATTTCTCGGTGTCTTCATTGATAAAGCGGAACTCCATTTCATCAGAAATACGCTTGTTATGAAGAGCAGTAAGTTTTTCAACTAAGGCGTCGTTACTTGGAAACGTTTGATATTGTGCTTTATCAATCTGATCCCAAGGTAAAGCATTGTCTTCAACACTTTCACCTGTTTCAGAAGCCTCTATTGGCGTTGGGTACGAAATATCTGGTGCAACACCACGATTTTGCGTACTTCCACCGTCAATACGATAAAACTTCTGAATCGTGTACTGAACATAACCTAGCTCTTTATCGAAAAGATCGTAAATATGATTCAGTGAACGATGTTGCTGAACTGTACCTTTACCGAAAGAGTTTTCACCTAAGATGATTGCACGATTATAATCTTGCATTGCCGCTGCAAAAATTTCAGATGCTGAAGCACTGTAGCGGTTAATCAACACCGTCAATGGGCCATCATAACTCACTTTTCCATCGGTATCGGCATTCACCTTGATGCGGCCATAGCTGTCACGGACTTGAACTACAGGGCCTTCTTTAATGAATAGACCTGTCAATGCCGTTGCTTCTGTTAGCGCACCACCGCCATTGTTGCGTAGATCAACGATTACGCCGTCAACGTTTTTGGTTTTCAACTCAGCTAGTAATTTATCGGTGTCTTTCGATAAGCCGACGTAGAAACTTGGTACTTCTAAAATACCAATCTTCTTACCGTCTTTTTCGATGATTTCTGACTTAACCGCACGATCTTCTAAGCGAACTTTGTCACGAACAATTGTGACAATGTAACTCTTCGCATCGTTACCTTCTGGCAAGATCTGTAGCTTAACCTTTGTGCCTTTAGGGCCTTTGATTAACTGAACAACATCATCCAGACGCCAACCGATCACGTCGACAATTTCTTCATCGTCTTGTCCAACACCAGTGATTCGGTCCCCTTCACCAAGTTGCTTACTCTTTGATGCCGGACCGCCAACAACAAGTGAACGAATTACTGTGTAATCGTCTGTCATTTGCAAAACGGCGCCGATGCCTTCTAGAGAAAGGTTCATTTCCGATTGGAATTGCTCGGCATTACGTGGAGAAAGGTAGCTTGTATGAGGGTCAACCTGTCGCGCGAAGGCATTCATATACAACTGAAATGCATCTTCATTGTTGGTCTGTGTGATGCGCTTCATCGCGTTGTTATAACGCTTCTCTAAAACTTCTTTAATCTCTGGCCACTCTTTGCCAGTCAGTTTCAGATTTAACGCGTCATATTTCACACGCTTGCGCCACAACTCGTTAAGCTCTGCTTCGTCTTTTGGCCATGCGGCCTCAGAGCGGTCTAACTCTATCTCGTCATCGGTATCAAACTTGATCTCTTCATCGAGTAAAGTTAACGCATAAGCAAAACGATCGAAACGCTTCTGCATTGAGAGGTTGTAAACATCAAAAGCAATTTGGTTGTTGCCCGATTTAAGCTGATCATCAAGCTCTACTGACCAATTTTTAAATGAATCGATGTCTGCTTGAGTGAAAATATTTCTATTGTAATCAAGCAACTCTACATAGCGTTCAAAGATCGCTTTAGAGAAATCATCATTGAGGCTGAAGTGCTTATAATGAGAGCGGGTAAATCGCGAGGTGACTCGTTTGCTAGCTGTTTCATGCTGAACTTCAGGAGAAAGAACCGGCAGGTCATCTTTATGTAGTTTGGCTTCAAGAGCCTGAGCTGATGCTGCTAGCCATAAGCTAGCAGCAATCAGGGTCACTTTTGAACGGCAATTCATGCGTAGGAGTATCTCCTTTATGCGCGCAAGTGCTCCGCTTTCACAACCATTTGTAGGCCGTTAGCAAGTTGAACACGTACATCATCCTTATTGATTTCAACAATGGTCGCTGCCATGTTTCCTTTGCCCATGTTCACGTTAACTGCGTTACCTACTGTGATTTCATCAGCATTTAGAGCGCGCGTTTCTACAGGCTTAGTTGGTTTTTGTACTTTTGGTTTATTAGTACGACGAGGCTGTTGAGGCTTTTTAGCCGCAGGTTTCGCTTTCGCCTTACCCTCTTCACGAGCTTTTTGTGCTTGTTCTTTACGACGAGCCTGAACTTTCGCCTTGCTTTCTGCAAGTGTCGCTTTCGCGTGTTCAACGTGCTCTTCTTCTAGCTCACCACAAGGGTTGCCATCTAGGTCTACACGTACTGCACCTGGTTTTACACCGTGTAGGTAACGCCATGATGAAGTGTACTGTCTTAACGCTGCACGAAGCTGTGTTTTGCTTACTTTTTCGTCTTCATTTAGACGTTCCGCAAGATCTTGAAAAATACCAATTTTCAGAGGTTTTGCTTCACCTTCTAAAGTAAAGCACTTAGGGAAACATTCAGCAATATATGCAATAACTTCTTTGCTGTTTTTTAACTTTTCAGTCATGAGGGGTCCTGATTTGAGCGGATTTCCGCGAGCATTAAGAAAAAATATTCTCGTATTATAGTGACATGCCAAGGAAAAACCACACTCGAAGGCTAATTTATGCGTCGTTCGCGTGTGAATTAAGCAGCTTTTCTACTTCAACCATGAAATGAGTGAGACCTTCTTCGTCTGTTTCATTAAATCGGCCAATACTTGGACTATCAATATCAAGTACACCAACCACCTTTCCATTAATAGAAAATGGAATCACAATTTCTGAATTGCTCGCTGCATCGCACGCAATATGCCCCTCAAATTCGTGAACGTCGTATACTCTTTGTATAGTATTAGTTTGTGCAGCAGTACCGCAGACGCCTCGACCCATTGGGATACGAACACAAGCTGGTTTTCCTTGGAACGGACCAAGAACAAGCTCTTCACCTTTTGTTAGGTAAAAGCCTGCCCAGTTAAGATCGTCAAGTTCCATGAAAAGCAATGAGCTCAAGTTTGCTAGGTTCGCAATAAAGTCTGGTTCAGACTCAATTAGAGCAACAGCTTGTTTGGTTAGTCTTTGGTATTGTTCTAAGTTCATATTAACTTCCTACTTACTATAAAAGCTTCCATTCTCAATGTATGGCGCTAAAATGCAGCCCTACTTTATAATAGGACTTATTCTCAATTACAATGCTTCTGAAAAATGACACTATTAGCCGTTCTTGGTTGATAACACAAGTAAAAAAGCACAAGTCCAAGCTGATCATAGCGAACTTGATAGCGGTGCTTGCAACCTTGATTAGTGTTCCAATTCCCCTCCTCATGCCTTTGATGGTTGATGAGGTCTTATTGGACCAACCTGCAAAAGGCTTAGATGCCATGAATGCCATTCTCCCTGAAGCGTGGCACACTCCGACAGGCTATATTTTCTTCACCCTGTTCTTGGTTGTTCTTATGCGAGCTGCGAGCCAAGGATTAAATATCCTTCAAAGCCGACAATTTACGCTTGTTTCAAAAACCATCACGTTTGAGATGCGCAGTAAAATGATCGACAAACTCGGCCGTATCAGCATCCGACAATACGAAACCAAAGGTAGCGGAGGAATCAACGCACACCTTATCACTGACATTGAGACCATTGATAAATTTATTGGTTCTACGTTAGCAAAATTCGTTATCAGTTTTCTGACTGTTATTGGTACTGCTATCGTTCTACTTTGGCTCGATTGGCGACTTGGTCTGTTTATCCTGTTAGTTAACCCTATTGTCATTTACTTCTCACGTAAACTAGGCAGTATGGTTAAACATCTGAAACGGAAGGAAAATCATTCTTTTGAAATTTTCCAAAACCGTTTGGTTGAAACATTAGATGGAATCTACCAACTACGCGCAGCCAATAAAGAGCGAGAATTCCTCCAACAACTCAAAGACAGTGCGAACCAAGTTCGCGTTGATGCAGACAAGTATGCTTGGCAATCTGAAGCGGCTGGTCGCGTTTCTTTTCTTCTCTTTTTGATCGGCTTTGAATTATTCAGAGCTGTCGCAATGTTAATGGTCATGTTCAGTGACCTTACTATTGGCCAAATATTTGCCGTTTTTGGTTACCTATGGTTCATGCTGTCTCCTGTTCAAGAGTTGCTTGGGATTCAGTTTTCTTGGTACAGCGCTAAAGCCGCATTAAAACGCATCAACGACTTATTAGAGTTAGAAGAAGAGCAGAGACCGGTTCCTAAGGTAAATCCTTTCAAAGAAGGTAGAGAAGTTGATGTTAAAGTAGAAAACATTAATTTCTCTTACAATAATGAAAACAAAGTCCTAGATAATCTTTCTTTACATATGCCGGCAGGAAAGAAAGTGGCGTTAGTTGGCGCAAGCGGCGGTGGTAAGTCAACCTTGATACAATTACTTATTGGGGTTTACCGTCAAAACTCCGGTAGCATTCGCTTTAATGATGAATTAACAGAAGATATTGGTTTTGAAGTAATTCGCGACAAAATTGCCGTGGTATTACAGCAACCTATACTATTTAACGACACCTTGAGGCATAATCTAACGCTTGGTTGGGATTTTGACGAAATGTCACTTTGGCGTGCGCTTGAAGTGGCTCAGCTGCAAGATGTTATTTCTCAACTGAACCACGGCTTGGATACTCAAGTTGGTCGTAATGGCATTCGTTTGTCAGGAGGTCAACGACAACGGCTTGCCATTGCTAGAATGGTGCTGAGTAATCCTCAATTTGTTATTTTAGACGAAGCCACGTCTGCGCTAGATACCGCTACTGAAGCGGCTTTACACAAAGCACTGACCGAGTTCTTACGTGGTAGAACAACATTAATCGTTGCGCACCGACTATCCGCTGTTAAACAAGCCGATTTGATCTACGTGCTTGAAGATGGGAAAGTGACGCAAACAGGTACTCATGGTGAGTTAGTTGAGCAAGAAGGCTTATATCAAACCTTATATGGGGGCATACAGTCCCACGCTTAAATCGTTCAAGCTAGAGAGGTCGTTATGACCTCTCTGTCTAAGCACGCCATGCAACCCAATAACGTACGTCTGTGCCAAGGTTGTGAATTGCCTGTCGACATCGTCGACTTACCCCATGGCAAAAATGCACACTGCCCTCGTTGTGGTACACAATTATATCGCGGAGGTAGCCCTAGCCTCTCTGGTAATCTAGCCGTCGCGATAACCTGTATCCTACTATTTATTCCATCGCACTTTTTTAACTTTATTAGCATCCGACTCTTTGGTGTGATGATTCCGGCAACCCTGCCTTCAGGGATGATCACATTGATGGAAGAAGGATTTGTTCTTCTTTCATTGCTCATTCTATTTTGTAGCTCTCTAGCGCCACTGACGGTTTGTGTTTCAGTGGTAACGGCGCATATTTCTTTACATCAACGATGGTTCCGTGGGCTTCGTATCTCACTGTGGCTAATTCAACATTTGAAGCATTGGGTTATGTTGGATGTGTTCTTAGTTAGCATCGCCATTTCCTGTTTTAAACTCCAAGATTATTCCGACATTTTCGTCGGTCCAGGGTTAATTGGTCTGGTTCTTTTGCAGATATTTACCGTTTTGTTAGTTTCAAGAATCAGCGTGCGTCGTTATTGGGAAGCTTGGAAACCAGAAAGTTTATATGCTTTTGAGCATAAAGATGTGCATTGCCATGAATGCCACTTGTCCCAGCCTGAAGGTGACCATTGCCAGCGTTGTCATCACGAGTTATATCATCGCAAGCCAAACTCCATTCAGAAAACATGGGCTTACCTCATCGCAGCAACGGTCGCCATCTTCCCTGCTAACCTGATCCCTATTTCCATCTTGCTTACCAATGGTAAGCGTTTGGAGGACACTATTTTTTCAGGCGTGGCTGGTTTGGTAAAAAGCGGCATGTATGGAATCGCTGCGATCATTTTTGTTGCGAGTATCGTTGTCCCGGTGATTAAAATACTTGGGCTCGCCTACATCATGCTTTGCATCCAATTCAAACGTTCGGTGTTTAAGAGACAACGAATGATGGTTTACTTTGTTGTTAAATGGATCGGTAAATGGTCTGTGATGGATTTGTTTGTTATTTCTATCATGATGACGTTAGTCGATCGTGGTCAGATACTGGATTTCACACCAGGATATGGCGCTGTAGCATTTGGTGTTGTCGTAGTGTTGACCATGCTTGCAGCAGAAAGTATTGATCCAAGGCTAATCTGGGACCAAACAAACCCAAAACAATCAGAAAAAGAGTCAATGAATGAGTGATCAGAACAGTTCTCAAACGTCATACGTACCAGATGTAAAGCGGAGTAAAGGCATATCTCCTCTTTGGCTGTTGCCAATTTTGACCATGGTCTTAGCTGGCTGGCTTGTTGTGAAGTCGATACACGATGCAGGACAACGAGTGCAAATCTATTTTTCTGATGCCGCTGGTCTTGTCGCCGGCCGAACCACTATCCGTTACCAAGGATTAGAAGTCGGCATGGTAAGAGACATTAACCTCACCGAAGATCTCGGCAGTATTTATGTCGATGCTGATATCTATCCTGAAGCTGCAAAGTTACTGAACGATAAAACACGCTTTTGGTTAGTAAAACCAACAGCTAGCCTAACGGGAGTTTCCGGACTGGATGCGCTCGTCTCAGGTAACTACATCTCGATTCAACCCGGAGATGGTCAAGAGTTTGAGACAACATTCCATGCGTTAGACTCTGCTCCAACAGATTTACGCGTTTCTCAAGGTTTGAATATTAAGCTCAAAAGCCGTGATTTAGGTGGTGTATCGGTTGGCTCTCAAATTGTTTATAAGAAAATCCCAATCGGTGAAGTGTACAGTTACCAGCTAGATGAAGATGCAAAATCTATCACTATTCAGGCCAACATTCAGGATCAATACCGACATATCATTAACAACCGCAGTCGATTCTGGAACGTCAGTGGAATTGGTGCCAGCATCGGTTTTGAAGGTGTCGATGTAAGACTAGAAAGCATGAGTGCCTTACTAGGTGGCGCCATCGCCGTCGACTCTCCGGATGATGGTGAGCCTGTAGAAGAGAACACCGAGTTCCGTTTGTATAAAGATTTGAAAACTGCTGGTCGAGGCATCGCGGTTAAAATCGTCCTACCTGATGACAGCAAGATCAGCGGAGAAGGCGCTCCAATTATGTATCGCGGAATCGAAATTGGCCAAGTTACGGACTTGAGCCTTTCCGAAGGCCGAGAAGTAATATTGGCGTCAGCGGCAATTCAACCCGCTTTTAGTGACATGCTGACGACAGGTACTCGATTTGTCTTAGAAGAAGCAAAAGTGTCCCTCTCTGGTGTAGAAAACATTGCTAATTTAGTGCGAGGGAACTTCTTAACGATCGTGCCGGGCGCGGGTGAACGCTCTCGCCGCTTTACTGCCATTCGTAAAAACGTGTTTAACCAACAGCAAGAAAAGTCCATCGCGATTCGGTTGGTGTCCGACAATTCGTTTGGCCTAGATAGCGGTGCCAATGTACTTTATAAAGGCATCGTTGTTGGTTCAATCATCAAAGTGGGCCTAGTTAAGGAAGATAAAAAATCACAACACGAAGTATTTATGGATGTATTGATTGACCATGAATACAAACATCTGATCAAATCAAACAATCGTTTTTATGTAACCGGCAGTGCATCAGCAGAGTTAACTGAATCCGGGCTCAGCGTTACCGTTCCTCCAGCAAAGCAGTTGTTAACCGGGTCAATTAGTTTTGTGAGCGAAGGCAAGCAGGATATTCAAAAAGAGTATCAACTGTTCCAAAATGAATCATTGGCTGAATTGGCGCAGTACAATCAAAGTGGCTCTAGGGCTCTAACACTATTTGCTTCTGAATTGCCGCCGATTTCCAAAGGCAGCCCTCTACTCTATCGTAATCTTCCAGTTGGTAACGTCTCCGATTTCCAGCTAGTTGATGGCGGAGTACTAATTAAGGCTACTATCGAAAACCGCTTCGCTTATCTTGTAACGCCACAAACCGTTTTTTGGAATCGTTCAGGGATTGAGATAGATGCATCATTAGCCGGAGTCAGTGTGAAAGCGCACCCTTTAAAATCGTTAATCGAAGGTGGCATCGCTTTTGACTCCGTACCAGGCGTTGAAAACAAAATCGGAGAAAACTGGAAGCTGTATTCTGATCAAAAAACCGCTCGCAAGTTTGGGCGCGTCATTGCTTTAGAAACCGACGGTTCGCAAGAGATTGCTAAAGGAATGCCGATTGAATATCAAGGTGTTAAAGTTGGTGAAATCACTCTGGTTGTACCGAATTTTCGTCGTAACATGGTTGAAGTCACTGCAAGGATCCTACCTGAATACGTAGAAAACATTGCAGTTGAAGGCTCACATTTTTGGCTAACTGAACCAGAAATTGGTTTAGGTGGCGTTAAAAACCTCGGGGCGTTGGTTTCGAAATCCATCAGTGTTGAGCCAGGTAAAGGTAAAGCTAAATTTGATTTTCAATTAGAAAATAGTTCAGAACGCGTGCATGGAATCATGTTTACGTTACAAAGTGAACAGAGAGGCTCAGTACAAGTCGGTACCCCTATTCTTTACCGCCAGATGGAAGTTGGCCAAGTGACCGACGTAAGCCTAGGAGAATTTGCTGATCGCATCCTCACGACTATCAAAATACAGCCTGAATATGCTTACCTCGTTCGTCAAAACAGTGTGTTCTGGAATGTTTCAGGAGTAGATGTTTCCATCGGGCTTACCGGCGCTAACATCAAAGCGGGAACCTTTGATAGTTTAGTTCGCGGAGGAATTGCGTTTTCAACGCCAGAGCAATCGACTATTCCACCAGCGGCAAAGAGTGGGCAATCTTTCTTTTTGTATCCACAAGCTGAAGAAGGTTGGACTCAATGGCGTACAGCAATTCCGAAGCCGTAGAATAAAGCTCAATTCACGTACAATTGAAGTTTGATCACTTTAAAAGAGCAGCAATCGCTGCTCTTTTTTATCGCTCGGCCCTTGTCACTATTCGTTTCTGCTTCGCTTTCGTATATTATTTGCCACAAATTCTGCAAACGAGATCCCACATTGCATCCTAATGTTTACATCCCAGACGCGTTTCTGGAAAAAATCCAAACTATCCTTCCTGCTCACCTCAACATGGAAGACTTTATCGCGTCGTGCCAAAAGCCACTGCGCAAAAGTATTCGAGTTAATACGTTGAAGATCAGTGTTGAAGCGTTTCTAGAACGAGCAGAAGCAAAAGGCTGGAAGCTTTCTCCTGTGCCTTGGTGTGACACGGGGTTTTGGATTGAAGCGGATGAGTCAGTTGTACCATTAGGCAACACAGCAGAACACATGTCTGGCTTATTCTACATTCAAGAAGCCAGTTCGATGATGCCGGTATCTGCTCTGTTTATGAATGATGAATCTTACGATGCCGTGTTAGATACCGCAGCCGCTCCAGGCTCAAAAACCACTCAAATTGCAGCTTTAATGAACAACGAAGGTGTACTTGTGGCCAATGAATACGCCGCAAGTCGTGTAAAAGTACTGCACGCTAATGTGGAACGTTGTGGGGTACGTAACGCCGCACTAAGTAACTTCGATGGACGCGTTTTTGGCGGTTGGCTACCAGAACAATTTGATGCGGTTTTGCTCGACGCGCCTTGCTCTGGAGAAGGCACCGTTCGCAAAGACGAAGATGCGATGAAAAACTGGACGCAAGCTTCCGTACTCGACATCGCTGACACACAGAAAGATCTTATTGAAAGCGCCTTCCATGCATTAAAGCCCGGTGGTGTGATGGTTTACTCAACATGTACGCTCAGTACAGAAGAAAACCAACAAGTTTGTCAACACTTGAAAGAAACCTTTGGGGATGCTGTAGAGTTTGAAAGCCTTGAGAACTTGTTTGAAAACGCAGAGGCAGCTCTAACTGAAGAAGGCTTTTTGCATATTTTCCCACAGGTCTACGACTGTGAAGGGTTCTTTGTTGCAAGAATTCGCAAACTGGCTGCTGTTGAGGCGCCAGAAGTCAAAAAGCGCATGGGGAAATTCCCCTTTGCTAAAACTTCAAAAAAAGAATCGACAGAAATTGCTCAACAACTCCAAAGCGCGTTAGGTATTAAACTTCCAAATGACAGTTCTGTATGGCTTCGCGATAAAGATGTCTGGTTATTCCCTAATGCTTTAGAAGCGATGATCGGCGAATTACGCTTCTCCCGTATGGGTATAAAGATCGCGGAAGCCCATAAAAATGGCTACCGTTGGCAACACCAAGTCGCGACTGCCCTGGCGACAGGTTCTGAAAGCAACGCCATTGAACTCAGTATTGAAGAAGCGCGCGAATGGTACATGGGGCGTGATGTTCGCCCACAAACCATTCCTGAGGGAATGAAAACAGGTAAAGGCGAAGTACTTGTCACCTATCAAGGCGCAGTTATTGGCCTTGGCAAGTGGGTAAGCAACCGAATAAAGAATGGTCTCCCTCGCGAATTAGTACGAGATAAGAACTTATTTTAAAAGACGTAACGAACCATAAATAAATGAAAAGCCATCGTATTTGCGATGGCTTTTTAATTCGTAAGTATGAAAGCAAGTGGGCTCGCTAGCGATCCGGACACGCTGTACTAAACTAGTTGTATCAAAGTAATGCTTTGATGTGGCATTTCTCTCTATGTTCACCAACAAAATTATTGTTGGACAAGTTTAGCGCAGGCTCTGCGGAGCCGTTTCCCCTAGGCCCAAAAAAAGGAAAAGTTTGGGCCGTTTTTTTGGCTGTAGATCCGCTATACGGGAGTTTGGACTACGCTAGACGAATACCGTCTTTCTCAATGACAATTTTACCCTGCTTGTATAAGCCACCGATGGTCTTTTTATAAGTCCCTTTACTTGTGCGGAAAGCATCAAAAATCGCTTCAGGAGACGACTTGTCATTCAAAGGCAAAAATCCGCCTTTCTTCTCTAGCAGGTCAAGGATCTTACTAGAAAGATCGTCCATTTTCGCCACACCTACTTTTTGTAGAGCAAGGTCGATTTTACCATCTTCACGAATGTGCTTAATAAAGCCTTTCAGCTTTTTACCGATGTAAAGCTTACCAAAAACATCCGATGGGAAAATCATGCCCCAATGCTTACCGTTAACGATAGCTTTATAACCAAGTTGACTACGCTCTGCGATGATCAAATCAACTTGTTCGTTAACTTCATAATTCGCTGGAGTTTTATCTAACCATTTATTGAACTTAGTCGTACCAACAATGCGACCTGACGCTTTGTCGGTATAAACATACACTAAAATGGTTTGTCCGGCAGAGAAGCGAGTGCGTTGCTCACTAAAAGGAATCAGTAAGTCCTTTTCTTTGATGCCCCAATTTACAAAAGCACCTGTCGCATTCACACCCTCAATCTTCATTAAACCCCATTCACCCACTTGGGCAATTGGTCTTTCAATGGTCGCAGCAAGTTGGCTTTCTGAATCGAAGTACAGAAATACGTCTACATGCTCACCAATTTCAGTACCCTCTGGTACATACTTACTAGGTAGTAGAACAGAACCGTAATCATCGCCATCCAGAAATACGCCAAAATCAGCCTTTTTAATGACTTCTAAGCTGTTAATTTGACCAATTTTAATCATTGATTTTGTCTCTTTTTAAATTTACGTGGAATTATACCTAAACTAACAAGAAAATCAGAGAGAAAAGCATAGTGCTCTGTTATGCTGTTGTCGTTCAGCTATATGCCCCAGTCACTCTTTTAGCACTCTTATACTTACCTGCTCAACGGAACGCATAAGTTAAGAATGCTTTAGCAAAGTCAGGAGCTTTCTTTGGTCACCGTCGATAAACAAGACTCAATAACATTAAAAATCAGTCATGCACTCGCAAAGAGCAAAAGTGTCGACCTAGATATTTACTTTTTTATACCTGGTGAGCTTGGTTTAAACGCCGATATCATCAGTGAATCCGAATTTTATTACACCTCAATCACACAGCAACGATCTTATTACAGTACTGAAATCCTTCTTCCGCTAGTACACAGTCGACTTGCCAAACGTGGACGCCTGTCGAATCAGCAATACCGAGTAAGTTTGAGTTTGTTCGCTTACCAATACGTTATCGCGCTAGACAAAGCGGTAGCAAGTTTAAACAAGCATGAGAACAACTCCGTAACGGAAGATGAAGTGGACGAAGTTATCGAGCTCACGCTTGAGATCTTAAAGCGCTTGCGGCGTTCTATTCCTTATGAAGAGAACTTAAAACGCTACTACGTTAACATCGATAACTATCTGTCTTGGTATACCGAGCAAAAGTTCCTGTCACTGGTGGCCCATCTACCACGTGAAGGCGACTATGGCACGATCAAAAAGCGTCTGATCACGCTATGTGAGAAAGAGCAAGCCCATCGTAAACTCAACAAATACAACTCATCAAGAGTCGTTGAAGACGTTACTCGCCTATCTAACAAAATGCGCTTGCTAAGGCGATTGATTGAACACCCTATCGTGCTTCGTGAAGAA
The DNA here is from genome assembly GCF_033339395.1 of Vibrio sp. 397. Classification (NCBI taxonomy): domain Bacteria; kingdom Pseudomonadati; phylum Pseudomonadota; class Gammaproteobacteria; order Vibrionales; family Vibrionaceae; genus Vibrio; species Vibrio sp. 397. Next base: position 20,385 of record NZ_JAWOUN010000001.1, on the reverse strand, counting down.
ACCATATCGATGGGTAACAACATTAAGCGCGCTATCAAAGGTATTGCAACCGGTTTAGTGATGGTTGTCGTGACCTCGACCGTGATTCTCGCTCGCGATTATCTGGGGGAAATTTCTGCCTCATTCATTATCGCGATGTCTTTTATTTACGCTTTACGAGAAATCTTTAAAGATGATTTACGCGATGCCATGTGGCGATGGATCCGTAAAGGCAAACCAAAATGGCGTAAGAAGTACGTTGATCCAACGACGAAAAAAGTGGTTGGCAAAAAATTGGAGTGGCTCGATTATCGTACCTTAAGTAGCTTGCCGGATAAGATTCAAAGAATACGTAAAAAACGCGTCGTTCAACGTGAAGAGCAGATTCTTCATTATCACGAGAAAACCGAAATGGCGACCTCTCTTTTCTTGAGTGGTTACGAACAAACGAGAGAAACATTGAACATCAGTTTGCGCCCTATCATCCGCTTGATGGATAAAAGCTCAAACCGAGTTTACCGTTTAAATGAAGGTCAAGTAACCAAAGAGTCAGTAGAGAAACGTCATTTGCTCAATGTGATTGTCAAAGAGGACAACCACACCGATGAGCCTGTTTATTACCGCTGGAAAGTGGTCTTAAATCGCTCCAAAATCGTCTCTATCGAGAAGATTGAACTCAATTAAGCCAACGCCTTTAAACAAACGAGCCACAAACCACTAGGCAGCCTCTTTTCTTTGTTGGGCTGCTTTTTTTATCGAAAGAGTAAGCGAAAATTCAGCCATTGGCTCGTCACCATGTAAGTTAGGACACAGCGCGACAATTTTTACGTCACGATTTACTCGTTCACCCGTTGCCAAGGTGTGCTCGAGCATCTCATCAATGACATGACCATCGTTACAAACAAAGTGCACATCGGCTTCCGGGCGCTTTAAAAACTCGGCTTTCACACCTTTAAATGCTAGCGAGATCGCTTCTCCCTTTTCTTGCGCTTTACTCATAGCAAGAAAACCACCAGCAACATCAGCGCCAACGGCTAAAGCGCCGAAATACATGCTATTCAGGTGGTTCTTCGTTCTTCTGCGCAATGGGATACGAACCTCAACATGCTTGCTATCTATCGCAATGATTTTAGGGTGGCAAAGCCAAATCAGCGGCACTTTCGAAAAGCCAAACAGATTTAGATACAAATTCGCACGACGTAGAGCTGATAACATTTTGGTCTCCTTACCAATCTAGTCAGACCAGTTAATCAACGAAAGAAATAGATGTCAAAGAAATGTTAACAAAAGCTCGATCTCACGAGTTATTTAACCCTCATGAAGTGACGGCGTCACCCGTGAGGTATGAAGTTTATCGCAGTTACTTAGATTACCTTACAGCGAGATAGATAAAATGGTTATAAATTCAAATGTATATATATTGATTTAATGATCAAGTTTTGTCATTTATACATAAGTCATTTAAATGAATACCTACACCTTTGTATACAATTCGGTATTTCCTGGCGAAGATTCCCGTGAAACGGTTTATTCCTGCCTGTAATTCCGTTATCTTTACCCCTTCGCAATAGAGAATAAAGCTATAACATGCCTATAAAAACAGATGAATTGAGAACCCAGCCTTTGGGTCCAATGCCTACCCCAGCAGAGCTAGGTAGTGTACATCCTATTACGGATGACGTTGCAGACCGTATCGCTCAATCTCGTCGTCAGATTGAAAACATTTTATCGGGTGAAGACGATCGCCTTCTTGCGATTGTAGGTCCGTGTTCTGTTCACGACACTGAAGCTGCCATTGATTACGCCACTCGCCTGAGTGAAATCCAAGACAAGTACAAAGACGAACTGTTTATCGTGATGCGTACTTACTTTGAAAAGCCTCGTACAGTAGTTGGTTGGAAAGGTTTGATTACGGACCCTAACCTAGATGGTTCTTACGCACTTGAAGCTGGTCTTCATAAAGCTCGTAAACTACTACTGGATATCAACAAGCTTGGTCTTGCGACTGCTACTGAGTTTCTTGATATGATCACTGGCCAATACATCGCGGATTTGATCACTTGGGGCGCGATTGGTGCTCGCACAACGGAATCACAAATTCACCGTGAAATGGCGTCGGCACTATCTTGCCCAGTTGGTTTCAAAAATGGCACAAATGGCAACGTAAAAATTGCAATTGATGCAATTCGCGCATCGAAAGCATCGCATTACTTCTACTCGCCAGATAAGAACGGTCGAATGACGGTTTACCGCACAAGTGGCAACCCTTACGGTCATATTATTCTGCGCGGTGGAGAAAAAGGCCCTAACTTTGATGAAGCATCAGTCAAACAAGCATGTGATGCTTTAGCTGAGTTTGGATTGCCACAACGTTTGGTTGTGGATTTCAGCCATGCAAACTGTCAGAAGCAACACAGAAAACAAATCGACGTAGCTCAAGACATTTGTAACCAAATTAAGTCAGGCAGCACTCGTATTGCGGGTATCATGGCAGAAAGCTTTATTCTTGAAGGCAATCAGCCAATGACTGACATCAATAACCTAACGTATGGTCAGTCTATTACAGATCCATGCCTAGGTTGGGAAGACACTGCTACAATGCTAGATATGCTGGCAAGCGCTGTTAAGTCCCGAAAGTCCCTATAACAAAATAATCAAGGAATCTTCATGCCATCGTTTGATATTGTTTCTGAAATCGATACGGTTGAACTACGTAACGCCGTTGATAATGCTAACCGTGAATTGTCTACTCGTTTCGATTTCCGCAACGTAAATGCGAGCTTTGAGCTAGTAGAAGAAAACGTAAAAATGTCTGCGGAAGGTGACTTCCAACTTAAGCAAATGCGCGACATTTTACGCGGCCACTTAGCGAAGCGTAACATTGACGCGAACGCAATGGATGCACAAGACCCAGACGTTACTGGTAAAAACTGGCACCAAACTCTGCTTTTCCGCCAAGGTATTGATACTCCAACGGCGAAAAAAGTAGTGAAACTTATCAAAGACGCAAAGTTAAAAGTACAAGCTTCTATTCAAGGCGACAAAGTACGTGTTACCGGTAAGAAACGCGACGACCTGCAAGCGACAATGGCAGCGATTCGTGAAGCAGAGATGGATATCCCATTCCAGTTTAACAACTTCCGTGATTAATCAATCTGAGAAGTAAATAAAAACGCCAGCGCATAATCCGCTGGCGTTTTTTATTGGCTTTAGTGTAACGAACTACGTATCTACTTTTAGCATTTGGCATTGCTAGATAACTAAGTCCTGCCCTTGCAGCAATACGAATTCGCTCGTTCCTTGTGGTATGAACACGCAAATTCGAAGCTTTTCAGCTTTAGCCTTGGCCAGCATATCCGAAAGCTCAGCAGCGCTCGAGAAAGCTTCTCTTTCTGCATCTCTTCGTATTAGTTCTAACACATTCGCTTCACATCGAGTTGAGTACAGAGCCAGCTCCGCTTGTTGCATATAGCGTACGGCTTTTATTGGCAACATCTCAACATCTTTCCCAACATGAACCCAAGTACAACTTCCCTTTTCATCTAAGGGTGTTGCCATGGTCGCTTGGTAAATTGCTTCTAACTCACGATTATCTCGCGCGTTTTCCACCTCGGGATTCGAGAAGAATTGCTCCCAAAACTTGCGGCGTAAATCGACACTAGGCAGCGCCTCTTTAATTGAGTTTCGCTTTGAGTTAGCAAAATCCGCCATCAACCCCATGTTTTGTGGCAGTATCGATTCAAGTTTTTCACGGATGTTTCGAATTAAAACTGGCGAAGCTCCACCACTAGAGATAGCGATTTGGATGCGGCCACGATTAATCATAGACGGCGTGATGAAATCACAATAAGGCTTATCATCCACAACGTTAACCAAGATGCCTAGCTCTTTGGCATCTTTGTACACTTGGTGATTTAGCTCAGGATTGTCTGTCGTCGCCCACACTTGAACAAAGCTTTTAGTGACAATGTCACTCGAATAGAAACGTTGTACCCAGCGTAGTTGATGCTCAGAAGCAAGCTTAGACAGAAAATCAACCAACGTCGGAGAAACGATAGTCACATCCGCCCCAGCCTTTAGCAACGCTTCCACCTTTCGGCTTGCCACCTCACCGCCACCCACGACGAGAACGGGTTTATTAATTAAATCTAAGAACAGAGGAAAATATCGCATTTCAATCCATGATTACTCTAATTAGCTGTTGTAGACCATGCTACCAAAAATGGGGCAAGCTCATCACCCTGTTTCGGCATCACAAATAATTTTTGTTTGAATTTTTACTGAACTTCACCTTGCTCAGCTAATGACAGTTTTAATAACAACTTTTTATTCTTTTGTATTGTTCACTCTTCTATTGATTGTTCTGATGCACCAAATTGTCCATGAATTGCACTATTTACAAACAATTAACATTTCGTCATTCTAAATCTCAAGGCACTTTGTAAGTTCTCTCAAAACTTCATTTAAATTATATATTTGAGAATTAACAGATCCTTTCCTACGCTTATAACTGGTTGATCTATCGAATGCCGTTTCTTCGAAAATCAATCACGTAGGACGATAACTCTAACGAATTGGACACGTTATTTCAGGTCACTCCTGATTAAACATGGATCATACAGGAAGGATACAAATGGCAAATAAACTCACAGTTCTTGCTTCCGTCGTAGCGGCTTCTACTGCGATGATGGCAACATCAGCTCAAGCAGCAGACACTACTCTGGACAAAGTCACAAAACAAGGCTTTCTTACTTGTGGCGTAAGTACCGGTCTACCTGGTTTCTCTAACCCTAACTCAAAAGGCGAATGGGAAGGTATCGACGTAGAATATTGCCAAGCACTGGCTGCAGCCGTTCTTGGGGATAAAACGAAAGTTAAATATGTACCCCTAACCGCAAAAGAACGTTTCACTGCGCTTCAATCTGGTGAGATTGATGTGCTTTCCCGTAACACGACCTGGACTCTCCACCGTGACACTGCACTGGGCCTAAACTTCGTAGGTGTGAACTACTACGACGGTCAAGGTTTTATGGTGAAGAAGGAACTTGGTATCTCAAGTGCTAAAGAGCTTGATGGTGCGTCGGTATGTGTTCAATCAGGTACAACAACCGAGCTAAACCTTGCAGATTATTTCCGCAACCAAGGCATGGCGTACAAACCAGTGGTATTCGACACAGCTGCGCAAACTTCGAAAGGTTTTGATGCGGGACGCTGTGACGTATTAACAACTGACCAATCTGGCCTTTATGCACTGCGTTTGAATTTGAAAGATCCGTCCTCTGCGGCCGTTCTTCCAGAAATCATCTCTAAAGAGCCACTAGGTCCAGTCGTTCGTCAAGGCGATGATCAATGGTTTAACATCGCTAAGTGGACATTGTCTGCGATGATTAACGCTGAAGAATACGGTATTAGTTCGAAGAATGCGGATGAAATGCTGAAGTCAACAGATCCAAACATCAAGCGTATCCTCGGTGTTGATGGCCCTAAAGGCAAAGGGTTGGGTATCCGCGACGATTGGGGCTACCAGGTTATCAAACAAGTTGGTAACTATGGTGAAAGCTTCGAACGTACAGTCGGTACTGGTTCGCCGTTAGAAATCTCTCGTGGCGTTAATGCGCTATGGAATGCAGGCGGCTTTATGTACGCGCCACCAATCCGATAGAAAGAGTTAATCAGGGCGGTTCATGCCGCCCTTTTTCTTGATTATATCTCACTGTATGAGTAAGGATCGCTCATTGGATGGCTAAAAGCGCTCGCTTGGTGGAACGGCTTTAAAGGTTCGTATGTCACCAGACATGAGAGCGTTATTCTTTAGCCAGCAAGGACGAAACTTCGTTATACAGGCCGATATCTATAACTAAGGTTTGAGGTTATCGCTGTATGAAACCGACACAAGATGCATCGCCAAGTACGATGTCCAAACCAAGCGGAAGCAAGAGCCTGATTTATAATCCTGCCTTTCGTTCTGCTATTTTCCAGATCATTGCCATTGCTGCACTGGTATTTTTCTTTTACACGATTGTAAACAACGCTCTCAATAACTTAGATGCTCGTGGTATTGCAACGGGCTTCGGTTTTCTGAATCAAGAAGCCGGGTTTGGTATTGGGTTAACATTAATTGAATACGATGAAACGTACTCTTACGGTAGAACATTTATCATCGGCCTTCTTAATACGGCGTTAGTCTCCGTATTAGGTATTATTCTGGCTACTGTGATTGGCTTTACCATGGGGGTTGCCCGCCTTTCTTCTAACTGGTTAGTTAGTCGTTTAGCGGCAGTTTATATCGAAACTTTCCGAAATATCCCCCTTCTTCTGCAAATATTCTTCTGGTATTTCGCTGTTCTTCAAGCATTACCCTCACCACGCCAAAGCTTAAGTCTTGGTGAAGCTATTTTCCTGAACGTTCGTGGCTTATATTTCCCTGCACCGACTATGGAACCCGGCAGTAGCTACGTTATTGCCGCGTTAATCTTCGGGGTAATCGCAAGCTTATTAATTAATGTATGGGCGAATAATAAGCAACGTCTCACCGGGCAACAAACCCCAATGGGAAGAATAGTTTTGGGTTTAGTTGTTGGCCTTCCATTGGTTGTGTACTTCCTTGCTGGTATGCCAATTTCACTGAATTATCCTGAACTAAAAGGGTTTAACTTCCGAGGTGGTATTAGCATTATTCCTGAATTGGCTGCGCTACTTTTGGCATTGAGTGTTTATACAGCTTCTTTCATTGCTGAGATTGTGCGCTCTGGTATTAATGCGGTTAGCCATGGTCAAACCGAAGCAGCGATGTCGCTAGGCTTACCACGCTCGAAAACTTTAAAGCTTGTTGTCATTCCTCAAGCGTTACGAATTATTATTCCACCTTTAACCAGTCAATATCTCAACCTCACCAAAAACTCATCGTTAGCGATGGCGATTGGTTACCCAGATCTTGTCTCTGTGTTTGCTGGTACTACCCTGAACCAAACGGGACAAGCGATTGAGATCATTGCGATGACGATGGGCGTGTACTTGACATTAAGTCTGATTACGTCTGCATTAATGAACTTGTATAACCGTAAAGTCGCGCTGGTGGAGAGATAATATGAGTACTCATCAATTTCAACCGGATCTCCCACCACCCGCCAATACTGTAGGCTTCGTTGGTTGGATGCGGAAAAATCTATTTAATGGCCCTATCAATTCCATTGTTACTGTCATTCTTGCGTATATTGTCGTAACTGCAATATGGTATATCGTGGATTGGGCGTTTATTAACGCAGACTGGATTGGCTCAACGCGTGACGACTGTAGCCGAGATGGTGCTTGCTGGGTATTTATCAGCGTGCGCTGGGAGCAGTTCATGTATGGTTTTTATCCAGAGTCCGAACTATGGCGCCCTCGCCTGTTCTATATCACATTAGCCATATTTACTGTTTTACTCGCGTATGAGAAGACACCGAAACGGATGTGGATTTGGCTTTTCTTCGTAAACATCTACCCATTCATCATCGCTGGACTTTTATACGGTGGTGTCTTTGGACTAGAAGTGGTCGATACACACAAGTGGGGTGGACTACTCGTTACGCTCATTATTGCGTTAGTTGGTATCGTAGTTTCATTGCCAATTGGTGTGGTGCTTGCGCTTGGTAGACGTTCAGAGATGCCGATCATTCGCAGCATTTGTACCGTCTACATTGAAGTTTGGCGTGGCGTTCCTCTGATTACGGTTTTGTTCATGGCTTCGGTTATGCTTCCATTGTTTATGTCTGAAGGCTCAGAGACAGATAAACTGATTCGCGCCCTTATAGGTGTGGTTATGTTTGCCTCCGCTTACATGGCAGAAGTGGTACGCGGTGGTCTACAAGCCATTCCGAAAGGTCAATATGAAGCCGCTGATGCGCTTGGGTTAAGTTACTGGAAAAAGACTGGGCTGATTATCTTGCCACAGGCGCTAAAGATTACTATTCCTTCTATCGTGAACACCTTCATCGGTTTGTTTAAAGACACCAGTTTGGTACTCATCATTGGCATGTTTGACGTACTCGGTATAGGGCAAGCAGCAAACACCGACCCTGAATGGTTAGGTTTTGCTACAGAAAGTTATGTATTTGTCGCGTTAGTGTTTTGGGTATTTTGTTTTGGCATGTCGCGCTATTCGATATGGCTTGAAAACAAACTTCATACCGGTCACAAACGATAACTCATCAAGATCAAGGACGTATTATGACGCAACAACAAGACTACATGATCCAATTGAAGGACATGAATAAATGGTATGGTGAGTTTCACGTACTAAAAAATATTAACCTCGACGTTAAGCGCGGCGAGAAAATCGTTATCTGTGGCCCATCTGGGTCGGGAAAATCAACGATGATTCGCTGTATTAACCGCCTTGAAGAACACCAAGCAGGCAGCATTTACGTCTCTGGTACGGAATTAACTGAAGACTTAAAGAACATTGAAGCAGTACGCCGAGAAGTGGGCATGTGCTTTCAACACTTTAATCTCTTCCCTCATTTAACCGTACTGGAAAACTGTACGCTCGCGCCTATCTGGGTGAAGAAGATGCCAAAAGATGAGGCAGAAGCAGTTGCGATGAAATATCTGGAACGTGTAAAAATTCCAGACCAAGCGGAGAAGTATCCCGGTCAGCTGTCTGGTGGCCAGCAACAACGTGTGGCGATTGCTCGCTCTTTGTGTATGAACCCTAAAGTCATGCTTTTTGATGAGCCAACATCTGCACTCGACCCGGAAATGGTTCGCGAAGTACTGGATGTAATGGTCGAACTCGCCGAGGAAGGCATGACTATGCTTTGTGTGACACATGAAATGGGCTTTGCTAAAGAGGTTGCCGATCGCGTGATATTCATGGACGCAGGAGAGATCATCGAAGAAAACAACCCGGTCGACTTCTTTGAGAATCCTCAATCGGATAGGACCCAAAACTTCCTAGCGCAAATCTTACACCACTAAGATTTAGCCGAATCGACATAAAAAAGCACTGGTTTCTATGAAGTCAGTGCTTTTTGTTACTAAATTCAAAAATCTGTGTAAGAATCAACATAGCTATGCTAGGCAGTAATATTGTGTTACAAGTTGCCAAATACATAACATCTTATTTCTATTATTATTTTATCTAAGTTACGTATGGTTAGGGCTTGATTTTTTGAACTTTCAATCCCATAAATGTACTTAAAAGAAAGTCTCTTATCGAGGAAGATTATGAACAGTCCAATGTTTACCCGCACTTCAACTCAAGAAAGTGCTCTACAAACGAACAAAGTATTGCGCAATACTTACGCTCTACTTTCAATGACACTTTTATGGTCGGCAGTCGTTGCTGGCGTTGCAATGGCATTTAACCTTCCACATCCAGGTATCATCCTAATGCTGGTTGGTTTCTACGGCCTATTATTCTTAACAGAAAAAAACCGTAACAACAGTCTTGGCCTTGTGTTTACGTTCCTATTTACTGGCTTCTTAGGTTACACCGTTGGCCCTATTCTAAACATGTACATCGGTGCCGGCATGGGCGATATCGTATTAACCGCACTCGGTGGTACGGCACTATCTTTCATGGCAGCATCGGCATACGCACTAACAACGAAACGTGACCTATCGATGATGGGTGGCTTAATGCTATCACTATTTGTTGTGCTGGTTGTGGGCATGATTGCAAGCTTCTTTATTCAATCAACACTTTTACACTTGGCGTTGAGCAGCTTGTTTATCATTTTCTCTACTATGGCGATCCTGATGACAACACAAAGCATTATTCGTGGCGGTGAAACAAACTATATCTCTGCGACAGTAACTTTGTATGTATCAATCTACAACATCTTCATCAGCCTACTAAGCATTCTAGGCATCATGAACGACGATTAATCGTTTCTCGTTAAGTAGAATCAAAAAGCCCGAAGGTAATTCCTTCGGGCTTTTTCTTTGTGTGCAATTCAGTGTATTACGCCTGCTCTACTGACAACTCGATAACTTCGTCAGCTTCTGGATTTTCTCTAAAGCGTCTCACTTTGATCGTTTCCTCTCCTAACATGATTTGCTTGGCGATTCGGTGCATACCGTCAAAAACACGATAGTCACTGGTTAAGATTACCGGATACGACAAATCAGCATTGTTGATTCGTTGGCAATGTTTTGCAATTTCACGGCAGGTTGGCTGTGGCCCTTCATGACTAAACCAAGTCACTTCATTTGGGCCTTTGATATCATCAATCGAAATTTCTTCTACAGGTAAGGATTCTGCAAGTTGCCAAATACGCTCGATGGACCAAGTGGATTTTACATTGTCATTAATCTCAATGTAACGTTGTTTCGACATGACTAACTCCTTGTCATCATTGTTGTTTCTAACCTGAATACAGGCTTTCATTAATCCAATGAGAATATCGGTCTATGAAAACAAACACAACGTTTAAGCTATTCATTCACCCATAAAATCCCATAATCAGACAAGTAGCCAAGAAAAAACCAAAACAAAAACGAATAAGCCTGGGTATCCATGCAATTTCGTTGGTACTCACCCCGTAAAATTTCTAACAAACTGAATAGTTTCCTATTTATTTGAATAAAAGAGCATTTATATCAAAGTGCCTAGCTCTGTCAAAAAGCACTCACCATTTTGTACGCTTTTGATTCGCTCGATACGACTTCGAGATTCTTTTGTTGAGAACATTCTCGGCTGTCGCTAATCTATAAACATCCATGTTTACTTAACGGATAAAACGTTATGTTCGTTTACAACGGCAAAGAAATTGAAACGGATGCTCAAGGCTACTTATTGGATCATACTCAATGGGAAGAAGGTATGATTGAGCTTTTAGCAAAAGAAGAAGACATCGAGCTTACGGATGCTCATTTGGAAGTTGTGCATTTTGTGCGAGACTTTTATGAAGAGTTTAATACCTCCCCTGCAGTGCGTATGCTTGTGAAAGCGATGGAAAAAGCGCACGGCCCGGAAAAAGGTAACAGTAAGTATCTATTCAAGCTGTTTAAAAAGGGACCAGCCAAACAAGCAACCAAATTAGCCGGCCTACCAAAGCCAGCTAAATGCTTGTAGATTCATAAAATTTTAAAACCGCGTAACGGCTTATACGACGCAGGCTCCTGCATCACATGCTCTACTGTTGCCGTTCGCGGTCCTTCTTGTAACCATTCCGAAAACGCAACTATTTGCGCGTCTGTTCCACACGCCATCACTTCAACATCACCATTGTTTAGGTTCTTCGCATAACCTGTTAACCCTAGCTTCAATCCTTGATGGGAAGTATGGTAACGAAAGCCGACGCCTTGAACGTGACCTTTTACTATAAATCTCTCACACTTTACGTTCATCTTTGTACCGCTTCTTTTTACTGAGTGATATATTCTTTGCGTCTATTCACCCCACTAAGGATAGTGGGTTTTTGCACGGTTATTATAATTATGAAAGAAATTCCATTCCGCTGGATTGATAAGTATCTCATTCACTTAAAGATTCAAGAAAAGTTCTATTTGCTCTTCGTTCTCCCTCTTCTTGCTTTAGTCATTCTCACTCTCGTCCTTAATAGCGCGGCTAATACACTGATCTCAAGTATGTACCAAGAAGAGCTCATGCTTATGAAAGGTCTGATAGAGGCAGGCAACCTTTCTCAATCTCAAGTAGCAAGCCTCATCGCTGGTTCAGAAACCGTTTCTATTGGCTCTGGTTCGCAATCCGTGTCTGTTTTAAATGGTACGTACAGTTTGGTTGCGAACCATGAACTTTCTTTATGGGCTGCCCTATCAACGACTCAAGTAAGCATTATCTGTGTGAGCTTGTTTATTCTCGCTCTTGGCGTTTACTACATCATGACGTTTATTGGCGGCGCGATGTTCACGATGAACAAAGCATTAAACACTCTTGCGGGTGGCGACTTAACTGCGAGAATGAACTTCTTCCCTGTTCGCGACGAGTTTAGTGAAATTGCTATTACGATAGACAAAGTTGCAGAACGAGAGCAACAAATGGTGCTGTCGATTCAAGAGTCTGTGGCGTTAATGCAACAAATTAGCTCAGACCTGAATCAATCGATTCATCACAGTTCAGATATTTCAGCGACTCAGCAGGAACACCTCAACTCTCTTGCGAGTGCAACTGAACAGATGGCATCAACGATTCGAGAAGTCGCGACACTAGCTCACGATTCAAGCACGCAAACCGATGATGCGCGAAACGTGGCTCAGTCTGGACAAGTGAAAGTTGAGAATACGCTTCACTCGATTTCGAACCTTTCTAATGAGATTCAATCTGCGTCTCAAGCCGTTGCCGAGTTAGATGCCAATGCAGCACAAATTGATGAAGTCGTGACAACCATCAATGGGATCTCCGAGCAAACCAACCTACTTGCTCTGAACGCGGCTATTGAAGCTGCACGTGCTGGAGAACAAGGTCGTGGATTTGCGGTCGTTGCGGATGAGGTTCGCGCTCTTGCGGGACGCACTCAGCAAGCGACAGTTGAAATCCAAACGATGATTGAATCGTTACAGCGTAACAGTCAGTCACTTACTAAGCTGATGGAAGTGACAGTTAATAACGCAAATGAGGGACAAAACCTCATGACGGAAGTGAATCACGAAATCGGCTCTTTGGCAGATAAAAATCAAACTATCTCCGACAGTAGCATTCAAATTGCAACAGCAGCTGAAGAGCAAGGTGTAGTCGCGGACAATATCGCCTCAAGCGTTGAAGAAATTCGAGTTCAAGCAGATAACGTGTGCAATATGATAAGCACGACTTCACAAAACGTAGATCAACTGCGTAAGCAAAGCGACACAATGGAAGCACTACTTACTGGACTTAAAGCATAGCAACGGAATCTATTACAGCAAATTCAATAAAAGGGTCACTTTAGTGACCTTTTTTGTATTTAAAAGTCACTACAATGTACTGGATTGCCGAGGGATATTGCTTTTACCATTTACATCCCGGACAATACGCCCCTTTCAAAATTCAACAAGAGCTAATGAAATGACAGCTGCTATCTATTTGGTTAAAGGTCGTGAGAAATCGGTCAAGCGCAAGCACCCTTGGATCTTCTCTCGAGGCATCAACAAAGTTGAGGGCGAACCTGCTCTTGGCGAAACGGTTGATGTATTCACTCACGACGGTAAATGGCTAGCTAAGGCGGCATATTCGCCAGCTTCACAAATTCGTGCTCGTATTTGGAGTTTTGATAAAGAAGAAATCGACACCGCGTTTTTCGTTAAACGACTTAAAGACGCACAACTTCTTCGTGAAGACATTATCAAACGTGATGGCCTTACGGGTTATCGCCTTATCGCAGCAGAGTCTGACGGCTTACCTGGCGTTACGATCGACCGTTACCAAAATTTCTTTGTGTGCCAACTTCTCAGTGCTGGCGCAGAACACAATAAGCAGGCTATTGTTGACGCTCTGGTTGAGTGCTTCCCTGATTGTAATGTGTACGAGCGCTCTGACGTGGCCGTTCGTAAAAAAGAAGGTTTAAAAGAGATCACGGGCGTCTTGCACGGCGAAGAGCCACCTAAATCAGTCGTCATCGAAGAAAATGGCGTAAAGATTAGTGTAGATATCGTTGGCGGACACAAAACAGGTTTCTACCTAGATCAACGTGATAGTCGCCAGCAAGCGATGAAATATATGAAAGGCAAAGAAGTTCTTAACTGCTTCTCTTACACAGGTGGCTTCGGACTTTACGCTCTAAAAGGTGATGCAAAGCGTGTGATTAACGCTGACGTGTCGCAACCTGCTTTAGATACCGCAAAATTCAACGCAGAACTAAACGAGTTTGATATTTCGAAGAAGCGTGCCGTGTTCCTAAATGCAGACGTGTTTAAGCTACTTCGTGAGTATCGTGATCAAGGAACTCAGTTCGATGTGGTTATTATGGACCCACCGAAGTTCGCAGAGAGCAAAGCACAACTAAACGGCGCATGTCGTGGTTACAAAGACATCAACATGCTTGCAATGCAAATTCTAAAACCGGGCGGCACGCTACTGACCTACTCGTGCTCTGGCTTGATGGATCAAGTTCTGTTCCAGAAAATCATCGCTGATGCAGCCGTAGACGCTAACCGCCAAGTAAAGTTTGTGGAGCGCTTTGAACAAGCCGCTGACCACCCAACCGATACAGCATATCCAGAAGGTTTCTACTTAAAAGGTTTTGCATGTAAAGTGCTTTAGGCTACGAATAAGTAAGACAAAGCAGAAGAAAAGGGCCTACTGGCCCTTTTTCATTATGGCTCTAAGTTAACCTTAGTTAGTGCGGATAACACATCTCTCTCAAAGTCCGCATTTCCCACGATTAAATCACTAAACTCTGTCGCCCCGTTTTCTATTACGATAGTTTGAATTGAGTTTCCATCGTTATGGGTTATTTCTAGAGATAAGTCATCGCCATCAATGTTCAAGTCAATACTATTGAGAAGTTCTTCTATCGTATTGTGCCCTGCATCTTCAACGACTTCACTCAGATCTAAGGTGTCCAAATCTCTCTCAAAACCTCTAATTAGATCTGTTCCTGTATCCAAGGAGTCGTTGACCCATTTAAAGACATCTGCCTCGTTATCATTACCGATCAAGATGTCATGACTTACGTCCACTTCAGCTTCAATAATATTTGCAGAGCCATTACTTGAAGCATTTACTCCTCCGTTTTCATCAATAACGAATTGCAGGGTGTTCTCACTTTGATCACCATCGTTATCCGTCAATACATAATCGAAGTCTAACGTTTCAACTGTATCACCCACCGCACCATAAAATGCATACGCACCATCGTTTAAGTCGATTTCCAGAGTATGTTTGCTGTCGATATAGATAGTAAGCTGCATCGTTGTGTCGTCAAATGCATGCGAAATACCATCGTTATTGTCAGTTACTATTAGGTCTGTACCATCAAACGAATAAGTGACACCGTCATGTTCTATTTCGCTAATATAACCACCATCTGCCCCAATACCTGTATCTGGAGAAGTGGTATACATCAAGTTCCCCCCAACAGGTTGAATCACTGACTGCAACATAACCGGAGGTAATTGAGTTACGTCAGGAACCACAACACCATCAAGGTCTTGATTCAAAAAGCCATCATATGCTACGCGATCTAATTGCTCCGGCATAAGATTAACGCCCATACCATACGCTAGGGCTGTTATCTGATTATCAGGATCGGTTAGGTGATCAATCCAACTCTGCTCGCGAGCGTCGTTTATAAATGATGACGCAGGGTTTGGCTGACCATCTGACAAGAAGTAACTAACATTCGACGCACTGGTTAACTTACCTACATCATCCCATGACTGTTTTGCTTCATTTAGCGCGTTGTTATAGTTAGTCGCGCCACCCGCAGTTAGCGTCTCAATATACGCTTTGGCCTCCTCGACCGTCAGCCACGTCGCAGCACCTATAGCGTAAGTGGATGCTGTACTGCTATAAGTAATAATTTGAACTCGCGTTTGACCGATAGACTCATATTGATTCAATAACTGAGTTGCCGAATCTTTCATTATCTGCAAGCGATTATCCGTTCGCATAGAACCCGAGACATCCATTATGAGCTGAACGTTGGCACTTTCTTTAGTTTCTGCAACTACATCGTGAATAATAGATGCAGAATCTGGTGAGTCATCTTCCACAATAACGTTGACCGTTGTTGAGTTAGTGAGACCACGAGCATTCGAGACAAGCACAGGCACCTCAATATTTAAGGTGTCTTCTCCAGATGGGTTGGAGTGATCAATCGGACCAAGAAGCTCCGTAGATACCACTCCAGTATCATTGACTGATATTTTGATAACCTCTTCACCGTTCGCTGAACCGATAAGCATTTGGTCGTTATTTGATAACGTCCACGTTACAGAGATCCCGTTACTAGTAAGAGCTGTAGATGGTTCACTGAGCGTAACAGAATCAACGGTTTGACCCAGCGTCAATTGTTCTACATCAGTACTCGAGTCAGTTGTGTCATCAAAGCCGTTTAGAGCAGAGTCATCAGCAATGGCGTTGCTTAAGCCTTCCTCAGAAACGTTTAGTGTTACACCTTCTACAATTGGTGGGGCGTAAGGGTTGACAGAAAAGTACCCCGTTTTACTGTCACCATCATTATCAGTAATCGTGTAGTTAAAATCGATATCCCCATCGCCATAAGGTGAGGTCAGGGGCAAGTATTGGAAGAACTCCCACTTTCCAGTGCTAGGTGTAAGTTGAACTTCGAATGCAAGCTCTCCATCAGCCTCTGCAATCAGCCTATTAGAGTTTTGTGGATCGACGTATATCAACACGTCTTTACCATCTAGAGTCTCTAAACCAGCCTCACCTCCATTTAAGACTATAGAACCAGGGCCATCAGCTCCATATACAGCACCGAGGTTCCCATCCGCACTAGCAATTGGCACGCCAGAGTACGCACCTGTAAAGGTTATTGATTTAACGGTAAAGTCACTGTTGTCTTCAGTATCCGGGCCATTGCCATTACTGGTTGCCTCGAGGATGATTTTATCAAAGCCTCCCTGTTGAACATTGAAATTTGCCGCGTAATCACCACTGCTTGCGTCAGAGCTGAACGATTGCTGAGCAATTAATACACCATCTCTATAAAAAGATGCGATTCCTTTCTCAAGTTCACCACCAAACATTTTCTCAAATTCTATTTCTGCTCCGTAAGCAACTTTATTGCCTAAGTCTATGATTAACTGCTCTGATACACCCTCATTACCCGCGAATCGATAATCGACTTCGTTTTCTAATTGGAAGCCATTGTTACCAGAACTTTTAACGCCAATCCCTTCTGATGATTGATTGATTTCAGCTGTTCCCAGCATCACAGATTCGTCAGACACAAAACCGTTTGCAGTCACAACAACGTCCCCAAATGTTCGACTGGTTGCATCTGCCTCACTTCCTGCAAAATCTATGCGCCCTGTCAGAACGTTAGGTGCACCAGTAAGCGACACGTCGACGGGTTGAACAACCACAGGCACGTATGGGCAATCATCTTCAACGGCCACATTTAAGCTTTGAGATGTTGTTGTTTGTCCATCACTTACAGAAATCTGTAAATCAAAGTTGATGATGTCTTCCACATCATTAACAGGATGATCAAGTGGCTCAAACAGAGTAATAGTATAGTCCCAAGAGCCTTGACCTGAAGCTGAAGGCTCGCTCAGCACAACAGTAGCAACAACGCTCAGGTGAGCAGTTTTCGCAGTCAGCGTTTGAGTACTGTTGTCCCACGTCCACGATATAGGCTCCCCTCCTGATGTTAGGTTGTTAGGGCCTGCCAATACCACTGAAACATTCGCCGTGTCTGGATCGGCAACTGTGAATGTTCCTGAGAAACTTGCGGAGTTAGTAGTGTCTGAAGGTGATCCTGTATTATCAGGGATACCATTAGCTAAACCTTCTTCCGAAACAACTGCATTCACAACATTTGAAATAGAAGGAGGAGCATCATTATCAATAATCGTTGCCGTACCGGTATCGCTGCCTTGCACCGCCCCAATGCCGGTCACCGTCACACTGAAATCTTCAGGGCCTTCATAAACGGCGTCATCAATGGAAGCGATACGCACATCAAACTCAGTTTGCCCAGCAGGAACGGTCACAATGCCATCGTTTGTCACTGTCACCCAACCACTTCCGGTGTTGTATTCTAAGGTACCTAAGTCTCCAACTTCGGTGTCACCCAAGTTGAGGCCTAGCTCGACTTGTACTGTAGACTCGGAGGCATTCGATAGCGTCACTTTGAAGTTCGCAGTCTCACCCTCATTAATGGTGCCAGCATCTGAAATAGTCACGCTTGGACGGTCATCATCCGGATCAGGGCCCGGACCCGTGCCGTCGTCCACGATCGTCGCCGTACCCGTATCGCTGCCTTGCACCGCCCCAATGCCAGTCACCGTCACGCTGAAATCTTCAGGGCCTTCATAAACAGCGTCATCAATGGAAGCGATGCGCACATCAAACTCAGTTTGCCCTGCTGGCACCGTCACCACGCCATCGTTTGGCACTGCAACCCAACCGGAGCCTGTGTTGTATTCTAAGGTGCCTAAGTCACCGACTTCGGTATCGCCGAGATTAAGACCCAACTCTACTTGCGTTTCCGCTTCAGAGGCGTTCGATAGCGTCACTTTGAAGTTCGCTGTCTCACCCTCATTGATGGTGCCAGCGTCTGAAATAGTCACATTCGGGCGGTCATCATCCGGATCAGGACCTGGACCACTGCCGTCATCCACAATCGTCGCCGTACCTGTATCGCTGCCTTGCACTGCGCCAATGCCAGTCACCGTGACACTGAAATCTTCTGGACCTTCATAAACAGCATCATCAATAGAAGCGATGCGCACATCAAACTCAGTTTGCCCAGCTGGCACCGTTACTACGCCATCGTTTGGCACTGCAACCCAACCGGAGCCTGTGTTGTATTCTAAGGTACCTAAGTCACCGGTTTCGGTGTCACCTAAGTTCAGGCCTAGCTCGACCTGAACATTGGACTCGGAGGCGTTCGACAGCGTCACTTTGAAATTGGCTGTATCCCCCTCATTGATGGTGCCAGCATCGGTAATAGTCACGCTTGGACGGTCATCATCCGGATCAGGTCCTGGACCCGTACCGTCATCCACTATCGTTGCCGTCCCCGTATCGCTGCCTTGCACTGCGCCAATGCCAGTCACCGTCACACTGAAATCTTCAGGGCCTTCGTACACCGCGTCATCAATGGAAGCAATGCGCACATCAAACTCGGTTTGCCCCGCTGGCACCGTTACTACGCCATCGTTTGGTACGGTCACCCAACCGCTTCCGGTGTTGTATTCTAAGGTGCCTAAGTCACCGACTTCGGTATCGCCGAGATTAAGACCCAACTCTACTTGCGTTTCCGCTTCAGAGGCGTTCGATAGCGTCACTTTGAAGTTCGCTGTATCACCCTCATTAATGGTGCCAGCATCTGAAATAGTCACGCTTGGACGGTCATCATCCGGATCAGGTCCTGGACCCGTGCCGTCATCCACTATCGTTGCCGTACCGGTATCGCTACCTTGCACCGCCCCAATGCCAGTCACCGTCACGCTGAAATCTTCTGGGCCTTCGTACACCGCGTCATCAATGGAAGCAATACGCACATCAAATTCGGTTTGCCCCGCTGGCACCGTTACCACGCCATCGTTTGGCACTGCAACCCAACCGGAGCCTGTGTTGTATTCTAAGGTGCCTAAGTCACCGACTTCGGTATCGCCGAGATTAAGACCCAACTCTACTTGCGTTTCCGCTTCAGAGGCGTTCGATAGCGTCACTTTGAAGTTCGCTGTATCACCCTCATTAATGGTGCCAGCATCTGAAATAGTCACGCTTGGACGGTCATCATCCGGATCAGGTCCTGGACCCGTGCCGTCATCCACTATCGTTGCCGTACCGGTATCGCTACCTTGCACCGCCCCAATGCCAGTCACCGTCACGCTGAAATCTTCTGGGCCTTCGTACACCGCGTCATCAATGGAAGCAATACGCACATCAAACTCAGTTTGCCCTGCTGGCACCGTTACTACGCCATCGTTTGGCACTGCAACCCAACCGGAGCCTGTGTTGTATTCAAAGGTACCTAAGTCACCGGCTTCGGTATCGCCCAAGTTCAGGCCTAGCTCGACTTGAACAGTGGACTCGGAGGCATTCGACAGCGTCACTTTGAAGTTCGCTGTCTCACCCTCATTAATCGTACCAGCGTCTGAAATAGTCACGCTTGGACGGTCATCATCCGGATCAGGGCCCGGACCACTGCCGTCGTCCACGATCGTCGCCGTCCCCGTATCGCTGCCTTGCACTGCACCAATGCCAGTCACTGTCACACTGAAATCTTCAGGACCTTCATAAACGGCGTCATCAATGGAAGCGATACGCACATCAAACTCGGTTTGCCCCGCTGGCACCGTTACTACGCCATCGTTTGGCACTGCAACCCAACCGGAGCCTGTGTTGTATTCCAAGGTACCTAAGTCACCGGCTTCGGTATCGCCCAAGTTCAGGCCTAGCTCGACTTGAACAGTGGACTCGGAGGCATTCGACAACGTCACTTTGAAGTTAGCTGTCTCACCCTCATTGATGGTGCCAGCATCTGAAATAGTCACATTCGGGCGGTCATCATCCGGATCGGGGCCTGGCCCAGTGCCATCGTCCACGATCGTCGCCGTCCCCGTATCGCTGCCTTGTACTGCGCCAATGCCGGTTACTGTCACACTGAAATCTTCTGGGCCTTCGTACACCGCATCATCAATGGAAGCGATACGCACATCAAACTCAGTTTGCCCCGCTGGCACCGTTACTACGCCATCGTTTGGTACTGCAACCCAACCGCTTCCCGTGTTGTATTCTAGGGTGCCCAAATCTCCAACTTCGGTATCGCCGAGATTAAGACC